>CAYZJR010000115.1:0-20946 GCA_964478655.1 uncultured Candidatus Obscuribacterales bacterium
GTTCCTTATGTATTTGTTGGATATGAACCGCGAAAGAGTTGCGAAAACGCAACGAGTTTTTTAAGAGAAAGGCAGTGAGATGAATCTGGGTTCTGATCCGGCTTTTGACGTTGTGCCACCCGACACGAAAGGAACAAAACTCGGCTGGGAAAAGACCATGGCAGTCTTCGAAATTATTCGAGACGAACCTGACATATCCGCACGAGAACTACAATTGCGGGCGGGAGCCAAAGGGCTCGAACTAAGCAAGAGTACTGCGCATCGCATGCTCAACAGGTTCAAAGACGGCGAAGGCGATGCGCTGAAAGTCAACCAGGGACACACAAAGCCGGTTGCAGAAGTTTTGCAAAACGCACCCGAAGGGCAGCATTTGACTGCCGCAGACATCGTTGCGGAAACAGCGAAGAACGGCACAAAACTGCACATCTCGACTGTGTATAGAGTTCTGGAACGATTGCTGAAAGTTGGACTGATCGTGCAACTGGAGAAAGAACGCAAATCCTTCTATGAATGGAAGCGCGAGGGTCCGCAGCATTCGCATCTTACATGCATAACTTGCGGCAAGACTATTGAGTTCCACCAAGATTATCTTGAGTCATTCTCAAAGCGCGTGTGCATGCGCTACGAGTACGACTATGTCAAATACGAATTCAATTTGCTTGCGCACTGTTCGTCGTGCAAGGAATTTATCTGACGCTGGCAGATTGTAAAATCTTTCCCTGCATCCCTCCTAATTTTTGAAACCGCTGAGTGAACCCTCTATCGTCTAGTTCTGCGCGGGTATAAAGACGATGACGGGACGGAGGTTCCAGGATGCCGGACGGCGGAAATCCAAACGCCAACTCAGGTAAGGACGATAAATCAAAGCGCGGCGACAAGAAGCGCAAGGCTTTCACGCGTATGTTTGAGGGCATTAGCGACCAATATCTGAGCGACTACTCCGAGCGTGACGTCGACCTCTCCGGTGAAGAGGAGGCTGACGATAAGAATCGTCCGGTAAAAGAGGCGCCAGAGCCGCCGCCGCAGCCGGAGGTTCCCAAAAGCACTGGGCTCGGATCGCTTATGGCGTCGGGGCAAAATGCCGCTGCGAAGCCCGAAGGCAACAAGATTTCGTCTTTATTTGAGACGAGCGATAACTTGATAAAACCACAAGTTCCGGCGGAGGCGCTTCAGCCTTCGCAACAGGTTCCACAACAGCCGTCGCAGTCCCCACCGGGACCGCCGCCAGATGCGAAGCCTGACGGTCCGAGAAAAAAGGGGCTTTACACACAACTTCTATCTAAACCGGTTTTACCCGAAGACATTGCCGCCGCACATCCCCAGTCACCACCTGGTACGCCCTCCGCCCCAGCGCCTCCGAGCGCTCCAGTTCCACCAGCACCTCCGAGTGCTCCTGTTGCTGCGCCATCGCCTCCGAGTACGCCTGGAACTCAGGGTACGCCCCCGAGTACCACAAAAGAACCGCCGCCTGGCTATCCAGCCGCAGGCAGATCCCCCGGATATCCATCGTCTCCAAGCATTCCGATGCCGAACGTCGAGCAAAATTACGTGCAGGAGCTGCAACAAACTCCAGAGCCACAACGGGCTCCAGAGCCACAACGGGCTCCAGATCCACAACGAGCTCCAGAGCCGGAACCTCCCACAGCGAAAGGCTCTCTGCCACCGGCGCCAAAGCTGGGAAGCCCGCAGCGCGCGGCAGGACAGAGCCCCCTTGCTCAGGCACCGGTCGCTCCGCCACCGGCTCCACATTCAATACCCCAGTTTCGTCCGGAAGCTGCACAAACATCACCTCCGCCCCAGCAAGAGGCACCGCCCCAGCAAGCGGCACCGCCCCAGCCACAAGCAGCGCCTTCCGCCGAAGACGAAAAATGGAAGACTGGTTTTGTAGAGAAGTTCAAAGACCCACCGGCGCGACCATCCACAGACGATCAAAAGCCGCCGCAGCAAGCGCAACCTCCTAAGGATGGTCGCTTGCACACCGCCGAAACGGCGCCGCAGTGGGGGCTTGAGACCCAGAAGGCGGTCGAGCGTCTTATGCTGTCGGAAGGTGAGATTCCTTACGAGTCCGCGCAAGATCGACGCAAGAAGCGCGCCAAACGGCAAGAAGAAGATTTCGAACTTCAAAGTGCCAGTGGCAGGTTTGCCGGCGAGTTCACGAAAGTCGGCAAGAAGAGCAACAAGTCAAAGTATCTCGTCATTGCGGCGAACGTCCTTGCGACCGCAGCTACCGCAGTTATTCTGTACCGCTGCCACGAACCAGGTGGATCGGGCTTCGCCATCATCGGTTTCATCGTTTGGCTCGCCGCCGCAGTTGCTTGGCTATGGGCTTTGTCGTTGACCCTCGGTGGATACAAGCGAGTCTTGAAGCGCCCGTCGATGTTCTTCGTTCCGCTTGCGGCCGTTCTTTCAGTGGTGGCAATGACAGATGTTCCGACTCAAATCGCATTCCAACTGTGCAAGTCGTCACTTGAAGTAAAAGCAGACCAGTTGCGGGCGCAAGGTGAGCATCGACCGAACCTTGTCGAGACTTCACCGGTCGGTTTGGTTGGGCTTTTTCATGTGATTGACTATGGCGTAGATCATGATGGAACGGTCTATTTCTTCACTGATGACGAGCCACAACCGCGCGGCTTCGTGATGAGCGCACAACAACCGCCGGCGGTACCATTCGGATTACAACTCAGCTCGCATCGAATCGGCGAGAAGTGGTTCGCGTTCTGAACACAGCAAGCTCAACAATGTAACGTCTTTTAATCAATCGACACCTCATGAGCGCCATCGCGCGGGCGCTCGCAACTTTTAATCTGTCTAAGCCAGTAAAGCACCCTCCAACGCCCATTGATGAGGGAAAATTGCCTGACCGACCCGACTCAATCATGACAACCTCCTCTCAGGCAAAAACAAAGCAATCTCAGTCTGGAAAGTTGCAGACAACAAGCGCATCAGCAAAAACGCGTTTGCGCAAATTCGTCTTCAAACTGCACATGGTTACCGGACTCGCCGTTGGCCTGTACATCTTCGTCATGAGCCTTACCGGTGCAGCACTCGTCTTCTATGACGAAATTTCTCTGCTAGTGAATCCGAAAGTTGCCGTGACCGACTATAGACAGCCACTTTCGCGCGTTATGGAGTCGGTGAAATCAACCTATCCGAATCACAAACCAACGTGGATTCATCATCCGCCACGCCAGGATTCGCCGCTCGAAGTCTTTGTTTCACGCGATTCAAATCAATCAGTAGCACTCGTCAATCCGTACACTTCCGAAGTGATAGGCGAGAAAACCTCACTAATGCTGATCTTGCGAGATTTGCATTTCAACCTGCTTTCAGGCACTACCGGTCGAACGATCAACGGCGTCGGAGCACTCTTCTTATTGACACTAGGCATCACAGGTTTTCTCATCTGGTCGACGCGTGCAGGCAGCCTAGTGTCTCGAATGACTGTTAACTTCAAGGCAAACTGGAAGCGAGTCAACTTCGACGCCCACTCAGCCGTCGGAATTTTCGCACTGCCAATGATTTTTATTTGGGGAACAAGCGCTATATATTTCGCATTCCCAGAGCCTTTTGAAAAGGTTGTGCATACAGTCTTTGCGAGCATTGAATCCACGCATCCAACTGGTGCATCAGCCCCGCCTCCGATACCAACGAATATCATTGCGGCACCGCTGGCGGTTCCATCGAACTCATCGCATGCCATGAACATCGACAGCATTCTGCAACGAGTAAAACGCCAAGCACCCGGCTTGCATCCTGCCTGGATCAAACTACCCACAGACAAAGATTCGACAATGCACATTTCCATGACCGACTCTTCCTTCGGTGGAAACGATGCAGTCACGCGCGTAAGCATCGAATCCTTAACAGGGCAAATCACGCACTTCTCTCGCCCGGAAGACCGCGCCACACCTGAAAGATTCCTATCGTGGTTGAGCAATTTGCACTTCGGAAACTTCGGCGGAATCATATCGAAGACCCTATGGGTGGTGGCAGGATTGACACCGGCTCTGCTTTTTGCATCCGGTGCCCTCATGTGGTGGAACCGGGTATTAAGCAAATCTCTAAGGAAATCGTCTTAGGCTCCGATCTACATACAAATCAATTCAACTCACTCGACGCGGAGGATACAATGCACACGGAATACTCTGACTACACTGACAGCAAATTGAATTGCGAGGGCTTCTTCGCCTATGAAGGCAAAGAGAAAGCGAAGCGTCCTTGCGTCATGATTCATCATGCTTGGGGCGGTCAGAGCGATTTCGAACGCGAGAAAGCTGAGGAGTTAGCGAAGCTGGGATATGTCGGTTTCGCTCTAGACATGTATGGTAAGGGCAACCGTGGCACAAACTTTGACGAGAACGCAAAACTTATGCAGCCGTTTCTGGACGACAGAGCGATGCTTTTGCAACGAATGAAGGCGGCATTGGAACACGCAAAGAAACATCCAATGGTCGACGCAGAGCGCATCGCCTCCATAGGATATTGCTTCGGCGGACTCTGCGTGCTCGACCTGGCGCGCAGCGGCGCCACCGTCCGCGGTGTCGTCAGTTTTCACGGTTTGTTCAACCCGCCAAACCTTGGGAAGCAAGGCAACATCTCTGCCAAGGTCCTGATTCTGCACGGCTATGACGACCCAATGGCCAGACCGGACAGCATGGTTGAGATGGCGAACGAGTTAACGTCAGCCAACGCGGATTGGCAAATTCACGCATACGGAAAGACCGTTCACGCATTCACAAATCCAGAAGCTAACATGCCGGATAACGGCATCATGTACGACAAAAAGGCAGACAAGCGTTCGTGGCAGGCAATGAAGAATTTTCTCGAAGAGGTTTTCGCGTAATGGCTTTGACCAACTCAAAGATGTTCCTACTAATCGGTGCGCTCTTATTCATGCCACAAGAAGCAGAAGCAAACTCACTTTCGTTCCCTCAAACTCCAGTTAAGCAAGCGACGATTGATGGAACTTGGAAAGTGATTGACTTAAAACCAGTCGACCCGTCAAAGGGAACAGTCTATCAAGCAGAGAAGTCACCGCCCAAAGAACTAGGTGTTCTCGTGCTGGATACGGCTGTTTCGGCAAACGCGAAGCAAATCTTGAGTGGCGGCACCGGAGCACTCGCACAACATCAATTGAGCGAGCTCGGGAAATCGGAGAACCCTTGGATACTGCGCTACTGTGCAGAACGAGGCAAGCCCGAAATGTCAAACGTCAACGGAAAGACATATCTGCTAACCGACTTCTCACAAGAAGAACGCGTGCGCATAGCAACCAAAGATGGCTCCATGTGCGCCAGAGCAGGGAAATTGGAAGCTCACGCTTTCACTCTGGTTGGAGGAAAGCTTGTGCACATTTACCTAGTTCAGTCGATTCCCTCCGAGACCGGAGAGGGCTCGCAAGAAGCGGTCAAGAAGCAGTTCTTAAGCATGCTTCAAAGCATAAAGTGGTAAGAACAATGAAAGTCAAACAAGCACTGAAGCTCCAAACAGCGGCGACTGCAATCGCATGCGCATTGGCGATAACCCTGTTTTCATCCACATTTGCACAACCTTCAAATGTCGTTGCGGGACCACTTGAGGCAGAACGCACGAAACTCCTGCAGCGAATTCACTCAATGGAGAAAGAGCATAGGATCGGCACCGCACCTTATCTTCACGCTTTCTCCGAGATCGAAGGAAATGTTACAGGAGGGAAATCGGCTGAAGAAATAGGCAAACAGATCTCACATCTGGATGCTGCGATTTCAGAACAAATCGCAAACGCCGCTCGAAAGGCGACACCGGTGCACTCGTCCAGCAGCACCTTCAATGTCAGTCCAATTTCTGGAGCTCGCCCGAGCCCCAGTCCTACCGCTCCGGTTGGACGCGAGTTGACGACATATTGCAAATCGATTGCACAAGCATTGCAAGAAAAAATCAAAATCACTCCCGGTCTGGAAGGAATCCACCTAAGTTTCACTGTCGATGCTGCCGGAAACATCAGAGATACTCAGTTCAAAACGGGTTCTAAACGTTCGGTTGAAACAGATCGCATGTACACCCAGTTACAGAGCGTGAAAACGGTAGCTCCAATACCTGCCGGCATCTCAGAGAAGAACCTGAAGCTGATGCTCGTTTGCTGCCCCAAACACGGATTGGAAGTGGGTCTACATGATGTCGACCTCGGACCTTACATGGCAGATTTCAATCGCAGGGTGAAGAGGGCATGGTTTCCGCCAGCAGGCGCAGAATCAGCACGCGTCAAGTGTTCGTTTGTTCTAGGAGATGACGGAAGACTCTCAGATCTAAAAGTCTCTAAATCATCCAGCAACACAGTGGCGGACGAGTCCGCAAGAAAAGCACTTCAGAATGCGGCTCCATTTCGTCCTCTTCCGGACGGTTCGCTTCCGCACGTAGAAATTGATTTTTCGTTCGACATTAACAATAACAGCTCTGTTTTGCGAAACTGAAAGCTGTGTCACTGCGGCAGCATCTTTGCGGCATCTTGAGCGTCTCGCTTCAGGCTCTCATCGTCGCTCTTAAGGCCCTCGAGTATCGCTGCGCGTGCACGAGCATCCTTGGGAAACCTGGCTAAGGCTTTGTAAATCGAATTCCAACTTTGGTGACCATCCCTTGTTTTGGCTACCTCAATTAACACCGGAATCGCGCTCGCATCATTCTTTTCAGCCAAGCCAACTGCTGCCGCACCCTTCACCGCAGTGTCATCCGACTTCAAAAACACGTGCAACACCGACACCACAGACGGTTGCTCAAACAGAGCTATTGCTTGCACCGCTCGCCAACGCGATTCGACAGAAGGCCCATCTTTTGCCAACTTTGATACCGCCTCCAAAGAAAGATCGTCTTTGCAGCGTTTCGCAATCTCGCAGAGATAGACCATCAGATTCGTGTTCTCATAAGATGACGGCGTTCGACTGAGACATTTGCGCATAGCGCTGTCGATGTGCCTGCCGGTGTTGACCGGAATGACTTTCGACATGCTCAATGCATGAGCAACATTGAAAGCCTCCTTCACCGAATCACTCTCAAGTAGTGGTAACAGTCTTGCTGTCACTGCGGGAACTGCATAGTGATTGACTACACGAGTGGCAAAGAACTCGCCACTCCTCACACGATCAAACAAGTTAGCCTCTGTGATGTTTTTCAGCTTTTCATCAGCCTTGACAGCGACTTTTATCGCATTCTCAGTCTGCATTTTCGGCCACTGCGTTACCGTTTCACCGTTCCTTTCAAATGTGATCTTTGCGCTGGTGAGTCGAACTTCGTAGGTTCCACTCGGCAACGGAGATGCCGTGAGCGGAAACTCCACACTCGAATTCTGCGCGATAGTTTTGTCGATGCCAGAACCCTGCGTGTAGGCACCGTTGAAGGCTTCCGCCTTTACGATCTTTTTGGTGGCGTCGAGGATTTGGAACTCGAATAGTTCTCCTTGCGGATAACAATCGGAGCCCCTGCCACACCAATAAGAGATTGGCGCGTCGCCGGTGTTCTTTAGGTTGACAGTGAAGAATACGGGCAGACCTGCCACCTGCACAGCCTGCGCGCGAATACTCAAAGAACCTTTCGCTGAACCCTTCTTTTCCTTATCCACAGCAAGTACCCGAAGTGGAGACGACCAAGCAAATGTGCATGCAATCAAAAGCGACAAGTAGATCCTTACTTGTGTCAGTTCGCCGTTTCTTGCGCTTCTCAGTGTCAACATATCCAATGTTTGAAGACAAACGCTTACGATCATTCAAACACAGAAAATGAACTATCAACACGGGGAATAGGAGAGAAGTTTATATTACGCGTTATAGTATCTTTGACACGAAGAGACAAATGGCAGAAGGCATGCGACTTTCGCCGCATGCTTATTCTGCCGATTTGTCCGGTGTATCACCACCCCATGCAAGACCGCTGCTACACCAGCGCGGAGTTGCTGATACTAAATCTGGTGCTCCGCCAAGACGCGAGTCAGTTCTGCAACCGACCACGCCTGCGCGATGCAACCACGATCGCGATGAGGTGCGTCGCCGTCGAAGATTTCCGAGATGGAGCCGACGCAGCCTTCCTGCGTCATGTGGGCTTCCAGCCCCTTCAGCTTTTCGCGGACGAAGGACTTGTTGCTCTCGTCAGAGCCGTGCACCTTGATTCGCGCGTCCACCCAGGCACCGAGAAGCCACGGCCAGACCGTGCCCTGATGGTAGGTGATGTCGCGCAAATACTGGTTGGCAGACGCGTGCCCACAGCCGTAGATCCCCTTGTATTCAGGGTCTTTCGGTTCGAGCGTGCGCATGCCCTTGGGTGTCAAAAGCTCTTTCTCCACCACTTCCAGCGCGCTCTTCGCCTGTTCGGCGGTCACACACTGAAACGGCAGACTGAGTGCAAACAGCTGGTTGGGACGAATGCTGGCGTCCTTGCTGCCGTCATCGCGAATGACGTCGTAGAAGCAGCCGCGTTCTGAGTTCCAGAACTGGGCGAATCCTTGACGAGTTTTCTCCGCGAGCCGCGCGTAGGTGTCGGCGGCAGCGTTGTCGACAACAGCACTGAGAGTGGTGGCACCCACCCCGTCAGCTTCAGCGCTCTGATGCAAGCTGCGAGCCGCACCGGCACCGACAGGAGCCAGAGCTCTGTGGAAGAACTCCAGCGTCTTGAGCAAGTTGTACCAGAGCGCGTTGATCTCCACCGCCTTGCCCTGACGGGGCGTGACGACGAAGTCTCCGCACTTTGCATCCATCCAAGTCAGCTGTACGCCAGGCTCACCACCAGCCACCAAGCCGTCACTTTCGTCGAGCTTGATATGATGGCGAGTGCCCTTGCGGTGCCAGTCGACGACGCTGTCGAGCAGAGGAAGCTGCTCTTTGACGAACTTCAAATCGCCCGTCGCTTGATGGTACTTGTACAGCGACCACGCCCACCACAAGGTAGCGTCGAGCGTGTTGTACTCGGGTTCTTGACCGGAGTCAGGAAAGTAGTTGGGCAACATTCCTTGGCTCACGTAGCGTCCGAAGGTTTTCAGAATACCGCGAGCAACATCCGCGCGACCGGTGGTCAGAGTCAGCCCGGGCATGCTGATCATCGAGTCGCGACCCCAGTCACCGAACCAGTGATAGCCGGCGATGATGGAGTGTGCCTGCGTCGACTTGCGGTCGACGACGAACTGATCGCAGGCCAAAACCAAGTTGCGCAGAAACGCGCTCTTGGGGTTGCCGGCCAGCCTGAGCAGTTCCTTCTGATGACCGACAACGGCCTTGAGTGCATTAGTCGCCGACACATGCTCCGCTGTAGGCAGCTCGTCGCCGAGCGGCGCCAGGAGGCTGCCACACACAGTGAATGTCTTGCCGGCGGTGAGCTCGACTTCGAGCGCACCCAAGTGATAGTTGTCTTCGCGATCGTCGAGCCCGCGTTCCCACTCGCGGGGCCATTGGTAGTTCCAATACCAGCTTCCATCTCCCTTATACGAGCCTTCGTCAAAGGAGATGCGCAGCCCACGCGCCGAGTCGAAGGCCTTTACGTTGACGCCGTTGCCGGAGATGTGCTGCTCGAAACGCCACTCGTTGGCGCCTCGGGTCGGGGAGTGGAAATCGCGATAGTTGGCGAGCATGTGCAAGGTGAGCTTCACGCTGTCCTTGCTTTCGCCATCGGGAATCCACGTGTAGCCGACGACCACTTGCTGCTTCTTCGGCTGCATCATCACCTGCTTGACGATGACACCGCCAGTAATGGCATAGACCCAAGTCGGGGTCGGGCGGTTGGTGAACGCCTTCAAGTGCTTGTAGCCTTGAGGCGCAACATGACCGCCGGCCCAGTGGTTGGTGGCGAGTTCGACTCGCTCACCGCCCACCTCCACCACCTCGTCCATGCGAGTGAACATCACGGTTCTGCGCACCGGCGCATCGAGCGACGCGATGAGCAGTCCGTGGTAGCGCCGCGTGTTGGCGCCGAGAATTCCGCCCGATGCGAATGAGCCCATTCCGTTGGTGACGAGCCATTCCCGCTCGTCTTCCGGCTTCGCACCAGACATATCAAGCAGAGGGCACTCGAGGTCGTTGTCGCCGACCTGCTCCCTCAGCCATTTTGTAAGGTCAAAACTCATAGTTCGTCCTCCTATTTGAGAACCTTGTGCGCACCTGGATATGGGCAGGCTCAAGAGTTTACTGGTTTTTCCTCACCTGCCACATTAAGGCGGGGAGGACTCAGCGGCTCTTGTTGAGGCTGCCCACAAGCATTCCCGCTACCTGCCCGAATGAGAAGGCAAGCGGGAAGCCAAGCACGATGGTCAAAACATTCAGTTGAGTGAACAGAACGAAGCTCGCGACTGCCAGCAAGGGACACATGATGGCGAGACTGAGCTTGTTGCCGGCGTGCAGGGAGTTGCGCCCGGCGATGCGATCGCCAAGGACAAAACCGGACGCCATAAAGTAAACACCCGCCCAGAGCGGCAGCGCCAAGTAAAGCGCGCCGAAGCCCAGTGCAAGGTAGACCAGAGAGATCATCGCTTCTGCGCCGACTGAGTCGGCTTCGAGAGCTTTCGGCTCACCGGGCCAAGTCAGCGAGTGCACGAAGGGACGACCGAAGATGCGCTGTTTGACGACGACTTCAACTTCGACCGGTGCCATTGTGGACAGAGCCTCAGGCACCTGTTCGATTGGAGTCTCGCCTATCTTCGTGGCTTGCGCCAAGGGAATTTCGGCGATGAGCGCATGTTGCGAGCCGGTTCCGCTCAGTCCGTTGACCAGAACCGTGACAAAGCAATGCTTGCTCGGGCTGCGGCCGATGGAAACGGTCGCAGGAAGCGCGCTTGCCTTGCCGCGGTAGATGGTGAAAGTGAGCCTGCCTGAGGCAAGCAACAACAACACGGGCAGAACGAAACCCAAGATGAGAAGAGCAATCATTGAGAGTTCCTTTTCTGGGAAAACGCTTACAGTAGAATGGAAGGAAGCCGATTCAAGCGGCGGACTCCCCATTCCCTGCAAACTGCGTAAAACTGTGAACCAGTTTGGTGAAAGCGACACGTTGAAACTTCTCGAGCCGGTGCCCGAAGAGAAGCTCATGTCTTGGCTCATGGAGTTTTACGGTAAACCTGTCACCATCAGCAAACAAGAAGTGCTTCGCCATCGCGACCTCTCGTATGTGATGCGACTCTACATTGAAGACGCGTTGCCTGAAACCCTGATATACAAGCTGGTTTTGCCACCATGGGACATCGAGCAGGACTTGCACGAACGCGTGCTCATTCCGTCGATATCGAACTCAGCACAGCTTTTCATGGCTGCACACGCGGGGCCGATTACAGCATTGTTTCTCGAAGATCTCGGCACAGTCAGCCTGAAGGACGCAAGCTCGAAGGAACTTGCACAGCAGGTCGGCAAGGAGTTGGCGAAGTTGCACCGCGCCTATTCCTATCGCACAGACGAACTGATGCAGCTCAACATTCTGCGCTCGCTGTCGCCCATCGACTATGAGGAGTTCGCCACAAACATGGCGCAGCAACTCAAGTCTTGGTACGTCATAAGTTCGCATCAGGCACAGACACTCAAGAACATCGCCCAGAGCCTTGCACCGAAGCTGGCGGGCGAACCGATTTCTCTTGTGCACGGCGACCTCTACGCGGAAAACATCATCCTGCGCAGCGATCGCTTGTTCATCATCGATTGGTCGTGGTTTACGATCATCGGCGTTCCGACCATGGATTTAGCGACCCTGGCGATGGATCACCCCAAGAATGGCGGGTTTCCGAGATGGCGTGATGAACTGATTGACTCCTATTGCTTCGAGTCGGGACGTGACGGTCAAGACGTCAGACGCGTTTTGCCGCATGCCGAGACGCTTGGGCGGTTCCTCTTTTTGCATTGGCTCGTCGAAAGGCGCAGCCGCGGCATCATGGGAACCACCGTTGGACCCGTCGACGACTTGATTTCGAAAGTCATAGAAGAACTCTCCGAGCGGCTGTCCAAGCTGGACTAGCCTGAGGTTTTCGGTGCTCGAAGAACTTTTCTAAAACTTCCAATAAGGCGCGTTGGTCAAACGCTCTGCACCATCGGCGGTGACAACCAGGTCATCTTCGATGCGCACTCCGCCGACACCATCAATGTAGATGCCAGGCTCGTCGGTGACGACCGCACCCACATCAAAAGGGTCATGCTCATAGTCATAAGGGTCGTGTGCAACCAGTCCGAGACTGTGCCCCAGACCGTGCGTGAAGTACTTGCCGTAGCCATGTTCGTCGATGTAATCGCGAGCCACTTTGTCGTAGTCGCGATACTTCACTCCTGGCTTCAACGCGCGGAAAGCCGCTTTGTTGGCGCCAAGAACAATGTTGTAAATCTCTTGCATCTTCGCTGTCGGTTTCTTGCCGGGCACAAACGCTGTGCGCGTGATGTCCGAACAATAGCCGCCAGGAAACAATCCGCCGAAATCCATCACCACCGGCTCGCCCGCTTTCAGCTTGCGCTCGCCTGTTGCATGGTGCGGAATCGCTGAGTTGGGACCGCTCGCCACGATCGTGTCGAAACTGTTTTTCACAGCGCCGTATTTGCGAAGCCGCATGTCGAGCTCAAAGCATACGTCGTTTTCAGTCATGCCTGCTTTCATCACGGCTGCCACTTCGTTGTAAACGCGGCTTGTGATGCGGCATGCCTTTCTCAAAGCGGCGATTTCTTCGGCATCTTTGTATTGGCGGAACCTTTCGACAATGTGGGTGGTGCCCACAAGCTTGCCGTGAATGTCTTTACCCCACATCTCGGCAATTTGCACTGGCGTGTGCGCCGCTTCGAAACCGATGCGACTCGTCTTGGTCAATTGCGCCTGCTTCAGAGCCTCGTTGATATGTTCCACCACTCGCTTTCCGCGAATGACTTTGACCAACTTGTAGCCGTCTGCCTCTGCCGCCGCACGCACGTAATAGCGAGCATCGGTGACGATGAACGCTTTCTTCGCGGTTATGACGAGGACTCCGGTTGTTCCACCAAAGCCGCTCAGGTAGAGGACGTTTTGATTGTCCCCTTCATTTACGCGAACGATGAGTGCATCAAGCTTGTGCTTGGCAAGCGACTTTTGAAGCTTTTTAAGACGTGTGTTCATAGCGATTAACTCTAACACACGTGAGAAGCAGGTAATAGTCAAGAGATCGAGTGCAAAAAAAAGAACGAGGGAGCGGCAGCTTTCGCCACCGCTCCCCGTTCTCCGTTTACACAAGAGCTCCGCTTGCCGACAAGCTTTGGGCTTGCCGGACAAGCGAAGGCTCAGGTGCTTACTGCTGCTTGCCAGCGACCCGACGCGCCAGCTCCACGAGCGTGCGCACGCCGTAACCGGTCGAACCACGCGGGTCCGCACCGATTTCGCGATCGCGGAAGGCCGAGCCCGCGATGTCGAGATGCACCCAGGGGATGTCCTCGCCGGCGAACTCGCGGATGAACCACGCAGCCGTCGTCGAACCAGCCAGCGGACCGCCGGAGTTCTTCAGGTCTGCGATGTCCGTGTGGTTGCGGTCGCGCAGTTCGTCCCACATGGGCATGTGCACCATGCGCTCGTCCCAGGCGGAACCGGCAGCCACGACTTCCTTGGCCCAGTCGTCGTTGTTCGAGAACGCGGCGGCACCGACGTCACCGGCGATCATCTTCACCGCGCCCGTGAGGGTCGCGAGGTCGACGATGCGCGAGACACCCTTGCGCTTGGCGAACTCGATGGCATCAGCCAGCGTCAGCCGGCCTTCCGCGTCGGTGTTGTCGACCTCCACGGTGATGCCCGCAAGCGTCTTCAGCACGTCGCCGGGGCGGTACGAGCGACCGGACGGCATGTTCTCCGTGGCGGCCATGACCACCTTGATGGAGATCGGCAGCCCGAGCGCCGCGATGGCCTCGATGGCAGACAGCGTCGCGGCGCCGCCGGCCATGTCGCGCTTCATGTGGCGCATGCCGTCGGCGGGCTTGAGGTCCAGACCGCCGGAGTCGAAGGTGATCGACTTGCCGACGAAGCACAAAACCTCTTTGGTCGCGCCGCTGGCAGGCGTGTAGTCCAGCTCCATGAGAACCGGAGGCTCGTACGAGCCGCGGGCGACGCCGAGAATGGCGCCGGCGCCCATCTGCTCCAGGTCGCGCTTGTGGTAGAAGCGCGCGGTGATGAGACCGTTGCTCGCGTCAGCCACAGCCTGAGCGCGGTCGGCGAACTTCAGCGGAGTGAGGTCCTCGGCCGGCAGGTTGGTGAGGTCGCGCGCGTGGTTGACCGACTTGGCGATCGTGATACCAGATGCGACACCACGCTCGAGTTCGGCGCGAGCCGCATCGTCAGCATCGCACGCAACGAGCGTGAGACTGTCGAAGTGCGACTGAGCCTTCTTCAAGCTCTTCTTCGTCTTCTGGTGGTTGATCTCGTAGTCGATGAGACCGGCGTAGGCGCCGATGAGCTCACCGGCTTCGAACGCACTTACGCCGGCGAATCCGTCGGCGCTGCCCGGCAGAAGCGCGGAGACGTCGAACGAGACGCGCGTGGCTTCGAGGCTGCGCGCCTTCTTGAACGCGCTGATGAGCGCCTTCTTGAGGCTGGCCGTGCCGAACTTGGCGCGCTTGCCCAGACCGAGCAGCACCACGTCCTGCGCGGGCTTGCCGCCGGCGAAGTGGCGAACGACCTGACCGGTCTTGCCGGAGAACTCTTCGGCCTTGGCCTGGCGCATGATGGCGTTCTTCGTGCTGGCGACGGCCCGCACGACGCCGGAAGAAAGACTTGACGTGGTCGGCGTTTCGAAGTCATCCTCGAAAGCACCCACCAACAGCACACTCGCCGACTTGCGCGTCGACGGGTATTGGTTTGCGATTGCGTATTTCACGTTTTTGTACTCCCGGAACCGGCTTGCCTACGACCTGGCAAGCCGGATGTCCATTGGCGGATCTAACTGGCGAATCCAGTTAGTCCTTCTTGTTGAAGTCGTATCCCGGAGGAAGAATGATCTTGGACGGAGGAGGCGGAGCGGGCTTCATGTTCTTCGTGGCTCGCGACCACAGCTCCCTGTTAGGAACAGTGACAGTCGAGTCAGAAGTCTCGATGATCGTGGCGAGATAGCCGACATCGACCACCTTACCCTTTACCTCCATACCTACGAGCTGCACCTCATCACCGATCTTGAACCGGGGAGAGAAGCTCAAAAGAACACCACAGATGAAGTCGTTCATCATGCCCTGCAGTGCAAGCGTCAACGCCGCACCGAAGAGGCTGACACCGATGAACATCTTGCTCAGCGCATCAGGAGCGATCACACTTGCGGACAAGAAGACCGCAATGCCCCAGTACAGGAGCTGCGCACCGCGAATCACAACAGCCTTGCCTCGCTGACTTGCACCGGACGAGTCCAGTGCGCGATTGAGAATGTTGCGAATCGGGTTGTAGACCAGCCACGCGATAGCGAGCATAAGCCCGCCCAGAAGCAGGTTTTGCACCGCAGGCAGGAGCTTCAACAGAAACGACTTGATACCGGAAGGCTGCTCGCCCTCTTCGATCTTCGTGACGTTGACCGGCTCTTGCGGCTTCTGCGCGTCGGAAGGCGTTGCGGTGTCGCCTGGCTTATCGAGCGGCTTTGCGGCATCGGCAGGCGGCTTGGCGCTGTCTGCGGGCGGCTTGGCGCTGTCTGCGGGTCTGCTGGTGTCGGGCGTCTTGGTCAGCAGCCCGCCATCAGGCATTCCCGGAATCTTGATTCCAGGAGTTGCGGTGATGTCCGGCAGTTTCACCTGAGGCGCCCTCAACCAGTCGGTACCACTGACGATACCAAGTCCGATATTGAGGACGAGCAGGAGCACTACCAGCCCAAGCTTTCGAAAAGTCGTGGATTTGAACATTGGGTTGCCCTCTTTCGTAAACTGTGCACACCACGGAAATCGAGACACGCTGTGCTCGAAGTCTTGGCTCATGGCATGCAAACTAGTAGGTGAACTCGAGAGCGAGTTCGCGTTAGAAAACAGACCCCTCTTTTGCAAGAAGGATCTCACAAGCCCCTTGCGGAGCGGATTTCGCTATTCCCACGAGGGATGTATTGGCGAAGTCTTTAGACGACCGAGATATTGGTTACGCGTGCAAAGGCCTCGACAAAATGGAGCGAAAGATTGAAACACGAAGAAACTAACGAAATACAGGCTATAGGCTCAAGCAATGGCATGTATATTTAGGAACTTTTATGTCGTCAAGGTGCGCGAGAAGAGGTTTTCTTTAAAGCTCTTATCAAGACAGTTCACAACTTTGAGCTTTATTACTTCTTAGCGCAAGCTCTCGCAAACGCAACGCGATGTGTGGAAGGAACAGCAAAGATTGTTGCAAGACCTGGATGTCAAGAGGCTCTGAGCCTTGCGCAAGTTCTGCAATGTTTGTCGTTCCCAAAATATCAGTGCCTCTATATGTGGTGCCTGGAATGCCGCTGCCCACAAAGGTGTTCGGAAAATCATGCGCCACTGTCAGAGATTTTTCCGGAAAAATCTTTGGAGATTTGAGAGGTGATTTGAGAGATCCGAGTTGCATTTTCGAGTCGGTTCTCAAGCGGTAAATCGGAGCCTTGCCACCAAGGTCCGCTTATCAAGAGGCTTTCAATTCCTCTTTGCTAGCGCAGCTAAGTCCACTTTAATTCAGAGTGACTAGTAATAACAAAACGGTCTTTGATAGGTTCCCACCGTTCTTCTGTTCATTCTTGCGTCAAAGAGTTTCTATCCGCTTCAACTAAGTTCTCTGCATATTTCGCGCATTCCTTCTCTCTGATTTTCAGAGCTGGAGGTCATTGCCGTTTGTGCAGTGTATCAACTTGGAAGGTCCATCATGAACCAAAACACCCCCAATGACCAGGGCCCGAGGCTGTTCGACGAGGCGATGAACAACGTTCACCGCTACGTTCGCGCCGGCGACCTGGGTCTTGCTCTTCTCTGGGCAGTCCAATCCTCTGAGTTGGCTGGTGAACAAGACCGTGCTGCCGTAAACAGCGCGCTCTCCACCGTCATCGTTGAATGCAGCGCACTCATTCGCTCGAGCGCACTCCGTTGCGGCAACCTCCTGAAGCAGCACCGTGGTCTTGCGACCGCCGCCGCCTCCGCTGCCGATCAGCTGGTTGCGATCAATCGTCGCAATCAGAACGAAGATGCACTGGCCGCCTCGATGCTCATCCAGGGCTACGCTCAGCAGCTCCGGGACGGCATCGTCGCGTTCCTCGATCGCGAAGAGCTGTACACGCCGGCTTCCGAGCTCGATCGCGTGTTCGACTGCACCAACTCGCTGTTGAAGACGTGCGACACCCTGGTGGAAGACGAAGACCGCAAGCTGCGCAAGAGCGAGCTCGAGGTCGCCGTCACCGCCGTGTCGAACGCCAGCTATTCACTCACCTCGTTCTTCCCCAAGACTCTGTCTGACTGGGAGAAGGCCGACTGGTACTGCCGCCGCGCTGCCGAGATTTTCGCGCAGTCGCAGCAGCCCGTTCATACTCAGGCAATCTCCGACCTCGAAGCTGCTTGCGTCGCCCTCAAGGCGAAGAGCTACAAGACCAGCTCTCGGCGCATCGGCGAGGCTCTGAAGAAGCTGAACGGTTCAGGCGAAAAGCACTAAGAACATCTGGTTGAGTCGTCGATGAGACGATTCAACTAGCAGAAGACAGGGGTCCTGCCGGTGATTCGATGCTGGGGCGTGTGAATGCGGAGTACTTTGGTACTCAGCAAATGCGCCTCCAGCCTCGAACCCGGCAGGACTTTCTCTTTTCTAATTCTTTCCCCTCCGCTTGCGACTTTCTATAGTAAGGACAAAGATCCCCGAGCCTCGCCGTCTCAATCCCGAATCGCGGCGGCAAATCCCAAAACCGAAACACCGCCCGCGAAAGAACACTTACCGTTTTCCCTGCAGTATTTCAAAACAGCCGAAACTTGCTTGATGTCCAGGTCGCCACTCAACAGGTACTTCCGCGCTTCCATGCTCAAGTCAATCAAGCGCCTGTCCACAACGCCCGAAGACAGAATAGTCGCTTCTACCGGCAGCTGCTTCGCGGCCGACAGCGTCTTCGCCGCTCGCAACTGGCGTTCGGTGACCAGACCGGCAGAGGTGAGTAGGTCAACTGCGCCCATCGAGGAGTCGAAGCCTGCCACCGCTGGTGGTCTCATACCGCCAGAACTCTGGCGCATCAATTCGGCCAACCTCTCGGCCGCCTCCTCTCCCTCAGACAGCCTGACGTCCGACTTCTTCGCCCTCACAATCAACCTGACTGCCCGATCGAAAGAGACTTTGCCTGCTTCCAACGATGCTGCAAGCTCCCTTCCGACGCTCACCAAAGAATCCGACGCTAAGCCGCATTCGACCAACACAGTTCCTGCATCCTTGTTCTCCAAAACATCGATTTCGCATGCAGTCAGATACTCGGTCAAAGAAATGACACGACCGCAAACCATAAGCTCGGCAATAATCCAATCGGCACGGTTTGAGCTGTACAGAGGCGGAAGAGGCTTTTCGTCGAACGCACTAAATGGCAGCGCCGGTGGTGGCATACGCTTCAAAGGAACCCTCCACAGCTCAGCCACCTTGCCGTGCCCCATATCTCTCAATGCCTGCGGCAGCGTGACGCCGCGCGAGCGCGCAACTTTCCATGCGTTTACTGCATTTGCCCGCGTCAAGACACCATCGCGAATCAGGCGCTGCAAGCGAATAGCCGTCAGCAGTGAATATCGAGAGACAAGCCCTTTCGTGACGGCGAGAGTTCCTAGGGGCAAGCCGCAGCCCTCGCTCAACGACTGAAGTTCGGCGAGCTGCCAGTCATTCATCGCACCCACTTCCACCAACAATTGCCCGATGGGGTTTGGCTGGCTGATGCGCATGCGGTGCTGAGAAGTGCTCACACCAAGCCTTCGCAGCGCCGTCGGCAGATCGAAGTCATGATTTCCCACGAGCGTCAGCGCCTTCATCGCCTGATCGAGCGTCACCACTCCCCTTTTGAGCAGCGCCTCGACTTCAACGGCGGCATCCACTGTTCGCTCTTCGATGTGCCCCTCCATCGCCAAAACGCGTCCAAGCGGCAGGGGAACCGGCATTCGTTTCACCAAATCACTCGCCTCTTTCAACTGGTCGGGTGTGAGCTGCCCTGCTCGAAACAACAGATCGGTGTAGGTCAAGCGACCGGCGTCGATGTTTGTCGTCACCGCGTGCGAAACCACCGGCAGTGCGCCGCTTTCGAGAGCAGTCGGTTCGCTCGAAGCAGTCACCGGATGCCCCGCGACAACAAGTGAAAGGTGCGCAGCCCTGGCCCGGTCCTTGGCATTCTTGGCGCCGAGGATGAGGTTCTCCAAAGTTCCGCCGTTTGCAGGAAGTGACGCGACACCACAGACAACCGCTAGCCCGCCGTGCATTTCGGCAGTCAGCGGCCAACGCGATAAAACTTTGACCAATCGCTTGGCGAGCGCTGTCGCCTGTTTCAGATTCGTGTTAGGCAAAAGCAACGCATAATCGAGGGTCTCAAAGTGCGCAAAGGTATCGATTGGACGCTTCAACCAGTCCATTTTCCGCCCAAGGACCTTCACCGTATTCGGTGGCAACCAAGCGGCCTTTTGAGTCTTTGCAGTTCCCAACTTCAGATCGAGCACTATCAGCGATACCGCCTCATCGGTCAATTGGTATCGATGAAACTCTCTTTGAAGGAACAGCAAAAGTGCTCTGTAACAGTAAAGTCCGGTCTGAGCAGAAAACAATGCCTTGCATTTATCGTCAATGCTAAGTGCACTTGGACTGTATCGCCTGCGCGCCGCCCCTGGTGGCTTCAGCGCAACCAGACCCACCTGCAATAGATGCAGCAATGCCGGCACCCAGTCTCGGTCTTCGACCTGCAATTCGCGCAATACATCTATGAGGGCACTCTCTTTTTCAATGAATTCGTAAATGCATTTTGATAGCCCGTTGAGTTGGGTTCTTCCGAGCTGAGCCACATCGGAGTTGAGCCTGGCAAGGGTTGACTCGAACGTCAGCCCAACCGAAGCGAGATATCGTTTCTGTTCGAGCAGGGCCAGTCCTTGATTTATAAGTTGAGGGAGCGATGTCGAAACGGTTCTAAATTCAGGGGTTTGATTAGGAAACGACTCGAACGTTGCCACCTGCCAACTGACCATTTCTTCAATCGCACCGTCTCCTACTAGATCGCCTGTAACGGCATGCACCGGCACTCCGCCTTCGAAGTAGACTTCTGCGTGTTCGCCGCGATTACCCAGCACGACCTTTCCGACGAAGTACACATTCTGCAAATTCTGCAGATAGGCATAGACCAACTGTGGCGCGGCCTGCCCCATTGAGACCGGCAACTCTCGATAGTCGCGAGTAATCCAATCATCAAATGCCAGAGTCGCCGTAAGCTCGATGCCATCACCGGCGGAGGCAGCTCCACCAACTGCCTCCGCATCGATCATGCCCACCATCTCTGCAGCCAGGGTAACATCAGAAGATTTGTACTCCCACTTCACAGGGTTTCCGTGCGCGCCGACCTCCAAGATTTTCCACACGGGGTCATCTTTTCGCTCATAGTCCCACCAGTTGCTGTCGCGAACAAATGGGTACACGACCTGCAGCGCATATGTCCTAGAACCTGCTTTCCAGGACCATTCGACCGTACGCTCACGGTTTGCCTTGCTCGTTACGAACATCTTCTGAACGTCTATTCGCGTAGGCGGGCTGCCAGTTTCGCCGAGGACAATCTTCGGCAAAACATAATCGAATTCTTGAGTTGGTTTGGGATCGCCAGTCATGGTTCAGCCCATGTATTCGTACTACTTGGCTTCCATTGCAGTCTTCGCTTGCGCAACAAGTGTCACCAAGTCGGTGCACTGATCGGGCATCGTCGCAATGCCGAACGACAACTTCAGCGAGTTCTTGTCAAAACCTGGAGCAAGCGGAGTGGCAGTCAGAGCCTCGCGCAAACGATTTGCTAACAACACAGCAGCTCCAGCTTTGGTGTTCGGCAAAACGAGGGCATAGAGA
>CAYZJR010000116.1:0-20783 GCA_964478655.1 uncultured Candidatus Obscuribacterales bacterium
ACATCACCGGCGCTATCATTCCGATTGATGGTGGATTGACGGCTGGGATGTAGGACTAGATGCTTTGTAGTCAATGAAACGATAAGAGCTGGACAGAACGTCCATGCATTGCTCAAGATGCTGAACAAGTTTCGCACATTCCTCGCTTCGATGGGAAGCAATGGACAGCGCAAGAGGCAGACCGTGCCGTTCAGCCATTTCCGCTATATCGGACCACCTCTGAAGTTCGAGCTTCTGCTCGGACAGCTTAATTGCTACTTCAAGCGAAACTGAATCAATTCTCCTTTTGGTTCGCACGATGTCTTTACGAATCAGATCACTTTTTGCAAGAGTAAGAAATGCCATCAAAACCTTCTTTTCGAGTGCATCAATCCGCTCATTGAATTCGATACTGACCGTGGATTGCACACCTGAACTTTTAATTTTATTGGGATTCTTGAACATCGCTCCCATCAGATTGCACAGGTTATTCACCAATGCTTTGTATTCAGCAATTACTTCCGAAGCGGTTCCGGTCACTCCACTCAACAATGTCTTAAGCACAAAAAAACGGCAAATCAGCTTCTCGACCCTGAATATCCCCTGATCGACTTGGGCGTTGCTCAACTTTATCGGCTTTAGTGCCAGTACTACGCTTTCAATTTGCTCTGAGTGTTTCTTGAATAGGCGTTCCTTTGCGTGCTCGCTGGACTCCTCGATCCTTTGATGCATGGTAGCAAGATTCGTTTCCAGATATTCCTCTTCTTCAGCGGCTGACTCCGCTAGTTTCCGCATGGCGCGAAAGTTAGTACAGAGCCGCTCAAAGGCATGTTCGATACTGGGATTAACTGAAACGAGCTTCTCATTCACTTCACTTGCCAGTGCTGAAATACGCTGAAATGGACGACAAATCTTATCGAGAACCTCATCAAACTTCGCGGTCATTTCGACAAAGGAAGGTTCGATGCATTGTCTATGTTCAATCTGTTTCGCGGCCTGTTGCTCTCGTTCTTCCACTAACTTCTCTATTCTTTCGAAGTAATTTCTAACTGTCCTTTCTCTCCTCGCGTACACAGCGACAAGCTTCTTGGAAATCTTCTGCTGCTCTTCAAACCGGGCCATATCCTCGATTTTTCTCAACGCACGCTCCCTAATTTCCACTTCTGCAATCAACGAATTAGTGTGCGATATCTGTATCTCAAGTTTCTGACTCAACTCAGCAGATCGACTTAGAACGGCTTCTGCACGCTGCTCCGTCGTCGCGATTTCTGTCTCAACCGAGGCTGCAATGAGCTTTGCCTGCTTCGATATTGCGTCCTGGACTTGCTCAATCAGCCGCTGCTCAGTTTTCAACGACTCAGATAAAGCCTTCTTCGCCATTGAAAGCAAAAATTCCGAACTTTGCTTCGCAGTGCTGACCCTGTTTCGAAAGACAAGCTCTTCGCGAGCGTCCAGGTCAACGAGAGCTCTGACGGCACGCCAAAAAGGAGAGGCAATCGAGAGCAGCCGCTCCCGATTCACATAAAAAGCCGCCCCGACAAAGGGCAAAACCCAAACGGCTATCAAACTCCAAAAGATCGCGACTTTCATAGTTGCAATCCCACGTTGGGACCTTCAATCGGTTGTTTCCTGTCCCCGAGCCATTGAACCCATTATTACACAAGCCGCTGAGCGATGCTCACAGCAGCATCAGCGCCAGGTGGGTATTTAAAATCACGGTGCAGCCTTTCGACCGCACCGCAAATTCTATCGATTTGAGTTCTCACAGTCGCATGGCATTACGATGCGCAAAATCGTTCCACACTAAACAGCGGCTCAGAGCAAGCCCATCTTTGTAAGCACGGATTCAGTCATCGCCCGCGCCTTTCGTCCACTCGCATCGTGATCGCGGCGAATGTTGGTCGCGAAAACATACTTGTGCTTGTTGCTCTCGACCACACCAACAAACCAACCAAGCACCATTTGGCCTTTCTTGCCATCAGTACCAGTCTTTCCATACAACGTCCCCTTTTCTGTTTCACGCACTTTGAGAATGTCTTTGACTGTCTCCTGTGATTGTTTCGAAACTGGCAGCTTGTCTTCCCACAGAGTTTCTATCAGCTTTGTCTGTTCGTCTGCAGAGATTCTGAGCGAATTCGAGTCTCCAAGCCAGAACTTATCCAGACCGCTCGACATGTCTTCATTGCCATAGTGAAGCTGTTGAAGATACGTGCGCATGCGCTCTGGACCAATCTCCCTCGCAACACGCTGGAAGTACCAAACAACGGAATCGCGTATGGCTGTCTTCAAGACGTGATCTTTATTGTGTGTTTCAAGTTCTCGCTTTTTTCCGTCCCACTTGTACTCGTGGTTGGGTCCTGTCAGAACGCCTGAATCCAAAGCGGCCAGTGAGTTGAATATTTTGAAAGTGGAACAGGGGCTGATTCTTTCACTACATACGGTGGCATGATACTTCATCACATCTTCGGGCTGTCCAATTTCTCGAATCAGAAAACCAGACTTATAGCCATCGAAAATTTTGTTCATCTCCGTATCGTTTAGTTTGTCCAGTGCAAAGGAAGGCTGAATTGAACCGCATGTCAATACAAATAGAAATGCAAATGGAACGCTGAGTTTGAACATGGCTCTACTCCAACGCGAATGGTTTGTGTGTGGTGAACCCGGACCAAACCATTATCGAACCACGAGTGTTAAACACACCATCGCAATTGTTTCGCGCTCGTAAAATGCAGGTTGGAACACGTACGCATCGGCATAAAGCGCCTACAAAGGAAATTAGATATAATCGCTTCCTAGCCGCCAATTGTTCCCAATAAAGAACATCCATGCTCCTTGAAGAATCTCCCGAAGAACGCGCGCTCTGGAAAAGAGTGATGGATGATCTTTCGGAGGCCTGGCGTGCATCATGCGGAGATCGACTTGAGCCCGGCTTGATACTCTACAAGTTTGAGAATCCAGGACGATTTACTGTCTTCGAAATAATGTGGTCGCGGTTTGACGACGCAAAGAAAGCCGAGGTCGAATCTCGCATTAAGCAGCTCGGTCCATATGACTGGAAGTACGGGCCTTGCTCCCACATTCCATCCTTGATTGGTGTTAGTGAAGAAGATCAAGATCGCTGGCACATCTATGGTTGGTCGCACAGAATCAAAAGGATAGAGCAAGCCGGTGACCTTGATGCGGCTGAAAGCGCATGGAAAGAGGCTGTCGAGGAAGCTACTCGAAAGTTTGGAGATACCTTTCCTCAACTTGCACAGGCACATATTTTCTTTGCACATTTCTTTCGAAAATTTCGCAGCGACAACAAATCATTCGATCGAGAACTTCAACTTGGTTTCGAAGTTTATGATCGCACCTTGAAACAAAATCCGAAGAATTTCACATCGGCTTACAGAAAGGAGCTCATTGCAGCTGCGCGAATTTACGAACGACGTGGAGAGCTGGAAGTCGCAGAGAGACTGTTCCGCCGCTGTCTAGAGATTAACGAGGCAGTGGTCGACGAACTTGACCAATTTCCTCGCACGGATCCGCTGGAAGTTGCACAATTTTTTGAGCGCCATGGTCGAGCCAAGGACGCAGAGTGGGCTTATCTGTTTTCGTTGGATCAAATTCGCATCGATGAAAAACATGATGGTCCTTACTGGAGCGGCTGCGACACCTTCGTTGAAGTGGGCAAATTCTATGTGCGGCAGAATCGACCAGTCGATGCAGAAAGACATTTTGAAAAGCTTCTGGAAATCTACGAAGAGCACGCAAGAACAACAACGAAGTCGATTAACTACAACCAATCATTTCAATGGTTCGCAGAGTACAAAGAACTGTTGCAACAACAAGGTCGAACGGCGCATCTCTCAAAGCTCAATGAGCGCGTTCTGCTCCTTGAGCAGCGAGCAGGAAGGAAAGTATCGGACGCATCGGGATATGGCTATATTGACACAGACGGAAACTGGGTTATTCGGCCCCGTTTCATAAGAGCCAGCAGCTTTTCAAATGGAATCGCGCTGGTAGAAATAGATTCGGTAGTAAGCAAGCACAAACACAAAGCCTTTATCGACAGATCAGGCAATCAGCTGTTCAAGATGGATTTCCCGAACGCTGAGGAGTTTCGCGGCGACTTCGCTTGCGTATCCATCCTGGACCGACGTGACAGACGAGTGATCGATGCCACTGGGACTATTCTTCCCAAGCAGTTCCAAAAAGTATTTCCATTTCATGAAGACTTGGCTGGAGCCGAAGTTGGCGATTCAGATCCACCGCTTTTCGGTTTCATTGATCGCGAATACAAGCTTGTGATTCCAGCGAAGTTTACTGTCATTGATAGATTCGAGGACGGACTGGCGGTAGCGGCGATAGGCGGCCATTATCACTGCACTGGCTGCACGGATCATCTTGATGGTTGCCAATTTGGTGTGATAAACAGGTCAGGCGAGTTTGTGATTGATCCGACATTTTCCAAACTAAAACGAGTAACTTCTGATGTGTTCGACTTCCGAGACGAAAAGAATCAGCGCGGTGGACTCATTGATCGGACAGGAAAAATCATCGTAGAGTTACCACGTCCGGGAGATTCGTGGGAACTATCGGAAGGATTGATTCCGTTTGCGTGGAACTGCAAAGACTATTCAGACTTCGGGAATTACGGATTCATCGATCTTGAAGGAAACATCGTCATAGCGCCGCAATTCAGTTTTGCAAGTCCATTTAACGATGGACGCGCTTTAGTAAGCGACCACAAAGGAGATGACACCACTTATGGTTACATCGACAAAACTGGTGAGCTAGTTATACCGATGCAGTTTCGACACGCTGAATCATTTCGCGAAGGACTTGCCGCCGTCGAGATTATAGAAAATGGTAACGCGCGATGGGGCTTCGTCGGGGTGGACGGCCAATTTGTGGTTCCACCGAAGTTCGAACGCGTTGAAGATTTCTCCGAGGGACTGGCAGCCGTTCAGTTTACTGAAGACGAAGGCGGGAAGTGGGGTTATATCGACAAAAGTGGAGCGCTGGCGCTGCCTGCAATATACGATTCTTACGCAGGCTCATTTGAAAACGGAAGAGCAGTCGTCACTATGGCCGGTAACAAGAAAGGCATCATTGACCGTTCCGGAAAATACATTCTAGCGCCCGAGTACCAGTCGATCGGCAAGTTCAGCGAGGGGCTCGCAGCAGTATGCAAAGAGCCCAGCTTTAACCTAACCATGATCAACAACGAAGATGGCAGCATAAGCTTCCACTTCTAGCCTGCCTCTTTTATGTGCTCTGCAAGTACTCTTCCAACTTGTCGAATGAACCTGTCCAACCAATAGTCATGCCGGCTCTTCCAGCAACGAAGGTTGCCAGTTCTTCCGGTGTCGTATCTCCGTAGCATTCCCAGGTAATTGTCACGCGTGTTTGATCTGGACCTTCAGAAGTAAGATCCACTGTCGTCAACATCGTCGCAGGCCAAGTCGGAGCCATTGGATGACGGCTCACAGTCTCGTTTTTCTCGTCAGTAAACTGTTGCGTGTATACAATGCGATTCGGCTTTTCGATTTCTAAGTAGTGCGCACGTCCATACATTTTCAGCCCAGCTTTGTTGCTCATGCAATAAAAAGTCTTGCCACCGACTCTGATATCACATTCGAGAAACTCCATTTCGAAACCAGTAGGTGGAAGCCACTTAGAAACGTGCTCACAGCTTGTCCACACTTCGAACATCTTTTCGAGAGAGACATCAAACGATCGGTTAATAACAAACTTTTCGACACCAGATGATTTCTTCTCCAGATATTCCGCGAGGCGATCCCATGTTGCATTTCCGCCAGCCTTTTTGACGAACTTGGCAGTTTCTTGCGCTGCTTCCGGAGTTGGAAGCGTCATGCGCATGTCCATCGTTGTTTTCCCACCGCGTTCGGCAAACGTGACAGTAACCTGAAACAAGGGAGAGCTATCCTTGTCGCTTGCGCCATGATCGTATACGAGCCTCGCGTACTCTTCGACTTCGTGATATGTCGCGTAGTTTGGATAATCGGTGCCATCCGGTCCGTGCATCGTGTATTTCCAATGCCCTCCCGGCTTAAGTTCTTTGCTGTGAGTAGTGATTGTAAACCCACGCGGCCCCCACCACTGTGCAGCTTGCACGGGATCAGTCCATGCTTCCCAGACTGTTTTGACTGGCGCGTCATAAACTCTGACTATTCTCAGCTCGTTAGATTTGTTTTTTACGACCACGTTTCGTTCCTTTCTTTTTGTCTTTTGCACTCGCATTCGATGCATCTTGTGCTTCAACCTTCGTTTCGGCGCCGGACTCACCGATTGAATCGGACATTGACTGTTTGTCAGACTCCTTCGATGTGACTGTTTTCAAATAGGCCTCGAGTCGATCGAAGCTCTCTTCCCAAAAGACGCGATACTCTTCAACCCAATCTGCAACGTCCTTCAGCCCATCGCCATTCAATTTGCAAGAACGCCACTGAGCATCTCTGGTCTTTGTAATGAGGCCTGCGCGTTCCAAAACCTTTATGTGCTTTGTGATTGCAGGAAGCGTCATGTCATTCAGAAACGGCCTAGCCAAGTCGGAAACGTTTGAATCGCCTCGACTGAGTTGAGCGAGCATGGCTCGCCGCGTTGGGTCAGCGAGAGCTCCGAATGTCAGACTCAGTTGGTCCTGTTGTTGCTGCACCGTATTTTACCAATCGGTTAATTAACCATACGGTTAACTATACTCCAAACTGTTCCCAACTGTCAATTTCCGGGCCAGCGCCCAAAATTCAAGCGCCGCCAACGCTCGCCGCCCGTCCCTACGTGCTTTCCCCAGTGACAAGGTTCCGATCATCTGCAAAATGGAGATCTCTTCAAAGAGTTCCTCGCGGCAACTTATGGCGGACGTACGAAATACATCCGATGACATAAACCCTGCGGTCGCTCCTGTATTGGACGAACTTCGCAGAACCTTCTCGCACAGCGCGCTGCGAGAACTTGAGCCGGCCTTGCGCAAGGAAGTTAAGTCAGCCAAGCAGGTTGGCACGAAACTCATAATTGATAGAACAGACACGAAACAGATTCCTTTAGACGGCGAGTTCTTGAACGGCAATATCAAGATGCGCTCGCTGGACATAGGCGACATCAAATGCGACATCGACAAGGCGACGCACACAGCTTCCAACATTGAGGGAATTTCTCTCAATTTGACTGTGTTCGGAACGCCATACTCAATGGACATAAAGCAAGCGCGATTGGGCTTTGCGCCTGACGGCAAACCGTTTCTGTTCACCGAGTTGAACAACCCTATGCCCGAAGCGGCGCAACACATCATCGGCATGCCGCCGACGCTGTCCGTTGCATTTCCAGTCGATCGAGATGGACTGGGTGTTCCCAACTTAAGTGATGTGTTCGCGACAGCAGCAACTAAAACGGGTCCATCAATTGCAGGACTGCTCACAGCTGATGCTTTCAATGAAGCATCGAAAGTCTCATTGTTCGTCGAATCAAATCCTCAATGGATTAGCAATATCGCAGAGCCGGTCGTGCGCAACATCTACAAAACACTTTCAGAGAAACAGAAAGAAGCTTTGCCACCAGCGACACCTAAGCCTGCGCCCGGCGCTCCGCCAACCATTTCAACGTTCGATGCTAAAACAGGGAAGATAGTTCAGGTTCCCAATCCGGGTGTCTTGCAGCCCAAGGACAAGATTGGCGATCACTCTATGAAGATTCCGATTGCCGGCGCCGATCGAACATTCAAAATTCACGTTCCGCCAAACTACGACGACAAAACACCAATGCCTGTGATCATCTTGCTGCACGGGCAAGGTCAAGATGGCGACGAAATTGCGCGTTGGACAAAATTCAACGAAATGGCAGACAAGAAAGGATTCATCGCAATTTATCCCGACTCCAGAAAGTGGGGCGGTCGAGACGAATGGCGAACCTGGGATACAGACAACGGGCTGCTTCCGCCGGGACAAGACGCTAACGACGTCGCTTTCATGCGCAAGATTATCGAAACTGCAGAGAAGGAATACGTCGTTGATCCAAAACGGATCTACATGGCGGGACTTTCAAATGGTGGCATGCTCGCATTTCGCGCAGCCGGAGAGCTGTCCGACAAGCTCGCGGCCGTCGCCGTTGTCAGCTCGGCAATGGGCGGAGCCGAACCACCATTGCGACACCCTGTATCTTTGCTCAACATTCACGGCACATCAGATCGACTCATTCCATATGATGGTTTGAAAAATGTCCCTGGCTCGTTAAAAGCAATCGGGCTGCCGAACTTCAAGTCGACTCCCTACGCGACAGATTATTGGGTCGATCAAAATAAGATCACGCAGCATCCTATCATCGTCAAAACAAAAGAGCAGACAGAGCGCAAATTCCTTGATACCAATACTGGTGTCGAAGTTCGGGAGATTTCACTGCAAGGCAGCGATCACATTCCTGAAGATTTCGACAAATTGACTAACACGATTTGGGACTTTTTCGAATCGCATCCAAAAGCCGCCGGCACCGTTTCAGGAACGCCACAGCCACAACTCGAACAACCATTCAACCTCGCCGAACGCGTCAAAGGGCACATTCAAACACGCGGCATGAAAGGGCTCGAACTCGACGCAGGACAAATGCTTCTCGAAGTTCGCAATTTGCAAGATGGATCTTTTTCACCTGCCAACGTGATCAACAGATTCGAATCGAAATCATCAATCGTTCTCAACGACTCTGTCAGCAATTTGTTGAAGAACACAATGGAGATCAATAAGGATAAAGAACACATCGCGGTCGACATGGGAGGACCTCAGACAATCCCCGTGCACAACGGCGGCGATGGACCAGTCAAACTAACAGGCATCAATCTCGATGATGCATCATTCGATCTAAAGAATGACAATGGACTTCCTTCGATGCAAAACATCAACGGAGTCAGCTTCGATCTGCGCGCACTTGGACGCGATGTAAATGTCCGCGTCACCGAGGCTTCTCAAAAATTGGATGGAAGCAAGAACCCCTATTACCGACTGAAAGCAATCAACCCGATGGGTTCGTTCGCACGCACTCTGATGCTTGCAGACAAAGAAGTGCCAGTTGAGCTCCAACTCAATCAATCGGGCTCAACATCAGTACTCAATCAAAGAGAAATCAAAGACGCCGTGCTCGGGGTCAACCCAATTAGCCGCGGATACATCGACATCGGAAGCCACATGGGAGAGTTGTATTACAGCCCTTCATTCGTCAACGGTCTTGATGCGGCCAAGGATGTCGGCATCATGGGCGCCGCCGGCTATGGTGGATATCGCCTTGCTGCACTTAAGTTTGGAACGAAAGGACGAGTCGGCGCGGCTGCGACTGCAGGGCTGGTTGTGGCGCCAATGATTATTCATGGAATCGAGAGGCTCAGGGACTAGGCGGGACTTGCTAACTTTCCGCCACCTGACAAGGTGATTTCGCCTATCACCTGACATCCACCACCTGGCGACAACACTCCTAATCCAAAACCTCTCTACTCATGATGGCGGCAAGGCAACCAGATACCATATACGGCCACGCATCACCATCATAATCATCACTCATGCAACGCATCAGCCGGAGCGACAATGACAACAGCCACACAAAGAAAAACGGGACGCATAGCTCAACTATCCAAACCAGACGCAAAGCTTGAGTTTGCGGCTAAGGAGTTTCCGGCTCTTCTAGAACACGATGTTCGCATCAAGGTGCAGGCATGCGGCGTTTGTCACAGTGACAGCTTCGCCTTCACGGGTCACTTCCCTGGACTGAAGTATCCAATCGTGCCGGGTCATGAAATCGTAGGAATCGTGGATGGCGTCGGCTCGGCTGTCACTCGCATCAAGCCAGGAGATCGTGTCGGAGTCGGCTGGCACGGCGGACATTGTTCGGAGTGCAACTCTTGCAGACGCGGTGATTTTGTCGTTTGTTCTACACCGCAAATTCCAGGTATCACCATGGATGGTGGCTACGCAGAATACGCGGTTTTCTCCGAAGCCGTATGCGCGAAAGTCCCGGAATCACTAAATTCGGTCGATGCTGCCCCGCTTCTATGCGCCGGAGTGACAACCTTCAACGCCCTGCGCCATGCCGGTGCAATGCCAGGAGACACAGTGGCCATCTTGGGCATCGGAGGTCTGGGACACTTCGGTGTTCAGTTTGCAAACAAGATGGGATTTGAAACTGTCGCCATCGCGCGCGGCGAAGACAAAGAAAAATTAGCCAAGCAACTGGGTGCGCACCGTTACATCAATTCAGAAACACCAGGAGCCGTTCAAGCACTGCAAAGTTCGGGCGGAGCAAAAGTCATTCTGTCGACAGTGACCAATGCAAAAGCTATGACACCATGGATAGAGGCACTTGGAGTGGACGGACGACTGGTAGTTGTCGGTGCGGATATAGAGCCTATTCAGGTCAGTCCAATCGCGTTGATAGGGCAGCGCCGCTCGATCAGCGGATGGCCCAGCGGCACGTCGAGCGACTCAGAAGATTGCATGCGATTTGCAGCTCTTAATGGGATTCGTGGAATGATCGAATCGTATCCATTTGAAAAAGCAGGAGAGGCTTACGAACGAATGATGAGTGGAAAGGCTCGCTTTAGAGTCGTCATTGAGATGACCTAATGGAAGCGACAGAATTAGAGCGGCGGCTCTGCCAGAAGTATGAAACGCAGTGGCAGAGCGCATATCGAAAAGAAGATTACTGGACTGCCAAAGAGCTTTTAGAGCAAGCAATTAACGAGGGAGACTCCGTCAATTGGCAGAGCGATCAAGCTTTGCAGTTCCGTTTCGACACAGACTTGGCGCTTACATGTGTCCAGCTGCAAGACTACGAAACCGCGGACACATTACTTCAAAAACATCTGCGCGACCCGAAAAGCGGTGGGAAATTAGAGGGAGTGGAGCTCCTCAAATTGATCTATCGCGGATGGGTTAACACTGAACTCGCAGCGATACATTTGAAGAAAGGAGACTTCACTAGCTGCTTATCAGAATTGAATTGGGCTACAGTGAACACTTGGGAAGGCTGCGCCGACAAATGGGATGCTACATGTGAAATGTACAACAAGATCTTCGCAAGTATGCTCCAGAACGGCGCGTCAAGAGATGCCGCTGCCCACTTCGAACGTTTTTTCGAAGCACAGAAGGCCCACTACATTCCAGTTAATGGCGAAGACTCCGCAAAGAGTGCTTGTCTAATTCCGTTTTTGGAACTAGCTCTACAAATGTTCAACTCGTTAGGTGACACGGCGTCTGCATCTGAGATGCAGCGACTGATCAAAGAGAACGCACTCGGAAAGCAACCTGACAATCTAAGGTTAGACAAAGCGATAGAAAGACAGCGCAGCATCCCTGCTTTCGTTGGGCAACTGATGCAACGGGATGTGACCTATTGGTTCTCAAAACCAGGATAGAGAACTATCTCTGAGCGATCATTTCAATTTGATCGACTTCGTCTTCTGTCAGCGTGAATTGATCTACGCTCAAGTCTTCTTTCATATGTTTGGCATTGGAAGTTCCTGTCAAAGGCAACATTCCAACCTGCATTGCGAAACGAAAGATAACTTGCGCCGGTCCACTTCCTACGCGCTTCGCAATGGCTTGGACTGCGGGTTCTGCAAGAACGCGGGAGTTAGCAGTGAGAAGGGAAAATCCTTGATAGATAATGTTGTGATCGCGGCAGATTTGTCTGACATCGGCGTCCCAGCCCATGATTGCATAGCATCTATTCTGCACCACCATTGGTTTTATAGATGCTTTCGCACAGAGTTCCGCTAGCTGCTCCGAACCCACATTGCTGACACCAATCATGCGAGCTTTGCCAGCTCTATACAGTTCCTCAATAGCAGTCCAAACCTCCCAATCCTCCTTGCCAAGTCCGTGGCGATAGTATGGACCATGCAACACATACGAATCAACATGATCGGTGTGCAGGTGTTGAAGTGAGCTATCCATCGACTGTTTTACTTGTGTCGTCAAATCAGCCTTCGCATCATATGGTGTGCGGTGGTCTTGACCATTCACGGATGTGAACTTCGTTTGGAGAAACAACGAATCGCGACCAATTCCCTTATCCATCAAAATCTTGAGCGCATCGCCAACCATCGCTTCCTGGTAATGGATGAGCTGGTTGGCCGTATCGATCGCCTTGAAACCGGCGTCAACCGCTAGCTGCACAAGCCGTGATGTTTCCTCCTTCTTCCATGCAGTTCCATACATAAAAGATGGGATGGATACCCCATTACATGCTGTCAGGTTCATTGTGCGCTCCAAGAATCAAAGCCAGTAGAGTGGGCATTATATCTGGAACAATGGGCGCCAACCTCATGGCAACAGGCTGATTCATTTGACGCTGCGCATATCCAAAAACTATAATCTCGGCAATTGCGAACCATGATTAGCGAGTCGCTAATCGGAAACGAATGCTCCAACAATTGGACACCCACGCAATTTTGTGAGTGACAGATGCCTTCTAAGTCACCATTGAGTCTTAGCGACATCTGCGAGGAGCTGGGGACCAATCCTCAGTTCCTCAAAAATCTTTCGAGAGATTCGCACAGCCTCTACACAACCTACGATCGCCCGAAACGTAGGGGTGGCGTACGCACAATTTCAGTTCCGCACGAGAAGCTAAAGACAACGCAGCGTCTCATTCTGAATCGAATGCTGTGCAAACAAGAACTGCCACAGTATGTGCACGGATGTGTGAAAGGGCGGTCCATCGTGACGAATGCTATGGAGCACGTCAATAAGCCGCTCGTTCTAAATATTGACCTCAAGAATTTTTTCAACACAGTGTCATTCGAAACTGTACGAAAAATTTTCAAAGAGAATTTTCATTGCGATGACGAGGCAGCCGAGACATTTGCTCAGATTTCGACTTACGGGAACTTCCTGCCGCAAGGGGCGCCAACAAGTCCTACGCTTGCGAATATTGCAGCGCTTGAGCTAGACAAAGCAGTTATCAAAGTCTTGGAAGACAACTTCCCCCTTCTAGACTTCAGCTACACTCGGTACGTCGATGATATCACCATATCCGGTGGCAAAGAAATGGTTTTGATACTAGCGGATATTTATCGCGCAATCGAACAAAATGGCTTTCACGCGAATCCGAAGAAAATTAGCATCGCTAGACCCTGTGCCCGCCAAAAGGTGACAGGTGTCGTTGTTAACAAGAAACTCAATGCGCCAAAAAAATTGATTCGCAAGCTTCGGCAACAGATTCATTACTGCAAGAAGTACGGTATTGATGATCACTGTCAAAAGATTGGTGTTCGTCCATATCTCTTCGTTCAACAAATGGAAGGGTTGATTGGACATCTTCGAATGATTCGCCCTGAACTGGCTGACGAATTTCATGTCGTTTTCCGCCATACGTCCTTTCTTCTTGGCACAACTGCGACAAACCCGATACAGGACGAGCAATCCAAACTACTAATGCTTTTGGACGCGATTGAAAAGGAGAAGACCGTGAGTTTCACCTACGAACAGGATCGGTTCAAAGCAGCGCCGGCAAATATCTCCGTCGATGAAAATGGCTTTCAAATCTTGCGAGCGTTTCAACTTCGCCCCTCTCAAGCGTGGCGAATTTTTGATGTGAGGGCTATTGAGAGTCTTGAGATTGTTGAATGAAGCGTGCGCGTGGATTTATCCATCGGCAGCCGGTTCCAGCGGTTCCAATCGTACAGGAAACAAAGAAATGCCTGAAAAGAAACCACAGAGCAAAAGTCAACCCAAAAGAAACAATTGCCAAAAGCCAAGGAATTGAAAACCACCAGCTCGATGAAAAAGCCAGTGGGCGGCGCTAAAGCTGGAGGCGGCAGAAGCGGCATCCAAACATCCTGCGGTATGTTCTGCTAAAGCGAACGAAGCACTATCGTAGAGCGAGGTCATTGAGTGTTGAGGAAACCATAGATTTGACAAACTCGCGCACACGTTCTTTTGATTCGACTTGAAGTTGCAGAATCTTTGAACCAGTAATCACACCATCGGTACCAAGTTCGATCATCTTTCGTGCCTGTTGCGGGCTGGAGATGCCGAATCCGATGCAAATGGGAATGTCGGTTTGTCGCTTAAGCTCTGCCACAGTTTCCTGTAACGCAGAATCGAAATTCTCCTCAACACCGGTGATGCCCAAGCGAGAAACGACGTAGATGAATCCTTCAGCTTGCTGAGCGATGCAAGCCAATCTGCCAGGTCCACTCATCGGTGAGGCGAGCAGGATGTGGGCGATTCCGTTGGTTTTAGCTGCGGGCTTCACCAAGTGCGATGACTCGATGCTCATATCCGCGATAAGAACAGCATCTGCCCCTGCGGTTTTTACTGCGCGATAAAACTCATCGATTCCCATCGCCAAAACGGTATTGAAATATACAAGCAATGCAATTGGGATATCTGGCGCTAGTTGCCGAATTTCCGAAATTAACGAAAAGGCGTCAGCGAGTCCAAAACCTGATTCGATTGTTTCTTTCGCACACTTTTGAATGATAGGGCCGTCTGCAATTGGATCGGAGAAGGCGATGCCAAGCTCGATAGCATTGGCGCCGGCTTGGATCATAGTCCTTACTGTTTCCAAACACGACTCTCTGCTGGGATAACCAAGAATCGTGTAGGGGATGAAAGCCTTTCGGTCTTTCAGCGACGCAAACATTGTTTCAAATCTATTCGGCATAGTTCATCACCTGTCTTATGTCTTTGTCGCCACGACCTGAGAGACTGACGACAATCGTCTTGCCGCGCGCTTCGCCTTTCGCCAATTTCACCGCTGCCGCTATCGCGTGCGAGCTTTCCAACGCGGGAATGATTCCCTCCGTTTGCGCCATCAATTGAAAAGCTGACACAGCTTCCGCATCGGTCGCAGAGTCATATCGCACTCGCCCAATGTCTTTCAAGAACGCATGTTCTGGACCAACAGACGGGTAATCCAATCCAGCTGCAATGCTGTGTGTTTCTTGTATTTGTCCGTTGGTGTCTTGCATGACCTTGCTGATCATGCCGTGGAGGCAACCGGTGCTTCCTTTGCTGAGAACTGCGCCATGTTCCTCAGTGTCGAGACCGCGGCCAGCAGGTTCTACGCCAATGAGTTTGACTTCGTTATCGCTCAAAAATGCAGAGAACATTCCAATGGCGTTCGAGCCACCGCCGACACAGGCAACAACATAGTCCGGAAGTTTTTCCTTCCGTTGCAAAAACTCTGCGCGAGTTTCTTCGCCGATAACCTTTTGAAAGTACTTCACCATTGTCGGAAATGGGTGCGGTCCGGCTGCGGTTCCGATTAAGTAATGTGTGGTGCGAACGTTAGTGACCCAGTCGCGCAATGCTTCATTGATTGCGTCTTTGAGTGTGCGACCACCTGTGGTGACAGGAACAACCTCTGCTCCCAACAACTTCATTCGTTCTACATTGGTCTGTTGCCGCTCAATGTCGACTTCACCCATATAGATGACGGTTTCCAATCCAAACAAAGCACCCGCCATGGCCGTTGCGACGCCGTGCTGTCCGGCACCAGTTTCAGCGATGATTCGCGTCTTGCCTAGTCGCTTTGCAAGGAGCGCTTGACCGACTGCGTTGTTGGTTTTGTGAGCGCCACCGTGCAAGAGATCTTCGCGCTTGAAATAGACTTCGGCGCCCAGTCGTTCCGACAGATTAGAGGCGAAATAGAGGGGCGTTGGTCGTCCCGCGAAGTCCCGCAGCAGGCGGCGCAATTCTGCCTCAAAGGCGGCATCATCAATTGCTTCAAGAAACGCCGACTCCAACTCTTCGAGAGCAGGCATTAACGTCTCTGGTGCGAATATGCCACCATATTTTCCGAATAGTCCTGTCTGAATCATTTCCTTGTTCCTCGTACCGTTTCAACAAAACGTGCCATTTTATGCGGGTCTTTCACTCCGGGGCTGTTCTCGACTGATGATGCCGCATCAACGGCGAATGGTCGCAGTTCAGAAATTGCACTCTCGACATTCGTTTCGTCCAAACCACCCGCTATGAAGAATTCCTCCTGAATCTGCTCCTTGGACAAAACCGAGATCGCTTTGCGGAGCCATGATTTATCGGTGCTGTTCTTTGGGCGATCAAACATGAAGTGTTGAACACAATCGCGATACTGATCGAGTTGCGCTGCATCGAAATCGTTCGACACATCGAAAACCTTTATCACCGGGCAAACCGTGCGCCTGCATTGCTCCGGTGCTTCACCGCCATGGTATTGCACATAATCCAAGTTCAAGCTGCGTACGATCGCATTAACATGTTCCACATCAGTGTTTTGAAAAACGCCGACAAGCTTGACTTTGCCTTTCAATGACTTGCAAATGGACTCGGCATCTTGGATTGCTACACGGCGCTTGCTTTCATCGACGAATATCAATCCGAGATAGTCGACACCGAGTTGCATTGCAGCGGAAGCGTCTTGGAGGTTTTGAAAGCCGCATAGTTTGATGCGAGGTCCTTGACGTTGTCGGGCTGTATGCGTGTGTCGAGCAGACTGGAGGAACTGTTGTAGAGTGTCGGCAGGATCTTCAGACTTCATCAGCGCGCTGCCAATCAGAAATGTTCGTGCATACGGCGTCAGTCGTGCGATGTCTTCCGGCGTTTCAACTCCACTAGCAGCGATGACATGTTTAGCGGACTTGATGCGCGGCGCAAGCCGAATCGTAGTTTCCAGATCTATCTCCAAGGTGTCTAGATTTCTATTGTTGATGAGGAGCACGTCGCTGTTCAGTGACTCGGCGACTCGTAATTCTTCTTCAGTTTGAACTTCGACGACAGGTGTCATTCCCAGTTGGATGATCTCGAGGAACAATTCGACGAGCACTTCCACCTCAAGTAATTTAACGATTAACAGGACTGCGTCGGCGCCGCATTCGCGCGCGCGGTACACCTGGAATTTGCTCACAATGAAGTCTTTGCACAATATCGGCTTGTCGGTCGCGGCTCGCACTTCCGACAGTTTCTCGAAACTGCTTCCGAAGAAGTTTCCGTCTGTCAAAACCGAGAGCGCTGCTGCGTCTCGATAAGACGCAACAGCTTCAGCTACTGTTCGAGTGTTGTTTAGAACTCCCGCTGACGGTGATGCCGGTTTGAACTCCGCGATAATGCATGGAGCTGGAACAGCAAGCGCTTTGGCAAATCGCCCATCCGCTTTCGTCAAGCGTGCACGCATGGCTTCCAGTGCCGCTGACGATGGCGCGGACTTCAACTCTTCCAGTTTCAAATTGCGAATCTTTTCAAGAAAGCTTGCCATAGATCACCTTGCACTTGTCGTAGAGTTTGCGAACGATTCCTGATGCGATAGCAGATGTGGAGAGATCAATTCCGGCTTCAATTGTGGCGACTTTGCTGCAAGCGACGAGTGCCGCAGCAGAGTTGAGAAGCAACGTCCTGAAGACAGATGATTCGGAGTCGCTGCCATCGATTATTCGTTCAAAGAGCCGAACATTCATCGTGGCGCAATCAACTTCATCGAGTCTGTCTGTCGAGGTCGAAAACTGCGATGCGCGATTATCTTCGAACTTTGATTCAGTGATTGTGTTATTACGCACAGTAAGGATATTGGTTGCAGACTCGACCGCAATCTCGTCGATTCCGTTTTCAGCGCGCGCAACTAGAGCCTGATCTATGCTGGAGTCGCGCAAGAGCACATTTGCAAGAATCGATTGCGCGGCAAGTTGAGAGACACCCAACAATCTGTACTGCGGTCGTACTGGATTGAGAAGCGGTCCAATGAAATTGAATAGTGTCGGTCTACCAAGCTGGCGTCGAAGGGGCTGCAGTGATGCCAACTCAGGGTAGATTGCCGGTGCGTAGAGAAAGGCAAGTTTGGTCTCGTCGAACACGCGTTGAATAGTTTCGATACTGACCAAAGCCAATGAGGGAATACCGGCGGCTTGCAAGAAGTCTGCGCTGCCGGATGTTCCCGTGATTCTTCCATTGCCGAACTTGACGACCGGTACTCCGGCCGCAGCCACAACAAACGACGATGCTGTTGATGAATTGAAGCGGTTCTGCACGCCACCGCCGCCCGTTCCGGCAACATCTATGGCGTTCCGCCCAAGCTTTTCGAGTTGTGCCAAAGCTGCAACTCCGACTCGGCGCTGAAGCGACTCTCGAAGCAGTTGAATGGTTTGCTCGATGATTTCAACTGACACAGGCTCTTCAGACAATGCGCGCAATGAGTTCATGCGGTCTTGTTCTGCAAGCTCAGAATTTAGAACGGTGGTGATGCGATCGATGGTCAGCATAGATTTACGAAATTCTCCATCAATTTTTTTCCTTCCGGTGTGCCAATTGATTCCGGATGAAATTGAATTCCGTAGATGGGTTGAAATCTGTGTTCCAAAGCCATGATTATCTCATCGGTTGTGCGCGCAGTCACGCGCAGGGAGCTGGGAAATTGAGAATCACTGACGTACAAGCTGTGATATCTCATCGCGGCGAATTGATCGTCTATTCCCTCAAACAGTTTTGAGCGACCAACGACTCTGACGGCGCTTGCCTTGCCATGGACAGGAACCGGCAACTTCTCAACCACCGCCCCATTACACGCGGCGATTCCTTGATGTCCGAGGCAGACGCCGAGTATGGGTGCAGCTAACTCATCCTGACGCTGCACAATCTCGCGACAGACTCCAAAGTCTCGCGCCTTCAGTGGGTGCCCGGGACCGGGCGACAGAACAATCTGCGCCGGCTGCAGCGCCGCGATGTCGTCGAAGCACATCTCATCATTGCGCACAACCTTTACCGGAGCACTACATACGGTGCTCAGCATTTGAACAAGATTGTAGGTGAACGAATCGTAGTTATCGATTACGAGTGTGGGTTTGCTTGAACGTTCCATGTTTCTCCACCTCACGCTTTGGTTGATGTGCCGCTGTCAGCAACTTTTACCGCAGCCAGGACTGGTCGTACTTTGTTGAGAGTTTCCTTGTACTCCAACGCCGCAATCGAGTCGAACACGATACCGGCACCCGCCTGCGCATGCACGACTCCGTCTTTTACCAAAGCAGAGCGAATCGCGATTGCCGAATCCGAGGCGCCGCGAAAGTCGAAGTAGCCAACCATTCCGGAGTAGATTCCGCGCTTCTCGGTTTCGATTTGCGAGAGATGTTCCATCGCTCGAATCTTTGGCGCGCCGGAGACTGTACCGGCGGGGAAGCAGGCTTTCACTGCATCGAATGAGGTCAGGGACGCATCCAACGTACCGCGAATTGTTGAGGACAAATGCATAACGTGTGAATAGCGAACAAGATGGCAAAGTCGCTCGACTCGCACAGTCCCAGATTTCGAAACGCGTCCCAAGTCGTTGCGGGCAAGATCCACAAGCATCAAATGCTCAGCGCGCTCTTTCTCGTCAGCCAAAAGCTCAACCGCAAGCGCATCGTCCTCGGCGCGAGAGGAGCCGCGGCGGCGGGTTCCGGCCAGCGCCTTAACCGTGGCGCTACAGTCATTGTCTACGCGAACAAATGTCTCTGGAGAAGAGCCGAGATACGAGAACCCATCGAGTTCAAGGAGAAATGCATAAGGCGATGGGCTGAGTGCTTGCAGTACTCGATATATCTCTAATGGATCGGCAGAACTTTGTTTCGAGAATCGCTGTGAGAGTACGATTTGAAACACTTCGCCATCTGCTATCAGGTTCTTGCATTTTTCAACACGACTGACAAATTCCGCCTTCGTGTACTGAGTTTTTGTTTCCTTTACAAGAAAGGCAACATCGATTTGCTCTTGAGACAAATCAAACATGTAAGGCAATGGAACTGCGCCACGCAGAAGACTCGATATCTGCTCGACACGTTCTTTACCGGTATGCGAAATCACATAGCAGCGGCGAAAGAGGTGATCGAAGACAACGCACGAGTCATACAAACAGAAAACTCCATCAGGAACGCCAAGCACGTCCTCCCCCTGCATTGGGATTGAATCGAAGGATTGCACTGCACCGTAGCCCAGATAGCCAATCAAACCACCAGCGAACGGCAGGACATCCGGTATTACATCGCGTCGAAAATGCGCGGTTTCTCGGCGCATAATCTCTTCCAAAACTGCAAGGGGTGAACGACCTTCAATAACGTCTTCGCCCCCTTTGCTGCGTGCAATGTGTGCAGTCGTTCCCTTCAATGTAATTACCATTGCGGGATCAGCACCGAGAATCGAGAAGCGCCCGACGCCTTTGTTCATCTCGGCACTTTCGAACAGGAATGAGTTGATTCCGTTAGCGCGAAGCGCGTTGTATGCTGAAACCGGAGTCAGAGTGTCTGACAAAAATGCTGCGTATGTCGTACCGCAGGATGCATCGCTCGGTGCATCAGTCGCGGAGTCGTGCGTCACCGACTGGTTGTCGGATTGGCTTACTGAGCCTATCGTCGAAATCATGAGAAATCTCCTGGAAGAAACATGCCAAAAGACAGAGACCGCATTCATTACTCGAGTAAGCTTGCGGTCTCTGTCTTCGTATGACTTTCAGGAAGTCCTATAGTCAGCTACAGAGCATAAGCTCGCCCGAGTGGCTCCACCACCAAGACCAGCTGTAAGTTGTAACTGTTGTAGACTTCATAATCTCTTTTTATATAGATTCGCCGGGTTTCCCCGGAGTCCGATAGGGGTCGATAGTAACACTTGCGGCGCGAAATGCAAGTGCAACCTGGACTTTGTTGAGCAGCTATTAACAATCGGCGACACAAATTTTTATAGCGGCAATAGATCTTTTTTCGGAGCTGGGAGTTACCTGTACGAGTTCGGTATGTGCAGAAAAAGACTCCTGAAAATGCTTGCTGCAGTTGACTTTGCGGCGACGAAATTTTGCACATACCGAACCTCCACAGGTAA
>CAYZJR010000117.1:0-4065 GCA_964478655.1 uncultured Candidatus Obscuribacterales bacterium
GAAAGTGTCTCCGTTGAACGAGTAGGCGGCAATTCCTTCCGGCGCGCTAAGACGATGGGCGTGGCCGGTGACTTCGCCGTAAGCAAGAACAATGCTTGGTTCGTGCGAATCCTTTTTGGCTTGAGCATTGAGGCTCTCGACTCTGACTAGAAGGACATCGCCCTGACGATAATGGTCTGTCATTTTTCATCTCCAGATTATGGCTTGGAACCATACAGATATAGTTCCCATTCTATCCAGAAACCGGCCGACACTTGACGACCTTCGTAAATGATTAATGCACGGGCTTCGAATCTTACAAAGGCTTATTGGCAGGAGTCTAACAATGACTCGACGATGTCTTCGACTTTGTTTCGAGGAATGAATATCTCGCGAATCACGTCTCTGTACACAATTTGGCGTGCAGAAACCTCAAACAGCTGCCTGTGCTCTGTGCTGTTATTACCGTCGAACGAGAAGAGAAGAACCGCATCCGGCCCCGTTGCGAAGGCTTGATAGAAGATGCGCAGGTCATCTTTGGAACGACACTTCGAAACATAAATGGGAAAGCGCGACTGGTCTAGCTCTTTAGCCAGAGACAGCGAGCGATCGACCTGCAAATCGGGGTGTTCTTCGCTCTGCCTGATGCTTTCGATACATACCTGAACCAGTGACTTAAAGCTGTTTTCGAAAGCAGCTTCAGGCCCTTGCCGCACTGAATAGGTGGAGATATTTATGGTCTGCTCTTCCGGTCCCAACAGAGTGAGAGTCGGCAACTCGCATTCGTCTTTCCAATTGTCGGGCCAGAAAAACTGGAATTTGTCGTTGATGCCGATTGCCATATGGTGTTCCGATAAGACACGCAGAAACGGTGGCACAATAAGTACCACATCAGCAACTGAGTCCGCAAGGAGACCTCAAGAGATCATCAATAATGCTTTTTGCTATGCTGGTCGTCCGTTGTAGACTTCTTCCTTAAGTCGGTACCGGAAGCTCAAATCATCAAAATGGCAAGACTGAGACGCACCAAAATCCTGAGCTGGCTCTATGAGGGTCACGATCGCAAGCAAAAGAACGTTTCAGTCAAGCCGATCGCACACAAGCAAGACCCGTGGTGGCGCGTCATGTGCCTTACCGGTGTCGACTATTTTTCATCGATGGGATTTCAACCATCCGTAGCCTTTGTCGCGGCCGGACTGCTGTCTCCATTGGCGACATTCAACCTCGTTTTGCTGACGCTCTTCGGCGCCTTGCCAACGTACTTCGTTGTCGCGAAGGAAAGTCCGCATGGTCAGGGGAGTTTCTCCATCTTCGAACGATACTTGCCAGGCTGGAAAGGCAAGACGCTGATTCTGATTCTTCTCGGTTTCGCAATTACAGATTTCATTTTTACCATCACCATGTGCGCCGCCGACGCGACTGCACACATTGTTGAGAATCCGATAGTTCCTCGGTTTCCATACGACAGAATTGTCGTTACGCTGTCACTTATCGGTTTATTGGGGCTCGTCTTTCTCAAGGGTTTTGAAGAAGCCGTAAAACTTTCATTTTGGCTAGTCGTTCTGTATTTGGCTGTTAATGCCGTAACTCTTTACGTGTGCTGCACTCACGTGCAACCACATATGGTGAACGACTGGTGGAACACCGTATCAACCCAATACGGCTCGGTCGGCGCAATGGTTCTGCAATCTGTTTTAGTGTTCCCTCAATTGGCTCTTGGATTGTCAGGTTTCGAAACCGGAGTGGCCGTGATGCCGCTCATAAAAACAGAGATCGCAGATTCAATCGAGCAAAGAATCAAAAAGACCCGATATCTCCTTTTCACCGTCGCCACTATCATGGCTGGTTTTCTTCTGGTAGGAACATCAGTGAGTACGCTCCTAATTCCGCCTGAGCTGTTCAAAGAAAATGGCGAGGCGAACGGGCGCGCCCTCGCATACTTGACACACAAGTTTCTCGGCGAAGGCTTTGGAACGCTCTACGATGCATCCACCGTCTCCATACTGTGGTTCGCCGGCGCGTCGGGAATGGCTGCGCTTTTGAGTCTTGTTCCTCAATACTTGCCTCGATACGGCATGGCTCCTGATTGGACACGAGCAAGGCGCCCACTCGTTTTGATCATTACTTTAGTTTCGTTTGTCGTGACGTTGATGTTTGAGGCGAACGTCGATGCGCAGGCGGGAGCGTTCGCAACCGGTTTGCTGGTCTTGGTCAGTTCGGCGACGACTGCTGTAACCGTCGCTACCTGGCACAAAGGCATCCTGTATCGCATTATGTTTTCCACGATCACACTTGCGTTTTTGTACTCATCATTCGCCATCATCCTGAAACGTCCAGACGGGCTCCAGATCTCAATCGTCTTCATCATTGCGATACTTGCAAGTTCTCTGATTTCGCGCGCGCTGCGATCGACGGAGTTGCGCATTCACGAGGTCAAGTTTGACGAACGTGCAGAACAATTAATAGAGCAGGCGTGTCGCAAACATTGGGGCGAAGTCCGGCTTTTGGCGCACAAACCAGACGATCGCAATTACGCCGAGAAAGCAAAAATCGCGCGCCGCAATCACAGCATTCAACATCGCGAAGGAGATTTCATTTTCTTGGAAGTCACGCTGCAAGATGCTTCAGACTTCATTGACACCTCTCTTGAAGTAACCGGTCATCGTGAAGATGGCTTCGAGATCTTGCGTTGCAGTAGCCCGACCGTGCCCAACGCGATTGCTGCAATCCTGCTGCACATCAGAGACAGAACCGAAAAAATCCCCCACGTGTATTTCGGTTGGACGGAGGGGCACCCGCTAGGATACATTCTTAAATACGTTCTCTTCGGCGAAGGCGAAACTGCGCCACTGGCTCGCGAAATTCTGCGCGTAGCTGAACCGGACACGGACAAGCGCCCGAGAGTTCATGTCAGCTGAGAGTTTTAAGAAAAGGACTTTGGAAGGAACATTCATGCAGCTTTGGACGCACTCAAAATCGAAGTATTTACGCAACTATGCGGTGTGCCTGGTTGCAAGCTTGGTTGGTGCGCTCACGATTGGCACCAGTGCGTTTGCAGGCGATCTAAAAGATGAAGTCGTTAAAGCAAACATGCGAACTGTGCAACTTGCTGTTGAGTCTTACGCACTCGATCACGGTGGTCTCTATCCAAAAGCGATCGATGATGACTTCAAATCGTTTATGCCAGGGTCCGAATTTCAAAAGGCGGCGGCAGATGGTCCGGTAAACCCATTTACGACCAAGAAAGAGTGGCCGGTTGCCGGCTCAATCAAAGATGTGGCGGCTGCGCGAGCCGGTGCACCCCCGTCTTTAGAGTCGGGAAAAATCGAATACAGCTGCATTAATGACGGGAAAGCCTATGCAGTCATTGGCGGTGGACACGATGGCAAAGCGCTGCCGGGAGATGCCAAGAACACGACTTTGGTGCTGTCGAACCTCTGATTTCCGCGCGGCGTATCAGGGGCGGCAAGGGGAACTGTAGTTCTCATTTTTCTGAGAAATGAGAACTGCAGTTCCACCGGACTTAGAAGGAGGGAACTGCAGTTCCCAATTTTCTGAGAAATGAGAACTGCAGTTCCACCGGGGGACCAGCCCCGGATGAATCGCGGTGGCTCAGGTGCCGATAACACATTAAATCGGAACCGGACTCTGCATGCTTGTGCGGGCTTGCGGGCATATGAGGTCTAGAGAGGCGATGACTTGCGGGAGTTTATACCCCCGCGGGTTAAGCACGGGCGTGTTTGCGGTATCGCGCATGACATGCACCAACTTTCCAGCGCGAAGCGACTCCAGCGCGAAGCGACTCCAGCGCGAAGCGACTCCAACTGATGCCACAGCGAGTGACGGAATATGCAAGCGAAGCGGCCCACAGCGAAACGAAAGAGAACAAGAAACGACGTGAAACTTGCTCCTGCAGCAAACGTACGTCATCTCACACTTGCGAAAAACGCAGAATCTAATTTCAATTCCAGTTCCGCCTCCACCGCTTCCTCTTCTAGTTTCGCTTCTGCTACGCCTGCGAAGTCCGCACTTGCGAAGTCCGCACCCAAGCCTCTCGTGTGCCTTGCTTACGCTGTTTGTGCTTTG
>CAYZJR010000117.1:4165-20553 GCA_964478655.1 uncultured Candidatus Obscuribacterales bacterium
TGCGAAGTCCGCACCCAAGCCTCTCGTGTGCCTTGCTTACGCTGTTTGTGCTTTGGTTTGGGGAACCGGCTGGTACGCAATTCGCCTATGCGTTGGCGAAGGCGGCTATCCCGTGTTAGGTGGTGCGGCGATTCGCTACACACTAGCGGCGGCAGTACTGCTGCTACTCATTCCAATCGTTCCGAAAGCATTTTCGAAATTGAGCCGCAAACAAATTGCATGGCTAATCACCGCCGGCATACTCAACGGAACCGCAGTCGGTCTCGTGTATTGGGGTGAAAAGACAATCTCCGGTGGATTGGCAGCCGTTCTGACGGCAACAGCACCAATTATGGCTGCAGTGTTGGCAATCTTTACGCGTACCGAAAAGATTAGTGTGAGAACGATTGGCGGCTTCTGTCTCGCGCTTGCAGGTATCGCTGTAATCTTCGGCGAACGCCTTTCCGTCTCGCCCGATCATTTGTTTTCTATGGCTGCAATATTGGGTTCGGCCTTACTGTTCACTTGCGTCAACTTGACCATGAAAGTGAAGGCAGAAGGTATTAATCCGCTTCAAAGTTCCCTCGTGTTCTTCATCGCCATGGCTGTTGCCTATTGGCTGTTCACTCCGTGTGAGGCAGCGGATATTCCGTGGCCACCGCCGGCGGTTCCATCCGTTGCGCTCGGATATCTTGCGTTCGGCTGCTCAGTCATTGCCTTCCCTGCGTTTTGCTTCTTGCTTCGCCACGCATCTTTGATGCTGTGCTCGACGCTTGCGTTCGTTCATCCGGTAATCGCATTGCTGACAGATGCCGCACTGGAAACCACCTGTGTTCTAACTTCCAGCGCATACATCGGGATAGGAATCGTACTTGCCGGCGTGTTGATTAGCATGGCGACAGGCAAAGCGAAGGTGCCATCGGCACCCAAAACAGCGCTCAACGAGAAGACGGCAGAAGCTTACTCATAGGAAAAGCACTTGGCGCACTACGCCCTGAACGCACTCGTACTGGCACTACTTGCTGAACGCAGCCGCAGCAACATACTCGTTGACTAGCGAATGCTCTCGACTATAGCGAACATCTTATTGGCTCGGTCAATTGCAGTGCCTGTAGAGTCTTTGAGGTGCGCCTCTCTTTCGCAGTTTTGCGCTTCAACATGCCGCGCCAAGCGTCTTAACAAGCAAGCTTTGAGAGCCATCACCATCGGTTGAGGATCATAGAGTAACGATTGATCGATCTCTCCGAGAGCCTCGTCCTTGCGATTCAATTTCCACAAACAAAGCGCTCGCTGCGCAATGCATTCGGCTGCCGGCCAAAGTTTTACAGCCTCGTCAAAACTTTTCAATGCATCAGCCGGATTCTTCATTCCGAGCAGCAAATGATTGCCTCGTATGTACCAGAGTTCGCCATTTTCCGGTTCGCGCATGAGCGCTTGCTCGTACTCATTGAGCGCTTGCGAACGATCGCCACCGGATGCAAGACGGGTCGCCAACTCAGAGTGATCGTAATCGTTTTGTTCGGGCAGCGGATCGTCCACCATCGCAATGTGGCGAATTCCCTCGTGTCCACATATAGCCATGAAGCCAGGTGGCAACCAAAGAAGGCTCAAAAGTGCCGGACGCTTGGTCACGAGTTCATAGCTGTAAATCCAGGAGAACGCTCTTCCTTTACCCCATTCCGGCTTGTGCAACCATTTGAAGTCGCGAGAATTCATGGCGGCTTCGGCTTCGTAGGGACGCAATTCACCTATATACCAACCAGAGAATTGTCCTGACGGGTAGCGGAATCTGTGCGCATACACCAGAGCGCTCGTGAAACAATCCTTGCTCACTTGAATGGTGTCACGATACGAACACGGAACCGGTGCAATCTCCAAATCTTCCACGAAGGAGAACATCTTCGTATACGTATCGATTGTGACAGAGACGTCGTCGCGAATTTCTCGGAAAGGATCTTTGGCGAAGTCAGGCTCGCACAAATGCAGTTCGTTGCCGACTTTGATGATGCTCACGGTCGACCAACCGAACGGCACGGGATTGCCATCAATTTTGAGCATCCCGCTTTCAATCGCTTGCGCCGCAGCATCCAACAAAACCTGTGCCTGATCGTGCTGATCGTTGCGGTATCTGAGCACCAACAATGTTCCGCCCAATGGTCTTGTTTTTCGGTGCCAAAGCTGTGACTCTTTAGGTCCGGGCCCGCGATAACTTTGCATCTGGTGACAGAATCTCCCTTCATTTTAGAAAGCGCCACTCTGCAACTGAAGTACTCAAGTGATTCCTTGTTTTTGGATACTCTAAATATCCCACATCCGGACAGCTTATACTTTAGGCGAATTCGCTGCAACCCGCAGATGCGGATATGGATGAACACCATGGACGACACCTCAAAAACCAACCCAGACGCTGATTTGGAGGCAATGACGCCTGCACAGCTCAAACAAGAAATTGTCCGTTTGCGAAACGCCATTCGAGAACAGCGAGACCAGAAGGGGCACGATCTTTGTTGGTTCGTTCCGGAGTTGTGGGATGTGCTGCCGGAGAAGGTGAGACCGCAGCCGGAGGTTCCGGCCTGGGACGAGTTTATTCAGCACTGCGCCGCGTTTCGAAAGAGCTTGGACACCAAAGCTTAAGGCGATTTGGCTGGTGCCGGCTGAGATGCTTGTGACGCCGGAGTTGCTTGCGACGTCTGAGTCTGAGATGCTTGAGCTGAAGGCGTCGATGGAGTCGCAATGGCTGTAGGAACTATGTTGATGCGCCGCGAAACATACGCAAGCCCGGCAATCTTTCTGCGATTCTCTCGCAGGGCAATCCCCACAGTGCCGCACACGAGCTCGTTTTTGCTCTCGAGATTGGCGTGAAACTCACGTTCAAGTACACCGCCCTCCGGCATGGCACGCCACGCATCCTTTGCGGCAGGTCCGCCAATGAGCTTCTTTCGAATTGACGCAACGCATCTAGTATCAGCAGGCGAATCAAATTTCAGCTTTGCAAAGTAAATCGTTCCCGCTTTCAATTGTGGTGCAGCTTCGAGCGTAACCGGCAAGTCCATGGCTCTGCCATAACGCAAAGTCTGTTCCTCCCAATCAATCTGCGCCCGAGCCAAGCGCCAGGCTCCATCAACATTGCGCAGGTAGAGAGTGCCTCCAGATTTTGCAGTGAGATTGCCGCTTCCGAGTGGTTCGTCGCGCGGGCTGGGTGTCGGACCGTTCAGCTCATCTTCATATTCAACGGTCGCGCTGTCTCCGGACAAAGTGATTTGCTTAACTTTAGTCTTTACCTTGCAATTAGGAAACTCTTTCCACAACTCTTTTGCATTGCTTTTCGCCTTGTCCAAATCCTGACCATCATTGTCTTTGTAATCGGACAGGTGGTATTTGAGAAACGAGTCCAGCTCTTGCTGATTCCAGTATTCGTCCCAGCTTTCAATCGTCTTTTTTATTGATTCGGTTAACTCCGAGTGTTCCGCAGAATCAATCGCCAGCGCCCGACAGCCGCTGCTCGAACCAAAAATGCAGAACGCAAGGACCAGGCAGAGCGCGCCGAGTCGAAAAACTTTACGTTTAAACATGGAGTTCATCAAGCTGAGATAACCTAGTACAGATGTACAGAGTGAATTGTATCGCAACCAAAATGTACTGACTGAGAAAAAAGGCAAACCCTTGATTAAGTACTCAAGCATTCTCTTTGACTTCGATGGAACTCTGACCCCATCGCTGCCCCTCTGGCTCAAGGCGTACGAGTTTGCACTTGAGAAATCCGGAATAAAGCTGTCGGCCCCTGAGATTGTCAGCGCTTGCTTTTACCGCGATTGGCAAGAGATCGTTGATAAATTTGAGCTCGCATCTGCCGCCGAGTTTGCCGAGAATGTTCATACAGGACTTGAAATGGCATTTGTTGAGGCGACGCTATTCGATGGCGTGCTCGCCTTGCTGGATAAATGCAAGCAGAGCGGAACGAGCATGGCGATCGTCACATCATCAACCAGAAAAGTCGTAGCAAAGTTTCTCGACTCACACGACCTCACTCAGTACTTCGGGGCCATTGTCACCGCTGACGAAACGGTCAATTTCAAACCGCACCCGGAGCCGGTTTTCGCCGCACTGGAAAACATCGGCGGCATCGCGCAAGAAAGTATTTTCATCGGCGATTCTGCAGTCGACATGATGGCGGCGCACAACGCAGGTGTGCACAAAGGCTTGTTCTATCCCTTTGAGCATGAGCCTTTTGTTAATCTGGACGACCTCAGGAAACACGACCCGCATTTTGTTTTTCACACGTACAACGATATTTCTCAACACTTAGGTAAGGCGAAGTGACCAAAGATAAATTAGGCGTGGCGCTGTTCGGATACGGCTATGCGGGAAAGACCTTTCATGCTCCGCTAATCGCTTGCGCACCATCGCTGAGCTTGTCGATGGTAGTTTCAAGCAATCACGAGAAAGTAAGCCAAGACCATCCAACCATGCTGGTCTCGCCGGATGCCGATGACGCCTTCGCCAACAAAGCGATCGATCTTGTTGTAATTGCAACACCGAACGACACGCATTTCGATCTCGCAAGCCGCGCTCTCAATGCGGGTAAACACGTGGTCGTTGACAAACCGTTCACCACAACTGTTGCCGAAGCGCAAGAACTCATTGCCATCGCTCAAAAGAAGAAACTGCTATTGTCGGTCTTTCACAATCGGCGCTGGGACAGTGATTTTCTAACTCTCAAACAAATCCAGAAGGAAGGGTTGCTGGGAGAGATCGTCCACTTCGAATCTCACTTCGATCGCTTCCGCCCTGTCGTACAGCAGCGTTGGAGAGAGAGACCAGGAGCCGGCGGTGGTCTTTGGTTCGATCTCGGACCACACTTGCTCGATCAAACGCTGCAACTTTTCGGTGACCCTGAAGCAGTCTTTGGAGATTTGGCAATTCAGCGCGAGGGCGCAAGCGCCATTGACTTTTTCCATGTGACGTTGCGCTATGGAAAGATGAGAGCCATCCTTCATGCAAGCGCGCTTGTTCCAGCCGAGAGTGCTCGTTTCACTGTGCACGGAAGCGAGAGCAGCTTCATCAAGTTCGGACTCGACGTCCAAGAAGACGCCCTCAAACGCGGCGAACTCCCAAATCAAGAAGGTTGGGGAGAGGATTCTCAAAAATCTACGATAATCACGTGGGTGGAGGGTGTTCCTCAAGCGCAACCCTATTCATTAATTCCGGGATGCTATGGCGCATATTATCAAGGCGTCGCCGATGCGATTTTGCGCGGAAAACCAAACCCTGTACCGCCGGAGCAAGCCATCAAGGTAATGGAACTCTTGGAGTTGGTAGACGCGAGTTGCGCGGCCCGCAAAGAACTGGCGTATTCCCCGATTCACAATACAGTGGTTGAACCGGTCTGATTTATGGTATCGTCGAGTAGCTTGGTGTTCTGCCAGGCAGTCCGGCAGGTGCCATGAAGAGCTCAGTCGCAATTCGAACATCATCACGGCATCGCGTGTTATTGCTGCCTGCGCGGCTGTCTATTGCGTTCCTGTCCGCTGTGCTGTTGGGCGCCGCCACATCATTTAGCGTTCCTGCCAATGCACAATCTTCTGATTCAAGCTTTGTGACTCAGCAAGCTGCTGCACAAACTTCTTCTGAAAAGACCATTATTCCGACAAAAACTTCCGACACAACCCCGCCGTCTGCTAACCAGCAATCGAGCGCGACCCAACAATCGAGTTCGAGTCAGGCATCGGGTTCAAGCCCATCATCGGGTTCCAATCAATCATCGAGCGAGTCGACAAGACCGGCATCAGGTACCACATCCGCAACAATAACCAAACAGCGATCGCTGAAGTCAAAACAAGGGGACGATCAATCGGCGCAACAGGACTGGAACAAGCCCATACGCGGATGGCACCCGATTAAGAGAATACTTCGACCGTTGTATCGACTGCGCAAAACCACTAATGATCTCGACCAAGAGCTCAGCGCCCTGAAAGCACCAATGACGAGCTTGACGCCTGAACTAGAAGAGATCAGAAAGGGCATGAGCAAAATCGAAGGTTCGATGGGTCAGATGATGACTCATCTCGATTCTGTCGGAGGAAGCGTTCCGTCGCTCGGCTCAAAAATTTCCGAAGTGAACGGCCAGATTAAGGGTGTGCGCGAGGATTTCCGCGAGGTTGCATTGGTAAGGCAGGAACTGCGCGAAACAATCAAACTTCGCGATGAGCTTCGTGAAATCATCAAAGTCAAACATGAAATCGCAAAGCTGCAAAAACAGATGACTCAACTGCAAACACCTCTGCAACAGCTTCACGCGCCGATCTCTGCAATGTCCAAACCTCTTGCCGGCGTGCAGTCCAACGTCGCCGGCGTTGCGGATCAGATGACGGTGATGGGTTCGCAAATCAATCTCATGCATCAACAAACGATGGCGATGAACAAACAAATCGAGAGCCTCGATACAGTCCTGAAGCGCCTTCACGAACCAGTATTGGCAGTCTCTTCGCCGCTTGCAGAGATCAAAGGGCAGCTCGAAGATCTAAACAACATGCTGGAAACATTTTTGAAAACAGCAATGATTTTGGTTGGAGTGACGGTTGTTGGGCTTCCTGTGAGCTTCTTCCTTTTCGATCAGCTGCGTTCGAAACGAACGAACAGAAGTTAGTCTGAATCGCATGCGGCAAACTAATCGCTTTGATCCTTGTCCTTGCACCAGTCAAAAGCCCTACCACAAGTGCTGCCAGAAGTTTCACAATGGCGATGCGGCGTCAACTGCACTGTTACTGATGAGATCTCGATTTTGCGCCTATGCAATCGGATTTTCCGATTACATCGTCGACACAACGCACAAGGATAATATCGGATACAACGAGAATCTCGATGACTGGAAAAGAGATATAGAACAGTTTTCGAGTGGAACGAAGTTTGACGGATTGAAGATCCTCGAGTTCGTCGACGGTGATGAGAGCGCATCAGTCACGTTTACGGCCTACTTGCGGCAAGGTCACACCGATGCGTCTTTTACGGAGAAAAGTTCGTTCGTTAAAGAAGACGGAAGATGGCTGTATCATTCTGGAGAAATTCGGTCCGAGGCAAATAGCGGTCCCTAAAATAGCAAAGATACAAGCTTTGAAGGGGCGCTACGTCGACTATTCCGACTCAGATTCCGAAGTACACGCCCAAGAAAGCAACCGGAATGATCAATGCGCAAGCGAGTGTAATTGCCATCGAAAACACCAAGCCGAGGGTCAACAACATCGGGCCCATGTGGCGAGATTTCTCTGCAAAGCAAGCGCGAGAGACCAGCTCAGCCATCCACCCCAATGTGTAACAGGCATTTGCGGCGACGGCATACAAGATTGTTCCAAATCCCAAAAACCAAAATGGAACTGCGTGTGTCAAAACCAAAACAACTAAAGTAGGCAGCCCACATGCGCCCACAATGAGGTTGTACACAAGCCTACGGGACTCCCACCACGACACCACATTCAGTGCGCTTCGTTTACCTTCAGGAACCGACAACAGCGGTTTCAAAAAGCTGCTAAACAAGCGCGCAGGTAGTTTGACTTTGCGTTCTGAGGCAAGAAGTGACTCGATGTGCTCAGGTGAGGAGGAATCGAGCGTGGCGAGGAACTCTTCCAGAGGCATGCTGAGCAACGATTTGGATTCGGACGATACCTGCCCACCAGGTTCCGCAACGTCTGAATCCGTCACCTTCAGTTTTATTTGTTGTTCGTCTTGCTTGGTTGGTTCGGTCATGAGTGGACTCGCGTACCCTAGTGATATTATGCACCAACGTGCGCTAAGGTGCGGGTTTGACTGTCAGTGCTACGTCTGAGCCGACCCACTCTTTGTTCACCAGCAGTGGGGTCTGCAGGTTTCCTCGGTCACGCAAAACCTCAGACTCGACAGCAACCTTCAGCTTTTTATAGGTTTCAATCAGCGTACTTTTGTCTCCGCCATCTTGCAGCGCTTCAATCAAGCGCCGGGTGAACACACTGTTTTCGTAGTTCTTCGACTCCCAGGCAACTTGATCTGCCAAACACGAACACATGAGCATCTGACCTCGCCCCACTTTCACCGTAGTCGGATCGATTCCCGGTGCTCTCTCCAGTCCCTTTTGCCCCTCTGCAGAACCACTGTGGCAGACATCGAGAATCAGAACCACGCGATCTGAGTTAACTTGTTCACCAATGATTTTCGTCAGCCACTGCATCGGAATTCCAGTTGCCAAAAGACTGTTCTTATTTGTGTCGTGAACGACAAGAAAATTTGTTCCACCCGCATCGTCGCGCGCAGAACTTCCGTGACTCGACACATACACCAACACGAGATCGTCTCGCTTCGCCCGCTTACCAAGCCATTTTTCGCCAAGCAATCCAATTACGTTCTCTCGTGTCGCCTGCTCGTCAGTCAGAAGCTTCACGTGATCGCTTTTAAAATTCGCATGATTGACCAGAAAGTTTCGAAGGTCCGTCGCATCTTTCGCGGCATACTTCAAATTGATCGACGAGTCTTTGAAGTTACTGATTCCAATAACAAGCGCATACTTGTCACCGACAGGTCGATCCGCGCCAGCGGCTTTGAGCGCCACGAGCGACGCACTGTTGTCGACTCGCCCGCCCGGCAGAACGTTCTTTATCTCGGCGACGCGTTGCAAAAGCGGTTCTGCTTTTTCAGTATTTCCTTGCGCACCAAAGACCGCAGCGAGAGACATCAAATCTCCTGCAACCTGTGGTGCCTTGGGTCCAAACAAAGCCTCGTCAATAGCCAACGCCTTTTCCAAGTACTGTTGAGCGTCAGAAAACTTCTTTTGCTTGTAATAGAGATCGCCCAAATCATGAGCACCGTGGGCGGTGACCGTGTGATTGGTTCCCAGCGTTCTTTCAGACAGCTCCAGGGCGGACTTGAGCAAAGGCTCGGCCTCTGCAAACTTGTCCTGCCGCAAATACAGGTGCGCCAGAGCGGCTGCTGCTTCTGCACGAGCCGGATGTTCTTCGCCAGTTTGCTCACGAACTATTTTCTGTGAGTCCAAAAGCAAATTCTCTGCTTGGCTGAAGTTTGCCTGGTCCTCTTGCACGTATGCAAGGTGACGCATGGTCGTTGCTACTTCTAAATGATTCAGACCCAAAACTTGTTGAAAGTTACTCAAAGCCTTCTGCAAGATGTTTTGAGCATCTTCATAGCGCCCGTCTTGCCTGTAAATGGTTCCCATACAATCTTGCGCACGCGCCACGTAGCAATTCGCTTCGCCACCAAATACGGTTTCTTCGGTCTTAAGCGTGCTTTCTACCAAACGCCGTGCTTCCGAGTACCTTCCTTGCTCGCACCATACTCTACCTAGCTTTATCCTCGTCTCCAGTAAGTCAGGATGAACATCCGAAAATTGCGAGGCGAAGATTTTCTCCGCTTGCCTCAAACTGTTCTCAGCATCAGCGAATCGACACTCTTTGCGATACAGTTCCGAAAGATCAAGCAAGACCAAACCGTTGTAATAATGTGTGGAGCCACGTTGCGCAGAACACGTTTCCATCGCCCTACGATACGCCTTTTCAGCATCCTTGTACTGCCCTTGTTGCTCGTACAGTTTGCCGGCGTTCAGCAACCAATACGGCAATGCCAAAGTCTTGGGGAGCCGCTTTGCTAGCACCTCGGCCTTTGCGACATACTCCTGCTGTTCCTTCAGTTTGCCCCATAATCCATAATGTCGAGCCAATCCATTGACCGGATAAACCAGTTGCAGACTGCCTTTCTTCGAGCTCTGCTCTGACTGCTTCCACAGCCCTTCCGCCTCACTGAATCGACCCAAAGATTGATACACCAGCGCCATATCATTGAAGATTGTGGAGTAACTCCGTTGCTTCGGAGGCAGGCTGTCCATAAGCTTAAGCGTTTTCTTGAACGTCTCTTCCGACTCTTTAAAGCGCCCGAGAGATCGCAATGACTCAGCGATATTCAACTGAATCGCGACCTGCTCTGCCGGGGTGGTACCGCCCGATTCGACGCATTGGCTGAACATGCGCAACGCTTCGGCATACCTGCCTTTTTCATAAGCTTCAGAACCGCTTTTAAACAAGGTCTCAGTCAGGCTGCGCTGCGCCGACGCCGCGGTCGCAAAACATGCGAGCACCAATAGTGACAACGCAATTCTATTGAGAAACCCTCGCTGCATCTTGGACTCCTTAGCAACCACTCCGATGAACCGTACAAGTCTATCAGCCACGCAAACAGCGCAGAACTTTCAAATTAGCGAATAACCCCCGCGAATATGAGATGATTGCAGTTTAGAGGCGACAATGGCGCGATGGAACGGCAGAGTCAAAAGAAAATAGTTGAAGTCTTGTTGACTGCGTCTGCGGTTGCGACAATGTTGAATTCGTGCTCCGACTCGCCGCCGACTGCCTCGGTTGAGCCGCCGAAGCCGCGGCAGAAGCGTTCTAGAAACGATCTCAATGAAATGATCTTGGCCACGACCGACACTTCGCTTCGTGACGCGACCAAGAAGTACATGGCGAAAGGCGCCAGCTCGAACAATTGGCAAGACTACAAAGCGGCTGCCGACAAAGCGCTTAAGGACAATGACTATGACGCCGCAACATTTCTATTGGACGAAGCGGTGAGATTGGCGCCAAACAACGGAGAGCTCTATAACATTCGGGGTCGTGCCCGCACCAATTCATATAGAGGGAACGACAAAGCAGCTTTGGAAGATCTGCTCAAGGCAAAGTCTTTGGGCGCACTCAATGAGGGTGGCTATCTGTACATGGCTCGACTGTACGACGGGCAACACGAAACCGACAAAGCTATCGAGACATTAAGCGAAGGCATTAAGAAGTACAAGAATCGAGAGTTGGTAATGGCGCGAGCGGCGCTGTATGTGGCGAAAGGCGAGAAGGCGAAGGCTGAAGCTGACTATGGGCAGGCAATCAAGCTTGGAACCGATACCGCCGTCTACCTCCTGCGCGCACAGCTATACGAGTCAGAAAACAAATTTGAGTTAGCGCTGAAGGATTATGACGCGGCGACAAAACTCACGAAAGTTGGAGAGATAGTCGAGAAGCATAGCGTCGCACACAAGTCGCGCGCGATTCTCTTAGCGAAATTAGGAAGACATCAACAAGCTATCGATGCAATCAACAAACTCGACGAACGCGACAACGACGAGGAGGCGATGCGGTTTCGCGGCGATCAATATGCTGCGATGAAACAGTACGAAAAAGCAATTGCAGAGTACACAAAATCTATTGACTCGTCGCCGGAGTTCGCACGCACTGCGTACGAGGCGCGTTCCAAAGTTTATGAGGCTATAGGAAAACCCGATCTGGCCGAAGCAGACAAACTCGCGGCAAAGAAACTGCAAGATGCTCCAGCGGAAAAAACTCTCTATAGTGCGAAGTGAAGAGCATGAAATGCAACGTCGACACTTCAAGAGCTTCGTGCACGCTTTTGTGCTTGTGCCTGGTGGTCTGCACAACTTCGTGTTCAGACCAAAGCGCGACGCCGCATACAGAAACTCCTAAGAACTCAATCGAATCGAAAGCACGAGAGGAACGCGACCGTGAACTGGAAGCGCTTACCTTGGGTCCATCAAAGTCATCGCTTACGAGCGCACTGAATCGTTACATGCCCAACAGAAAGCCGATACTTACCTGGCAGGACTTTCAGAAGGCTGGGGTGCTGGCGCTGCACCAAAAGGACTACGAGTCAGCCGACTACTTGCTCAGCGAGGCTATTAAGTTGGCTCCAAACCAAGGAACCCTCTACAATCAGCGCGGCAAGGCTCGCTGCAACTCCGTTGCAACTAACGATCAAGGCGCCCTTTCGGACTTCCTCAAGGCGAAAGAACTCGGCGCCCTCTCCGACGGCGGTTATGGCCATATCGCTCGACTCTACGATTCAACTGGGCAATCCGACAAAGCTCTGCAAGTTTTGTGCGATGCAATCAAGATGTTCCCGAACACAAAGAACCTCTACCAATCACGCGCCGCTATTTATGCAACAAAGGGGCAAAAGAAAAAAGCCAAAAGTGATTACGACATGTTGATCAAGCTAGAGCCTGATGATGCAACGGGTTTGCTGCGCCGCGCGCAGTTGTCGGAGTCAATGGGAGAGTTCGAGCTTGCACTAAAAGACTATGACAGCGCCTCAAAAATTGCAAATGGCAGGGGTACGCAGTATGAACGACACAAAGTCGCGCTCAAGAGCAAGGCTATGTTGCTTGCAAAGCTTGGGCGATACAAGGAAGCATTGGCAGTCATTGACCTTACGAAACCACAAGAGCGCGACGATGAAGAAATGAAGCTTCGCGGCGACTGGCTCGCGGCATTGAACCGGTACGATGAAGCCATTGCAGCGTACACCGAATCAATCGAGTCGGCGCCCGAAATCGGCAAAGCAACGTACGAAGCCAGAGCCAAAATATTCGACAAAGTGGGCAAGCCGGAACTCGCACAGAAAGACCGCGCGAAAGCCAAGAAACTCAGCGATGCCCCGGCCGAAAAGACGTTGTACAAGCTTCACGAGTGAGGCGCCCACTTCGCACTTCGGAAGTCGTTCAACAGTTAATTAAGTGTTCCGCACTCCGATTAGCTTGTCTCGAAAGGAACTATACTGGGGTTTCAATCCCGCATTCGGTCAGTGCCGCCACATTCCTTGTCTCGGCAAAACGGTAATTGTCCATGAAAGTTGTGCGCTTTCTTCAGGAACTAGTCGTCACGTTTTTCGAAGATTTGACGTGCGCTTTCTCGCCCAAAAACTGGATAGACAGCGTCAAGGGTGTCGCCAGCCTGACAAAGAAGCAGTGGATGATCAATATGATGCTCATTGTTCCGCAAATAGCTTTCTTCTATCTCGTGCTATCACCTGCGGTGGCAGCTCCTTTCTACAACAAACTGCTATTTTTCCCTACCAAGACATTGGCTGTCGACATGGAGACGATAGCAGGAACGCCAAAAGAGACAGTCGAATTTCCATCAACGAACAACTCCAAGCTCAGCGCCTGGTACTTTCCAGTCACAAACTCACGAGGCACCGTCATTATCAGCCACGGAAATGGCGGGAACATCTCACATCGAGTTCCTCTAATAGGAATGCTTATAAAGAACAACTTGTCTGTGCTCGCCTATGACTATCAGGGTTACGGTCAAAGCACGGGCGAACCCTCCATCAAAAACATCTGCCAAGACGGTCTAGCCGCCTACGACTACCTTGTCACCACGCGCGGTATCGAACCTGCAAAGATCGTTGTCTACGGGGAATCACTCGGCGGCGCGGTCACGTCATACATTGCCAACCACCGCAAAGTCGGCGCCATCATACTGCAATCAACGTTTTCTTCGCTTCCGCATATAGCAAGAAAGAGAATGCCACTAATGAAACTCTACCCATCATCACTGTTTCCCGACAAATTAGACAACACGCAAATGCTTGCAAGAGATCATGCACCGGTTCTGATCGTGCACGGGAAACAGGATCGTTTGATTCCAATTGAGGAAGCCGAACTCTTGAACTCAAAACTCGCAGAACCCAAAACCTTCGTCGCAATCGATGATGCCGGTCACAACGACGTGTACGTTGAATTCCAGTCGCATCTGAATGCGGCGGTTTCAAATTTTCTGGACAAGGTTTTGAACTAGCATCTTTTGCCTTAGCATATTCAACAGGCGCGCTCCTTCTCCTATCGCGTTGTTCTTCCTTCTGGCGTCACTGCGACTTTCCGCCTGAGCGATCTCATTGCGACTTTCCGTCTGAGCGATCTCATTGCGACTTTCCGCCTGAGCGATCTCATTGCGACTTTCCGTCTGAGCCGCCGTTCCATCTCTCACGTCTTGCAGTGGCATCTGGTGTCGTGTCACCTTCCAATTGCTTGACTCGATCGGCGAGGAAGTCTGACAGCTTGACGAACTCCAAGTGCGTATCGGGTAGCGAATCCAGCTTGCCGATGTAGTCACGAACAGTTGGGTCGGTCTCTACTTCAACAATAGTTCCATGTGCAGACAGCAGTGTCTTTTTATAGTCAGCGATGGAAAGCTTGGCTCCGTCTAGACCTCCGGGCTTGTTCCACGCAGTCGAAAGATAGGTAACTGGCTCCTGCCCGTCCATTCCAGGCTGCGCGTATTCGGCGATTTCCCCGGTCGAAGGAACCTTCAAAACATACGCTCCACGCTTCGCCCAATAGTCCACGCGGTCTTGTGTGGTGATACCGCCTTTAGCGTCTTCAGCGATTTCTTCGGCTGTCATTTTGTCCGGGTTATTGAACTCCCAGAAAGTGACGTCGCCACCTTTCTTTTTGATCTGCGACTGAACGTGATCGAGTAGCGCCGAGCCGTACCCTCCGCCGCGGTTTCCATCTTTGACCCAAATGTGCTCCAACCAGCCTGCATTCTTCACCTGCTCGCCGCCAACTTCCAAAATCTGATACTGTAAGCCACCGCGGACAGTGCCATCTTTGTTTAGAAGCTGTTCCATTTCCCAGGTTGAACCTTTGTCAGTCAGGTATTCAACATAAGTTTGTTTTGTTTCAATTTCACCAGGAAGTGGAAACGCTTTTTCCAGTTCCGGATAATAGGTTTCAAGCCGAGTGTTGAGCGTATCCATTTCGCCTTTCTCGGCCAATTCCCGCATGCTCAGCATCTCTAGTTTTGGCGCCTTCCTAGCGCCAGCCTCGAGACTTTCGGTGACATCTCTGACTTCGGCGACGTTTGAAGGCGCAACTTTCGCATCGGACGTCAGTGCGTTAGCTTCTTTCGCTTCAGTCTTGAGTTCGATCTCAACCGCCCGTCCCTTATGCTTTCCGCCAAAAGAATGCAGCGCACCAAGGGCACCGCCTACAAACGCCATTGTGTAGGCAGATTCAACCAACTCTTTGGCAGAAGCATGATGCCCTTTGGAGAGCAATGACTCAGATTCAGCACTGACAACACCGGCTGGAACACCGGCTAATGCCGCTGTCCCAACATTAGTTGCTACGGTCTTGCCTTTGCTTACAACGATTTCTCCAGCAGTCTTTGACAGTGATTCAACGGTTGGGCTAGCCAATGAAGAAACCAGTGATTTGATTCCGACGGTGCCCGCCGAGAGTGTGCCGAAAGTGAGAGCACCAGCAGCGCCGTGTTTGACACGTGATTCCCAAAAGGAGTCTCCATGCGTCGGATCTGAGGCTCGTCCAAGAAATTCGTAAAGTCCTCCGCTGACAGCGCCTTCGGCGACCGCAACTGCACCGCTTTTGGATAGGAGGCTAATGTTTCCTACTCCCATCGTCGCTTCAGCTTTCAATCCGGCTTCAGCAAATGCAGCGCGAGTCGCTTTTGCTGCGACCATATATGGAAGAACCATTCCGACTGCACCACCAACTTGTTGTGCGTGCCAAGTCGCACTCCCGAACTCACTTTGCTTAGGAGCTTCGATAAGCTGAACAGCTGGGAGCAACGAAGTATCGAATACCCGATCGGCCATCTGCGTAACACCATCCAAAGGACTCTGAACCGCGCTATAGAGCGCAGAATGTGCTCCTTCACGAACCAAATCGGATAACGCTGAAGACTGCTCTATTGATTTTGCCTGCTCGTGAGGCTGCATAATAGCTTGTTGATCCACGGTTGTCTCCTTAGGGGGGGCAGAGAGTTATGGAAAGGAAAAAGGCTTGGGGGTGCACCGCTCAAACCGCAGGAGTGCACCACCTGCGGTGCCTCGCCCGTCGACTTTAGCGTTCACAATTCGAGATTACTTTGCGCAACGTGAAAAATCTGTGGGACCCAGTGGGGCAAATACGTATGCGGTACACTATGGGTTCTTCGACCATCGCCAGGTCGGTGATTTTGGTAATCGGTCCCCTGCACGCTAACTAGTAGGTAGCCTTGCCTTTATGAACGTCTTGTTCGTCTGCCTTGGAAACATTTGCCGGTCCCCAATCGCCGAAGGAGTGCTGCGCAAGTACTTTGATATGCAAAAGATTGCTGGACAGATTGATTCAGCAGCGACCGCAGATTGGAACATCGGCAATCCTCCGGACCATCGAGCCTTAAAAATTGCTCGCCTAAACGGCATCGACATTTCGCAGCATCGAGCACGGCAAGTTCATGCCGATGACGGAGAAAAGTTCGACGTAATCTTTGCGCTTGATCGAGAAATTCTGAAATCGCTAATGAAAACCATCGCACCGGAATACCACTCCAAGATTCGATTGCTTCTTGAGGACAACGATGTCCCTGATCCTTATCACGGGAATGACGAGACATATCGGCAAACGTTTCACTTGATCGATAGAGGCTGCCGCCAGTTTCTCGAAATGGAATAGACGGCTGGCCCCGCTGCCGAGTTTTTTCAGCACGCCACGACTGGCGCTTTCTTCTATCCTAGACTGGACCGATATCTGTTCAAATGCGAATCTAAACCGATATCGGTCCAAATATGAGCTTACGGCGATATCG
>CAYZJR010000118.1:0-20513 GCA_964478655.1 uncultured Candidatus Obscuribacterales bacterium
AAAGCGAGCAAGCCTGTCGTCTCCGGTGATCCGTCGACTGGTGACTTCGAGTTCTTCTTCGATTCGGCGGGACGATTCTATAAAGAAAAATACCCGGATCTCAAGATCGTTGAGCACCAACTCGATGCCAACGGTAACTTCATCCGCACGACCTGGCCGGACTCGTATTATGTCGAGCGAGTCTTCGACGAGCTTAACCGTCTGACGGGCATCAAGCTCAACGGCGCCGGCAGCAATGCCGTCACCATCGGCTATGACCCGCTCTCCAGACGGACCTCGATGAGCTACGCCAACGGCATCTCGACGGCGTACACGCACCAACTCGATGACGACCTGGCAAGCATCGTGCATACGTTCGTCGGCTCAAACGTGAGCTTCACGTTGGGATACGACAAGGACCACCGCATGACAAGCCAGCAAGTCAGCGACTCGCAGTACTTGTGGCACCCGGCCGCAGCAGGCACCACCACATTCGGTACCGCGAACAACATGAACCAGTACCCGACTGTTGGCGGAGTTTCTTATTCCTACAACACAAACGGCTGCCTGACCGGCGATGGCACGTGGACGTGGACGTACGACGCCGAAAACCACATGACCGCCGCCTCAAAGACTGGCACCAGCATCACCAACTACTGGGACCCCGTGCACAGGCAGCGCGAGCACAAAGTCGGCTCCACGCGCAACCGGTACATCTACGCCGGCCAGCAGCGCATCGCCGACTACAGCAACACGACGTTGCAGAACCGCTATGTCTATGGCACCGGTCTTGATGAAGTCCTCATCAAGGTCTCCAGCGCGGGCGTCCTCACTTACTACAGCCACGACCATGAAGGCTCTGTAGTCGCACTCACCAACGCGAGCGGCACGGTAACAAACCGCTACAAGTACTCCCCCTGGGGCGAAAGCCCGAGCATGACCGGCACCACCCATGGTTACACCGGTCAACGCTTCGAGTCCGAAAGCGGCCTCTATTACTACAAAAACCGTTACTACAGCCCCAAACTCGGACGTTTTCTCCAGCCCGATGTGGGCTACTTCGATGGGCTCAATTTGTACACCTACGTGAGCAATGACCCGCTGAACACGTTTGATCCGTTAGGACTGTTTGGACAGTCGAAGTGGACCTCGTACGACATTCAGCGACTGAATCGGGGTGACATTACCGACTACAGCCAGTTGGGAATTTTTGGAAAGGGGATCCAGAACATCATTCAGAACTCCGCAACCCGCGCCACGTGGAACGGAGTAGTGCAATTCTTCGGCGCAGGAATGCTGGCAACCGGAATGATCGCTGCCGCTCCAGGAGCTGTAGTGGCTGGTGGTACGGCGGCGGCTGCTGAAGGAGTTGCAGCATCCGGGGCTGCGCAACAAGCGCTTTCAGTAGCTCAGAAAGATGCGCTGGGAAAAGCCGAAGGCATTGCTGCCGCTAAGGCCGATGGGTTTAGAGTGGTTGCTGAAGAGGTGTACATCAAAACGCCGAATGGATACCGATTCAGAACTGATGCCATTCTCGAACATCAGTCTAAACCAGGGGCGTATAAGCCTGCCGAGTTTAAGTACGGTTACGAAAATACCCTGAATCCTCTAAGACCAAATACGCAGGATCCGGGTATGGCCGACTTCGCACAGAACGGGGGTACCTTCATGCACAAAAGTGCAAAAGAGGCTGGCATTGCGGGTCCGCAACCAGCATCTATGCCGTACATTTATCGGGGGTATCCAAAGTAACAGTCTTAGTTCTTAATTAGCAAAGCTAAGCAGGGAGACCCGCTACTCGGCGGGTCTCCCTCTTCCAATTCTCACTCACACCTCCGCCGCTGCCCTGATGATCGTCCCGTTTCAAGTGGACGTGATGGGTGGAGAGAATGCAGTTGAATACTCTGGAAGAAACTCGGGATACATTGATCGGACTTCGGTGTAAAATTCTTCAAACTGCTTGGGATACGATGGAGGAAAGCTTTTCAATTTACCGTTTACTCTCTCGACAAGCCTGGCTAACGCAAGCCTTTCCTTCAGAATAGCTGCTACTATAAGGGCTCGTTCGTAACTCTTGGACGTGTCATGGTCAAGATCGCTTGAATAATACTTCTCAATAAGCGCGTTAAATATCGCGGTCAGTGAATTGTATTTTTCAAACCACGGCAGAATGTATCCATTTGCGAAGCTCTTGAGCTCATCAGCAATATCACAGACATGAAATTCATCATCGATCGTCCAAAAACCTTGCACAGGAAATCTTGGTGGTCCCACATTTAAGCAAACTTGAAGCAGTGTACAAGAGTTTTCATGAAATTGCAGCTGGCTTTCACACTTCCAGAAGACCTCTTCGACCTCGTCACTACGAATTCCGCTATTGAATGTAACCCGATACAATCCTAACGGCAGCCGATGCGATTTCAGGAACAGGTATTGGGTAAGAAGATTTCGCTGTCTGTAAAAAGCACCAACTTTGAGATCAAGCTCAAAGCCGTCATTCAGCAACTTTGGTGCAAGAATCTCTGACACTTTTTCAATTATCTTTTGTGGTTTGCTTGCTTTCATAACAGGTTGCATTACTCCGAAAATGCTTTGAATTGGTGTCTGCGCTGCTGGTCACGTTACATGTTATACCAGACCTCTACTCTTAGCAGCCGCAAACGGTGCCATTATGTGCCGCTGAAAACGGGCTGGTCGTTTTTAAGACGACCAGCCCGTTTTCTTTTTGCATTTCGGGCACTATGTGGCCATCCCGTGATGGTCTTTACTCTGTAAGGCAGTTTATAATAATTCGATCGCACTGATTATGCTTTGCATCGGGATTTAGGACCGAAGCCTGAAAACCAGAAATCGCTATTCGTCGGCTGATGAATAGCGTTGGAATGAAGGGGAGGATCCACAGATCCAGTGTCTTGAAAATGGGCGGTCGCTCAAAAAAAGCGATTCGCCCGTTTTCTTTTCATCCCAAGGCACCATATACGATACCGATAAGTGCGATGAATTTTTGTCGATACAAGTAGATCCGTCTATTATATAAATTCTATTGACTCGCGTTTTTGTCGTTTTTTTTCAGCCCGCAGAGTCAGCACCTTTCGTGTCTTTTGAGACGCTCGCCGTAGCCGGTAAACATCCTTTAGCTCTTGCGATAGATCGTTTTTCACTTTGATACCACCTGCGGTGCTTACTGTATAATCTAGTTGCTCCAATCCCGCAAATAGACAACTCTACAAACCTTCCAGACAGCATTAGCGATTGTCATATTAGAGAACTTCTTGCGCGAGTCGCAAAATTCGAAAAACAGCTCAGCCGCACAAATCCGCGCTGTCTTCGGCAAGAAACCTGCAAAAGTAAATTCACACACTGGAGTACCCGCGGATCGCTTAACTGGGCGCCTGCCCTTTCTAAGGATATCGGCTGGCAATCCCGCTTTGGAATTGCCAGCCGTCCTTCGAAGAATATCGACTATTCTAGAAGCAAGATAAGTGCCATCATAAAAACGCCGAGAAGTGTCATGGCAAAGTAAGCACACTTCTCCTTCGCATTGCCGTGCGTCCTCAGTTGGGGTAGCAGTCCCGATGCCGCCAGATACAGAATCGCTCCCGCCGCGAAAGGTGTTGCATAAGTCGCAAATCCTGAGATCGTACCGCCAAGGACGACTGCCACGCTGACCCCGACTAGGTTTACGCAAGCCGAAAGGAAGTTGAAGAACAGTGCTTTGCGCTTGCTAAAACCAGAATGCGTAAGAACAGCGAAGTCACCGAGCTCCATCGGCACCTCATGCAGGAATATGGCTACTGTCGCTGCTATGCCAGCCGGAATACTGACCAAATAGGCGGCACCAATCACCAACCCATCCAAGAAATTTTCCAGCCCATCGCTAAACAGAACAAGATAGCCGAGCGGTTTCACTCCTTCGCTATCGTTGCGTCCGAGCGAAAGCAGAGACAAGTCGAGAGCAAATAGCGAGAAGAATCCGATCAACAAGACCACGATGATGGACAGTCCATGATGGTCGTGGGCTTCAGAACCTCGCGCCTGCTCACCATGATCGTGATCTTCGGCGTGATGATCGTGCTTGCGATCATCATCGTGCACCTGCGATGGAGTAGATTGATCGCGTTCATCTGCGTGAACTGGGTCAGCGTGATCAAGCCGTTGTCCATTGGTCTGGACGATAGCTGGTGGCGCTGAGTGCTCCGCCTGTTCCAATGCATGGGGAAGCAGGTGCAAAAGCGCATTACCTAGCATGGCACCAGCAGCAAGAGCCAGAAGAAGATTGGTCACCTTTTTGAGGCGATCACCTTTGAATAAAAAAGTTGCTGCCCCGACAAACGAGACTGTGCTCACTATGAGCGCACTCAGAAGGGCTATTGTAAGGGTTTCAAGCATGTTCATGACCTTCATTGGTTAGCGTGCAAGAACAAGCGACTCGAGTCGCCGGCACAAAGTGGAGAGATGATGACAACGAAAACAGCCTGTCCGGCGAGCACATTTGCTGCTCGCCAGACAGGCTCGATAACGCAAGCTACTCGGGCTTGCCAAACAAGTTGCGCGCCGTCTTGTTTCTCGCCTCAGTCCACACGTCGATCTGCGCCCAGAATGCTTCTGCGCTACTCATCGTTGCGTTATGCGCTTTAACGAGTAGATCGATTGCATCCTGAAGATCTTGCGGCTGCTGAGATGATTGTGAAACCGTCTTGAACTCCTGGAAGGCGCTGTCGAACTGCGACAGTGATTCAAGTGCCCGCTGCTTGTACTCGTCGCAAGCACCAAGAAACTCCGGCGTCTTACGCAATCTCCCATGGCGTTCCACAGTGAAGTAAAGCGCAAGATTCTGGGCGAAGCAGACTCGGTAGTCGCTAACAGCGCTGATGAAGAAGGGCCACATCTTCAGGTACGCATCGCGCTGCACCGAAGTTGCCATGCCATAGCTTCCAATTTGAAGAAGCTGGTTTGACTCAGCAGCTAGCGATGCCTCAAACTCTTTACGAGCATCGCAAATTTTGCACTCCCCGTCTGATTCTTTGAATTGTGAGGGGATGAATTCTGACTTCATAGTGACTCCTTGGCCGATTGGTTGCGGCAGAAAACCCAGACCGGGTGACCCTAGTCAACCCGGTCCGAGTAATTTTTGGTGTTCACCCTTGTTCGACCAGGCAAGCCGCAAAGCCAGCTGTGAGCACTGCCCGGTCGAGGTTTCGCCCGATGAAAACGATCTTGTTGAGCCGGTCGTCTGCGTTTGAACCGGCAATGTGAATTGGATCATCGATCTGGCGATGAACGGCCTGGATGACCACTCGCTCAGGATCACCGAGCACACTGAAGATGCCCTTGACTCGGAAAATGTTCTCACCGTCCTTGGCAAGGAGCGTGGTCAGCCATTCGCTCAGTCGCTCGGGATCGACACTGCCTAGGCGCTCGATGCCGACGGAGCTTACATCATCACCGTGATGATGATGATGATGATGACCGTGCTCACAGTGGTCGTGGCCGCAATGCTCGCTGTCGTGATCGTGGTCGTGGTCGTGATCGTGGTCGTGTTCATGAACATCGGCACCCACAGCGAGTGTTCTTTGCTCATCGAACTTTCCGATATCAAGAACGGTTTCGACAGCCAGAGCCGAGTTCTGGGTCCTATGAACCGTAGCGAGCGCGTTGATGGAACGAAGACGCTTTTCCACCACCGCGAGTTGTTCCGGAGTGACCAAGTCACTCTTGTTCAGAATCAACACATCGGCAAGGGCGATTTGAGAAATGCAGTTTTCGGCATCGAGGTGCATACCGATGTGCAAGGCATCGACGAGTGTGACGACACCGTCCAGCGTGTAGTGGTCTCGAACATCTTCGTTGCGCAGAAACGTTTCGACAACGGGCGCCGGGTCGGCAATGCCAGTGGTTTCGATCACCACGTAGTCGAACTTGTCGCGCATCTCCAAGAGGTCGCCAAGCCCCTGCACGAGGTCTCCTTGGCTGGTGCAGCAGATGCAGCCATTGCTCATTTCGAGAACAGTATCACCGGCGTTAACCACGAGTTGCTGGTCGATGCCGATCTCACCAAACTCGTTTTCAATCACAGCGATCCGGTGTCCGTGGTTCTGGGTCAGGATGCGGTTAAGAAGAGTTGTCTTGCCGGCTCCAAGAAAGCCGGTCAAAACCGTAACGGGAATGCGTTTGGACTGGGACATGTATGCTCCTTTGTCTTCATGCTGGCGAAGCGCCTTGCAAGAACGACTTGCAGGGCGTGCGAGATTCAAGGCTTGGCAATGCCCAAGCCTTCCAAGGAACCTTAAATCAACCGAAAAACCCCGCCGGGACAGTCATCTGCCATTAACGGGTAGGTTGAGTAGATGCGAATTCCGGCTGGGTGGGCGATTTAGCTTCAGTGGGTTGAATATAGGTCCTCTAAGTCTATTTGAAAACGACAACCATTTTCAATATTTGAGCCACCGCAAAATTCGGGTTTCCCGGAATTTGGCAAATTTGAAAATGATTATCATTCCCGCGAGCCGCACAAAGCTAGCGCGAGCAATACCACCTTGACGATAGCAAGAAGATTTCCTGCATCAGCCTGAAACCAATACCTGCAAGCACTTTGCAAGCCTGCTAGAAGCCGCCGCGAATTTGCATCGCGCGCGCAATGCGCTGCATCGCCACAATGTATGCAGCCTGGCGCATCGTGATTTGATGTTCTCCGGCTATCGCGGAGACCTTGGTGTAAGCGTTGACCATGATCTTCTCGAGCTCTTGACGAACCTGATTGAGATCCCAGTAATGGTTGTTCAAGTTTTGAACCCATTCCATATACGAAACAGCCACGCCACCCGCATTAGCGAGAATATCAGGAACAACAAATACGCCGCGATCGGCAAGCACTCTGTCCGCATCAGCTTCGGTGCAATCATTTGCGCCTTCGACGACAACCCTTGCTTTGATCTTATTGGCATTTGACATGTTGAGCACTTTCTCAAGCGCAGAAGGAATCAAGACATCACAATCCTGCACGAGAAGTTCTTCATTCGTCATCCACTCGACGCCCGGGAATCCTTTCAGCCCCCTGTTCTTGTGGTAATACTCCTCGGCTTCAATCAGATTGAAACCCTTCTTGTTATAGATTGCACCTTGCGAAGTCGAAACACCAATGACTCGCGAGCCCAATTCTTGCTCAACCAGCCTGGCACCGAAAGAGGCAAGATTGCCGAATCCCTGGAACACGACGGTGGCAGTTTTCATGTCGATGTTCTTCTCGCGGCAAGCTTCGCGCATCGCGTACATGGCACCACGGCCGGTGGCTTCATCCCGCCCGACGGAACCACCCATCTCCAACGGTTTCCCCGTGATTACTCCCAGGTTTTGCCCTTCGTGGCTCTTGCAATACTCATCCACCATCCACGCCATGATCTGCCCGCTCGTGTTTACATCAGGCGCAGGAATATCGCGCAACGGTCCGATGTTATCGCCCAGCAAATTTGTAAATCTGCGGCTGAGCGTTTCTAATTCCCTAGTGCTCAACTGCCGCGGATCGACTTGAATACCGCCTTTTCCACCACCAAACGGAATATTCACAACGGCCGTCTTGAGACTCATCAAATGCGCAAGCGTCTTGACCTCGTTGAGATCGACTGATGGGTGAAACCTCAGACCGCCTTTAAACGGCCCACGAGCATCATTGTGTTGCACGCGATAGCCCTGATAGATGGCGAGAGTCCCATCATCTCTGCGTAGCGGAATCTCCACAACTATTTGTCGCTTAGGTTTCATGATGGCTTGCAAGATTTCCGCATCTAGCGAAGGATCAAGCTGTTTCATCAACTTTATGGCTTCCAGCGAATACGCTGTTACCGCATCAGCAGCCAACGTCTTGCTCATGGTGGTGCTCATAAATCTCCTCCCAAGGGATTCACGGTTTCCCGCGTCACAGATGCAAACATTATACCGCTTTCAGAATCCCCGCCTTCTCTATGCACCAGCACTTGAGAACCACAAACGGCGCAAGATCGCTATGCTATTCAGTGGTGATTTCGACACCAGATTTGTCATCAACTGACATCCCCCCTCAGCACTTCGACAGGAAACAATTCCAGGAATGAAAGCCCGCGACAAGAACTCTTACATGTTCCTGCTTTGGGGAATCTTCGTAGTCTTTTTCATCGTTTATGTCGACTTGACGATGCCCAAACAGATGCAAACCTCGGACTACCTCACGTGCTTTCACACCGCGGGATATCTGGTTTCACACGGTCGGTTGAGTGATTTGTATTCACCGCCGACCGCAACAGGTTTTGCCGGCTTGCCCTTTGACAAAACCGCGCACGAAATTCTCAAAGACATGCCTCCATCAATGGTCGCAGAGTACATGTATATGCCTCTCAGCGCCTTCATTTTGGCGCCATTCAGCTTGCTGCCGCCACAATGGTCGCTGCTTGCATGGCAGCTCACTTCAATGGCAGCGATTGTCGCATGCGGCGCCCTAATTGCAAGCGGCGCAAAGCGCGCGCAAATCGGCTCAGAGTCACGCAGCGACGACGTTGCGCTGTACATGCTGTCCTCTTTGCCGGTGGTTTTGACTTTGTGGATCGGGCAGGTCAGCATTATCTTCGGATTGCTGCCGATGTGCGCCGGTTTGTATTTGCTTTGGAGGAACCAACCCATAAGAGCCGGACTGGTCTGGTCCTTGGCTGCGATGAAGCCGCAATTTTTGATTCCAATTGGTTTTGTCGTCGTACATCAGGTCATACGAAAGCGCCCCAAGCTGTTGTTTGCGTGGCTGGTGGGTATCGGCATTATATTAGGCTTGAACGTTTTGATTTTCGGAACAGCCACATGCGAAGCCTGGTTGCGCACAATGAAGCTCAGTGATTCAGTCTTTTCAGATCCATCGAAGGGCGTTGCAACACATCTTGCTACCAGCCTTCCCAGAACATTGACTTTGATGTTTCCAAAGTACATCACCATCGTCAAACCACTTTCATATACGTTGGCCGCAATAATCGGATTGATCACCTTGGTACAAGCCGGAAGACTTGCAGCGTCGAAGGTTGTGCCTGCCAGACAAATTGCACTCGCGCTAATTCTCGGGCTCTTTGCCACACCACTTGTAGTACCACATTTGTACTTCTATGACTTTTCACTCCTTGCAGTCGCAGGCGCAATCGCCTATTCGTCGGCGTGGTCGCAAAAGGTGGAGTGGCGGCTGCATTCGACAGCGCGGCTCACGTGGCTGGTTCTCACTATTTACGCAGTCGTCGTGATGTTCTTCACCAAGTTCGCTCTTCCTATTGTTTTAATTGGGGCTCTGTTTGTCTTGCTCACGCAACTTATTGCCACCTCGCAACTCATGATCGCGGAGGAAATAGAGTCGTAGCAGTTAATCGGCTAGCGTCTCTTCTCGATCTTGTGGGCAAGTATGCGCCACCTCTCTGGTTCGTCGCTGTCTTTTTCTACCTTCTAGACATCGACTTTATGCATCGCGCTGCGATTCAAACATATGACTACCTCACTACTTTCTATGTCGCAGGAACTCTGGCAAGAACCGGCAACATAGCCGGTCTTTATCCGACACCCGGGGCAACTACGTTCTATGCAGAAGACTTCTATCAACTCTGTCACGAGCTTCTTCCCTGGCTGCCTGAACGGTTCCTCTCATCTTTCTTGTACTTGCCCATCGTCGCTTTCATGTTCGCACCACTGTCGACTCTGGAACGTGCAGAGTCGCTCATAGTATGGCAATTGATTTCAGCGGGCGCCCTGCTTGCAAGTTGCGCACTGGTATCATATGCAACACCAGAAACAACAACTGAGTGCTTCAAGCGCACACTCAAACTGTTCCTTCTGGCTATAGCTCTTTGGCCTGTAGATTGCACATTGCAAATCGGTCACGTCGGTCTCGTGATGGGCATTTTGCCTATCGCGCTTGGTTGGTTCCTGCTAAAACGCAACAACCTGTTGGCGGCAGGGCTGGTCCTTGGTTTGCTAGTTTTGCGCCCCCAATACTTGCTACCAGGTGTGGTGCTAGCGATTACTCTGGCATTCAAGAAGGAGTTTCGCGTTCTCGCCGGTATGATTTCAACCTGCATTGCTATTTTGGCTCTGAATCTGGGTTTGTTTGGAACAACCATTATGTCCAGATGGCTCAACGGGTTCATTCTTGGAGACACTATGTACTCCGATACTGTGCGCTACCCGTACAATAAGTCACTGATCTTTGGCTTACCCAGAGCAATTTTGTATACCTTACCAGCGGCTTGGACTTCGCCTTTGAAGGTTCCAATCTATGCGGTCTGTTCGACCTTCGCACTCTCTGTAATGTACGCAGCAGCCAAGCTTGGCCGCGCCAACCTGACCGACTCGCGCACACTAGCTATGGTGGCATCGCTAGCGGCAGTTGCCGGTCCCTTGTTTACTCCGCACTTCTTCTATCACGACTATACCCTGTTTCTCGTGCCTTACTTGCTTTTGTCGACACAAAAATTCGAAGATGCTGCAGCTTCCGGTTTAAAGTTTCTGGGGTGGTTCGGTTGGCTTGTGCTCTTCATCTCGGGGGCAGTTATTCAATTTAACCCCAAACTGTCGACTCCAATTCTAGTCAGTGTTGCTTGCGTCTTTGGATTTCGGCAATTATGGGGTCTATGCAAGACAGACAGCGCCAAACACGAACGAGCCAGCGACACCACCAATGGTGCCTCTAACTGACACCACGATGGTCACAAGTCGCTCACAGCTAGCACAGTTTCGCAATCGAGATTTTGATATTTTTTGACGGTGTCAATCAAATCTTGTTTTAGAATCGTGCTCAATCGCGTAAGTTCTATGTACATATCCATACTCACATCTAATTTCAACTGGAGAGTTCGAAACAGAGCAGACTATTATCCACACCGATTCAAGGGAGATTAATCGGACCATCTTGGTCCTCGTCGTAGAACGATTCGATTTCTGTTTGTCCGCGATCAAGACATCTGGTCGCATTTGCCAATCGGCAAGGAGCAGCAATGAAACCGCTTCTGGAGATCTTGAAAGTTCTGTTGCCTGCGGTCGCGGCTATTGTTTCGTGCCTTGTGGTGTCATCACAAGGTGCGGCGCAACAAAGCCCGGATTCTCAAATTGCAACGAAGACAAAGTGCGGATTCTGGTGCATCGAGCGCGATGACGACGGTGTCTGGTGGTTCGTCAGTCCAACTGGTCAGCGCGAGTTTCTCAACACTGTTACCACCGTCAGCACCAAGCAAGACTCGCGCCAGAAGGACGGCGCCGGATACCGCTCGAAGGATTGGAACGGTTCCACCGACCCAGCATCCCTCAAAACCTGGGCCGAAAAGACAGCGCAACGCATTGCAGATGCCGGCTTCAAGGGCATCGGTGCCTGGTCCGATCATGCGTTGCACGACACAGGTCTTCCAATCTCACGCGATCTCAATCTCTGGTCGACGGTCTCGGGAGGTCCCGATATCTTCGATCCAGCGTGGGAAGCAGCCATTTTCGCGGCAACAAAGGCTCAGGTCGAAAAGCTTAGAGACAACCCCAACATAGTCGGTTACTACACCGACAACGAGCTCGACTGGGAGCCGGTTTCCGTCGGTCCACGCGTGTACTTCGATGGTCGCAAGCAGGACGATCCAAATCGGCTGGAGGTTCTGAAAGTCATTCGAAGAACGTGGACTACACTGGATGAACTCAACCGGGAGTGGAACAGTTCATTCAGCAGTTGGGAACAGCTGAATGGTTTGAGCAAGTTGCCCCGAAACATTCCGAAAGCGGTTCAGAAGCGGCTTGATGAAACCTGGCTGGAACATCTGAGCATTCGGTACTTCAGCGTCACCAGCGCCGCCATTCGTAAGTACGACCCAAACCACCTGATTCTTGGCGTTCGCTTCAAAGGGTATGCGCCACCACAAGTGGTGCGAGCCAGCAGAGGATACACCGACGCGCAGTCGATCAACGTCTATCACGAAGACGGCAAACTCACTCGCGAGCTGTTCGAGATGCTGCATCGAGAATCGGGACAACCGGTTGTAATCAGCGAGTACTCGTTTCATTCGCTCGATGGGCGAAGCGGCAACCGCAATGAATGCGGGTTTCCGGCTCAAGTGGCAGACCAGGCTGCACGTGCCGAGGGCTACAAGGTGTTCACGAGCAACATGGCGCGGGTGCCCTACATCATTGGCGCCGACTGGTTTCAGTGGAACGATGAACCACCCGCCGGACGAGGAGACGGAGAAGACGTCAACTTCGGCGTAGTCGATATCTACGACGCGCCTTACGAGCAGCTCGTGAAGGCGATTAAGGAAACCGCCCCAAAGCTCAACCCGCTTCACGCCGAGAGTCACAAGCCTAACGAGTCGGTGTGGCGAACCAGTCGTGCACAACCGATAACCGCCCAGCTCCCGCACGTCACAGGCATTAAACTGGATGGCGACATCAGCGACTGGCCTGATACAGCACGGTTCCAAGACGTCCGGAGAACCGAGACGATCGGCTCTCGAAGCAGCTCGGCGAAGCCAGCCGTCTTCGCCGGTTGGAATGAAAATGGACTGTTGCTTGCGTTCGATGTTGCCGATTCGAACATCAACTGCGAAGGTCTAAAAAGCAGTTGGTGGACGAAAGACTGCATCGAGATCTGGCTCTGGCTAGGAGACGCAAAGCACAAGCGCCCTGCAGAGTTCGATCGCAACTCATGCCAGTTCGTCCTCCTGCCCATAAAGCGCGACACGACCGGCGGAACGACTGACGTTACGACTGACGGAACGCCTAACGCGACGCCCGCGGGAACGACTAGCGGAACGCCCGCGGGAACGACTAGCGAAACGCCCGCGGGAGAGCTCGTGCAGTGGCACCGCCCCGGTGACGCATTAAGTGAACACCTGGCGCCGCATCCGACGGTTAAGCAGTACACCAAACTAACCAAGGACGGTTACACGGTAGAGATCTTCATCCCAACTTCAGTGCTGCTTGATTGGAAACCGAGCGTCGGCGCCACTCTCGGCTTCAACTTTCATGTTCAGGATACGGAGCGCGCTGCAAAGTTTTTCTGGTCGAGCAACAAAGGGGCGGATACCCAAACACGCCCTGAGACATGGGGAAGTCTCACGCTCACAAAGTAGTAAATTCCATCAACCTCTAACCGGGAGGCCCATGAGGCCAAGTAATCTCGCATCCAGGTTGGCTGACCTCGCATCAAAGCAGGCGGCCCAGCTGAAGTCGAACGCTCCTAAGTTCGAGCTTATCCAGTATCGGTACGAACAGCCACCGCACCCCGTTCCTCACCCCCAGCCCGGGGACTTCGAACGGTGGGGAACTTCCTTCGCCGAACTGGCGGGACAATCGAACAGCCCGATGCACAGCTTCTTCACCCACGAGGCTGTGAAGCTGCTGCAGTTTCTGTGCCGTTGCGAGCTGTGGTTCTTCACCCTTGTCGCGGAAGCCGCGCGCCAGCACGGCGATTCGCCTGAAGATCGCATCACTCGCGCCAACATCATCGACGCCCTGGTATCGATTCAGAAGTCGACACCGAAAGACGAGGCTAACGCCGAGCGCGACGGCAACCCGATTTTCGGCGGCGATGCGACCGACGCGCAGCTGGTCGCAAACCTAATCGCGGCAGCTTCAATGCTGTAACGGTCGCGGCAAAAAACAAACACGGCGAATAAAGACCCTGGCAAAGACCGAGCCGCGGCAAAGAACGAGATGAGCTGGTCAAACCCGCTTCAATCTTAGTTCTTTGCCGTTGAAACCGCTTTTACGATTTTCTGTAGTATTCTAAAAACCAGACCCACACTGCGACAGCGATTGGCAGCAGGCAAGAGGCAAATATCTCAGTTTTGATACCAGCTATTCTCTAGCGAGCCTAGCACTATCACTCTAGAGCCAATGCAACGGCATCGCAAAGACGCTCGACCTCAGTCTCATTATTGAAGTAGCCAAAACTCGCTCGCAGCAACCCTGTATCAGTCGTCTTAAGATTCGCATGTGCAATTGCAGCACAATGCAGTCCGCCACGAATTGCGACGTGCTTGTCGCTGAGCACGTGCAAGACCTTATCGGCCGGCACTCCCTTCAATCGAAAGGCCACTATGGGCAGTATCATCCGCGATTCAACGCAAACATCTCTGCCGCCGGAGTCCTTCCGGCCCGTTTGAAATTCGGCTGGATCAATCGCTGTTCCATTCTCGTCGATCCAGGCGCCAAACAGCTCAATGTTCTTTTGCTTGGAACACCAAGAAGCGAAGGAGGCAGCCAGCCTCATTTGACGCAGCCAAATTGAAACTGGTCCGGTGGACTCTATCCACTCAACTGCGCGAGCAAGCCCGGCAATTATGTGAACCGGCATGGTTCCTGACTCTAGACGGTCTGGATAGACTGTCGGCATCTCCACTTTTTCAGAGATTGATCCTGTTCCGCCCGAAACAAGAGGCTCCAAATCGTAACCGGGAGCTATATACAAAAGCCCGACACCGGGCGGTCCCATCAATCCTTTATGCCCAGAAGTGCACCAAAATGCAGGATTCAGCTTGGCGATGTTAACCGGAATGTGCCCGGCAGTCTGAGCAGCGTCAACCAGCAGTGCAACGCCACACTTCGAACATAGCGCTGCTGCTTCCTGCAAATTCAAAACCTCTCCAGTGACATTGCTTCCGTGCGCCAGCGCACAGAGTGCAGGCTTCGGTGAAGCTTCAAGAAGACGCTTCAACTCTGCAAGATCAATAACTGTTCCACTCGAAACATAGGTGAGCGACCTGATCTCGATACCTTTTTCACTTACAAGCTGATGCAATGGGCGCATCACCGCATTGTGTTCCAATGGCGAGGTTACAACCACATCACCTTTGTTGAACGGGTATCCCTTTAGCACCATATTCAGTGACGTCGTGCATCCTGGCGTAAAAATCAAGCGTTCGGAATTTTGTATGCCAAGGAAGTCAGCGATTGAGTCTCGCGCATCAAAGAGCGCGCGAGCAGACGCAAGAGCAAGGTCATGAGAACCTCTTCCGGGATTACCACAGGTGCGCAAAGAATGGTCGCACACCTCGTAAACCTCAGCGGGCTTGGGATATGAGGTAGCGGCGTTGTCAAAGTATGCCAGAGGTTGGGTCATGCACAAATAATAGTAGATTCAATCTTCAAAGTTGTGAAGAGCAGGCGCGCTTGTCGTTTGTTATTGATTCGAGCATCCTAAAATTCCACGTGGTAGCATGACTGCTACGATGAAAATCCTGCAATTCAAACGGGACTCAAACGCGCATGGGCAAGGCGCTTCGGCATCTCGCTCTCTGGCACGGATTCTTCGTGTGCGCATGGCAGGGCCCGCTTACACTTCGCGCATGGTAGCGCTTGCTTGCTCGATTTCAATATTGCTTGGCACAACAGGCTGCAGCCAGGCTGATGTCAGTTGCGCGGCAGAACCAGCGAAACCAAAGATTTGGTCGACAGCGGCAAGAAGTGCTGAATTCAACAACGTCTTGGCACTTCTGGACTCCGCCAACACAGACACTTTAGTTGATGAATTACGGAAGTTCTGCGGCACCGCGGGGAATCAGCAAGAAAAGCAACAAGCCTCGTACATTTTGGCCAAGCTTCTTGTAAAGCGCGGAATCAAGGAGGAACAGCCGGAAGCGATCGAAAGGTTCAAAATGGCATCGCTGTATCCGCCACTCACTCAGCGCGCGATCTGGCGCGGCAGCGAGGTGGCGCTGGCACTTCAAGACGAGAAAACCGCTCAGCAAGCTCTCGAAGCATATGCTGCAAAAGAAACCGATCCCAAAAAAATCTCATTAGCGCTCTATACATTAGGACAATCGCAGTTGCGCAGCGACGATCGGGCAAAGGCTAAGGCAACTTTCACAGCCGTTAGAAAGAAGTACCCGAGCACGCAGTATGCGATTGGTTCGGCGAACTATCTTGCCCAAATAGTAATTGCTGATGCCGGAACGAGCCCAACCCAAGAAGATGTCGAGTCGGCGGCGGCACTTTATAGAGAGTATTTGCAGAGATGTCCAGATGGGCGTTATGCAATCGAAATCGTGAATCGCATGAAGTCCGGGATAATCTCCACATCTCCCGCGAACGGAACACCAAGCGGCGGTGGCGCCCCTGGTGCCTCACCGAACACATCCGCAGGCGCGAGTTCTTCAACCGGTAGTTCCGATCGTGCCACGACCAGCTCTGGCACTGACTCCGGGGACTCCGGCAAAAATAGTCAAACTGTTGCTGCAGCTCCGTATGTTCCAACCAAATCTGACAAATGTCTTTTTGGCGATGCGTACTATGAAGCCGGAAACTGGGCGCAAGCGCTTAGAGAATGGGATGCTTCAGAAAACTGCCCAGTAAAATCACGCCGTGCAATTTGCCTTGCAAAAACAGGCAAAGTACAAGAGGCAATCGCACTTACAGTAAACGGGGTCAAGCAAAACCCTGCTGATACTTCGTTTGTAGAGGCCGCCGCAGCAATTTGCAAACCACTAAGCAGAGAAGATTCAAAAGCTCTTTGGCAACAGATATTGGCTTGCCAACCAGCGCGCGCAGACATTGCTCTCTGGAATGTAGCAAGTAGAGAAGATTCACCGGACAGAGCAGTACCCCTGTATAAGATGTTGTTGAGCCGGTTTCCCAATTCTCCGCACATGCCCGAAGCGTCTTGGTGGACGTTTTGGTACATGGTCAAGCCCGGGCCGAAAACTTCGAAACAACAACTCATAAATGCAATTGCTCTAGCCGACAGCGCGCTCAAGCATGATTTAGGGTGGCGGGTGGCTACGAGATTTCTCTTCTGGCGCGGCAAAGTGTACGAGAAGTTGGGAGACAAAGAAAGCGCCAAGGTAGCCTATCAACGAGCGCATGCGACCTATCCGTGGAACTACTACGGACACAGAGCCTTGGCACGGCTCTCAGTACTTTCGGCACCACCGGTGATGCGACCGGCTCAGGCTGGCGTTCCATCCAAACCGTCACCCCCAGCCGACAAGGGCTGGCGCACCCTGATTGGCAGAGAGTATCCACAGCTCGGCTGGCGTTGGCCGGAACCACCTTCCCTTGCCGAGTTCGAACAAGCATGCGGCTCGACCGTAGCTACGATGATGACGTTGCATCAGTACGACGAAGCGCTGGATTTGCTGCCTTCCGGGACACCGCCTAACATGCGAGCCTGGCTCTACACTCGCGTCGATAAACCGCTTGATGCGATAAATACTGCAGGGCTGAAAACGTACGGTGTTCCAGGGCGACACGGGCTGTGGCTCTACTCATTTCCATTGCTTTACTCCGAAGTTATCGCCAACGAGGCCAAGGCCTGGGGTGTCGACCCAATGCTCGTGCACGGTTTGATCCGAGAGGAGTCTCGTTACAACGCGAAGGCACTGAGCAGTTCGAAAGCAATCGGGCTGATGCAGCTTTTGCCGGGCACTGCATATGGTGTGGCCAAACACATCGGTGTGAAGCTCAACAACAAAGAAGAGATCTTCCGTCCCGACATCAATCTCAAGTTTGGAACCGAGTATCTGTCCTACGTTTTGAAGCGCTACAACGGCAATGCGATGCTGGCAGTGGCGAGTTACAACGGCGGTCCGAACGCTGTTGCGCGGTGGGTGAAACAACATCAAGCGGCTGGAATTTCAGACCCGGATGTTTTTGTGGAAAACATTCCATTTCGCGAAACACGAGACTATGTCAGGAAAGTCTTTGGTAGCTATTGGAACTACGAACAGATTTACTGCCTCAAGTAGGTCTGTCGCTAAACAGAAGTGCGACCGCCGTCAGAATCAGATTTGCGACCGCCGTCAGAATCAGATTTGCGACCGCTGTCAGATCAGATTTGCGACCGTTGCCAGATCTGATTTGCGGCCGCTGCCAGATCTGAGGGTCCGACCGACAAAAAAGGCGACCCACAGGCCGCCTCAAATGGCTTGAAAAGTTCGTTTTATGATAGAGCCTCTTGTGATTCGTTCGGCTTCTCGGGAGTGCCGAGTCCTAAGAACTTCGACCAAAATGCAGTCTTACTCGTCTTTCCAGGTTGCTCTTTTACACCTTCTTGGGTGCCACCACGCGCGCTGCTAGCGGACGGAATGACATAGCCGCAAGTCGAGCAAATGTGCTTGTTTCCCGGGATTCTGAATTGACAGCGTGGGCACAAAAAGTACTGCATATTTTCCCTCACTTTCTATCTTGCAGTATAACACGGGAAATCAAGTGTGGGTGCCAGTTTCGGGTGCCACGATAGGATTTACCCTATTTTTTACCTGCTTCTAACTTTCCCTATTGTCGAGTGGTCAAAACTCATGAAAACCATTTGCGTAAAACTACTTAGCAGTGTGTGAAAATTAGGCGGGTGCAAAAACGAGTTACCGACCGGCTTTGCACGTTGTTGTTGGGTTTCCGGCGGTTAGTGCATTTATGACCAGACAACACAAAGTAATTCTGACGTTTGAAAGCGTGCATCAAGTGATGGCCGCTGAGAAGATCTTGAGATCGTCGCAAGAACCGAAGATTGCATGTCGACCGGTTCCGACGCCGTCAAGTATTTCCACATCCATATGCGGCATGGCGATCGAGATTCTTGATTGCGAAAAGAAGCAAGTCGCCATCGACATCCTGATGGCAAGCAGCCAGCCTCCGGCAGGCGTCTTTGAGATAGAAACGTAGCCAAAAGCCGACATCTACAATTTTGCGACCTCGGTAGGCGAAAGCCAAGCAGTCATTCAAAAGCCGAGCACTCAATCGAATACCTCGCGCGAACCGCACAAGGATGCCAAGAGGATCTTAAAGGGCTTAAAGAAAGACAGATGAAAAGAACATCAGTCTGCAAAAGCTCATGACTCCTTGGTTTTTGACATTCACCTAATTTCTCAATCTTGAAGCTTAAGAAGCTTTCTACATTTATAGGCGCGCGAATCATTGCTTGACAACGCGCGATTTCCTAGCGTAGAGGCAATCTCTGTTCTGTTCCAACCAAGGTCAAACCTTAGCTTTCAGCACACCAACCCAGCAAAGCAGCCACTACTTCATCGCATGCGCGATGGTCGGCGTGTTCTTGCCAATGTGCATGGATAGCCATCCACCAGCTCAGTCCACAGTTCGGAACAGACCTAACAACCGAGGAAACAACGTGGTCACACTCACTTTTGCGCTCTGTATCTTGAGCGCCGTCGTTGCACTGATCTGCGGCATCGGCTTTTGGGTTCGATGTGTCGAGGTCGAGCAGTCTTGGACGACTCCGATTCCTGCAAAGGGAGAGGGTCACGACCGCGCCATCAACGCTGCGATTAAGCGCGAGCGGCAACGCACGCGAATCGCAATTCCGGTTTTCGTTGGTTTCATTCTCACCGTGTGCCTCAATGCGGTCCTCAATAGCTTGTTCAAAGTCGAAATTGACTCGACATGGCCGATGATGGCTGCAGCAACTATGGGGCTTCTTTTTGTCGCGCTCCGCGCCATGGTTCACAACGATCGCTGCTTCGAGCAGCGCATGAAGAACCGCTACGGCACTCACTAACCGGCGGCGCAGTGCGCCACCACATCGTCACAAGGAAAGAAACTATGGCACTCTCAAAGAAAAGAGAGGCAGCCTACCGGCAGCTTATCGAAGCGGCCAAGGCAGCGTCTCAGTTTGCTTACCGCCCATACTCCGACTATCCGGTCGGAGCGGCGATTCTCACTTTCGACGGTCATGTCTACACCGGCTGCAACGTGGAAAACTGCGGTTACACGCAGACGATTCACGCCGAGCAGACGGCACTGACCAAGGCGATCTCCGAGGGCGCGCTTGCGCGTGCTCTGGCGGCAGGTCGCACGCAACTCAACTTCATCGTCGCCATCGCCATCTATGCGCCGAAGGGTTCAGACCCGTGGCCGTGCTGCAACTGCCGGCAGACTCTCAACGAGTTCGGGCTGAGCATGGACGTCATCGGCGAAGGTCCCGATGGTTCGATTCTGCGCAAGAAGCTCAAGACGCTGATTCCGCATGCCTTCCCGATGGAGGAAGTGCTCGCCAGCGTCCGCGGTGCTCGCGCCGATCAACCCACGGCTTCGTCATGCGATCACGGCTGCGGCTGCGGTCACGACAAGAAGTAACGAGTACGGTCCAGCAGGCACGCAAGCGAGTTGCCAATCATGCCACCGTGCATGGTGCAGCAACTCGCTGCGTGCGCTGGGACTAAGACAAATCACACGGAACATCTGCGTCTCCGGTGATTTGTTTTTCGCCCACCCTACTATACCCAATAGGATCTCAACACGAGAGTGCGCGGCGCGACTATGTGCGCTGGCTTCCGAGGCTGTCTCGGTGACTGTCTCAGCGGCTTGGACTATTGCGACAAATTGCGATCGACGTCCTGAAGAAGGTTGAGCTTCGACCAGACATCTCCACGCGCGCCCCTTAACTCATAAGGCGACACTCGTGACCACACAGACATTGCATCAAACTCATCGACGACCAATTGCAGTCCGCGCTTCGTCTGTTCGTCCAGATCCTTCGAGCCAGAGAGAGCTACAAGATCGTTTTTATGCAATCCACGCCCAGATGCGTCATGCTCCGCAATGGCTTCTGCCGC
>CAYZJR010000119.1:0-20376 GCA_964478655.1 uncultured Candidatus Obscuribacterales bacterium
CACGCTCCGCGGAAGGCGCGCAATTTGTCCCGGGATCGTGACCATCCGGTGAAGGGTCGACGCCGCAACTTAAAATAGGTTCTGAAGATGCGGTGATGCCGGATACCTCTGCATCTGAATCTGCACCAGCAGTTGTTGTGCCACATGCAATTTCCGAGGAACCTGATGATTCGCATCCGGTTGACCCGACGATGGATGATCCTCCCGGGCTTGATTCAGCGGGATTCGCATGGCTGCCCATTGGGAAGCGATATCAGCTAGATCTACCAATACCGGTGTCGCAGTTCACTCAGATTTTGGAATCGCTCTGCTTCCAGAAAGGTCGCGATCGCATCGATTCTGACAAACCACTCGGCGGGTACGTCGATCAGAATTCGTTTGAACTTTTTCGGCGTTCCGATTTCTTTCGCATGTGGTTTCAACCGGCAATTGAAGGACGGTACGAACAGTACAGCGGCATGACCAGAGTGCGAATTCTGACGAAGCTGCGCCCTGGCACTCAGAAACTCCTGGGCGCTGCACCGGCCGCGTTCATTGGCGCCTCGCTGGCTGCGGTTTTGTCCTCTTATATGCTACCTCATGTGGTGGCTCTATTCTATTCGTTTGTCGGCACTGTCACCCTTCCTTTGGTGTTGTCTATCGTTTGTTTCTTCATTGCGAAGAGGGTAGTTCCGACTGACTTGCGCTATCTGATGAAGTTGCTTCGCAGCTCAGTCAATCGTTCAATGGGCAGTTCGAAAAAAAGTTCTAAAGGCAGTCCCAAAGACACTCCTTATGAAGACAGTTCTAGAACCAGCAACTACGAACAAGTGTTCACGGCTTGGACCGATTTGAAATTGAGAGGCTTTCTATCCGATGAAGTGAAGGCTGGTATCATCGCGGTTGTTGTTTATATCGCAGCAGCAGTCGGCACACATGCGATTGCCTGGAACTATTGGACGGAAGGCAAGTATGACGTGAGTGCAAGTTTGTGTCTTCCCGGAGTTCAGCTAACCCAGGTGGTTCTGGGCTCGGACAGTGGTCCTGTAGCGGATGCACGTTATTATCTGGCTGAGTGCTACAGATGCATGGGCAAGTTGGATGATGCGGAAAAACTATATGGACAAGCATTGAAAACCTGGTCTTCGACTATCGGCAACGATCATATGTTTTTGGCCGACGCTGAGTTCAACATCGGAAGAGTCTACGAACTGCAAGGTAAGTCGGATTTGGCTAGCGCACATTACTTGAATGCGGCAAAAATCTGGCAAAGGGCGCTCGGCAACAACAGCATGGCCGAATCGAGAACCTACGATCGAATCGCTTCGAACTTACTAAAACAAGGAAAAATCGACGATGCTGTTTCATACATGAAGAGAGCACTCGATATTGATCGAACATACGGTTCATCGGCTGGGCGCAGTGTTGGTGAGGATCTAAACGACCTCGCTGTTTTGATGATGCGCAAAGGTGATATGGGTGAAGCGCAAAAGCTGTTAGACGAGTCATTGAAGTTCAAGACAAAGCAAGTTGGGAAGAACGGCTATTCATTGGTATCTACATTGTTGAATCTTTCTGTTGTACATCGTTCTTTCGGACGTGAGCACCTGGCTCAAAAAGATCTTCTAAGAGCCCGAGAGATTCTCAACAGGCATTTGAAGCGGCTTAAGCTTCAACCATCCGACGATTTGTATATGGATTTGCTTGCGGTGCTAAGAAAACATCAGAACGACTACGAAGCTCCTGTTTTTGACACGAGGTCGGACAACACAAGCAATCCCATTGTTGGGCGACTTTAGACCTAAAAGTGGTCAAAATCGAACTGTTGTTCTGTTGCCCTCGCTGCAGGGGCTGGCTCGATTATTATCTTAATTTTGGACTTCAGGTGAGGCACTTGTTCTCGCAAATCGCGCTCTGTGATGTTTTCCCCGACTCGAAGCTTCTTTAGATGTTTCATCTGTTCCAGCTGCTTCAAACCAGTAACGTCAATCTCATTATTACTTGTGATGTCTAGAATCTCGAGATTCAAGTCCAATAGGTCTTTCAACGAACTGTTTTTTAGTCCCAGCCAGCTTAGTTTGAGAACCTTGAGATTTGGAAAATTTTTGAGGCATTGCAGTGTGCCACTGCGGGGAGTGGCCATTCTCATCCAACTTAACTTTGTCAGGCTCTTCGAGCCGCCTCGTGCTAGAGCTTCTAGTGCATCGTCCCCTAAAAATGAACCTTGAGAATTCATATTTGTGTCTGTGCACTCTCTTATGTACAGCGTCTGAATTTTATTGTTCCTTCCCAGCGCTTCAAGAGAATCCGCGGAGAGTCTACACTCGCTTATGGCGAAGTATTCTAGCGATGGCGAATTCTCCAAATAACGAAGTCCGTCGGCAATTGAGAATTCATCTCTAAGACCTAGGTACTTCAGATGCTTCAGTTCGGCGATACATTGCAGTCCTTTGTTTGTAAGCTTATTGCTGTACGATTTGAGACTCCAGATTTGCAAGGGACAATTCTTGAAGCATTCACCGACTATGTCGGAGTCTGCGGCTCTGACGGCTTTGAGTGGGTTTGGTTTTGCGGCTTCGCTCTTAAGTAACCTAGTCACTTCTTCCTCGTTGCGATGAAGCGGTATCTGCAATTCTTCGCGGTTAGCTAAATTCCTTTTGGAAGATGTTGCTTGCTCTTCTGCCTCTGCCATTCTTGCTGAATGCGTCTTTTCAGTGTTTAAGTTGAGTTTGGAGTTGCGGAGCTTGAGCGATGCAAGTGCCAGATTCGAGATCTTCGGTGAATCAATATTTAGTTCGACCAGCGTGGAAACGTTTTTAAGTGGTGCAATGTCTGCGTCAGTCAAGTTGTCGTTTGATTTTATATCCAGCGTCGTGAGGTGTTTGAGACGACCCACAGCTTCCATTCCTTCGTGGGTGAGCCTAATTTGACGCAGCAGAAGTTGTTGAAGCCCCTGAAGTTGTACGAGACTCTTTAAACCCTCGGTAGATACTTGAGTCTCATTAAGACCAAGGTATCTAAGATTGGGAATACCTTTTACAAGCAGCTTGAGCGTCTCATCATTGAGTCCGCTTGCACCTCGGAGATCGAGTTCGGTCAGCCTCGGCAAAGTGGCGATAGCTTTTACTTTCTCTGCATCGATGCTGCATTCCGTCAAAGAAAGTGCAAGAAGTGGAGCTTTTGCCAGGAATTTGATACCACTGGCAGTGAATCTATCTCCGCGCTCAATGCTCAGCTGCTCTAGCTCCGGTAGCTTGCTGATTGCTCGGAGTCCTTCATCTGTGAAGTTTACGTCAACGGCGTGAACTTCTTTGATGGGGATGTCCTCGCAACCTTCAAAGCAAACGCCGGAGACGTTGCTTCCTTGGAAGCAGACTACCGAGAGCTCACGTCCGTGCCTTTCTTCCTCCTTCGCTACTGCTTTGATTTTGTTTGCGACGAGTGCCTCAGGGTCTATTTTCGAGCCCAACAGACCCCCAACATAGAGCGTGCCGTTTCGGAATGAAAATGGTTCGCTGCCGAATCCGAAATCTTTCTTGGGTTGCGGTGATTGCGTTTCTAGGGGCTTAGCGTCATTGTTGGGTGATGTTATATATAGAGTAAGCAGCAGTATGCCGCCCGTAAAAAGTGAGATTAGCAAAATTACGGCAACCGTAATGCCGGACATCCGTAGTGGCGCGGGTGATGGCATAAGGGTGGGGTTATGCGTGGGTGCCTTCTCTCGATTATTTGCATTATTGTCTGCTTTGTAATCACCCGCTTTGAAGCTCTGTAAGTCTGATTTCAACTCTCGGACCGATTCATAGCGGCTTGATGGCTCTCTCTCGAGGCATTTTGCGACAATTGCTTCCAGTGCAGCGGGAAACGCAACATCCATAACTGCATCGTTTATTGACGGTGCGTTCTGTGTAGTTTTTTTAGAGAGCAACTCAAGAGCAGAGCCGCCAGAAAATGGTTGCAGTCCGGTCAAAGTCTCGTACATCACACAACCAAGAGAGTAGATATCGCTGCGTTCGTCGAGTTCTTTTCCAGCAACCTGTTCGGGACTCATGTACGCAGGTGTTCCGAGCAATATGCCGGTTTTCGTAAGTGAATCCATCGAGTTGTTGTTCGCCACCATGGCGATGCCGAAATCGATGAGAATCACATCCGGATTCTCTCTCTCGTAGTTCTTCAAAATCACGTTGGATGGCTTTAGATCGCGATGCAGTACGCCATGCTCATGCGCGTGTTGAATCGCGCTTGCGAGTTTCAAAAAGATGTTAATGCTTTTGTACACAGGCAAGCGTCCACGTGCTTCTATTAGCTCGGACAGAGGTTTTCCTTGCTCATATTGCATAACGAGATAAGGTTGGTTATCGTCCGTTATGCCGAAAATGAAAATCGGAACCAAGTTTGGATGATTGAGCGCAGCCAATGCGTGGGCCTCTCGCTGAAACCTCATTATCAGGTCTGAGCTGAGCGTGCCCCTCTTTATCGTTTTTATAGCTACAATCTTTTTTAGAAGTTGATCTTCTGCTTCGAAAACAACACCCATACCGCCCGAGCCGATCTGGCGAATCAATCTATATCTGTCGACGAAAAGAGACTCAGTCATCAGTAACGTTGTCCGTTCATTTCAAGCTCTCCATCTAGGGCATGGTGCCTCCGAAAAGTTCCGTCGCAAGATGCGAACTTTCACCTGTTTCTGTTCGAACTTTTGCGTTGAAACGCTTGCGTAACCTTTCAGCGCCGTTTGCAGATACCTTGGTGCCCGTGACGTCGATATTGATCATTTCCGGATGCTTGAGCGCTAACAAATCATTTTCGTTGACATTCAGTCTAATTACGCTGAGGTAGCCGAGCTTTTTGATTCGGTTTAAATGCGCCAGACCATGACCGGTAACGGAAGTATCGTCTATGTTCAAAACTTCCAATTTTTTAGAATTGTCGGCAATAACTTCTAAGCTGTGATCATCTATCTTTTTATTCCCAGCCAAATCCAACCTGAAGAGATTTCGAATTTTGCAGATCACTGCAAGCTTGTCGTCATCGATATCGCATCTTGAAACGCACAACTCTCTTAATTTGGGAGCATTGATCAGGTATTGAAGTCCTTTCTTGCTCACTGTGCTATTGAGTTTTGGATTTCCCAAAGTCAGAGACTTGAGACTTGGCAGAGTGCTCAAAGCGCGCAGACCATCAGTCGTAAGCCCGGTTGCCTTCAGGACGACACCATAGATGGGAATCTCGCGACATTCGTCAAACGCCTTGCCTGTAAAGTCAATGCAAAGGTGAAATTTGACAGTCCTTATTTTTGTGCCTCGTGCATGGTACTCCTTGAGCCATTTGGCAGCCAGGGCATCATTGGTGCGCGCGGGCATTACGAGAGCGGATTCTTTGGCATCATAGATTGGCTTTTCGTCTTCCTCGTAGTCCAATGCATTTGGTGCCGACTTTGTAGTCTTCGCAGTTGCGACAGCTGTTCGTTGGGCTTTATCTGTCTTGGTTTCTGCAGGTTCCCACAAAATTGAGCTTAGCACTATACCTAGTATCAGAATGATTGCGGCTGAAGAGAATATTGGAATTATAAGATGCTCTTTTCTTGAGTCGTTTGCTGTCTTTTGTTCTCTTCTTTTCGGTGCAGCTCCTAGTTGGAACAATTCGAGATCGTTGCTGATCTCAGCCATTGATTGGTATCTTTCGGTCTTCGACAAAGCCAGGCATTTTGCAACTATTGCTTCGAGGTTTTGTGAAAACTCAGTTGCAGCCCCCACTTGGTTGATAGTAGGCGCCTCTGACGTGGACTTCCGACGGAGGACTTCTAGGGCTGATGGTGCGGTAAACGGAGCAACTCCTGTGAGTGTCTCGAACATTATGCAGCCAAGCGAATAGACGTCGCTAGTCGCATCGACTGCCTGCCCCTTAACTTGCTCGGGGCTCATGTACGCGGGCGTGCCCATCAGAACCCCAGTCTTTGTCAGCGAATCCATAGAATTCGCTGTTTCGACCATAGCGATGCCGAAGTCGATGATCACCACAAATGGTAAATCAGTATCAACGTTCCGCACAAGAATGTTTCCTGGTTTCAGGTCTCGGTGTAAGACAGATCGATCGTGCGCATGCTGCATAGCGTCGCAAATCTGGATAAATATGGAGACGGCTTGTTTGAGCAGGATGCGTCGTTCTTTGATAAGGTCGGAGAGTGGAACTCCGGTTTCCATGCTCATCACCATGTATGGCTCATTGTCTTCTGTTATGCCGAAGACGTAAAGCGGAACCAGGTGGGGATGATTCAAAGCTGCAAGGGCTGTGGCTTCTCGTTGGAAGCGCATGATGTGTTCTGCACCTAAGACCCCTTTTTTCATTGTTTTGATGGCGACGTGTTTATTGAGCAACTGGTCTTCAGCTTCGAAGACCACGCCCATTCCACCCGTTCCAAGCTGGCGAATTACCCGGTATCGTTCAACGAACAGGTCGCTCATCAGCGTGCCACCGAGTATTTCAAGTCGACTTGATCGTTGATCCTCAGACCGTGCATACGCTTTGATAGCGCGCTTTTGGCTTCTGGACTGACGTTGGGCGAATCCACTTCCAATTCCTTCAGAGACTTCATTCCTTCGATGAGTTTCAGATCCGTGCTGGTAATCGCAGGGTTCTCTTTGATGTCGAGCCTCTCAACGCGTGGGAGTCTCGAGATTACTTCCAGCCCCTTGTTGGTGAGCCCGAGGTGTTTTGCTCTCAAGCGTTTTAAGTTCTTCAGGTCGAGAAGGTGTTTCACTCCGTCGTTAGTAACTCCTGTCGCCGTGATGGAAAGATACCTTAAGTGAGGCAAACCTTTGACGATCATTGCCAGGTCTTGGTCGCCGAAGGTGATGTTTCCTTCAACACTAAGCTCTGTCAGTTGCTTCAGTGTGGAGATAGCTTCAACTTCATCTCTATCGACATTGCAGTTAAGGACAATCAAGTTTGAGAGTTTTTGAGTGTCTTTTAAGTGCGCCAACCCTGTTGCTGAAAAGTTGATTTCATTAGCAAGATTCAGCATCTTCAAGCCGTGTAACTCGCTAATTGCCTTAAGACCGTCATCGGAAATTTTCGAATCTGTTGAAACTATCCCTTTGATGGGGAGTTGGTTAAACCCGTTGAAACATGTGCCAGTTATGTTTGTATCGCCGATTTCAACTCTCTTCACTTGGTCTCTGTACTTGTTAAGATCGACAATAGCGCTGTTGTCATCGAATGTGTCAGGCTCCATGGGAATGCCGGTTAGGAAAAGGCAGCCATCAACAAGTTTACCTTTGCTAGACGGCACCACTGCCAGCTGATCTTTTATTTTGAAATTGGGCACTGCATCCGGTGGCGGAGCGTTCTTCTGTTGCATGACTATCAGCGTGGCTGACGTGCCGGCCAGGACCGTTGCGGAAAACAACGCAAGAGCGATTTGCTTTTTGCCGAGGCGTTCTTTTCGTAAGGGAGCGGCCGCCTTTGGTGCATCTGCAAACAGCGACTCATTCAACTGAAATTCACCGGACTTGAGCCCAATCAGATCCAACCTAAGGTCAGCAATTGATTGATACCTGTCATCCGGCGAAGTTGCAAGACATCTTGCAACGATCGCTTCAAGACCTGAGGGGAACGACAAATCAGAGATGTTGGAGTTGAGAAATGGGGCCGCGATTGTTGTTTTAAGGGCTAGCAATTCGAGGGCGGAACCAGCAGAGAATGGTTGCATACCCGTGAGTGTTTCGAACATTATGCAGCCAAGAGAATAGATGTCGCTGCGTTCGTCAGGCTCTCTGCCTAGCACTTGCTCTGGGCTCATGTACGCGGGTGTTCCGAGTATCAAGCCGGTTTTAGTCAGCGCATCAATTGCATTGCCACTTTCCAACATCGCAATGCCGAAGTCTATGATCACGACCTGTGGGTGCTCACTCTCCGGGTTCCTAACTATAACGTTTGCCGGCTTCAAGTCTCTGTGCAAAACACCGTGTTCATGGGCGTGTTGAATCGCGTCGCAGAGCTGCACGAAGATATTGATGCTCTTGTATAAGGGCAATCGCCCTCGTGCTTCGATAACGTCAGAAAGCGGTTTGCCAGGCTCGTACTGCATTACGAGATAGGGCTCGTTATTATCGGTAATGCCGAAGATGTAGATAGGAACGAGGTTGGGATGGTTGAGCGCTGCCAGCGCAGTCGCCTCTCGCTGAAATCTGATCACGTGATCAGATGTGAACACGCCCGTTTTGATGGTTTTTATAGCGACGGTTTTTTTGAGTAAATCGTCTTCTGCTTCATAGACGACGCCCATCCCGCCGGAACCAATCTGACGAAGCAACCGATATCGATCGACGAACAAACCGCTGGTCATGGAGCAATCTGAGTTTGGGCCTCTAGTTATTGTTCCGACTTGGGTCCTGGTCGAAACGTATAGAAGAGTGGATCTAATATGTCTACTAATCGGAGACGGGTTCGTCGTCGAACTTGCTGATTATGGGTACTTTTGGTCCAAGGTCGATGGCCGCCTGTGAAATCTTGTTGTTGCCTTGAACGTTGACGACGCCTTTGAATTGCCGAAGTATGCTCAAATCTGAGTTGGTGAGGTTTAGCGATCTGAGATTGAGTTTTCTTAGATTTTTTAGCCCTACCAGAGCCTTCAACCCCTTTCCGGTAACGCCAGTTTTGTCGAGCGTAAGCTCCTCCAAGTGGCGCAGCTCTTGCCCAATCAATTTCAAGGATTGGTCGTCGACCTTCTCGTTTGTGCTGATGTTCAATTGTTTTAGGTTTGATATTTTGCAGATTTCTTTTACCATCGCCGAATCTAAGTCGCAGTCGTTCAAAGTCAGACGAGTTAAACTCGGAGCATTTTTCAAAAATGACAATCCTTGCGCTGTAATTTTACGGTCAACTCGGATTGAGATTTCTTCCAGAGTTGGAAATCTGCTCATCCGCTCGAGACCAAGGTGATCGATTGGGGTCTTCTTGGTCAGTATTCGTTTGATTGGAATATCGTACTTCTCTTTGAGAAACGCTCCTGAAGCACTAGAGTTCGTCAATCTGAGAATGCGTACCGGGTGCCTTTCATCGTGGGTTCTTAGCAGGAGATCTTCCGCACCTTTATTTGTGCAACTTTGAGGAAAGTTTAGTGTCGCCGAATCAGCATCATAATTCTCAAAACCGTCTTTTGTAAATTCGGTGATAACACTGTCTTGATTGTCTGCGATTGTAATTTGGGGATCCGATGCGCCTCTATGTAGATCTGCCATCATCACCGCGATTAATGCCGAACATATACCGGTAATTGTGACAACAGCTGCGATGATTTTGACTCTGTCGCTTAGCTTTGTCTCGACGATAGGCTTAAATTTTGGCGGCTTCTTCTTTGCGTACTTCCCTCGTTGATACAGTTCGAGATCTTCTCTAAGCGCTGCCATTGACTCATAACGGTCCTCTTTAGATAGTGACAGGCACTTCGCTACGATCTCTTCTAAGTTGCGTGAAATCTTAGGTCCTGATGCCACCGTATTTAGTTTCGGAGCCTCTTCAGTCGTCTTTCGTTTGAGCAGGTTCAGTGCTGAAGATGCGCTGTAGGGTTGGTGCCCAGTGAGAATTTCGAACATAATGCAACCCAGTGAGTAAATATCGCTTCTGGCATCAACGTGCAAGCCGTTGATTTGCTCTGGGCTCATGTAGGCTGGCGTTCCGAGCATCATGCCTGTTTTTGTGAGAGAGTCTATTGCATCTCCTTCTACCAGGGCGATTCCAAAATCGATTATCACGGCGTGGGGATTGTCAGACTCAGCGTCTTTGATAAGCACGTTGCTTGGCTTCAGATCACGATGAAACACGTTGCGCTCATGAGAGTGCTTTAGAGCATCGCAAATCTGAATGAAGATCTTTACGGCTTTGGTCTCAGGCAGGCGTTCTTTGGAAATCAGCTCGGAGAGCGGCGTTCCGCTCTCAAGGCTCATGACCATGTAAGGGTCGTTATCGTCGGTTATGCCGAAGATGTATATGGTAACTAGATTGGGGTGATTGAGAGCCGCTAGGGCCGTGGCTTCTCGCTGAAACCTCAAGATGAGGTCCGCACTTAGAAAGCCTTTTCTGATCGTCTTGATTGCGACGATCTTATTGAGCAGCTGATCTTCCGCTTCGAATACGACACCCATGCCGCCCGCGCCTAGCTGACGAATCATGCGATACCGATCGACGAATAAGTCGGAGGTCACCCTTTATTTGTATTTGACTCCGCAGCCGTAGGCTTTCGTGGATGCCGTGGAGACCGGTTTGCCATTCATAACTTCATCGAGCGCAGCGCTGACATAGTTTTTTGCATCTTTGATTTCGGCGGAATCAGTACCGCTCTTATCATCGATGGCGCCTGAATATACCAGTACGCCCTTCTTGTCGATGACGCACATCGTAGGTGTAGCCTTGGCGTCGTACGCTTTGCCGACGGTTCCTTCACTGTCAATCAAGATGGCAGTGGGACTCGATTTCTTGTCTTTGAAAGCCTTTGCATGATCAGCACCGGAAGCATATCCTTGCTTGCCTTCTGCCGATGAGCACACTGACAGCCAGACTACGCCTTTCTTTTCGTAAGCGTCTTGCAGCTTTTGCATGTTACCGGAGTCATAGTGTTTTTTGACAAAGGGGCAACCATGGTTGAACCACTCCAGGACCACAATCTTTCCTTTGTAGTCGCTGAGCTTTCTGGTTTTGCCTGTTGCATCCGGCAAACTAAAATCTGGGGCTTTCTTGCCAACGAGGTCAGCGGAGCCGCCTTCTGCGGGGGCAGCCTTAACGAAGCCACCGACGAACTCGCTAGGTATCAAAAGTACGGCGGTCAACGCCACGAGCACCGCCAGTTTTTGGGCTATTTTTCCTGAAACGTCCATACAATCTCTCTCTCTTCAGCATGAGAAGTCTGTTATTGGTTCGGCACATTCTACACCGGCTCAAAAATTTATAGATTTACTCGGACAACAAAAAACGCCGGATATGCCAGCCAGCTGAGCAATTGAGCGAGTGTTAAGCGCTATGTTTTATCTGACTAGTTGAGATGATATCAAGGGGGTGTTTGTTCCCTTCGTTGGGAAGGAACCAAATTGTCACGAGGCTTCCGTAACGTAATATCAGAATCCGTCGCGTGCTTGCACAATGATAAATACAGAACAGATGGTCTCGGACTTCTTTGCCCAGCGATATCAAGTCTTACGCCAGCTTGGAGCGGGCGGTATGGGCGTGGTGTTCGAGGCCGAAGATATCCTTCTGAAAAAGAAAGTGGCCATTAAAACGATTAAGAAAGGACTCTTCAGTGCCGAACATATAGTTCGTTTCCAAAGAGAAGCTACAGTCTTAGCCAATCTCAACCATCCAAACCTAGTGCCCGTCTATGTCTTTGGGCTCACCGAAGACAACGAGCCCTACATGGTTATGAACTATGAAAAGGGAAGGTCTCTCTCTGAGATTATTGAAGGAAGAGGCCGTTTCCCTCTCTACAAGAGCCTCAACATATTCATCCAGATTTGCGATGCGATGCAGCACGCTCATGAGCAAAATGTTCTCCATCGAGATCTAAAACCGGGCAATGTCATAGTAAGAGACACCGAAAACGAGAGTCCATCTATTGTTGTGATCGACTTTGGTCTTGCAATGATTGCCTCGGGGAACGCTCTTGATTCGATTACTAGAACCGGCGCTCTTGTCGGCACACCGAATTGCATGAGTCCGGAGCAGATTCGCGGACTCGAACTCGATCGTCGCAGTGATGTGTACGCAATGGGCTGTTTGATGTTCGAAACAATAAGCGGCAAGCCACCATTTACGGCATCATCTACACTAGAGCTGTTGAGCACGAAACTAACTCAGGTTCCTCCGAGTTTCGCTTCAATAGACCCCGAACTAGACCTCCCGAGCGGCATTTCGGAGATTGTCTCGAAAGCGCTGGCTGCATCTCCGAACGATCGTTACCAGAGTATGTTTGATTTGAAGATGGATTTAATTGCTTTCAAATCAGGAGAGTACAAACCCGCAGCATCTGTCGTAATCCAGCAAACGATTCCCACGCCGAAAAAGAAGAGGACCGGAATCTTAGGACTGGCAATGATCCTTGCGCTATGCGGATTGACGGTAGTTCCGTTCTTAATTTTCTTCCACAATTCTGCGGAAGCCCCCAAAGAGTTGGGTGTCTCCGAAAGTGCGAAACTGGCACAGGACATATCGAATAAAACGCTGGACTTGACTTTGGATGCGCTGTTGAAGCGCGGTCGAAAAGATGAAGTGGTTAATGGGAGTTTTTACGCCAATGCGAGCTATGACGACAAAAAGGTGGCTTCCTTTCTAAATGGCTATTTAGGCTCAGTGAGAACCGTGAGCTTGAACGGAGGAAATGTTTCCGGAGTCTGTTTTGACGGTATTCAAAATCGACAACAAATAAATGTGATCACGACTCGAAGTGCAAACATCACTGATGATGGTCTCAAAGCCATAGCGAAGCTGCCTTGTCTCAACGAGATTCAATTAATGGATGAGGAGCGTGTTACACCTACGGGACTTTTGAACCTTGCGAAACTGCCTACTTTGCTGACTATCGGCTTCAACGGTTATACGCTCACTGAAGAACATCTGGACGTAATTGTTAGGCAGCCGAATCTAGAATACTTGCTAGTTGCCTACTCGCCGCTCATTACCGACAATCACATCGATAAAATCTCGTCGATTCCAAAACTTGTGCGCGTGAATTTGAGCGGTACAAAAGTCACGGATAAGGGCTTAGCGAAGCTGCTGAAAGCTCATCCCGACATGGAATTGCTCAGCGTCAATCAACTCGACCTGAGTGATGAGAGCGCGGATAACATTTCAAAGCTCAGCCAATTGCGTCGGCTCGACATCAAGAACAACAGTCGCATTACAGACAAGGGGCTGCGGAAACTGGCTGCTCTTAAGAATTTGAAGGAAGTATTCATAGACAATAGCGTAGGTACCGAGCAAGGAAGAGTTGCGCTGCAGCGCAGTTTGCCAAAGACCATGTTAAGGATGTCTTTTGGCGTGAAAGAGGCGGCGAACGAGCTTTCGAAGATCAATATCGGCAATTAGGTTTTATTCGGCGAGCCATTCGGAACAATAGAGGAGTGCACTCCACTAGTTGTTCTGAATTATCCAACGAGAATGACTTCGAATCTTTTCGCAGACCGATATCGAATAGTTAAGCAAGTTGGTGAAGGCGGCATGGGCGTTGTCTTCGAAGCGAAAGACGAGCTTCTGAAGAAGACCGTTGCGATAAAGACAATCAGAAAAGGCTATATTCAAGGCGACCATGTCATTCGGTTTCAGCAAGAGGCCAAGGCGCTTGCAACGTTGAATCATCCGGGTCTCGTTCCTCTATATGTTTTTGGTTTGACTGAAGACAACGAACCATACATGGTAATGAGATTTGAAAGAGGAACTACGCTCGCGGATATGATTCGTGGACGTGGACACTTGCCGCTCATTCGAAGCTTGAACATATTCATTCAGATTGCCGATGCGATGCAGCATGCGCATTCGCATGGAGTGCTGCATCGAGACCTCAAGCCTGGAAACATAATGATTCGAGGACCTCTCGATGCACCGGAAGTGGTGGTATTGGATTTTGGCGTTGCCATGATTGAAGCGGGCGATGCAATCGCGACGCTCACGAAAACAGGCATGATTATTGGTACTCCGAACTACATGAGCCCAGAGCAAGTGAGAGGCCGCGATGTGGATGCGCGTTCTGATATCTATGCGCTTGGCTGCATCATGTATGAAACTTTGACCGGAAAACAGCCATTCAGCGCCGCAACCGCCTTGGAGCTTCTGTCCCAAAAGAGTACTTCGGAAGCGCCGTCAATCAATGATGCGCACGGAAACAACGGTAGCAACTCCTTCCCTTTAGGCATTGCAGAGATTGTTGCAACAGCACTGGCAACGGATGCAAACGAACGATATCAGTCTATGCAAGAACTGAAAAACGATCTGCTTGCATTTAAAGGTGGTGATTACAAAGCAGCGGGCAGTGAGGGTGAAATACCAGTTGTCTCGCAGGTGGCTCGTGCCGACAAATCCGCAAGGCTCATAATCGTAGCTGCAGGGATATTGGTAATTGGTTTGGTTTTTTCGTTTGTTTTTGTCGCGAAAGTTACAGATGGTCCATCCTCGAAACCAGTTTCTCCATCCGCGACAACAGGATCTACTGCGGGTTCGCGGTCGCATGAATCGAAGGTTTCAGAACCTCTTGCGCTTTGGGAGTATGAAAATGCTGCACTTACTGCATACGAGTTGCCGGATGAGCAAAGCCTAAAAGCAAGCCTGAAGAAATCTTTTCAACGCGGTCCCTTGAAGAGTGTATTGGTGAGGGACAGCAGTGTCACATGCGAGTGTCTGGCTGACGCTGACTTGAAGGAAGAGACAGCAGAAATCTACGAGTTTACGACCAATGGTTGCCCTGTAACAGAAAAAGGCATGGCAGCAATCGGTAAACTGCCTGCGCTCAAGTATCTACACGTTCGTGGAGCGGCTCTGACTGCGGGAGGAATTGCAGCTGTCAGAGATCTCGATCTTGATCTGCTCGATATCGAAAGAGCCACTATAGATCAGCATGGGCTTGATGAGATCCTGAATTTCAAGAAATTGAAATACTTGTATCTAGCGTTGATTCCATCAGTCAGCGACCAATACGTTCAGCGCCTCGCCGAAAGTTTGAAACAATTGAAAGGACTGAGCCTACAAAGTTCTAGCGCGGTGACTCGCAAGTGCCTTCCTAGCTTGAAGCGATTGAAAAACCTGACGGCGCTCAACATAAATATGATGAAGTTGGAGGAGAGTGATATATCAATACTGGCTGAATTCCCGAGTTTGACTTCTCTGGAGATGAGAGGAAACAAGGGAATCTCTGCGGAGGCGTTGAAAAAATTGGCAAAGTTGAAAAACTTGCAGAAGCTGATAATCGAAAGCCAACTCGCACCTGAAAAGCTAGAGGAAATCAACAGGGCATTTTATCCTAGAAAAAAGGTCGTGGAAATCCATAGGGCGGTAGATCACACTGCGGCGACCGAGTTGATCAAAGACCCGTAATGTATAATATTGATTCCAAGCGGGGACATAGCTCAGTTGGTAGAGCGCACGGATCGCACCCGTGAGGTCAGGGGTTCGAATCCCCTTGTCTCCACTCTTTCTTGTATTTGCTAGCTCTTTCTGGCAGTTAGTTCATTGGCATCTTAATCATCACGCGGGACATCTCGATCTAGATTTTGGAGAGTTCAAGTGAAGTCTGCGTTTGTCCCGGTTGTGGCGCTTGCGCTTGGTGTCTGCCAGTTCATGCCTGTTTTCATCGGGTTGGAACAATCGACGATTCATGCTCAGAACCAATCAGAGATTGAACCGATAAGAGACAAGTGGGCAGTAGTAATCGGCATCGATAGGTTTTCAGATAAGCGAATTCCGCCTCTTCGTTACTCAGTGAAAGATGCGCAAGACTTCGCGAAGTTCTTGGTGGAGAAGGAAAACTTCGCCCCCGATCACATAAAATTGTTGCTCAATGAAGAAGCGAGTTCCGATCAAATTCTTGACACGATCGGTGACAACTGGCTGCCCAGGCGAGTGTTGCCTGAAGACCTCGTCCTTATCTACGCATCAACACACGGCAGTCCGAAAGAGGTCGATGTGGCTGGTGAAAATTTTCTGGTAGCAAGCGACACTAAAGTCGACCGACTGTTTTCCAGTGCAATCAAGCTGGAAGACTTGGCTGCTGCAATTAAGAGGCGTACAGGGTGCAAGCGCATAGTTTTGGTGCTCGATGCATGCAATAGCGGAGCTGCTGCTGCGACGGGCGGCAAAGGAATGGTTCGCGCGCAAAACTTCGATGTTGAAACAATAGTAGGAGAAGGCGTAATTGTTCTTAGCTCCAGCAGCGCAGATCAGAGATCTTGGGAATCAGTTCGCTATCAAAACGGTGTCTTCACGCGTCGTCTAATTGAGGCGCTGCAGGCGAAAGGAACTGCAACAGGAATTGAAGATGCATTTAAAGTTCTGTGCGAATCTGTTGAGCAAGAAGTAAAGTACGACCGGAAAACCTTTCAGACACCCGTGTTTAGGAGCAAGTGGAAAGGTCCGGAATTGGTACTGGCAGTGATGCCGGCACGTCCTCGGAAAGTAGAAGAACCTCCGCCCTCCCTTCAAGAAGAATCAGTTACTGATATTTCCAACTCGGCTGCTTCGAACTCCGCCACTCCGGTTGTTCAATCGCCTGAGCGGAATGTTGCAGCTGCACAGTCGACGACTTCTTCGCCCCGAACCACAAACTTAGCAGCAACCGTCACGCGTACAGCGTTGCCTGGTCGCGTTGCCATAGTCACGGTGACGCCGCCCAACGTGTACGATTTGACCAAGAGCAACGACTATCCGAAGGAATTCTCCGATGCCGATAGAGAAACGATAAAGCATCTTCCACAGTGGATTCACAAAGGGCTCTGGACTTCCCTAAATGCGAAGTTAGGCGATCGAATGGTAAGCGTGGAGGACGCTGCTTCATCTCTCAACGGCTTTGTCGCACCATCTGATGCGTCTTCTCGACAGGCAATCATCCAGATGGGGAGGCGCTTGAACGCACGTTACATATTGATTCCAATGATTGCAAGTTTCTCATTTACTGCACGAGTCAAATGGAGCAATGAATACAAAATCCAGGCTCTGACTTATGTTTGTGATGCACAAACTGGACAGACAATTGCAACTATCGTGCGCAAGTATTCTAAAACGCCTTGGTTGGGCGATTCTGCGATGTGGTTTACGGATTACTGCGATCAGAAGGTCGTGCCCGACTTTTGCGAAAAGCTTGCTTCGGATGTGGTGAAGAAGATTCCATAGTAGGTTTCAGGCCCTTGGGCGGCTCGATGGCTTCCGGCTTTGTCGAGTGTTTCGATTTTCCTTGAGAGGTTGGGGCATCTCTTTTTATGAGTTTTATTGCGCAAAAATACGATGAGCAGTACAAGGCCGCAGCCACCAATGTGAGATTTCTCAAGCCCATTACAATGCACAAGTTTTCGGTCAACCCTCCGATTGAGACGCCAAGCAGATTTGCTGAGAAGTAAGCAGCGGGACTAGGGGCAACTTTGAAATAGGTCGAAAAAATCATGCTGCCAAACATAATCGGCAGGCAGGCAATGAGACTTGACACCGACGCGATTGCGATAGGCGGCAACGTAGAGCTTGCGGGAATCTCATAGAAGTACTCAAGCAAAAGAGACGCAAACAAAAGCACGTATAAAAGGTGCAGATTCATTTTGCGATTTTTGACGACTATAGTTGCAATATATGCCAGAAGCAGAACGAGTGCGATGACTATAGAGCTGACGAGCCAGGTAGCTCCGAATATTAGCGAAAGCTGGGTAATGGATTTTGTCTCGATCAGCATGAAAGATTGGCCGAGAAAAAACATACTTCCCCAGCCGGCCTTGCTGATTGTGGCATCCTGGACCTTTGTCAAAATTAGTGCAGGAAAGATGATGGCAACCAAAAGGATGACGATGTAGATGAGCACTGCGGTATTTTGGAATTGCAGATAGAGGAACGGCCAATCATCAGTCGAAGACTGGCTCGCCACCGACTCACTCGCTTCCGGCCATTTTCTGAGTCCTTCTAACGAATTAGGAATTTGAAGGCTTTCAGCCCCTGGTCCGAACACGAACAAAACGCTGTCCCAACCTTTATCTACATATGCAAGTGGTGGACGTCCCCACGCTTCTGCGATCGTTTGATAGAGCCTCTTGGTAACTTCGTGGTTTGGACCTGTTGCGAAAGTTACTGACACCATGCCACCTTCGTTAAGGTGACGCAGTGCTGCTTTCATTGCTTCCACTGTATAGACATAGTTGTCCACTCTTAAGAATGAAGATGTGTGAAGTGTGTTTCCTGGATCCAGATAAGCGAACTCGATCAGGTCGAACTTTTGGGGCGAATACCGTAGAAAGCTTCGTGCATCTTCGTTGTGCACAACCACTCGAGGATCTAAGTAAGGACGATCGGGGTGAATTGTTGATCCAAATTTTGTGATTACGGGATCGATTTCAACTGCATGCACTGACTTCGCCCCTTTTGAGAGGGCAAAGGCAACGTCGTTTCCAGAACCGGCTCCGAGCACGAGAATTGATTCTTTCTTCTTCGCAATCGTAAACGGAATTCTGAACCACCGATAATATTCCTGAAGAATCTTTCCGCGCGCCGAGGGATTTTTTTCACTGTACAGATCTTTGAGTTGGTTTTCCTCGAGTATTTTGATTGCGAAGTGAAAGTAGTGATTATTTGAGTTCAGTATGTAGCTGCCTGTGCCAATCAGCTTTTGCGAATCCTCAGGCATTGGGATTACGTCGAGTTTGCTATAAGCGGAATATTGGCTTGATTGTGTGCTGAAGAACGCGCACCCGGCGAGCGCGACTGTTGCAACGACTATTGAAACGTTGCGATAGAGCCCAATCAAAGTGCATCCGATGATTGCCAGGGCCACCCATGGGGGCAGGCAGAACCAGCTTATCAAGCCAAATGCGACGACACCGGCAATGCTGCCCGCAAGGTTTACGGAGTATGCCTCTAGTGGTGGAAGTTTCTCGAATTCGACACCGAGGGCATATCCTAGCTGTCTGAACACTATATAAAGGCATGCAATTGAGACGAAAAGAATCAGAAGAGCAAAAGCAATCTGTGACGCAGACGAACTGAGTGCAATTGTCAGTTGAGGCAATCCTAGCGGCACCGCAAAAGCCAGCGTGAGAATAAGAATGGCGTTAGCTGCAATCAACAGCCAAGTGTGGGCCTTTGCTGCTTTTCCTATCGCGACGGAAGCTGCTCCCATTCCTGCAGAACCCGCGACGAGTGCCACCATCACCACCAGATTGGGGAATGCTTGAACGACCGGAATTTCGATGCCCAGCCAGCGAACGGCTAGGATTTCGGCAAAGAGTAAGACGAAACTCAGCCAGAAAATTTTGCTTCGTGTACCCATTGTCCGCGCCGCTCGAAAGGAATTTGCAATCGATAAGGCTGACTACCAAAGTTTGGTAGGGAGGCTTTCAATGGTCTGACGTGGTTGGTTTCGCGCAGTGCCCGTTTATTCTGTAAACAGAATGTATCGAACAGTGATTACAAATGCGCTTAGCAAGTGATACTATGAATGTTCGCCGAATTGCGAGGGCTATTAGCTCAGGTGGCTAGAGCGCACCCCTGATAAGGGTGAGGTCCCTGGTTCGAGTCCAGGATGGCCCATGTAAATTCTTCATGTAGAAATCCTATAGATTGCAAACATGAAGGCGAGTGGTTAGGTAATATAAGAGGAAGCAGCCCCCGGGCACAAATGAGTCGCACATTCTTGCTCAATCGGAGCAGAGGAATGTATAAAGACCTCCGGTGGCAATTCTCTAGCCTAGCTAAAACCCAGTGAGTCTGGGGGCTTGGCTCAGTTGGTAGAGCGTCTCCTTTGCACGGAGAAGGTCAGCGGTTCGAATCCGCTAGCCTCCAAAAGTTTCAAGGTCTTATAAGAAAAAGACCATGGAAAGCTGGTTGAGCTCACATCATTTATGATGGAAGCGCACCAGGAGCCAGTGAAAAGCTGCTCGAAAATCGAAAACTGAACAACAATTCAGTTACAAGATACACAGCAAGCCAAATCATCTGGTAAGATTACAAATCCGCGGGACGGATAACAAAACGTCAGTCCACGCGACGACCAGCCGTGAGGTCGTATAGAACCGGTTCCGTATTCTGAAAACTGCATATTGAGGTCCGTAATTTCCACTAATGTTTGTCTGGACCAGCAAACGGTGTCCTGCCGTTTTGCTATGAAATAACTGAAATATAGGTTACAGACGTTGGTTAAGCTACAAAGAGCGCACGGAGGATACCTTGGCGCCAGCAGCCGATGAAGGACGCAGCAAACTGCGAAATGCCTCGGGGAGCCGTTGCAGGCTAAGATCCGGGGGTATCCGAATGGGGCAACCCCGCCGAGTGAATGTCGGCGACACCCGTCTGAATAAAATAGGGCGGAGTGAGGTAAGTCCGGGAACTGAAACATCTTAGTACCGGGATGAAAAGAAAACAAAACAGTGATTCCGTTAGTAGCGGCGAGTGAAAGCGGAAGAGCCCAAACCGAGGCGACGTAAGTCGCAGCGGGGTAGCGGGACTCCATAACGAGATGGGATGAGGGTAGTCGAATCACCTGGGAAGGTGAACCATAGACGGTGACAGTCCGGTAAACGAAACTCTCTGAACCTCAGGAGTATCCCAAGTAGTACGGGGCACGGGAAACCCTGTACGAATCTGCCGGGACCATCCGGTAAGGCTAAATACTGTCTGGCGACCGATAGCGTACAAGTACTGCGAAGGAAAGGTGAAAAGAACCCCGGGCAGGGG
>CAYZJR010000120.1:0-20322 GCA_964478655.1 uncultured Candidatus Obscuribacterales bacterium
GCAACCGTTATCAGCCTTTGACACGCCTAGCGGGTACATTCAGTAGTATGGACGAAATAAGACCTCACCCAAAGCAAGCGGACAAACACCAACACAAGTTGTGTCAGCTTTGTTGTGTATGGCTACCAACAATCTTGACAGGCAGCCTAGTCGTGCTCCTTGTCTTTTTCACGCAACCCTCGTTCAATCGTTTGACTCTCTCAGCATCTGTTTTCTTGGTTTGGATCTTCGCAAAATACTACCAGCACCTTTCAGAACATCTCGGATATCAGAAGGCTGTTCGCAGCGTTGAACTAAAGAGCCAAGCATCAGTACAAACAACGATCGAACAAATCAAAAACGTGCTTCTCATCGAACCCGCCACCCCTGGAGGCCACAGGTGGCGTTCGATCACACACATTGTCGACAATCAAGCGCACGAAGTGTTGTCGGCCGAGTTGCCGGTTGTGTCTTTCATGCAACAAATTGATATCCAACTCGAAGTACGCGCAAGCAGAGACACCGATGGCACGACAGTATCTATCTCATTCTTCTGCCCATACGGAACGCTGCCGCGCTCTCATGCACTAGCATTCAAACGTACAACCGATCAGATTCGAAATTCACTGCAACCACATACAGTGCCAGACAATTTGTCGATTGAGCCAAAAGCAACGACTGTAGAAAGTTTAGCCGAAGTTACCGTTACCGATACAGAATCAAATGTTTCTGCCGATAACTTTGGAGAGGGGGTGCGTCTGAAAATTCCTGAAAAAACTGTGAAGTCTCGACTCTGGGACAATTCGAAGAATTGAGCTTGACCGCCTCATCAAGATCTTGAAGGACTCTTAGAACAAAGGCATCTTCGGACTCAACGTTATGCTTTTTGTGTAATCAAAGAGGCGTCATTGGGCGCGAGTCTAAGGCTTCCTGAAAATCTCGAATTCGGCCTTTCGGCTACGGCGCGCTAATCAAGGTCGTCAGCAGTATCTGCAAGGGCCGCCAAAGAGGTCAGAACAAAAGGAACAGCAAAATTCCTTTGCACACTTAGTTTCCGATTCGTAGCAGTGTTTTGAACTCGTCGTGCAACGCTTCGTTTGTGATCAAACAACTTCCTTGGTGAACTGAGTCACCCCCCTTAAGATCAACAAACTTGCCACCAGCTTCTTCCACGAGAATCTTCATCGGCGCGATGTCCCATGGTTTCACACCGACTTCCAACATTGCTTCCGAACGACCATCGATGACAAGTCCGAAACCGTAGTAGTCACCAAAGCCACGCTGCCGCGAAGTCTTCTTGACTGTTTCGGTAAATGCATCCCACAAACCAAGTTCTAGAATGCGACTAGGTCCGCCGAAATTGAACATCGCCTCGGATATCTCGCAGACCTCCGATACATATACGCGCTGTCCGTTTCGAAACGCGCCTTTGCCTTTCTCGGCCCAAAATGTTTCGTTCATGCCAGGAGCATTGACGACACCGAGCACAACTTCGCCGTCTTGCTCGAGAGCAAGCAGCGTGGAAAAAACTGGAATTCCGCGAGCAAAACCGTGAGTGCCGTCAATAGGGTCGAGTATCCACCTGCGACCACTGCTCGAGCCCTTTGCAAAGGTCTCGCCTTCTTCCTCGCCCAGAATTCCATCTTCCGGGAAGGTCGAATTGATGGCACCGCGGATGATGCGTTCAACTTCTTTGTCAGCTTTGGTAACGGGGCTTCCGTCATCTTTCATTTCGGCGCTGACGCCTTCTTGAAAGTAATCGTTCGCCACCTTTCCTGCGCGTTGGCAAATATCAAGAGCAAACACTAGCTCTTTGCTGAATGCATCCTTCAAGCTCTTATTAGGCATGCTGCGACTCACAGCCGATGAAGTAAAGACCTGAAACAAACAATGGAAACTCCGGCCGGCCAAAACGACCGTCCGGAGCCCACGTAGATCAGGTCAGAACCAGGTTATTAACCCGGTTTTCTAAACAGCGGCAATCTTTAGAACAAGTATTCGTAGATTGCTCTTGCACCACGTCCGACACCAACTCCGATGTCGCGGACATCAATGAAAGTACCCTTGACCAGGCGCTCCCATACGAATCCTTTTTGACGTTCTGCATAGGCAAGTCTCATATCTTGTTCGATATTCTTGTCTTCTACAGCCTTCATGCGGGCTTCGAGGCTATCGACGCGAGCTTTCAACGCGTTCAACTCACCGCGGAACTCTTCGAGAAGAGCAGCGAATTTCTCAAGGTCAGCCTTGTCGGCTTTTTGAGCGAGTCTTTCGGTGATGCACTGTTCGTACTTGAACAAAGCAGCTGCGAGTTCAAAACGTGTCGCGGACTTTTGTCCACGGAATGTTCTGTCCGGATAACCTACTAATATGTGACACGGATTGTTTACGAGTTCCTTGAGTGCATTGTAGGCCCACTCGTTACCAACAACATCGGTCAGTTCGCTGACGTTTGTTGCTCCTTGAGCATTGGCAGCGGATGCGTTGATCAAGGTGCTCGCGCTTACGGCAACTAAAGCAGTAAGCAAAGGCGCAAACCCCTTTTTCATATAGTAATTACTCCTTGCAAATGACCTGAATCTAACGGTCGCCATCATAACTGAAATATTCCAGAGAGGAGTAGTACTAAAACGTAGAAAAATAGGTGCTCAGAAATGGGATTGCTCGAAATCAGCCTCTACTGCGCATCGCGAACACCTTAAAAAACGTTAATGATTTTACATAAACGCACCAAAAATATATCCGTCAGATTCCCGCAAATCCTGTTGGCATCGCGCATTCATGGCAACCACTCGTCAAGAATTCACGCGTGATCGGATACGGTTTGTTATCGGACACTGCAAAGTAGTGCGCCAGGCTCATCTGAAGCCTTTTTTCAATGTATCTGACACTGAACGCTACCATATATGGTGCGCCGCCATATGCGATACCAAATTCGGTTGACAATTCGCGAAATTTATCAGTCTCCAAGTGGGTTCAAAGAACATTTCATTGCCGTCGGCAGATACAATTAGTTGAGTCCCTTAGCGCACTCAACAATCATGAACCTCCGCATAGCCCACCTTTACGCCCACTTCCTAAACATCTATGGAGATCGCGGCAACATCATCACACTCGTCGAACGCTGCCGCTGGCGCGGCATTAATGCTGAGGTCGATGCAATAGGACTGGCGCAGGAAATCGACGAAGAAGCCTACGATCTATATTTCATCGGCGGCGGACAGGACAAACAACAGCAAGTAATCGCCGAAGACCTGACGCGTCATCGCGACAAGTTGGCAAAGGCCGTGTCGGATGGCGCGGTAATACTTTCAATCTGCGGCGGCTATCAACTTTTGGGTCATTATTATCGCCCGCATGAAGGTCCCGAACTCAAGGGTCTTTCTCTTGTCGATGCCTATACGGTTGCCGGAAATCGCCGAATGATAGGCAACGTAGTAGTCAAACGTGACGATGGCTCAACTCTTGTAGGGTTCGAAAATCACAGCGGCAAAACGTTTTTGGGCAAAGACGTCAAACCTCTGGGCAGCGTAGTGGTCGGAAACGGCAACAACGGCGAAGATCAAAAGGAAGGTTTGGCACATGGCACTGTGTACGGAACATACTTGCATGGTTCCCTTTTGCCAAAAAATCCGGAATTTGCCGATACTCTAATCAAACAAGCGCTGCAACGCCGCAATGGTTCTGCTGTCACGCTTGCGCCTTTGGATGATTCAGTAGAAAAAGCCGCTCACAAACGGGCTTTGACGCTGCCTGCTTAAACTCGATGGACCGGAAAGCCCCAAAATAGGGCCTAAGCGGGCCCCTTGTTTATGTCGACCGGCTTGTGGAACGAAGTACACCAGCGCACTAGTCAAGGTACTGAAATCGCCTGCCTGGCAGAGGTTTTCAGCCGCCCTCAATCCGCGCTTATATACTTTGTTCCACAAACCGACCCCCAAAACTTCGACCCACCACTGCCGCTTCCCACTTGAAAATACTTGACAACATGCTATGCTCTAACAACTTACTACTCGTCAGTTAAGCACCCGGCAAATTCTTCCCACCGCAGGTGAATTAATGTCTACACGTCGTTCTCGCCGGCTTGGCCAGCCGGTTACCGCCAGAGCAATCGCTCTCACTAAAACACGGTTTCGCTCGGAGCTACTGCTTTTGGCTTCGATCGTTCTGCTTTTAGCGTCGCAGCTTTAGGCATTCCCGCATCATCTATACTGGATTAAGCGCTTCTTTTAAGGGTTTTCGCGCTATGAAGAAACCAACGCATTTAATCGTTCCTACCATTACCCTTGTCGCTTTGGCATTTGCATCTCAAGCAGCCAACGCGCAGAACTACACCTATTCTTGGGGCACATCCCGAGTAGTAAACAAAAGCCAAGATGGTTTAGCAAATCCATCCGGCACCTACATCGGCTCAGGCACCTTGAGCAAGTCGGCACAAGGACAGTCCGCCGGAGTGACAGGCAACGAAACAAACACAGGACTCCCGAAAGTCAATCTGGGAGCGCACATCAGAACTCCCGGCGACAATCTGTACCAGAAACCGCCTGCAGCAATGCCACCCGGCCCGGTGAAGATGCAAAACGTCAACGGAATGCAGGGAGTACCGCAGCAGAGGATGGTTCCCGCCAATTACGGCAACCAGAATGTCTACAATAACAACAACTACTACAACCAAAACCAACAGGTTTACTACCCTGGTCAAAATGCCCAACAGAACACCAATACCTACAACCAGCAGCCGGCTCCGCGCATGATTTACAAACCAAGTGCAGGCGGTGCTGCGACTTACGGTGAGCAATCTACCTACTCTGACAATGAAACCGTTCAGGCAACCAAGCGCCGCTACTAGGCAACTAGGCTACCAAACTAAGCCAGCCAAGCGGCTTTACGGCTAAAAGCAAAAGAAGACTTATAACTAACCGAAGCGTCTGCTTTGTCTAGTTGCCGCCGTGGCGCCCAACCGCACGCGCGACCTGCTGAACAAAGTAGTAGTATGGAAACAGGTACTCACATCAGGTGCCTGCCCATGACACACCGGCGACCTACATTTCTTGCTCGCCTTGCCGTGCTCATCGCAATCACGACATCTTTGAGTTGCGCAGAAAGTATCGCCGCAAAATCACCTGGGCTGCCAGAGTTCAACGTTGGAGTCACATTGTTCGAGGCGCATCAGCCAAGAAAAGCAATCAAGCACCTGACTCAATCTATCGTTCTCGACCCGTTCAATTCCTCTGCCTACGTCCTAAGAGGCAGAGCTCATCTTGAGTTGGAAGAGAGGGCGGAAGCATTGAAGGATGCAAACAAAGCTCTCTCGCTCGACAAGAATTCTGCGGATGCATACGAATTGCGAGCTCGGGTCAAATGCGAGAAGGCAGACTACAAAGGAGCTTACGGCGACATTACAAGAGCTCTAGAACTAGAACCCGCAAGAAGATCGCACCTGGTTGAACGATTCAAACTTCGCGCCAAAATCAGCACCTATCTCGGTGAAGACAAAAAGGCGGTGGAAGACTTTTCAAAAGCAATCGCCACCGACAAGAAGGTATCAATCGGTTGCTACTACCATCGCGCCAATATATACATGAGGTGGGGCAAATATCACGACGCAATCAGCGACTACACGAACGCGTTGAACTTGCCAAAGAGGGTTGACAGCGAGCGCGTTTACGCACAGAGAGCCAAGGCGTATGAGGCTATCGGAAGAAAAGACTTGGCTGAAAAAGACCGGGCAACACTGCGTGAATTGTCAAAGCAATGGGGATTTCTTGATTAATCAAAATGGCAAAAAAGCCGCTTGATGATAAACTGCATATCCATTTGATATTCAACAAGCAGTTACCTTCGGGATTGAAGTGCCATGAGCAAGAAAGTTGTGATTCTCGGCGGCGCCGGAGCAATGGGTCAGATCATCGTTCGCGATCTGATGGAAACAAGCAGCTTCGACGAAATTGTCATCGCCGACTTTGATGAAGCGAAAGCAGAACAGCTCAAAGATTCGCTCAAGAACAAAAAGCTGTCGACAGCCAAAGCAGATATTCGCGATCGCAAGAAGATGGTTCCTGTATTGAAGGATGCGTTTGCGGTAATCAACTCCACTCCCTACTACTACAACGTCGAAGTGATGGAAGCGGCACTTGAAGCCGGTTGCCACTACCTCGATCTCGGCGGACTGTTTCACGTGAGCAAGAAGCAGTTGGAACTGAATGAGCGCTTCAAGCAAAAAAATCTTCTTGCCATTCTCGGAATGGGAGCCGCCCCAGGAACCACAAACATTATGGCCGCCGTCGGCGCCAAAGAGCTTGACGTCGTCGATTCAATTGATGTTATCGTCGGTTGCACAGATCTTGCGCCTTCGACCCATCCGCTTACGCCGCCCTACGCCCTAGACACCATTCTCGATGAATACACGAAAGAGCCGATGGTATTCGAAGACGGTGAATACCGCGCGAAACCACCAATGTCCGGCGGAGTCGTAGTGGAGTTTCCGCAACCGGTCGGCCGATGCGAAGCGATTTACACGCTGCACTCAGAAGTCCTCACACTAGCCACCAGCTTTAAGGACAAAGGCGTCAAGCGCGTTACGTTCAGGCTCGGGTTGCCTTCTGATTTCCATGAGAAGCTGAGCTTCTTGGCGCAATTGGGATTGTGCTCGGCAGAACCGCTTGAAACGGAAGTTGGTTCGATTGCACCGCGTTCGATTCTTGCGAAGTTGATTGCGAAGTTTCCACAACCGCAAGGACAAGATCCCGATGACGCAGAAGTTATTCGCGTAGACGTGGCAGGAAGCAAGAAGGGCAAGCGCGTGCTGTGCAGAATGGAAACAACAGTTCTTGCGGATTTGAGATGGAAAGTTTCGTGCGGAGCACTCGATACCGGCGTGCCTCCATCCATAGTGGCGCAAATGTTGCTTGCCGGAGACATCAAGTCCAGCGGAGTTCAACCACCAGAACTGTGCGTTGAGCCCACAAAGTTCTTCGACGAATTAGCGAAGCGCAGCATGATCATGCGCAGAATTGTTGAAGAAGAACTGACTGAAGTTACAAAGAAAAATTTGCAGACAGCTAGCAAGTAGCGAAATTCGAGATCTGTGATCCGTTAAACGCCCGCCGTCTGTAATGCGCTAATCGCCGCTTTGAGACTTTCAACGTCATACACGTTGAAGATTCGTACAGACTTGTCGATTTTCTTGACCAATCCGGCGAGGACTTTACCCGGTCCGATTTCAACAAAAGTGTCGACGCCCGATGAGATCATGAACTCGACAGTTTCATACCATCTCACTGCACTTTCCATTTGCTTGCCGAGTTTGTCGGAAATTTCTTGTGCAGACTTCGATGGTTTCGCATCAAAATTCTGCACCACTGAACACGATGCATCACGCAATGTTGTTGCGGCCAACTGCTTTGAAAATTCGACGGAAGCGCTGTGCATCAACGGAGAATGGAACGCACCACCGACCGGCAATGGGATCGCCTTGCCACCTTTTGTTTTGGCAATTTCTCCGGCGCGCGTAACGGCTTTCGGACTGCCGGATATCACTAACTGTTCGCGCGTATTGTAGTTAGCAATGATGACGACTGACTCATCTTCGCTTCCTCCTTGCGAACGAATTTCGCTTGAAGCGTCTTCGACAACGCCCTTTAAGACATCAGCCGAAACGCCCAGCACAGCAGACATCGCACCTTTGGGGCACTCTTCCATCAGTTGCGCACGCTTCTCAACCAACGTAACGGCACCGGTGATATCAATGGAATTGGCTGCCACCAAAGCTGATATCTCACCCAAGCTGTGGCCGGCAACGAAATCCGGCTGAGGACCACCCAACTTTTTGTAGCACGCCCATGCAGCAAGGCTTACAGTCAGAATCGTCGGCTGCGTATTGATCGTACGCTTCAACTCTTCTTCGGGACCTTCGAAACAAAGTTTGCTCAATGAACGACCGGCTGTTTTGTCTGCTTCGTCAAACACGCTTTTCGCTTCAGCAAAAGAATCAAACAGATCGCGTCCCATTCCCACGCTTTGAGAACCCTGACCGGGAAACACTCCTGCCAACTTACCCATTGTTTCGCTCCTGCTTTTGCTAGTCTTCCGTTGTAGTTGATATTGTGTCGTTGATACCGTTTAGTAATACGGGTTTAGCCGCTGCCGTTTTCGCTGGCACTGACTTGATTGCGCTGGTCCGAAGCGTTCCACTTTACGATTGCTGCGCCCCACGTCAAGCCCCCACCAAAACCGACCAAAGCGCAAATCGCTGGTGCTTTGATATGTCCGCGTTGCAGCGCCTGCCACATCGCCAGTGGTATTGAGGCTGCGGAAGTATTTCCTAAGTCTTCGACGTTCGAGACTATCTTCGATTCATCCAAACCCAAGCGTTCTGCCGCAGCATTGATGATGCGGCGATTGGCTTGATGCGGCACCAAGTAATCGATATCGCTCACTTTGAGCCCAGCTCGACTAGTCGCTTCGCGCACCGCCTCTGGTACCGCATTGACAGCGAACTCATAAATCGCTCGACCGTTCATCTCAAGAAACCGGTGCGTTGCTTTCGGCTGAATCGTTCCTGCATGCGGGTATGACGTTCCCGTGTTTGGAATATGCAGAAGATGACCGCCCGAACCGTCCGCTCTCAAATATGTTCCCAACATTTGATTGTCACCTTCGCTTGCTTCCAAAACGAAGGCACCAGCGCCATCTCCAAAGAGTATGCAAGTGTTCCGATCTTCCCAATTCAAAAATCGAGAGTGAATGTCGACACCAATGACGAGAACTTTTTTGAATGTTCCAGACCCGATGAATTGCTGACCCACAGCCAATGCGTACACAATGCCCGTACAAGCGGCCTCCATGTCGAATGCGGCCGCACGTTTTGCTCCGACTGCAGCTTGCACCATGCAGGCAGTTGATGGGTAGAGGTTGTCCGGAGTGGAAGTTGCAACAATAATCAGATCTATCGTGGCAGGATCAATTCCGGCATAACCAATTGCATCTTTGGCAGCCGCAATCGCCAAGCTGGATGTCGTCTCGTCACCACCGACGATGCGCCGCGTGCGAATGCCTGTTCGCGTTGCAATCCACTCATCGGAAGTATCAACGAGTCGTTTTAAGTCGTCGTTGGTCACAACCGCAACCGGAAGACCTGCACCAACTCCTGTAAGTTTCGCTCCGACTTGCGTCGTCACAGCGCACTTCCAGACCCAAGTGTCGTCGTTGCAACAACGCCAAGCGTCGTAGTGATTTTCTTCACGACATCGGATTGAACCATGTCTTTCGCCACGCGAATAGCGTTTTTGACTGCCGTATGTTTCGAGCCGCCGTGCGCGATCACGCAAACGCCCTTGACTCCGACTAACAAAGCGCCGCCAAACACGTCTGGATCGACCCGAGATTTCATAGCCAAAAATGCGGGCTCAGCAATGACCGAACCGATCTTCACGCGCACATTCTTCATCAGTTCTTGCCGCAGCATGTGCCTGATCATATTGGCAATTCCTTCGGCAGTTTTCAAAGAGATGTTGCCGGTGAAGCCGTCGGTGACTACGACATCAACTTTGCCCATTGGGTAGTCGCGACCTTCGCAGAAACCGATGAAGTTGAGCTCTTTCTTCTCTTTCAGAAGTTTGTAGGCTTCGCGGACGATGTCGGTTCCTTTTGACTCTTCCGAACCGTTATTGAGAATTGCAACGCGAGGCTGTTTTACGTTGTATAGACATTGGTGAAGCACGGAGCCCATTACGGCGAACTGCACCATTTGATGCGCATCGCACTCAATGTTGGCGCCGGCGTCGACTAAAAGGCAAGTTCCGTGGATTGTCGGCATGCGCGCTGCAATCGCCGAACGTTCCACATTGGCAATGCGACCCAAAGTCAACTGCGCCGCAGCTAATGCCGCACCGGTCGAACCGGCTGCGACCATGCCGTCTGCTGCGCCATCAGCGACTTGCTTGGCGGTAACCATAATAGACGAGTCTTTCTTTTTGACGACTGCCCGTGTCGGCTTTTCGTCCATTGCCACAACTTCGGTGGCAGGAACAACTTTGATTCTCAGACCGGTGATGTCGTGGCGCTTGAGCTGAGCATCGATGAGGTCCGGCGGTCCAACCAGAAGAATCTCAACACCAAACTCTCGAGCGGCAAGAATCGAACCGTGCACCACTTCTCTTGGAGCGTGGTCACCGCCCATGGCATCAACTGCGATTCGAATCATGCGCGCTCCCGCAACTCCAAAAATGAATCCTGCTGTCAACAACAAGAGAAATATTCAAAAGAGATCTTATCAAGCTCTTGAGCATAACAGTCAGCTATCTCGCCATAAAGCACAAGTTCTTGCAGAAAGTTTGTTCAACCTGAATCTTTGGCGGTTGTCCGCGACACAAAATTCAAGATTAAGCACAATTTGGTTTCTACTCTGCGAAGACGTTGTCTCTGCGGGAGGCGGGACGGCCGCGGTAATAGTCGCATTCCGGGCAAACTTGGTGCGGTCTGGAAGGAGCGCCGCAGTTTGCGCACTTGACTATGGTTGTAGGAGCCGCTTTCCAGTGAGCTCTACGTTGCATCTGTTTTTGGTGTGATGTCTTTTTCTTAGGGACAGCCATGACTGATTTTTGGACCTCCAAGATCTTTGGAACTGATCATTATCTACGAATTTGGGGACGATTCATCTTTAGGAAAGAGACTCTTTAAGTTCTTCCATCTAGGGTCAACGGGTTTTTGCTGACCGGTTTGCGGGCTCGATTCCACCAAGGCTTGACTGGCCTGGGTTTCGGGCTTCGGCGGTCCCGGGCAATCCGCCCCGCACCGGCAATAGACCGGCGCCGCCAACGTTACAGCTTGATACACAACGTCGGTGATGTCAAGCAACCCGTCCTCAGGAAGCGGCTCGACAAAGTCTTCCTTAAGCAGTTCTCGATCTCGCGGCACTTCTCCTTGAATCTTCGCTTCAGGCGCAAATCTTTCGTCAATATTGACGGTTAGGCTCTGAAAGAAAGGTCGCAAACAAGTGTGGCAAGTGAGCTTCAAAAGGGTTGAAACCGAGCCTCTGACCCGCACCCCAGCCGCGCCGAGCATAACTGACAGTTCCCCCAAAACAGGCTTAACGACCTCCTCAAGAGGGATTTCCTCTTTGAAGTTGACCGTGAGGCGCTGCTGAGGCAGGGCGCTGAGTTCGTCGATTGCTACTTTCAAGTGTCGATCCTTGTAGGTAAGACACGCAGTGGACACGGGCGCAGCCATTCGCGCTTCACCGGTGCCGGTTAAGACCAGTCGGCTCCGTTTGCGGCGCGACGAGCAAAGGGATATATTACAACGAATTGCGCAAAACGTGCCAGGAGTCAGGCCCGACGCCGGGCGAATCATCAGTTTGAACCGACTCAAGAGGGGTTTGCATGCAAGAAGCGCTTACAACCAAGCAAATCAGGTTGAAGGCGCGCTATGTATTGCCCATAGCATCAGATGCCCTGGAGAATGCAAGCGTCACGATCAAGGGCGGAGAAATCGCTGAAGTTTCGAAAAGTGAGACAATCAGCCATTCTGAAAACGAAGACCTGAGAGATTACGGCAATGCCATCATCGTTCCTGGCTTTATAAACCTGCATTCTCACTTGGATTATTCGCATCTGAGATATCTCGACGCCACCTCCAGCCTCTTGCCCTGGGTGCGCAAACTCATTGCAGGCTCAGCATCTTGGACTATGGATGAGTGGAACGAGTCAGCGATTTATGGCGCCCACCAAGCGGCATTGAGTGGAACCACATTTATTGTCGACAGTTCATTCAAAGGCGTTGCGGCGCTTGCCATAGCCAAGACGGGACTGAAGGGCATTGTCGGGCTGGAACTTTTTGGGCTCAACAAAGCCAGCGCTGCTGCGAAATTCGATAATTGGTTGAAAAGGTTTGCTGAGCTGGAAGCCACGCCCGACACCTCGTTCAAACAGGCTGTGGCAGAAGGAAGACTGACTTTGACCGTCGCACCGCACGCACCATATACGGTGTGCCCGGAATTGTGGAAGCTGGCGCAAAACTGGTGCACCGACAATCAAGTCAAGCTCCTCGCACACGTCGCAGAATCAGGCGCTGAGTGCGCTTGGCTGCAATCAAACAGCCAGGAAATGGACGATCATCTTATTAGGGTGATGGAACCATTTATAGAGCCGGAAGTGCGCAACCTATTGAAAAGCACCTCATGGCTTGGTCAAGGTCGCTCGCCAGTTCAGCATCTGGAACATTACGAGCTTCTCGATTCCAACTTTCTGGCTGCGCATTGCGTGCACGTTACACCGGAAGACATGGGCCTCATGCAAAAGCGTGGAGTCACGGTTGCGCACTGCGCACGAAGCAACGCACGCCTTAAGAATGGCGTAGCGCCAGTCAAAGCGATGCTTGATGCCGGAATAAAAGTAGGTCTTGCAACTGACAGCCTGGCATCATGCGACGACCTAGATCTGCTTGCAGAGGCGCGTTTCGCAGATGCAATCCATCGCGTTTCGGGCGACGAATTGCAATTGCAAGCGCGCGAGATTCTGGCGCTTGTGACAATGCATGCCGCACGCGCAATTGGTTGTGAAGATTCAATTGGTTCAATTCAACCGGGAAAACGTGCTGACCTTGCCGTTTTCACTTTTGACAATAATGAGCCGGATGCACGCGATCCGCACGAGCTCCTCCTGCGCGGCAACGTGAGATTGAAAGATTTGTATGTCGACGGCAGGCTTGTGGTCGCAAACGGCGACATCGTAAGCGTCAATTGAGCAAACTGTTAAAGCGCTGTTATAGGCGCTAGTCTCAGCCCGGAAATTCCACTATACTGGTCGTTCGGGTTTCATCTTCCCGCCGTCTGGGCAGAGAACCCTTGGATTCATTTATAGAGCTCCTGTTTCAGGAAGGCCGGAAATTATATGACTGGAAGGACAGACCACATTTGCAGCGGCAGAACCTGCATGTTTTGCCGAGTGCTCGACAACCCCCAGCGCAATAAGCTCGCTGGCACCCGCACCTTCATGGACAACCAGGTTATCGAACGGGTAAAAGAGCTTGAGCAGCGCTCGCTTTTAACCAACACCCAAGCCAGCCTGACAGCATCGAAAGGCGAAGAAATCGAACGCCTCGCCCTTCTTGACACGCTCACCGAGCTTTACAATTCGAGAACCTTCCTGAAAGAAATCAAAGACGAGCTAAAACGGGCCAAGCGATACAAGCGCCCAGTCGCATTGTGCATGCTCTCTATCGACGGCTTCCGCGACATCACCAAGCAATATGGTGCACTGACTTCCGACTCAGTGCTCAAAGTAATTGGAACCGTTATTCACGGTGCCATACGCGACGTCGACATTCCCGCTCGCTATAGCGCAGAAGAATTCGCAATCATCTTCCCTGAAACCAATGCTTCCGGCGCTGCAATAGTTGCCGAGAGAATTCGCCAACGGGTTGGCAACCAGTCGATCACACATAACTGGCACAACCTCAAAGTCACCGCAAGCATCGGACTGGCAGCATTCCCGGCTCACGCCAGAGAACATGACGAGCTGCTCGCACGATCGATTCAAGCACTTGAATTGGCGATGCAACGCGGCGGCGACCGAGTCTGCACTATATAAATCTGATCCAATACTCAGACCAGCGGCCCTAAGTACTATTAGGTACTATTAGTATTTAGTTGTTCGGGTTCTAGGCGCGCGCCGACCCAAAAAGATTTAGGGCTTTTCGTTGCTATCTCCATCTCAACCAAAAAAGAAATCGAAGCTCGCTAGCTTTGTTGGAAACATATTCAAAGATTGGAAACCGCTCGCTGTAGTTGGCGTGCTGATTTGGTCTTTGCTGACGCTATTTCAAGTCGAACCGGAAGCCACGGTAAACGACTGGCAAAAGCTTGCGAACATGACAGGTCCAGAGCTCCAAGCCGAGATCTACCAACGCGTCGCTAAAAACCCTGATTGGGTCAAGATGAACAACTACGAGAAGGAAGAAGCGATCAAGCGCGAGCAAGAAAAAGCCCTTCTCGGAAACAACATACAAGTCATCGAAAAGTACAAAGGATACGTCCTGTTCACCAATTTGAAATTGGGTCTGGACTTAAGAGGTGGCAGCCAACTTTTGCTCAAAGCAGAACCATCTCCGCACGTTCCTGAAATCACCCCTGAAGTTATGCGTGGTGTTGAAACCGTTATCAATAACCGCATCAACAGCCTTGGTGTGTCAGAAACCATTGTTCAAAGAGCCGGCAAAGATCGCCTAATCGTCGAAATGCCCGGCATCAAAGATCCACAACAAGCTAAAGACAGAATCGGCGCAACCGCACTTCTGGAATTCAAAGAGATGGCATATGACGCTGATGACCAGCCGATCGTCGTCGACGGAATTCCACAATGGAAAGATTGCGGTTTGTCAGGCGCCGACTTCAAACACGCGCAAGGTCAGCCCATGATTTCGACAGGCGGACTGTGGCGCGTCACTTTCGAATTCAAACCAGACGGTGCGAAAAAGTTCGGACAACTCACACAAAGATTGGTCGGAAAACAAATCGGTATCTTCCTTGATGGACAGCCTACTGACAGAGGTGCAGATGGTCACCCGGTCACGATGCAAGAGTATCGAGGCGTAACGGTTCGCGAGCCTATCTTGGCCGGCAACGGCGAAATCACTGGCAACTTCACGCGCGATCAGGCAGTCGACCTCGCCGTTAAATTGAACGCAGGTTCGTTGCCCGTACCGATCACCATCCTCGAAGAGAGAACCGTCGGAGCTACCCTCGGTCAAGACTCAATCGAAAAAAGCTTGATTGCCGGTCTCGTCGGAATCGGCGTCGTCATGCTTTTTATGGTGTGCGTGTATGGCGTTCCTGGGATGGTTGCCAACATCGCGTTGATTCTCTACACCATCGCTACTCTGGCAATCTTCAAGACAATTCCAATCACAATCACTCTGGCCGGCATCGCCGGTTTCATCCTATCTATAGGTATGGCGGTCGATGCGAACATCCTGATTTTCGAAAGAACGAAAGAAGAATTGCGAGGCGGCAAGGGTCTTTACATGGCAATTGAAAACGGCTTCAACCGAGCGTTTTCATCCATTTTTGACAGCAACGTCAACAGCTTGATTGCATGCTTCGTGATGATGGTGTTTGGAACATCAATCGTCAAAGGTTTCGCAGTCACATTGGCGATTGGTGTGTGCGTCTCCATGTTCACCGCAATTTCAGCCACCAGAGCCCTGTTGCACATGATTCCGAGAAATATTCCATTGTTCGGTCACAAGCTGGAAAAGAAACAACCAGCAAAGGCTAAGGAGGCCGTGTGAAAGGCGTTCGCGTAGATCTGGTTAAATACCGCAAGATTTGGTTCGGAATTTCGCTAGCCATCACGATTCCCGGTCTCATCGCCGTCATCATGTGCTTGTACGAGTTTCACGCACCACTGAAACCCGGTATCGATTTCACCGGCGGTTCGATTCTTCAATATCACTTTGAAAAACCGGTCACACTGGAAGGTGTTCGCCAGGTCTTAGAAGAATCAGGTTTTCCGGGTTCGCAGGTGCAATCTGCTGAGGTGCAGGGCTCACAAGTTATCGTGATGCGCACAAAAGCGATTGATAAAGAAGAAGACAAAAAGAAACTTGACGAAGATTTGAGAGCAAAGCTCGGCACCTTCAATCAAATCTCTATCGACAAGGTCACCGCCACGATCGGTCCGGAGCTTCTCACCAGCGGACTAGTGGCGATGATAATCACATTCGGTGGTATGGTCGTATACATCTGGTACCGATTTATGCTCGACTATGCTTGGTGCGCAATCGCTGCACTCTTCCACGACGTTCTTGTGCTGGTCGGCGTTTTCGCGCTATTGGGACTCGCCTTCGGCACTGAAGTCGACAGTTTGTTTATCTCTGCGGTCTTGACGGTTATCGGATTCTCCGTTCACGACACTATCGTTGTGTTCGATAGAATCAGAGAAAACACCAAATATGTCGGCTCGAAAGCAGTCGATCCTGGCACCGGAAAAGAGTACAAAAAGACTTTCGGCGACATTGCAAATGACAGCGTGAATCAAACACTCGCTCGTTCGTTGTACACATCTCTTACCGTTATCATCACACTAACTGCACTCTATCTCTTCGGCGGCGTCACAACTAAAGACTTCGTGTTGGCAATGCTCATCGGAATTATTTCAGGGACCTACTCCTCCATCTTCAATGCAAGCTGCTTGCTCGTTTGGTGGAGAGAACAGCTGCAGAAGAAGAAGGCCGCATCGGTCGCCGGCGCTACCAGCTGATTCGAATTCGAATCGCGGTAACCGGGAAAGGACAAACCGGAAATTAAGATGATTGATGAACCACGTTCGTACGAGAATATGTCGGAGGAAGAGAAGTGGGATCTTCTTACTCGCCCCGAGAAAATCGGTGAGATCCTTTTGAAGCAGGGCAAGCTAACCCTGACACAAATCGAAGAACTCTGCAGAGAACAAGAACAAACCGGAGTTCCTTTTGGTGAAATTGTTTTGGCTCGAGGTTTGATGTCCCGCAGCGATCTTCTGAGAGCGCTGGATCTTCAGCACAAGACTGATAAGGCAATCATCGACTCTCTGACAGAGATGATCAAGCAAAAGAAACCGGAAGACGAAGCGTAGATTTCAGCAATCGTGAGATTCACCGGCAAAACAGCAGTCATCACAGGCGGTGGCTCCGGCATTGGCAGAGCGACGGCAATCGCATTCGCTGCCGAAGGCGCTTCGGTTGTAATCGTCGATGTAAACGAGAAAGGCGGCACCGAGGTTGCAGCTCTGATCGAAAAGTCCGGCGGCAAATGTGCAGTAGTGGTTGCCGACATCAAAGATTCCGACACAAGCAAGAAGGCTGTCGACTCAGCAGTATCAAATTTCAAAGGATTGCATTTCTTATTGAACAACGCTGGATGCGAGTTAATCTCACCTCTTCTGGAAACGTCAGAGGAGAATTGGGATCAAATCATGGATACAAATCTGAAAGGAACATTCATGATGTCGAAAGCTTGTGCAGAGGTTATGGTCGACCAAAATTTTGGAGTTATCGTCAACAATGCATCCGATGCAGGTTTTCGCGGAATCAGACTCAGCGCAGCATACAGCACATCAAAAGCGGGAGTGATTCACTTAACAAGATCGATCGCTTTGGATTACGCAACTAAAGGAATTCGATGCAACTGCATTTGCCCAGGCTGCATTCGAACACCGCTCTGCGAGCGCTTCAACGCAGAAGTAGGAGCGCGCGAGGGACGCAGCGGCGAGGAAGCACTAGCAGACTTCGTTAAAGCGAATATTCCAATGGAGCGAGTCGGAGTACCGGAAGAAGTTGCTTCCGTCGTGACTTTCTTGTGCTCAGAAGACGCACGCTACATCACCGGCGCTATCATTCCGATTGATGGTGGATTGACGGCTGGGATGTAGGAGACAACTCAAATTTTGTTCCAGATGAATGTGCAACGGAAACTTCAAGAGCATCAATACAAAGTTTCAAATGTTCCTTGAAGCTCGAACACAGCTCGAACCGTTGGGTTGCCACAGAGAAGGCAAGCTCCATTTCCTCCTCGGAAGCCGTAGTTAACACACTGTCCCATCGAAGCATATTTGCAGCTTCTTCAACCATCTGTTTGATTAGGAGCGATTTGATACTTTCACATTTAGACTCAAATTTTTTAGCTTTGCCGGGCGGAAGTTGCCCACCCCTAGCAAGCCGTATGTAGGCTCTGAGGATACTTTTCTCCAACAACGAAAGTCGCTCGGCAATATCTATCTCGCAGTCCGCCTCAGACGAAACCTCTCCCAGTTGCAGAAATTCAGTCAAAAACTTATTTACACGCTCAATGATATGGCGCAGTTCTTGCACTTGCTCAGCAGGCGAATAGGGCAAGGTCGACAGCAATAGGCGAACAACGCATACACGCTTAATAAGTGCATCGACTCGAAACAGCGCTTGCCCCACAAGCAGATTCTTCTTTTTGTGCTGACGAAGTGATCGTTGCAACTCGTCTCTGGATTCAAGATAGGCACGTTCGAGCTTGTCGTTTGTACTATCTCCCGTGCCCTGAAGCTGGACAATCTTCAGAACAGTTTTGCCTATGAGGCGCTGAAGTTTAGACTCCTCTAGCACTGAGATTTCAGCTTCCCTCTGCGCAACTTCATACTGCGAAACTAAACGAGAGTACGCACCATTAATCGTTGGATCCAACGTCAGTAGCCTCAGTTTGACTGAGGCGATGGTTGACTTAGCAATCACCACGCGCGAGGAGAACTGCTCCGCGAGAGAAAGTGCATTGGCGTACAGCGACCTCTGCTCATGCACTTGAGAAACTTCCATGGCTTGCATCTCTCGCTCTAAAACCCGAAGCTCGACTCTGTCAATGACGGACTGCGTGCGTGCTTGATCTTCAAATGCAAGCGCCAACGTGCGATGATCAAGTTCTTCCTTCCAGATCTTGAGACACAATGATCGCAATTCTTTTTCCCTCTGCTTCAAGTCATCCAAACATTTGCCGGTTTCGGCTATTTGTTGCCTGAGTGCCGAGGCCGTCGAATCGACCTTCTCTTTATGCTTTGCGGCCTTCGCATCGGCGTCTTTGGTAGAGGGCTCTGAGGCGCATCGGTCCAGCTCAAGTTGCCGCAGCCGCAACCTTTCAAACCTTCTAGTCAACCGCTCTTCCTTTGTAAGTGAAGCATGCGTCCTTCGTCGACTTTCATTAACACTTCGTTCCGCGCTACTTATTCTTCGATTCCGCTCAATCACCAACATAAGCTCGTCGTGAGATTTCTTGCTGAATGGAGCTAGACATATCAGATAGGAGAGATTACAGAGGACTGCAACATTCATATTCAAATCACCTCGCTTCGGATGATTTGAACTCGATAAAAGCAACTGTCACAGACAGAACCTCCTTGCAATGTGCCAGGTGTTCAACAAACCCCTGGAGAACATCTATTTTTCTCGATACGACTAGCAAAGCCAAGTCAGTCAAAGTGCGCTTTCTGATGGTTTTCCATTTATCTAATTGCGAACGCATCTCTATCAACTCAGCACACAAAAGACCTTGAACAAGTTCAGATCTCCTTTTAAGCCGGGCTGGATCGCTTGCAATCTCGCCCTTCGCCGCACGCAGAAACTCAGCAAGAGCACTCGTTTCCAGAGCGATGAGCCGCTGATCTTCAACAACACTCCTATCTATTTCAGTCGGGCAATGAACGAAGTCCATTATTACTTCCGAGAGCTTGTTAGCCACAAGTTTATAGTCAGAAAATCGCTCGGACAAAGTTGTCGGGAAAGTCTCCATAAGGAGCTTCAGAACGAACAGACGCCTCACTGTTACGTCGAACCGGAGTGCCTCATCTTCGACCACGGCATTGCGTCTTCTCAGTCTCCTCAATTCCTCTGAGAAACTACTAACGCGATCAAGACATACTTGCTCTCGGCTCTTGAAGAATTGCTCATGCTCAGTATCTTCGCGAACGCGTGCGTTCTCTGCGCGTTGGCGATATCCAACTGCAGACTCCTTCGCCGTTTCAACAGCACAGCTCAGTGACTCTTCTTCGGCAATCGACTGACCCATCAAGAAGTGAACTACATCGCGGGCGCGCTCCAGCCGACGAAAAGCTCGTCCGAGACTTGGATCCAATGCCAAAATTCTATCGTCAAGCCGCTTCATCAACAGACGAAACCTTTGAAATGGCATCCCTACTCTTTCAAGGAGAGAATCGATCATTCCATCGGCGCGCAGGGTCAACGCCCTCAGTTCCGCATCATAGACTGTTTTGTCAGGGTGTGGTACGAGCCTTAAGGCGGCTATTTCCTCAGCTTTGAGAACACGTTTTTCAAACTTTTGAAGCTTGTTCCTTGTTACATTGAGGTCAATTTTTGATATTATCTCGCTGCATTTCTTCTGCGCCGATTCCGCGAGAATACTGCGGTGTATCCTATGAACTTCATTCTCGCGCAAGTCAGTTGCTACCAGCAACGAATTTGTCCTTGCAATCCGTCGTTCGATTTTCTTAGCGATCAATGCGGATTTCTTACGGCTCGCCGCTGCTTGATCTTCGGATGCAAAGTCCGCCGAATCTTCACACCGATCTTCGATTGCCTCCTGCTCGGCGAGCGCAGTATGCAGTTTTTCCAACAACTTGTGTTCAATTGCTAGAGATCTAGACAAGGACCGCTGGGTGCTAATCAACGCAAGCTGAGCCATCCCAATTTTGCCATTGTGAGCAATGGTCAAACGCAAGTCTGCTCTGGCCCTCTCGTCGTACAAGCATGCAAAGGCATGAAGGACTGGACCGAATATCGAGAGCAGCCGCTCCCGATTCACATAAAAAGCCGCCCCGACAAAGGGCAAAA
>CAYZJR010000121.1:0-20015 GCA_964478655.1 uncultured Candidatus Obscuribacterales bacterium
TCCACACCACGCGCTCAGCAGCACGCAATTCAACGCCGCAGATCACTCAACGTAGTTCAGTTCCGGACGTTTCTACTATTTAGTAGTCGCCGTAATATTTCACGTACGCATTGAAGCCCGACTCGTTTGACGGGTCTCTGCTGTACAGATCTGACTCGGAGCTTGCACCGGTTTGAGTGACGCCACCACTTTCAGATTCCGCACCAGTGCCATACGCGCCACCAGACTCGTTTCTGTTACCCAAGCCGGCAATGCCGCCTGATTCGTTGTAGGCGCCCATAGGTGTCACTCCACCTGTCTCAGAGCCATCACCGAACACAAATCCGCCTGATTCAGATTCGGCAAAAGCTGGTGCCAGGTTGAGACCGGACACGATGGCCGCTGCTGCAAATGCTGCAAGAAGTCGGCTCACTTTATTGTTTCGCATTCGTACCCCCTTGTTCTTGTTTGAGGTCTCGTCCGATCCATTTCCAGTCTAACAATTCACAAACTATGAATTCTCTGGCGATTTGGCTGGACGGTCCCTCAACACTGCGATGCATTGAATTTGCATCTTGTCTGATCGCAATTTTTGTTTAAGTTACAAAGACTAGTTTTTCTCCGCGTCTTTGGCAGTTGTGCTGCTCGATGTTCTCGGAGTAGTCAGTTTTTTCGCTCTATCGCGGTCTTGTTTCGCAAGAGCTTCCATGGCATCTGCACGGAACTCATATGCGGCAGGAACGCGAGTGTTGATCGAAAGCGCCTTGTTGCAATCATCGATCGCTTTGTGATACTCACCCAGTTTGGTGTAAGCATGGGCGCGATTGGTGTATGCGGAAATACGCTTAGGATCTAGTTCTAGTGCTTTGGTGCAGTCAAAAATCGCTTCATGGAATTCACCCAACCCGATGTTCGCATGCGCACGGTTGATGTACACCAGTGCCATCTTCGGAGCAAGTGAAACGGCTTTGTTCAAGTCTTCCATCGCTTCTTTGTGTTTGCCTAATTCATTGAGAGCATGTGCACGGTTGGTGTAGGCAATCGCCATGTTCGGTGACAGTGAGATTGCTTTGTCGCAATCTGCAATTGCTTTGTCCCAATAGCCGAGATGGTTGTACGCCCAAGATCTGTTTATGTAGCTCATCGAAAGTTTGGGATCTAATTCGATCGCCTTGTTAGCGTCGACGATTCCATCTTTGTAATCACCAACAGTATTATAGGCAGCCGAACGGTTTGCATACGCTCTTGCATACTTTCCGTTGAGTCTAATTGCTTCCGAGAACTTGGATAGTGCTTCTCTGGGTTCGCCATCCAGCATCAACTGTGTTCCCTTCTTTACAGCATCGGCTTCAGGAGAAGCACAAGCGCCAGAGGTCACCAGGTTGAGAACAAAGATGCCGCCAACACCGGCGAGCGTCGCGACCACCCGTCTTCGCGCTACAGGATTGAACATCAGAACCCCCCTCTTTCAAAGTTGCTCGCCAATTATCTCAGGTATTTATGCCAAGATATGCGCGCGAGTCCTCTTAAGAACCTGGAGAAGTTGTTTTTCCCGCGGCATTGTCTGCCATTAGCTTCTTGAATTCAGGCGCAACTGAGATGGGAACAACCAAAAACTGTTCATGGAGCCACTTGTTACAAGCTGCATCTGGAATCTTGTCTTTGATCGAACTTATCACAAAGGCCTCTACATCGCTGCGGCTCATGCCGCCCTTAGGCAGTCTTTTCGTCACCTTGAGAATGTGAAAACCAAGAACGGTCGGTTTAATCTCTTCTGACACCTCACCGGCTTTCAACTTTTCAAGAATCGAGAAAAGCCCTTCTTCCGATTGCTGCAACTGTGCGACAGTAAAGATTCCTCGGTCGCCACCATCCTTCAGTTGGCGAGTCGAAACGAGATCACTGTATTTATTTGCAAGATCGGCAAAGCTCTCACCTTTTCGTGCCCGATCTCGAAGCCAAACCGCTTTGTTCTCCGCCTTTTTCAATTCGTTTCTTACGTACTGTTCGAGTTCTTCTTGAGTAGCATTGGGATGCGACTGAATATACTGCTTCTGAATGCTTGGACCCATCGGCGAATCGATCAATGGCGCCTTGATAAAGATTTCGCTGAAACCAATTTGTTCTGCATTGGAATAGGTTTGATAAATCTGATCGATGATTTGATCGTATGTATTGCCGACACCGATGAGCTCTTTGGTTTCTCTCGGCGACGAAAGAGCTTCGTTAATGATTTTGCGCATCATAAGCCGCTCAAGATCGACTTCTATGTACTCTGCGCGAGTTTGTTCGTCAGTTAACTGCGCATCCTTCAAAACGGGGTCGGGATTGGCCTCAATCTTCTTGTAGTCGGCGGTCGCCGTCTTCATGAACCCGTTTTTGATTGCCGCGTTTACGAACAATCGGCGACGAATCAAATCTATCATTATGTGCTTTTCGAGATCTTCAAATGCTGCTTTGCGAGCAAGCACCAATTGAAAAGCCTGCTGTTCGAGCTGCTCGCGCGATAGTCCGGACTCTTTCAATAAATCATTGAGCGTCTTCCCTTGCGACTGCGCCTCAATCTCTGCAGCTTCCATTGCGGCTTTCTTTTCGATATCGGTGAGTTTCAACCCTTCGAGTTGTGCGCCTTGAAGCAATGCTTCTCTAACTTCAGGAGATTCCTCGATCTGGGCCGCAATTTGTGCCTGCGACATTCTTTGTGCGCGCATGTAATCGCCGACGGTAATTGTCGAGTCGCCGACCGTGCATATCGGTGTGCCGTCCGGAAGAATCTTTGTTCTCAGAAAGGGAGCGATGCCGCTTGTCTGTTCCTTCAAATCAGCAACCTTTTTTCTCACCTGATCGGCAAGCTGGACAACTGAATCGGGAATTTGATCTGGGCGATTAGTAGTTTTCGGCTGAGGAGTGCATCCCACGAATAGCCCGGATGCTGCCAATGAAATGAGAGAGACTCCGATTACTCTTCTTGAAACCACTTAGTTTCCTGCCTGGTAAGTTTTCGCCAAAGGTTTGAACACATCAAAAATAACATCTGCTTTTGGTTGCGTCCAATGGCTAACTCTGCGGTTTCATCTTTGCAACGATAGTCTCGAACTCTTCGGAGAGCAAAATCGGTGTTTTTGCACGTTGTTCCAGCAACCATTTTTTCACCGACCACTCAGGATCTTTCGCGTTGATCACTAACTTGAGTTTTTCCTTCGCTTCACTGAAGGGCACATAACCAGCGGGTTCGCGAGCGTTGACCTTGATTATGTGATATCCAAAAGTGGTTTTGATTGGCTCGTTTGCCATTTGTCCAGGTTTGAGTTCTCCGAGTTCGTGTGCAAGATGCATGTCGATCATGCCGACGTCCTTAACCGCCATCCAACCCATGTCGCCGCCTTTTTTGCTAGCACGCTGCGGAATGTCATCAGTAAATTCATTGGCTTGCTGGGCGAAGTCAGCACCACCTTTGATATCACTGATAATCTTCTCTGCTTTCTCTCTTTGATACGTTTCAGCTTCCTGAATCAGTTTTTCTAGTTCTGCTCCGGTCGCATCAGGATTGGTTCTCTTCACCTGTGTTCGAACACTTTCAAGCGGCGGTGCATCAACAGACGGAGCTGCAATTACAATTTGACTCCACTTAACACGCCCCTCGTGCTTGAAGAACGTCTCGCGATTCTGCATGTAGACTTTGTTCAAAACATCATCGCCAACCGGAGTATCGCGCTCGATCTTCATCTTCATGAGTTCAACGAGTTGCGCCTTCAAAAACTCCTGTTTGAAATCTTCCGCATTGAGCCCGCTCAACTTCAACGTGTCTTGAAACTCTTTTGTGTGTTTCTTCTCGATATACCGATTGAATGCGGCTTTCTCCATGCCGTTTGATTTCGCAGCATTTACTAGCAACGTTTGATTGACTAGCGCATCCATAATGCCTGCTTCAATATTTCGGCTTCCGGTTTTAAAGGCTAAACCCATATCCAGTGCGGCTCTATCGAACTGTTCCTCAGTCATTTTTCTCTCTTTGAGAAACTGAGATACAGTTTTGCCGCCGAGATTCTGTGGCGCGCGCGCTGCTTGCAAGACCTTTTTCTTCTCGTCTTCGGTGAGCACAACCTTCTGCTCTGCCGCTTTCTTCAACATCGGCTGTGAGAGCTGCGGATTGAACAACACCGCCAATTGAAATTGCGTTTGCTCGTTTGCGTATTCGCGTTTGAAATCACGCACCAATATCGGTTTGCTCGCAACGGTGCAAATCACGATATTGTCGGGCAAAAGCGCCTGTCTCATGATCGGTGCAACCGGTTTCAACTGCGGCAAATCAGGTTCGTTTGTGACCTTCTTATCAGGCTCGGGCTGCTTCTGTTCGACCGGCTTAGTTTCAGTAGATGTCTCGGCCGTCTTTTCTTTCGATTTCTCAGCGGTGCACGCTGAAAAGGCAAGCAGAGAAACTGTGGAGACAAAGCATACAGTTAACGAATCGCGAATATTCGATTTGAGCGGCATTTCTACTATCTAACTTGTGGCGCACCAGGCTGTTTCGACGTGGCGACAACTGCGCGGAACTCATCCGACACCTTTACCGGCACATTCCTCTTCTCGTCTTCAAGCCATTGTTTTACCGACCAGTCAGGATCAGTCAAAGTCAATTGGGCTTTCAGTCGTTCGGTAGCTTCTTCAAGAGGCAGATATCCAGGACCTTCCTTATGAGTAAGCTTGATGATGTGATATCCGAGAGCTGTGCGAATCAGGCGCGGGCAGACTTGCCCCGGGCTCATCCCCTTCAATTCATTGCCGATTAGCGGTTCGAGCGCAACGATCGAATTCGTAGTCGTGATGCCCATGTCGCCGCCTGACTTGACTTGTCTTGCCGGCAAGTCGTCGGTGCTCGTGTTGGCCAACTCAGCGAAGTCGGCGCCGCCAATTGCTTTTTGCAATAGCGCTTGAGCCTTGTCGCGCTGCACGCGATCTAATTGTTTGACTTTTTCTGTGCCCTGCACGAACCTTTCGATGTCTGCAGGTTTGGCTTTGGGATTGGCTTTCACAAGAGTCTCGCGAACCACCTCAGCAGGAACACCATCAGTTAACGGTGATGCGACAAGAATTTGACTCCATCTCACGCGTCCGTCGTGACGAAACATTCTCTTGTTCTGCTCATACTTTTGAGCCAGTTTGTCCGTTTCTTTCGGTTTGGTCTCGCGTCGAATCTTTTCTTTCATGAGTTCAACCAACTCAGATTCAAGCGCTGCGGCTTTGAACTGATCGGCAGGCAATTTCGTTGCTTTCTGGAAATCCTGGAATGGCTTGGTTCTAGCCTTTTCGTTATAGCGAGTAAGTGCTGCTTGTTCTAACCCGGCTTTCTTGGCTGCGCCCAACAACAATCGCTCTTGCACTATCACGTCGAGAATGCCGTCTTCCAAGATCTTGTTGCCGGTTTTGAATGCCAAACCGAAGTCGTAGACTTTGTCGATGAAGTCGTGCTCTCGGATTCTGCGCTTTTTGAGAAACTCGGCAAAGGTCATGTTTTTGGGAACTTGCGTTCTCTTCGCCGTTTCCAAAAGCTTTGCCTTATCGAGGTCGGTGAGTCTGATGCCCATGTCGCGGGCTTTGTCCAACAGAACTTGTTGGCTTGCCGGCATGCTGGCTGCAAGCGGCAAGTTCGCCAGTTGGAACAGATATGCGCGTCTGTAATCACCGGCGGTGATACGTTCGCTGCCCACGGTGCACAAAACGACGCCGTCTGATAAGCCGCCGGTTCTCAGCAAGTCCGGCACTGTCTTCAACTCTTGTTGCGCAATCTGCTGCGGGGCCAGTTGCGGTTGGGCGTTATTGGATGGCGGCTGCGGCATCAGCTTGGTGAGGTCGCCGACCGGATTTTGATCGCCATTTTGAGTGCATGCCGCTAGCGCAGCAATTGTGAGCGCTCCTACCGGCAAGATTTTAGAAAGGTCTTTGCTTAGCCTGCTGTTCAATTTTCAAGTTCTCGCGTGTTAAACAACCTTGGGCTGACAATTTGCAACCATAGCACCGAGAAGCTCCTCAAGCAATCCTAATTGTTCTGGAGGCGACAATTCCGGGCATTTGACTAGGACATACGGCGTGGATCCCTGTCCTCCACTTATACCAGGTTTGTATGTAGTTCTGCTGGCCAAATGTTTGGGGAGTTTGGCTTGAATCGGCAGCCATTGCTGCAAACGGTAGCTTACATGCAGCCTGAGCCCTTGAAGATCCGGTTTAATCGAACTGACAGTCGCCTGTGCAGCCATTAAGCGCAGACGCACGACCGAAACAAGCTGCGCGGCTTCGACCGGCACCGGTCCAAAGCGATCTCGCCATTCATCGGTAAGCATTTTGAGACCGCGCTCGGCTTTGACGTCAGCCAAGCGTTTGTACTCGATAAGTCGCTGCCCGTTGTCTTCAATGTAAGTTTCCGGAATGTAGGCTGTGACGTTGATGTCGACCTGCGTGTCGAAGTCATATGTAACGCCTTCGCCTTTCAGTTCAGACACCGACTCTTCCAACAATTTGCAATAGAGATCGAATCCGACTGCGACCATATGTCCGTGCTGTTCCGCCCCTAAAATGTTGCCGACGCCACGAATCTCCATGTCGCGAAGTGCAATCTGGTAGCCGGAACCAAGCGATGTAAACTCACGAATCGCCTTCAGTCTGTTCTGCGCAGTTTCGCTCAAAACCTTTTCCGGGCGGTACAAGCAGTATGCATACGCTTGAACGTCGCTGCGGCCGACTCTTCCTCTTAGCTGATAGAGCTGGGCAAGACCGAGCTTGTCCGAATCATCGATGATGATTGTGTTGGCGTTGGGGATGTCCAAACCTGATTCGATGATCGTGGTGCACACTAGAATATCGAACTCGTGCGCGGAAAATGCGAGCATCACATTTTCGAGTTCGCGCTCTTGCATTTGACCGTGACCGATGATGATGCGCGCCTCCGGCACCAGCATCTTCAATTCGATAGCCTTCTGCTCGATCGTTTCTACTCGGTTGTGCACGAAGTAGATTTGTCCGCCGCGTTCCATCTCGTGAAGAATGGCGGTGCGAACAAGCGGCAATTTGAACTCGCCGACGAAAGTCTTGATTGGTGCGCGGTTGGTAGGCGGTGTGTTGATCACCGACATGTCACGCGCGCCGGACAATGCCATGTGAAGCGTGCGCGGAATCGGCGTTGCAGACATGGTCATAACATCAACCATGACGCGCAACTGCTTGAGTTTCTCTTTGTGTCCCACGCCGAATCTGTGCTCTTCGTCGATGATAACGAGGCTCAGATCTTTGAATGCAATGTCCTTTTGAAGCATGCGGTGCGTACCGACGACCACATCGCATTCGCCTGTAGATAAGCGCCTTGCCACTTCCCGCTGCTCTTTTGCTGTGCGGAACCTGCTGAGCAATCCCACTCTAATTGGATATGGTGCAAATCGATCGCTGAGCGTGTGGAAGTGCTGCTGAGCAAGAATTGTCGTAGGAACCAAAACCGCTGCCTGCCTTCCGGACATGATAGTTTTGAAAATTGCGCGCACTGCGACTTCAGTCTTTCCAAATCCCACATCGCCGCAAATTAGGCGATCCATCGGCTTCGTCGACTCCAGGTCGTTCTTCGTGTCGACAATTGCTTGCCATTGATCGGGAGTTTCTTCGTACGGGAATGCCTCTTCCATTTCATACTGCCAGGGCGTGTCGGCTAAGCATTGGAACCCTTCTTGCTTGGCTCGCATGGCATAGAGATTGACGAGATCTTCAGCTACCTGTTTGACGGACTTCTTGACGCGGCGCTTAGTCGATTCCCACTCGGCACCACCCAGACGCGACAGCCGGGGCGAGCCTTCACCCGCTCCGCGATAGCGCATCAGCAGGTTTATTTGGTCGACAGGAACATACAAGCGATCTTCACCAGAGTACTGCACGGTGAGATACTCGCGCATTTGATTGTCGACTGTGATGCGCTGAACGCCGATGAACTGCCCGATACCTTGCTTGACGTGCACGACATAGTCATCAACTTTGAGGTCGGCAACCGATGTGAATCGCTCGTATGTCTTTTCAACGACCGGCTTGCGATAGATAGTCGGCTTGCGCTTGAGTCCGAACATTTCGGCGTCCGTAAGCGAGACGAGACGCACATCTTCGAGCTTAAAGCCGGAGCTGAATCCGTGACGCGTCACCCAGACCGCAGCACCATCGGTGGCGGCTTGAGATACAGCGTCGCCATTACCTTCAGGCTGAATGTCTTCCGACTTCGATAAGGTTCCTTCTTGCGAACCCGGTACGTAAATCGCCGGACAGTCCCATTCTTTAAGAAGTCCGAGAATGCGCTGAGGCTGCTCGGTCGAGATGACAATTTTCAGCCCTTCGCGTTTCCACTGTTTGATCTTGTCGACGACCAATTGCATTTGATTGCCGAATCGCTCCAGCGGATTGCAGGTGAATTGGGCTTTTGCCGTTCCTATTTCTTCCTCTCCAAAGATTGGCAGAGTTGAAAGGAAAACTCGTTGTCTGTCTTTGAGCTGCCCGGAAACTTCGCTTGCAGACAGATGAAGAGGGCGAGGCAATGGCAACAAACGTCCCGTGGTGAGCCCTTCTTCAAGAGACTTGTCCATCTTCTCTTCGTAAGAAGCGAGAGCCTGTTGAATCATGTCCCACTCGTCAAAAACGACCAGAACATTTTGTGGAAGGTAGTCGCTCAGTGTGGCAAATTTTTCGTGAACGTACGGCGAGTAATACTCGACAGACTCCGGATATCTGCCGGCCGCAAGGGCATCCAGGTCGCTCGCCATTACTGATTCGAGAGTCTCGGCGGTTTCTTGCTCAAGTTTCGAGACTTGCTCGTCGGTAACTTCTCTCAGTTTCTCAACTAGCTTTTGTCGAGCTTGCTGTTCGCGATCGAGAATGATCCACCACCTAGGTGAAATCACTACCTGTTGCGACTCTTCGACCGATCGCTGCGTGTCGATATTGAAGCTGCGAATCGACTCGATCTCATCACCGAACAGTTCGAGCCTGAACGGCATACCAAATGATGGAAACACATCGATGATATCGCCCCTGATACTAAACTCTCCGCGCAGAGTAACCAGACTTTCGCGCGAATAGCCCAACCGCACCAATGATGCAGCCAGTTCCTTCGGGTTGATCATTTGACCTTTTTTCAGTTCAAATGTGTTGTTCTCAAATGTTTCCTTATCCAATACACGTTGCATCAGCGCCCGCGCTGCAACAAGAATGAGAGCGGGTTGGTCCGGCTGGTGCATCAGCAGGCGCATAACTTCCATCTGCGATGCGATGTTATCGGGACTGCTTAGAACCTGCTCGTAAGGCGATACTTCAGACGATGGATAAAGGTATACCGGAAATCTGACTAGGTTCGTCAACTCTTGGTGAAAGCGCGCAGCCACATGATTATCGGGCACCACAAGCACAAACGGGCGTTTCACTGCGTGCAGAAGCACGGATAAGACAAGCGATTTCGCCGAGTCGGTCAACCCAGCGATGTTGAGTTCGCCCTGTGCGTGGCGAGCCGTTCGCGCCAGAAGCCTTGCGTACTGCGGGCAGTCCAGAAAAAGCTGATGGAGTGCGGCCGCCAGAGGGTTGTCTCGCATATTGGGTTGTTTGTTTAGTGTTTCCAAAATCTTGTTTCTAGTGCCCCAGAGCGGCTCCGAGCCCAAAAGTGGGGAACATTTGATCGTAGCATAAAGAATTCGCCGTTCATGCTTTCATGAAGCCCGAGGTTAAGAATCAAAAGATTGAAGAATCTGATTTAAGCGAGGAAATAGGTTTACGTTAGGGAATCTTGATCTATCATGGGAAGTTAGTGAGTTTTTAGAAACTTTATGGTCAAAACCCGCTCAACGGTAAAGCGTGTTCTCAAATCAGGCTCCATAGGAGCATTAGAGAACCTCGCCCGCCTGGCGGTGGTTTGCGCCGTCTCCGCCTGTGTAATATCCAGCCAGCTTCTTGCTGCATCAGCCTACTCGCAAGAGGTCAAGGAATTCCTCCAAGAAGGCAGCAGGCTGCTAAAAGAAAACAGAGTCGAAGAAGCTAAGGCTGAATTCGAAAAGGCCATCAAAGCCGATGCGCAGTGCCCAGAGGCGTTCAATAACCTGGGACTGGCGTTTTATCGCTCCGGCGATTTGCAAATGGCGGCGGAAAACTTCCGCAAAGCCCTAAACATCGACCCCATGTTTGCTCCAAGCCTTACGAACCTTGGGCTCATCATGTACACGAAGGGCAACTACGAAGATTCTATCTATTACTACAAGCTCGCTTTGAAGCTTTCGGACTACAAAGACTACGAGCTGCACTACAATCTCGCCAACGTTTTTCGCGACAAGAAAGAGTACCAAAACGCCCGCGATCACTACAATGCGGCGATTCGTCTCAACCCCGAATTCTATGCCGCATACAACGGTCTGGGCGCCACAGACTTCTGCCAAGGTCGGCTTGAGGAAGCCGTTCACGAGGTCGAAGAGTCCATTCGATTGAAGAAAGATTATGCGCTGGGTTACTACCACCTGGGCTTGATTGAAACCGCACGGAAGAACATTCCACGAGCCATTTGGGCGTACGAACAATCATTGAAGTTTGAAAGAAACTCTCGATACGCATCCGACACGAAGCAGAAACTCGAAGCACTGAGAAATGGCGCAACCGTCACAGCTTCAGCCTCGACCAACCCATCGCAGTCTCAGATTTCGAATGATATGCCGCCTCCTTCCAGTTCAACCAAAACAGTTTCGGCAAGCGAGATGGAAAAGATCAATGCAATTTGCCGCAAAGGCAACTGGGCAGCAGGGCGAAAGGAACTGCAAGAGCTGGTCGACAAAGGCGTGAATGACCCAGTCGTATACAACAATCTCGGCATGTCCTATGCCCAACAGAAGGATTACAAAAGAGCAGTCGAGTACTATCAGAGAGCAATTCGCCTTAAACCAGGCGGGTTCGCAACTGCGAATTACAATCTAGCGCGGGCTCTCGGCAAGTTGAACGACAAACAAGGAAGCGAAGCAGCACTCAAACAAGCTGTTGATGATTCGCGCAAAAACAAGACTCCATGCCCAGCCGCGTTCAATATGATGGGATTGATTCTTAAAAAGAAAGGCGACTTGAAAGGCGCCGATGCCGCATACAATCTTGCCATCATGCAGGCAGGCACGAGCCTTCCGGTGGCACATTACAATCGCGCAGTGCTGATGGAACAGATGGACAATTCCCGAGGCGCTGTGACTGAGTACAAGGCGTATTTGTATTACGCACCCAGAGGCGCAAACGCCGCAAGCGCGCAAGAGCGCCTGAAAAGACTGGGCATCGATTGATAGTTGTGAAGAATCCTCTATAGTCGCTAGCCGCGTTCGGGGCCTTGTAGTAAGATGAGGTTTCCGCCACCATTTGAGGAACGCCAATCATGGCTCGCCTAGACACGGATGAGCGCGAAGCAACAACCTTCTCGGAGTCCGATGCGGCAGCCGTTGAAGCTGTTTGCGCAGTCGCATCTAAGCGAGAAGTCTCTGATGTTCCCGCCAACAAAACGCGAGTTGCCGTCTGCATGAGCGGTGGCGTCGACAGTTCAACCACTGCGCTGCTTCTTATGCAGGCGGGATACGACGTTATTGGCGTCACCGGTTGGTTGATCAAATCAGGCAGCCGCTGCTGCGACACGGGAATGATTGACGCAGCGCGCGTTTGCGAGCAGTTGGGAATCGAGCACCACGCAGTCGATCTGCGTGAATTGTTTAAGCTCGCCGTCATCGATCAGTTTCATCAGTCTTATGCAAGAGCACGAACACCGCTACCCTGCAGTGTTTGCAACACCGAGATCAAATGGGGCGCTTTGATGAATTATGGTCGCAAGCATCTGAAAGCGACCTACATCGCAACCGGTCATTATGCGCGCGTTGAAGAAACGCCTGATGGTCTGCGCCTCGCCAGAGCGAAAGACCCGACGAAAGACCAGTCGTATGTTCTTTGGGGTTTGACCATGGATCAACTCAAAGCAACATTGCTTCCCTTGGGTGACTATACAAAAGATGAGATTCGCAAAGTTGCCGGTGAGCACAGCCTTGCAAGCGCTAACCGCCCAGACAGCCAAGATCTCTGCTTCATTCCAAAGGGAACGACACCACAGCAATACCTTTCAAATTTCTTGGTTGAAACGCCAGGACCAATCATTCACGCGCTCACCGGAGAATGGCTCGGCGAGCACAAAGGAACGCACAATTACACAATCGGTCAGCGCAAAGGCTTGGGCATCGCTTACCCCGAGCCACTATATGTGACATCACTCGATCCCGATATGCATATCGTGTATGCCGGACCAAAAGATGCACTGTACCGTCGCGAGTTAATGGCGTCGGACTCAAACTGGATTCTGGAAACACCGCCCGAGCAAGACAAGGAGTTCAAGGCGCTAGCCAAGATTCGCTACAACAGCGCGGCGGTGCCTGCGACAATTGTTCCGCTTGCCGACAGACGCATCAAGGTTTTGTTCGACGAAGCCCAACCGGCTATTACTGCTGGTCAAGTGCTCGGAATCTACGACGAGACCAACACATATATATTGGGCGGCGGCTGGATAGACTGAGCATAGCGTATTTGCAGCTCCGGCAAATTTCATGTTCGCTTGGCTGCCATCCGCCTATAATGGACCCAACTAGGTGTTGGTGTCCCCGCGGGGAGGTCAGTTGTGCGAAAGCGCTTCAAGACGCAATTTGTATTTAGCGCAATCCTGATGGTGTTATGCATGGTGGCATCATCGATTGCAATTCCGCAAGATGCTTCAGCTCGCAGCAAACGTTCGGCGTCGCGATCGAGAAGCTCTCGAACGGCGCACGTGTCTCACGGAAGAAAGCGCGTATCATCGCACCACTCCCGCAGAGGCGCCACCACACACAGACGCACGGCGAAGGTGCCCAAAACCAGATACGCATATCCAATCGACATCTTCATGATGCACCCGCCCGAGTTCGATCAGAGTCCATTGTCTCAAGAACAGTCAAACGAGATTCGAAGCAACTTCGAAAACGGAGTCGCCGACGAGCTGCCCGCGCGCTCTTTGGTCAGAGCAGGCGTGGTCAAATATCATGCACTGCGCGGTGGAATTTTCTGGAGAAGGGAACCGGTTAAGTACATCATCGTGCACTCGACAGAACCTGGAATTCCGCTCAGCGCCGTTCGCATTATCGAGAGCTGGAGCTCAATGGGACGAAGACACCCAGGAGCACAGTACGTCGTCGATCGCGACGGATCGATCTACCAAGCAGTAGATCCGGACCTTGCCACTGTGCACGTAAATATCTTCAAAACCTTGCCGGGAATCAACAACGACAACAGCATCGGCATAGAAATGTGCCACACCGGAAAACAGGACTACCCGCATGAGCAGCGGCAATCGGTAATTCGTTTAGTCAACTACCTGCAGCAACGATATAAGGTTGATGACGAAAACATCATCACACATCGTTATGCTCAGCAAGGCGATCACACAGACCCGGTAAACTTTGATTTCACAGGCTTCCTTCAAGCGAAGAACAACTTCAAAAACAAGGCAATCGCCCTTAGAATCAAGGACATGAAGGAAGAAGGCAAAACTTGGGAACGACAAGAAATGCCATCCCCAACCACAATTCTTCAACCGCACACTTCAGTCTCAGCACCGCGAACGGTGGCACCACTGCGAGGACCAATCGAAGTTGATCCACAAGCAGCCAGTGTCATAGCCACACCACAAGCTACTCCTCCACAAGCGCAGCCGAATGCCACGGAGCAGGACACTAATGGCAGTGCCAAGGAAGATTTGGGCGGAACGAACATTGACCTTCCGAAAACCAACGGAAGCGGCAACGGCAAGGGCGCGGAGGGTTCAGATACCCGATCGGATACTTCAGCCGACTCTACTTCAGCCCCCTAACTTGCTTCCAATTTATTCAGCAACAATGCTGAAATCTTTCAAGCTTGTGTATCTATTTGTGCGTCCCAAGTCACTCTCGATAAGCGAGATACGGCGCACATCCAACACTAGGGTAGAGTACTCGACCGTTCCCCTCAGATGAGAAACATCAGGGCGCTCCGCACTCTTGTCGCGTGGCGCTTCCAATCTCAAAAGTGTGATGTGGGGCTTAAAAGTATCGTAGTGCTTAGAGCCAGAATTAGAAAAAGACTTGAGCGACTGCGTAATCCTCTCTGCAACATCATTGACTTGCGAAGAAGACTGCTTCGCGCACAAAACCAACTGCCTGCACTTTCTGGCATTGGGCCACAGTTCGAGCTCATCAAAAGAAAGTGAGAAGGGAACAGGCGGAGATTCTCGCAGAGCCGCAGACAACTTTTGTTCTACCTCGGCTACTTTGTCAGCCTCGACATCACCGATGAAAAACCAAGTCATATGCAGCTTTTCAGGATGCACCCAGCGCAACTTCCGCTGCCAGCGCGCGTCGAGATCGCGATTCGCTTCCTTGAGTTCAGCCAAGAGTTTGCGGTGAGATTCTTCGATGAAGGTTCCCACAAACAATCGTGTCATAGCTGGCCTCGACTTAGTCTTCTCCAGCTTGACGCGAATAGAAACCGCGCCCTTCGTCTGCCATTTTCAGGAGCGAATCGGACACTTCTCTTTCTCCGGCATAGTGTTCTTTCAACTTCGAGATCACATAGGGAATGCCCAAGCTATCAGCATATCGCAATATTCCTCCCCGAAACGGCGGGAAACCCAAACCTAAAACGATCGCGAGATCGATTTCTCTTGCGCGACGCACAACTTTCTCTTCGAGACACCGAGAGGCTTCATCAATCACAGGCAACATGAGCTTCTCGGCAATTTGCGCCATCGTTTCACGATCGGCCTTTTCTTCGCTGACTTTGAGTCCGAATTCAAAAACATCAGGATTAAACCCGAGTCGCTTGCCAGTTTCATCCCAAAGGTAAACACCCTTGCCCACTTTCTTTCCGGTGGCTCCTACCGAGATAAGATTCTGCAAAATTGGAGCTGGGGGCATACGTCGTGTGCCGAATTTGCTGCGCAGTTCTTCCGCAACTGCAAGCGCCAGTTCTTGTCCCACCTCATCAACAAGTGTCGGAGGTCCTATCGGCATGCCGAAATCCACAAGCGCATCATCGAGCCAGTTGAGAGGCAATCCTTTTTCCACCATATTTGCTGCTTCGAGCAGATAGCAGCAAAGAAGACGATTGACTACGAAGCCGGGCGAGTCCTTTGCCGCAACCGGCGTCTTATCCAGCAAATGTGCCAGCCCTGATATGCGGCTGGTCACTTCCTTGCCGGTGGTGGCATGGGGAATAATTTCGACAAGAGGCATCCGTTCAATCGGTTGAAAGAAATGCATTCCGATTAGCTTCGATGGGTTCGAAACCGATGATGCCAGGTCCTTCAAAGGCATCGACGAAGTGTTGGTGGCAATCACACACTCCGGTTTCAAGACTTGCGACAGTTCCTTCAATAGAATCGTCTTCTGTTCGAGATCTTCTGCAATAGCTTCAATGACAACATCTGCCGGAGCCAGATCCGAAAGGTTCGAAACAGCCTTCACGCGCCCGACAATCTCGTCGACAGATTGGCCTTTCGTGAGTTTCACATGCAGCCGCTGAATCGAATCTTTCAACTCTTGTTGCAGTTCATCAATGCGTTCAACCCGCATAGGCTTAACCAAGACATTGTAGCCATGAATTGCAGCCAGCTGCGCAATGGAGATTCCCATCAAGCCACCACCAACGACACCAATGGTTTTCACCTGATTTACGGTGTCACGAGCCGCCTGCATTGCCGCAGTTTGACGAACGAACTCAGAAGCGAAAAAGAGCGATACGAGATTTCTCGATGTAGAGCCGACAGAAAGATCGCCAAATGCCTTGGCTTCGGCTTCCAGCCCCGCTTCCAAACCTTTTTCGATGCCTGTTTCGATTACTTCAATTGCCTGGGTCTGTGCTGGATAGTTCCCCTTAGTTTTGATGCGCACAGAACGCGCCGACATCGCCAACAACTTCTTGCTCTTGTCAGAAGTCAGATCCGTGGCTTGCTCGCGAGCCTTGAGTCGACCTTCAGCCAATGCAATTGCATCTTCTTCCGCTTCCTTCAGCAAATCGTCGGCCGCCACCAACTTGTCTACAAGCCCGACTTCAAGCGCTTCTTGCGATGATATCGGATCAGAGCCGAGAATTATCTCCAGACCTTTTTTCAAACCAACCAATCGCGGCAATCTTTGCGTGCCACCAAGTCCGGGGACAAAACCAAGTCGCAATTCAGGCAGCCCCAGAAGCGTTATCGCATCCGTACTTGCAATTCTGCGCGTGCATGAAAGCGCTGCTTCCAAGCCACCACCGAGACATACGCCATGAATTGCACACACGGTTGGCTGCTTGAGATTCGCAATGCGATTGAAAAGTTTTTGCCCTCGCCGCGAAAGTTCATAGGCTTGTTTCGGCTCGGTAAACTTGATGATTTCGTGCAAATCGGCGCCAGACAAAAATGTGTTCGGTTTGCCGGAGATAAAGACAACAGCTTTGATTGAGGCGTCTGATTCGAGCTCGCCGATGATCTCCTCGAAGTCGCGCATGACCTCTTGGGTGAGGAAATTCAATTTGCCTGCGCAATCGACAAGAACCAGTGCAACACCAGAAGATCGCTTCCGAAGAATGACCTGTCTTTGTGCGACCTCTGCTTGTTTAGTCATCCTTCTTGGCTAGCTCCCCTTTCACCTTTGCTTCCACTCCCTTGGGACCGCCCATGCCTTTGAGCAAAAGTGCTCCGCCAGCGGCGAATGGAAGAAGCATCATGATAAGGCTTAAAAGGGAAAGCGAGGGGAAATTCATTACTAAGCTGCTCAACACTCCTAAAACTATTGCTGCGCAGCCACCGATCGTAATGATCCATGCGATTCGGCTCTTTGAATCATAAAACAACCAGCCGATGCCGATTATCAGCGCGATTGCCAATATTCCTATGCCGTGCCCGCCGAAGCCGAGCAGGTTCATAAAGCCTGTTCCGACACGAACGTGTTGAAACAACATAACAATGCCCACTCCGATCAAGCAAAGACCTGAGAAATAGGCGATGTCCGAGCCGGTCGAAGTGGGAGTCTCGGCTGGGGCATTTTGCCCTGAAGGCTGCAGGTCGGAACTTTTAGGAATGTTGGAAAGTTGCGAAGATTCCTTGAGGGTCGGCGGCGTTTCTTTGATGATTGCCGATTCGAGCTCTTTTAGCTTGCGCTCGATTTCCTCTTCCTTTTTGTTCTTCATCGATTTCAATGCCTCGAACGGCAGACCAAATAATAGGTCACTGGTTGAGTTTCACGGTGCTACTAGCATATCACTCGTTTTTCGGGGAGCCCCTCGACTCGCGGGCTTTCTGCAAAATCGCCCCAAATAGCCTCGCCACCACAATCTCAGCCATTGTTACCTCGCAGGAACAAATTCGACTGCGCTGCCACCATATTTGGTTAGGCAAAATTTCCCAGACCAGAACTTGATTTCAAGCGGTGAGTTTCTGATAAACACGGGTATATGTCTAAGAGGTATTTCATTAAGGGGTCATCGTCTTTATAATGTCTTCATTCGGAATTACTAGAAAGCTGGTGGCCATGTCGAGATTACGCAAACTTCCAGAGATAACTCTGGCAGCATTGGCGATTGGATGCGCGTTCTCCGCAACTTACTTCTCAACAACTCCCGCACACGCAACCCCCTCTTCTCACCCTTTTAAAGCGAGAACCCCGAACGGGCTCGCAGACGGACCCGGCATTTGGGTCAACTTGTGGAATTACCCCACCACCGACATCGACGCTTACGCGCAAAAACTCCACTCAAAAGGTGTGCGAAATCTCTTCGTTCAGACATCGCGAAGCAACACCGAATCCATTCGCACTCCGGAAATTCTCGGGCAGATGATCGAGGCGTGCCATCGCTACAAAATAAAGGTAATCGCTTGGTCTTTTGCTGAGCTCGCAGACCCCATCAGAGACGCCAACAAGCTCGTAGATGCGGCGAAATTTAGAACGGTGCACGGCGAAAAGTTTGATGCCATTGCGCCCAACCTCGAAAAGTGCCTCTCTGAGCCAAAAGTTGATGCATACTCCAAACATTTGCGCGCCTCTTTAGGCAACGACTATCCCATGGTCGCAGTTGTGTACAGCCCACTCAATGGTGCGACACCGGTGGCGACAATTCCATGGAAGCTGCTCGACAAGCACTATGACGTAATCGCGCCAATGACTTATTGGAACGGCAAACATCAGCACCTCGATGCCTACACCTACACTCGCAGGACCATCGAAATGGTGCGCTCCAAGGTCGGGCGCTCCGACGTTGAAATTCACGCAATCGGCGATGGTATGGGAACCAAGGCAGATTCAATTCAAGACTTCCTGCGCGCCTGCCGCGACCTCGAAGCAACAGGAGCCAGTCTCTATCCCAATCAGAGACCAACGGAAGAACAACTGAATTGCATCGTTTCGCACGCTCAATACTTTCCGCCTAACGCGAGATTCAGATTGGCAGCCTATCGCGAGATGATCAATCAGGGTAAACTTGTTCCGCCTGGACATAACGACCCATCGAAACCTATTACTCGTGGGGAGTTCTACCAATTGCTGGTAGCCCAAACTCACGGCGGCGTCATGGATGCCGGCGAAGCAGCAGCTCAACTTCACGACATGGGAGTTCTTTCGCGAACCAAATCGCACATGCGCTCCTATACGACCCCCGAAGAAGCTCTATCTCAGTCGGTCAGCCCGCTTGAAGCACTCGACCTAGTAGCTGCGATTGTTGATGTTAAATCGCGACCGTACAGACCGGTCAAAAAGACTAACAAGCTCTTGCGGCCGGACCGTTGGTTTATCCAGCCCGCCTACGCAGAGATTTCACACCAGCCTCTACCAGAGACGAAGCCAATCACCTACCTAGATGCCACGCAAATGGTGGTGGAAGCTACTGTTGGGCTCCGTTAGTCTTTGCTAGTCTTAGCATTCGGGGCGATTTTTACGATTGAATTCACCCACATGTGGTAAGACAGAAGTAGACCGATAAAAAAGGCGTTGGCCATGTTGCCAGTGTGGACTTTTGCTCATTTTGCTGATACGCATATATACGGAATAGATGTAGGACCTCGCTTCATGGTGATGAACCGATGCCATATGTCTGAGGTTGCTCGAGTGCCAGACCAATTCAGGGTCTAGGTACAGGTATCTGAATTAATTGCATTAGGAAAGGCAGGTAATTCCTATTTTTGCTGCAAGAAGTTCTTCTGAAAGTTCGCCATCTCTTACTAGATGCAGAGCCCTGTGGGGGAGAACCCTCATGGGTATTTGTGTTGAGTCCGAAAATAAAAGATATCCCCTTCGGGAGGTTTGCTCATGCACGTGACAGTCACTGGAAGAAACATCGAATTGACCCCGGCGTTGAAGGAGTATTTGACTGACAAATTGCAGAGAGCGCAAAAACACTTTGACCAGTCCTTGGAGTGCACAGCGCTACTCAGTGTCGCGAAGAATCCATCTATTGCGAACAGCCAGACGGCGGAAGTCACCGTGAAATTAAACGGCTCAGTGATTCGAGGAGAAGAGTCGACGGAAAACATGTACGCGTCTATCGACCTTGTTGCAGACAAGATCGAACGTCAATTGCGCAAGTACAAAACGCGCTACTATCACAAAGGAAATAAAGCGGTAAAAGGCCACGAGCCATTGTTGACGGCTGATGAGGATGAAGACGAAGAGATGATGGAGCTCTCCAATGAGTCCGCATCAGGTGAAGAAGCTCGTCCGAAGATCGTTCGATCAAAGAGATTTCCCCTCAAGCCGATGCATCCTGAAGAAGCATGCAAGCACATGGACTTGCTTGGACATGACTTCTTCATGTTCATCAACACTGAAACCAATTTCGTAAACACTGTCTATCACAGAAGAGATGGCAATTACGGACTGATTGAGCCGGAAGAGTCGTAAACCGCAGTCGCAAGCAGTCCGACACTACATATGGTGCTTAGCGCGTGGCGCTGAGCGCGTGGTGCTGAGCGCGTGGCGCTGAGCGCGTGG
>CAYZJR010000122.1:0-1622 GCA_964478655.1 uncultured Candidatus Obscuribacterales bacterium
CTATTTCGTTTCGGTGGTTGGAATTGACTCGTCGTTGATCGCAACTCCGACTTCTGCAAGCTTTTTCTTGATGAGCGGAAGCGCTGCAATTGCAGCTTCATAACCGGCTTTCGCTCCGCGCTGTGCATCCTTCTTTCTGGTCGAAATGAGCGAAATTCCTGTGACGTCTGGGTGAATCTCAATATCTGCGATTTGACCCTGAGGTTCATCGATGTCCCAGAGACCCCACGTGATCATGCGCCTCGTCATGCTTCCGGCTTTTCGAAATGTAGTGAGCGGTTCCGCGCCGAAACCCTCATCGATGTTCACCGCAATTACAAAATCTGCGCCCATCTCTCTGCACTGCTTTACCGGCAAATTGCATATGACGCCGCCATCTGCAAACAAATGCCCGTCGATTTCAACGGGTTTTCGGAGTGATGGAACAGCGCAGCTGGCCTGCATCGCATAGCCCAAGTCGCCGGAGCGAATGATGTATGGTTTGCCATCGACAACGTTGAAAACAACGGCGCCAAATGGAATCGGAAGGTGTTGAATATGGTGCTCTGATGCTTTGCTCATCAGATACTTTCGAAACTTGCTGCCATTGTAAAGCCCGTCGTACTGCTTGCCTCCGAGCAGTCGCGGAATGTACAAGATGGGTGCCGCTAGAATGCGAACTGTCAGTGGAATGGTCATGAATTCTTTCATTACGTGACCGTTTTCGAATTCGTCGTCCAACCATTCTAAGTCGACGCCAGAGCAGTAGAAGCCGCCGACGACGGCGCCGATGCTAGTACCGGTTACGTAGTCGAACTTTATTCCGGCCTTATCCAAAACCTTGAGTACGCCGACATGAGCGGCACCGCGGGCGCCACCACCACCAAGCGCAAGACCAATTTTCGGTTTGCGACCTTTGAGGTCAGGCTTCTTGAATAGACGCGCTTCCGTGCGATCTGCGGCAGATGACTTGATCAGTTCGACTGCTGATGCTGGAGGAACGCTAACGGATATCGGCTGCACGGCCAAAAGTGCCAGACACGTGGCGATTGCCTTGATACTCTTTTTCATTGTTTCAGCTTGCCCTTAAGTGCAGAAACTATTCTACTTCTTTCCGCCGCAACATGAGCCTTTGGCACCAGGTTTGACTTTTGGAGAGTTTGAACCGGTAGAAGTGGACTTTGCTGCGGCCTTACCGGGCTGCTTCGTCTGTTGACTTGTAGATGTTTCGCCTGTGTTCTTGATTGCGCCCGCGGGCTTCCACAAGCGAGTTGCGCGATATTTTTTCAGTGCGGGGCTTGGCTCCATGAATGGATATTCCTTCTCCCACTTCTGGTCGACAGCCTTCTGAATCTCTGCGATAGGTTTTTCGTCTCGTTTCATCTTCAGAGCGAGGATTGCGGCTTCTTGGCAAATGTGACAGTCGGCACCATGGTCGGTGGCAAAGCAATCGAGCAGGTTGTGGTGATCGTCAGTGAAATCGCATCCGCAATAGCAGAACAATTTGACTATGATTTCCGGGCACAGCCGCGCGGCGGCGTAGCCCATCTGTGCTTTTCCGAAGAATTGAGATGGTGGCAGGACCTCGGGAAGGCTGGCATCAGCAGTCTTTGCGTCTGGCTTGCTGTCAGATTTTGCTTCTG
>CAYZJR010000122.1:1722-12601 GCA_964478655.1 uncultured Candidatus Obscuribacterales bacterium
GGCCTTAGTGTCGGTCTTCGAATCCGGCTTCGCAACGTCCTCAACCGCAAACGCAGGCATGCCGCAGCTTAGAGAACCCACAACGCATGCGACCGCAATTATTGTCTGAGCGACGAATGCATGAGCAGGTTGCCGTTGCTGTGATTCCATAAAACTCTCGATAAGTTTTCGGTAATCATTCTATCAAATCATGATCACGCCTGTTTTTCTGACGCTAGACGGTGCCGCGTTTGTGACGCCGTGCGCTGTCAAGGTTCGACTGTGGGTCGATGCTTTTCGGAAAACCTTCGAGTGTGGGACGAACCTTGGCATCTCGGGCGCCATGCCGGGCATCTCGGGCGCCATGCCGGGCATCTCGGGCGCCACCGGACACGCCATCCCGGGCACCCCGAGCACCTCGAAACGCCTAGTTGCTGCTTGTGTGCATTGGTGAATGCTTTGTGATGAGTGCGGGCAGTTCCGACCATTTAGCAAAGCAAGCTATCGCGCCATTTTTCAGTAGCTTCTTGCGCATTTCCTCTTTGTTGTCGGCGAACCCGACGAAGCCAAAGGTTTTGATTCCTGCGCCAAGTGCTGAAATTAGCCCAGTAACGCTGTCTTCAACCGCGAAGCTTCTTTCGGCGACGGCGCCGACTTGCTCCATTGCTCGCAAATACGCGTCAGGAAGTGGCTTTTGCTTGTCGCCTGCTTCGAAGAAGGCGGTTCCAAACAGGCGTGCAAGCTCTTCTCCGCGACCGTTGGTTGCGTACCGCATTGCTGCCAACCCGCGCTGAATGGGGTTGTTGGAGACAAACGCAAACTTGAAACCTCGTTGTGCCTTGAGCGCGTTGAGTGTTTCAACGAGGTCAGGCGCCATTTCGACCCCGGTCTGGTGCAAGACTTGCATCATGCGCCATTCCCGCGCTTCGAACAGTGTGGCGAACTCGACTTCGATGTTGAAGTGCTGCGAAAGGCTCTGACACAGCGCTTCTCTTGCTTGACCGTGGAAGTTCTCTTTGAACTCGTCAACCGTCAAGTCGCGCCCAATCGTCTCGGCGTACAGCATGTTGAATCGAGTGACCAATGACGGCACCGCAATATACTCCGTTGCCATCATCGTGTTGTCGAAGTCGATGAATAGCCAGTATGACTGTGTCACGTCAATGCTCCCTTGTTCCGTTTTCGCTGCTACTTACTCTTTCGCGGGGGACCCTCAAGCTTTCGTTTGTCCGATTGAAACATAAAATCGGGCGTTTTGAACATCTCTTTTGTCAATTCAACCTGCGGGGTGTCCGGCATGGCGCGGGTTTTTGCGTTGGGTTTGCCGTATCCTTTTGGCGGCTCGAAGAGCGCGTCGGCGACAGTGACCGTCTTATGCGATTTTGTTTCGAACATTAAGAACGGAACTCGCTTACCTTTTTCAAAGCTTTCTCGCGGCGAATCCGCGAATGAGAAGAAGCGCTGTTCTTGAAGCGGAACCCCATGCAAAGACGGAGTCGCACAAGCGAACGCGCAAAGCAAATCAACTGCATTGTCCGGCAATGTGGGTTGTTTTAGCACCCATTCTTTGCACCAACTTTTGTTGCGGTTCTCCCTTCGATACGTGAAGGTGTCGAGCCCGGAGAGCTTTGCGGTCTCCGGTCTCATGAAGGGTTCTTCGGAAAGGGGGTCGTTTGAAATCATCAGGATTTGCGATTGCAGCAGTATTTTGACCACTCTCGTCGTGATTTTTCGCACGCATGTCTTCTTTGTGGGATTGATCAAAAATGTGATGGTGTAAGGGCTTTTCGAGATTGCGACTATGCCTGTTCTTTCGTGTTCGAGGCGAATTGCGTCTTTGGCGACGTACAGTTTTTGTTTGCCTCCGGAGCGATGTTCTTGAATCAGCTCTAGTGCTTTGGTTTCGGCGGATGCAGGAGTGGTGAAGGTGAATGAGAGTGTGACGGCAAGCGAGGATGCGACGGCAAGTGAGGATGCGACGGCGAGCGAGAATGCGACGGCAAGCGGGAATGCGGCGCGGAGCCAAGCTAGAGCAACGCAAAATGGCGAGTTTGCAACGCGTGAGTTCCAGTGCGACGTGATGCCCTTCTAAGCTTGGTAGCCAAGCGGTTGGGTTCGTTCCATGATATCATTGCAGTTTCGTGGGCGTCGGAAAAGGCGTCCAGTTCGATAGTGACGCAGGTAATGAACATGCGGTTCGACGTCGTAGTCATTGGCGGTGGACATGCCGGAGTTGAGGCTGCAAACGCAGCGGCCAAGCTCGGTTTGAACACGCTCATGCTCGCCGTGAATTTAGACACGATCGGTGCGATGCCGTGCAATCCTGCCGTTGGCGGTCCCGGCAAATCGCATCTCGCTAAAGAAGTTGATGCTTTGGGCGGAGTCATGGGCATCGCCGCTGATGCAACTTACCTGCAGTTGCGAACGCTCAACTCCAGTCGCGGTCCCGCAGTCCAGTCCCTGCGCGCACAATCAGACAAGCGCGAGTATGCGGCGTGGATGAAAACATACATGGAGTCGTTGCCGAATCTGACTCTGCGTCAGGGAATGGTGAAGAACCTCATAGTTGAAAATGGTCGTGTCAGTGGTGTGGAACTGGCATTTGGTGATCGAATCGCCTGCAAGGCTGTGGTTCTCTGTGCTGGAACATTTTTGGAAGGAACGATTTGGATTGGCAAGGAAACGATGCCCGCCGGCAGAGCAGGCGAGTTTCCCGCGGTCGGATTGTCGAGCTTTTTGAAAGCGCTCGGCTTCACAATGGGACGCCTCAAGACAGGAACACCACCCCGCATCGACGGGCGCACCATCGATTACTCCGTGTTGCCTGTTGTTCCTGGTGATGAAAATCCGCAGTTCTTCTCATTCTTGGATAATCGTCCGGTGCTCCAGCAAGTTCCGTGCCATCAGACAAGAACCACTGCAAAGACACACCAACTCATCAACGACAATCTGCATGAGTCGCCAATGTACTCAGGAATGATCGATGCGAAAGGGCCGCGATACTGTCCTTCGATCGAAGACAAGATTGTTCGATTTGCAGATAAGGAAAGCCACTCTCTTTTTCTCGAACCGGAAGGAAGATCCACATACGAAGTGTATTTGCAAGGATGTTCGACGAGTTTGCCTGTTGCAGTGCAGCATGAAATTGTGCACTCGCTTCCCGGTTTGGAAAATGCGTCGATGGTTCGTCCGGCTTATGCAGTTGAGTATGACTATCTGCCTGCCGTGCAGTTTTCGCACACTTTGATGGCGAAGGATTTACCTGGATTTTTTGCTGCTGGTCAGATGTTGGGAACAAGCGGTTACGAAGAAGCTGCTGCTCAAGGCATCATAGCTGGTATCAATGCCGCGTTGTTCGTTCTTGAGCGAGAGTCGCTTGTGCTCAGTCGTTCGTCGAGTTACACGGCTACATTGGTCGACGATCTGGTGAGCAAAGAAATCGGCGAGCCTTATCGAATGATGACTTCGAGATCTGAGTATCGATTGCTGTTGAGGCAGGATAATGCTGATGTGAGACTGACTCCAATCGGCAGAGAGATTGGGCTTGTCGATGATCATCGATGGTCGATTTTTGAGGCGAAGCAATCTGACATCAAGGCTGAGAAGCGACGCTTGAAAGAAACGCGCATTCATCCGTCGGCGGAGTGGGATGCAGTATTGGCCGAGCACGAAGAAGAGTTGAAGCAGTCTGTGACGCTTGAGGAACTGCTGCGAAGACCACGAGTTCCTTATTCTGTAATCGAGAAGATGGTGCCGGCGCAGCCTTTTGATGGTGAAAAGAGAAGTCAACCTTTCGCGTATGCCTTGGAAATCGAAACCGACATCAAATATGCGGGCTACATCGAACGCCAGAAAAACCAAGTTGCCCAAACCGAGAAACTCGATAACGTCAAACTTCCGGCGAATATGGATTTCCTTTCCTTAGACAACCTATCGAAGGAAGCCCGGGAGAAATTGAATCGCATCCGCCCGGAAACGCTGGGTCAAGCAGCCCGCATCGGTGGGGTCAGCCCTGCCGACGTGTCGGTCTTGATGGTTTGGATCGAAGCAAGAAGGCGCGACGAACGGTACCGCGCCCGCAAGGAAGAGTCGGAAGCATCTACTCCGCACCCGAAAGACCGGCGCCACCAAGCTCCAGCGCAAGTTTGATGAAACCGAAGGGTTTGGGATTGAAAGCTCCGGCCACTAATATCCAGCAGGTGGGATTGGTGGCTATCCTATATATCATTGGCCCTTATAGTGCGTTGCCGGCTGGGGCGCAAGATCCTATTCCAGAGAATGGGCAGAGCTATCCGAGCCCACGGACCTATCAATTGAGGGGTGGGGTTTCGCACAGCGAGTCGCTGGCACCAATCGATGAGCGCAGCCAAGTAGGCAAGGTATTCAAACCCGGTGCGGGTGGCACTTTGCGTCCCCATCAGATTACAAAGCCTCAAGGCGGCGCGATGTCCTCGATTACAAAGCCTTTGAAGCTTCCGTCTGTGACGACTCTGAATACAAAGCCGCCGCCGGTGCCGATCTTTGAGATTACGGAGAATCGGTATGAGGTTCCGGGCTGGATTGCGGGGACCTGGCAACGCACTGACGCCACCGAAGTCAGCCGCACCGAGCTGCCGAGCGGCAAGAAACTTTTGGCGGTCGGCAAGACACCCGCGCGAACGATCGATAAATTCGGTTCTTACCGAGACAAGGATGGGCGCATCTGGCAGACGTTCAAGCCCAACAAAAAATACGGGCAGACCGATCGGGGTGCTGTGATGGATTATCATCGCGTGCTCAATTGGCGAATGGAAATTATCGGAAGGAGTGTGCTTGTGACTGTTCAAGCCGCTCACATAATAGTTAATAAGAAGACACGCAAGGTGACTCAGGTTTTTCAGGATGAAGAGCTCAATCGTTATCAGCTGCTTGTCGACGGAAAATTGCGCACGGATAGTTCTGTAAAGGTTTTCAACGGAAACGGGGACGCGTTCTTGCAGACTCGCAGTGTTTCCAACGAAATTCGAGTCGCACCGTTTAAGGAAACTCAAACCCGCTAGGACGTATGGTTTTAAGGGATATTGGGTACATTGTTTGCGGAGTTCCTCCTCGGCAGAACAGCTTGGGAACTAAAACGTCGACCGGACGCCTCGGTCGAAAGCGTTAAAGTCATGGCTTACCGGGCAGGAATTACATAGAGGGGCGCAATTATTTGCGATAGTTCGAGCGTGGGCAATCGACTGTGGGATCCGATTTTTTAAGACCGAAGCAATCACTCAATCGCTATCCGACTGATGTTTTGATTGGCGAATTGTTAGCCAAGGCTGGCGTCATTCAGCAGAAGCAGCTTGACGAAGCTATAAGATTGGCTGGCAGCAAGCATTTGCACATCGGGCAGATGCTGATTATGGCTGGCTATATTACCAATCGCGAATTGCAGGCGGCGGTCGATGCACAATCCATGATTCGCGACAAGGCGGTCGATCAAAATCTGGCAATTCGTTGCCTGAAGACCGCGTGCAAGGGCGGTGTTTCGTTTGCGCAGGCTGTTCGCGATGCGGAGTCTGCAGATCGAATTCATCAAGAGTCAATCACTAACAAACTGGGTGAACTCTTGATGGAGGCTGAACTGATTCAATATGAGCAGTTCCACAAGGCTATGCAAAGGAGCATGGCGACTGGGTTGCCGTTGGGGCGTGTGCTTGTTCTCAATGGTGCTATTCAAGAAACAGTTTTGAATCATGCGCTCGAGTTGCAGGTTCGCATTCGCGACGATATGCTCGATCGCGAGCAAGCGATCGACGCGATTCGTGCGGCAGCCGGCATGGATACTGGCAATGCGCATAGTCCCGATCGCGCACTGAAAGTGCAAAGTTTGCTTGCACCCTACAGGCAAAAGAAAGTAAGAATTGGTGAATTGCTTGTTCAAGGCGGAGTCCTGAACGAGACAGACGTTATGAGCGCTCTCGAACTCGGGCTTTCCATGGGATGTCCGATTGGGCAAGTCATGGTCGATCAAGGCTTCATTCATCCGGACATGTTGGATGTGGCCCTGCATCTGCAGGAATTGATCGAAATCGGACAGCTTGATGTGGCCGGTGCGGTTGAGGCTTTGCGGAAGATTCAGACCACGGGCATCTCGTTCGATGTTGCGGTGGCGGAAGCTGGTGCTGCGCATCCAGTCGTCGAAAGACCTCTGATTCCCTTTGATAAATTGCTGTCACTGTCTCGAATTGCATCGCAAGATGAAATTCATGCCTCGCTTGAAGCGGCATTGAAGAATGAAGAAGTACTTGCAAAGATTTTGGTAATGACAGGCTATGTGCAAGAGTCTGTGATGGAAGCCGCGCTAAATGCGCATGCGATGATGGCTCAAGGCGCGCTTGGACAGGATGATGCGATCGTTGCACTGGACTATTGTGTCGGCAAGAGTGCCGAACGAACATTGACTTTCGAAGAAGCCTTGTTGGAACTCGGGTGGACGCCCCCACAGCCGTCATATCTTGACGGAGCTGGTGAGTTTGACCCCGCGAGTACGGTCGATAGTATTCAATCGTTGGCTCTGGCCGATAGTTTGACTGCGCCTAGCAACTTTGATTTGTTGGCTCACTTTGGGTTGAACAGTGGTGTACGTCCGGCGAACACTCCACCTGAGGAAGTCGCCGCAGCTGCAGAGAAGGCAAGCAATGGACAAGGCGCCGGAGCGACTGCTTCGGCCGCAGCAGCTGCCGCTGCCGCACCAGGCACCATGACTGGTGCTCAAAGAGCATTTGCAAAAGTTGCTGCAAGCAATTCGGAGACCAGACTTCCCGCGCTAGAGCCTGCTGAAACGTTGGCTACGCCGGTGGCTCCTATAGCTTCGTCGCCTGTTAGTGTCACGACTTCGAACAACGGTGGCGATGGTTCGGGAATTACAGTCACTACCGGTGGTGGCGGTGGGTTGGGTTCGGCGGTGGCGACCGCGGCAGCGGCCGCAGAGCCTGTGTCGGCCGAGGCAACAGCGGCAGAACCGGCCAATTCGGCGGCAGTCGCAGCAGAAGAAACTGTCGCGCCCAATGGAAACGCCAATGGAAGCGCGAGTGCAAACGCCAAGCAAAGACTCTCGATGAGTAAGGGAATTGCGCAAGAGCAAGACTGGAGTTTGTCGGCGGTTCTTGCGGAAATTGGTCCCGGCGGCGAGGCTGTAGCTCAATCGGGTATTGCGGGTGCGAATAATCTTGGTGAAACCATAGCGCCAGGAACAGTATCAGCGCAATTGTCCGCGGCACCTCCAGCGGCAGCCCCGGCGGCAGCGCCAGCTCCAGCAGCGGCGGCAGCGGCACCTCCAGCAGCGGCGGCGGCTCCAGCAGCGGCAGCAGCTCCAGCTCCAGCGGCAGCTCCAGCAGCGGCGGCAGCTCCAGCTCCAGCGGCAGCAGCGCAATCCGCGTCGGCTCAGAACCCTGCTCTTCACGCAAAAATTCTCGATCAAAATCAGACAATTCCACCCGGTGGTTTAAAGCTCACCGCTGGCGAATTGTTGAAACCGGAAATCGAAGCCGAACACAAGCCCGATCCTGCTGATGTTGCAGCTGCACTTAGTGGGGCAATGGCGCGCCTTGCCGAAACCTATTATGACCAGGGCGAATATGCTGAAGCGCAAAAGGTATACGAGAAAATTCTTGCCATCAAACAGGCGGAACATGGACCGCAACATTTAGAACTCGTCTCTGACTTGAACAATCTTGCAGGTGTATTATGCGTGCAGGGGCAATTCCGTCAGGCAGAACCATTTGTGCGTCGCGTCGTAACCATCATGGAAAGCGCGGTGCCGTTCGACCCGCTGAAGCTTGCAGAAGCAATCACGACACAAGCTGGTTTGTACTTCCAGCAAGGCAAGTACGATCAATGTGAGCCGCTTCTTGCGCGCACGCTGCGCCTGCGTCAACAGCAGCTCGGTGAAGATCATCCTGATGTAGCCGATAACTTGAGAGACTATGCCAAGCTTTTGAGAAAAACTGGAAGGCAGGAAGAAGCCGAGAAATACTACGCTCAGGCTAAAGCCATCTTGGCCAAGCAGGCAAAGTAGAAAATCGTTCAAGTATCAAACGTCATTTTTTGATATCTACACGCGCGTCATAACGAACGTGCGGAATAACTCTCGCTATGATTAGCGATGTTTTATAAGGTGCCTAACGGTTAGTTCGATGGTACTGAATACGATAGCAATCGGCCGACACCTTCAATCGAAGATCCGCATGTCGCGCCTGAAAACGTTGAAAGGTTGAGACCGTTCCCTTTAATCGTCTCCCTGGCCAAATTTTTGCTCTTTAGAACGAATTCAAGAGAGAGGGTTGTCATGGTGGCAGAATCGGACCTTCGTGAACGACAAGGTCATGATGCATCGGAGGAGTTTGATTAATCACCCCTAATCATCGCCTTATAGTAAGGTTGGTGTAAATGTGGCGGGATAAGCTGCCGCAAAGCCCCAAGACTAATCACTCCCGCGTGGATCAACGATCTCAAATTCTGAGGAAGTCATTTTATGTCAATTGATGGAACCGCTTCGGCCAACAACGGCGCATCAGCAAATGTTGATGTCCAGGCGCTTGATTCATTATTCGAGCGTTCCGAAGCGCTGTGCCTGAGCACAAACAACGTACCGGTCAGTGAGATCGATGTGTTGGAGGCGTCAGATCAACTCAGCGAAGACGAGTTGCTCGCGGTTGAAAACGAAGTTTGCTCATATGGCGACACCGTGCACTATGCCGAGCGCCCGAAGTTCTTCGATACATGTGATGGCAGCTACCTTTATGACACTGAGCAGACACCATATCTCGATCTGCAAATGTGGTACTCCGCAGTCAATCTCGGATACGCAAACGAAAGGGTCAACAATGCGCTCAAGAAGCAAATCGACAAGCTTCCGCAACTCGCATGCCAATATCTGCACAAAGAAAAAGTATTGCTCGCAGACTTGATCGTCAGAGGAATCAAACGAAATCTCGGCGAAAAAGGTCGCGTGCACTTCAACGTCGGTGGTGCGCAAGCGGTCGAAGATGCACTCAAGCTGGTGAGAAAGACAACAGGCAAGAGCCGCATGCTTGCTTTTGAAGGCGGATATCACGGACGCACTCTCGGTGCTTCTGCGATTACATCTTCTTATAGATACAGAGAAGCGTACGGCGAATTCGGCGATCGCGCTGAATTCATCCCGTTCCCTTACTGCTTCCGTTGCCCTTACGGCAAGGAAAAAGAAACCTGCAACTTGTTCTGTGTTGAGCAAGTCGAACGCAAATTCGATCACGAATACACAAGTTGGTGGAACCCCAAAACTAAGAAGTCGGAATTCGGCGGTTTCTTCTTTGAAGTCATTCAAGGAACAGGCGGCTATGTCGCCCCACCCGAGGGCTATTTTGAGCGTTTGGCCAAAATCTGTCGCGAACGCGGCATTCTACTTATCGATGACGAAATCCAAATGGGTTTCTTCAGAACTGGAAAACTCTGGGCAGTCGAAAACTTCAACATCAAGCCGGACATCATGGTTTTCGGTAAGGCTTTGACCAACGGCATGAACCCGTTGTCTGCAATCTGGGCGAAGGAAGAACTGATCTCTCCCGATAAGTTTGGACCTGGTTCGACGCACTCGACCTTCTCGTCAAACAGCCTGGGAACAGCGACTGCGCTTGAAGTAATGAAGATCTTCGAAGAAGGCGATTACGAAACAACCGTCAACGCCAAAGGAAAGTACTTCCTCGATTTGATTCGCGATCTGCAGAAGCGCCACCCGGAAATCGGAGATGCCGATGGCGTCGGTCTCGCGCTGCGTATGGAAATGTGCGAGAAAGATGGATATACACCGAGTCGGGCGCTTGCTGATGCGATGTTCCAACGAGGACTTGAAGGCGACCTCCACGTCAACGGCAAAAAGATGGGACTGATTCTCGATATCGGCGGCTACTGGAAGAACGTTGTGACGCTCGCTCCATCGCTCGAAATCAGCTACCAGGAAATGGATCAGGCGCACGATCTGCTCGATCTCCTAATCACCGAGTGCAAGAAAGACAGATAGGAACATGAGCACAAAAATTGAAGTCTTTTGCGACTTTGATGGGACCATCACCGCCGGCGATACCATAGATATCTTGCTGGAGCAGCTTGCCCTCCCCTCGTGGCATGATGTCGAAGCTCGCTGGGAAGCAGGCGAGATAGGCTCTCGCGAGTGTATGGCGTTGCAGGTGCCGCTAATTCAAGGTGGATGGAACGCAATTCACAATGTGCTGGAAACAGTGGTGAAGGTAGATCCAACTTTTGCACCGTTTGCAGGGTGGTGCAAACAGAACAGCATTCCACTTCGTGTCGTCAGTGACGGTATCGACAAAGTCATAAAGCATATTCTCAATCGCGAGAAGATCGTAGTCGATACAGTTTGGGCAAACCGTTTGGTTGAAGGCGAGAACAACGCCTTATCGCTTGAATTTCCATTTGCTGCACCGATAAGTGAATGCGGTTCCGGCCTATGCAAGTGCAAGATCGTGAACAACAGCAATCGTCCGTTGCGTGTTGTAATTGGCGACGGCCGCAGTGATTTCTGCTGGTCAGCCCAAGCAGACTTGGTGTTCGCCAAATCGAAACTGCGCAAACACTGCAAGGACAATGGCATTCACCACGTTCCATTCGAGAATTTTGCAGACATCAGTGCGTGTCTCGAAGGCTATCTCAAGGAAGAGATTGAGCTGCGACCCACTCTCGCTCCGAAGTTTGTATGAACACTTTCCATATTATTGAACTGATTCGCAAGCTTGAATCCGAGCGTGACGTACACGATGAAAAGTTTGCAGGCAACGAGAAACATTCGGCTTGCTTGCCGCGATTTGAGACTACGCTCGCGAAACTTCGCGACGAGCTGGCGAAACTAGAGAAGCCGACGGAAGAAGCGAAGTAA
>CAYZJR010000122.1:12701-20011 GCA_964478655.1 uncultured Candidatus Obscuribacterales bacterium
TTATCGATAAAACTTAACAGTACTTTTGTGCTGGTCGATTGTGAATCGCCACTTTTCGAGGAAATCCTGTCCGACTGCGCATCCCAGCTCGCCGCCGACGAGGAAGTTGAAATTGTGTCTGTAGATAGGCCCGATTTTGATATCGGCGGTTGCTTCTTTCATTGGAACTTTTCCACCAACGCCACCATATTCGACTGTTGTTGCTTCGTCTGAAATTTTGATGCCTAGCTGTTTAGCGGCTTGTTCGCTAAATACGGTGCGTGTTGCACCGGTATCGATAAATACTTTGAAGTTTTGGCCGTTTACTTGTGCTATCACCCACGGTGCTGTTGTCTCTCTCGTGAATGGAATTTCGTAATCGTCTTGCTTCGCTGCTATAGCAACACCTTTCTTTCTTTTGCGAAGCTTTAGAGTGTTGTGCACATTGTCTACATCGTAATCGAGATCGCGCAGAAACGTTTGCCCTACCAATGGCATTACACTTCCTTCTTTCTCGACGGTAATATTTATCCGGCGCGTCATGTTGCCGATGCGCATGGTGACTGGCATTATGTAGGTAGGAACTTTCACACCGGCCCAACCCCTCGTCTCCGAAGTCATTTTTCCGGTTGGCAATGGGATTTTTGCTTCAGCTAAGTGATTGAGTCCAAAGTGTGCTTGACCGCCTGTGTCGAAGCAAACCTTGATTTTGCGCCCTTCTACATAGATATCGATGAGCATGTGTCCTTGTTCACCCCGTTCGAATGGGATGACTGTTTCAAGTGGAAGCGCTTCATACTCATCTTCGTATCTCGGATTTGAATCGGCGTGTAGAGTTGATGGCGTAGGTGCCATCGTAAGTGGCGACTGTGTGGGCTTTCCGGTTGAGTAAGTTGTTACGCCACCCGATCCGGTGCTCGGAGGTTTGGATCGGGCCGCCACCACCTGTGGTCTCCATGTGGGGCGCAATCGTTTCAAGATTGGATATGCAATGCGCGCTTCAGGACTCTTTGGATGCTCAAATAAGAGCTTGTCGTAGAGCCGTTCTGCTTCGCTCAATCGATGCAGTTGGTAATAGCAACTCGCGAGATAATATAGCGCCGTTGCCTTGACACTGTCTGATGCGTTTGATGCTTCTGAAGCGTCCAAAAATCTGTAAGATGCGGCGGCATATTTGCCGCTTCTGTAAAGCGCAATTCCTTTGAAAACCGTCTCGTCGCTTGAGTTTGCCCGCGCTCCGTTGGTGATGAACGGCAACAACATCAATGTTGCTGCACCCACCCCAGTTAAACGCGTCGTTCGCCAATGCAAATTGCCGATCCACTTCGCGACGCATGTTCGAGCGCTCGACTGTGCCGCATCACTGTTTGCGTGGTCATGAATGGGTTCCATAGATATAGAGTACTGGAAAGCGGCGGGCCGTGCCACTATGGTTTCGGGGAGCGCAAAAGTGGTCCCTGCATGCCCAGAAGGGTTTCGGAAGAGCGAGCTAGTGTGCTTTCTGCGCTTCCAATTCCTTGATTTTGGCATTTGCAGTTCTCATGTATTCCAACTGCTCATTGGGATTCACGCGAACATCCATGCCTTTGCTGAGTTCTAGGCACTTGTTGTAGTCGGAGATAGCCTTTTTGCGTTCATTTAGACCTTCGTATGCGCGGGCGCGGAAAAAGTATGGCTGATTGCAAGTGGAGTCGAGGTTTATTGCCGCCGACAGGTCATCAACTGCCTTTGCATACTGTTTGAGCCCACAATAGGCGCGACCGCGATTGTTGTACGAGGAGATGTCTTCGTGTCCCATTTTGATTGCTTTGTCCGCATCAGCCAGGGCTTTGTCGTACTGTTTCATGAAGCTGTAGAGTGCTGAGCGTCCCACATAGGCGGGTGCAAAGTGAGGTTCTAACTTGATGATTTCGTTGTAGTCCGCAAGCGATTCCGGATATTTGCCGAGTACCGAAAACGACCAGGCGCGCGCGCTGAGGAGCTTCACATCGCCGGGTGCTTTCTTGAGACCTGCCGTGAGTTCCAAAATCGCCTTGTCGTGTTTGTCTGTTTCTTGAAACTTTTGCGCGGCTACCAGAAACGGTTTTCCTAAATCAACACGAGAGTCAGGCTGTTGTTGCGCGCGACAATCTATGGGGTGCAAAGCACATGCCAGAGCAGCAACGGCACAAAGGAATTGAAGGGGACGGCGCATAGAAACCTCGTTGTTCCGTAGAACAAATGCATGTTTGAAACGCACCGATCCTACTACACCAGGCGCTCTCTGTGCCGCATTTAGAACTGGAAGTAAAGGAATCTATTTGCTTGATCCGGCAGCAGCGCCAGCATCAGGAAAATGAGAAATGCGCAATAAATTGCTTGTGCCCACCGCGGAAACTTCGCCCAGAAGGACTTTCCGCGCAAGAACTCTGAAATGATGTGAGCAATCATCAGACCAGCCAAGATAAACGGAACTAAAGGAAAAATAAGCGGACCGGTGGATGTGAGGAATTTGTATTGCGTCTCGGGAGCCTGGGGCCCAAGATTCCAAACTTGTAACATTCTTCCAACCATGTACATAGCTGTTGTGTTTGTTTCGGCTCGGAAATACACGTAGCTAATCACAAAGGCGTGGAACGTTATGAAGATCGCGATGACATGCCAGACTTTGGACTGAATGAATTTGTGAAGCCAATCGACGCCTTTGTAAAAACGCATCCACTCTCGATGAATGATCAGCGACAAACCTTGAAAAATTCCCCACGCGACATGGTGCCAAGCGGCTCCATGCCACAGTCCCGCTAAACCTGTCGTGATCATGAGGTTTAGGTAAATTCGCGGTGTAGAGCAACGCGAACCACCCAATGGTATGTAGAGGTAGTCTCTAAACCAATGAGAAAGCGAGATGTGCTGCCGATGCCAGAGCTCTCGTATGTTGTTAGACATGTATGGAACATTGAAGTTTGGTGGCACTGAAATGCCCATCATTAATGAGGAACCAATTGCGATATCGGTGTAACCGGAGAAGTCGCAATACACTTGAAACGCGAAGGCGTAGGTGGCGAGCCAGAGTTCTGCACCCGAGAATGTGTTTGGAGTCGCATAAACCCAGTTGACGTAGTTCGCCAAATTGTCTGCAAGCAAAATCTTTTTCGCCAAGCCGTGGAGAACCATGGCGAAGCCTTTGTTGAACTGTTCCGCGTCGATTTTGATTGGCTGTTCAATTTGCGGAATGAAGTCTTGGTAGCGTTTGATTGGTCCTGCAATTTGGGTGGGAAAGAAGCCGGCGAAGACTGCAAAGTTGACGAGGCTGTTGACCGGTTTGCTGCCCTTATAGACCTCGATAATGTAGTGGAGAAACTCGAAGGTGAAGAATGAAATGCCAAGTGGCAAGATCACATCGATGCGCGATTCGGCATGCGGAATGTGCATCCAATTCAACGTTGCAAACCAGTTCTCCAGGAGGAAGTTCGCATACTTGAAGTAGACAAGAGTCAGCACATTGGCGATGATTCCAGCAATCAGAATTATCTTCTTGAAGCTGCCGCCGGTGGCATTGATTGCAAAGCCCAACAGCCAGTTGGCGAACGTCATCGCAATGATGAGAATTAGATATATAGGCTTCCAAAAGGCATAAAAAACATAACTGGCAATCAGTAGAAGCATCGGCCGAAACTTCGCCGGTACAAGCCAATACAGCAATAGAACTATTGGCAGAAAGATGATGTATTGAAGGCTATTGAAGAGCATTCTTGACTACTTTCTGTCCGGGGGCGAGGCTCATAACCAAGATGTCGATGGTTTCTTGATGTAGTTTACACAACTGATCAAATAACGAAAATCTCTTTTCTATTCTTGTAGATGATTTGAAGTACTCAAGAACCAGAAGTCCTGAATCGGCGATACATCACAAAAGTTCGAACTGCTCTTCGCTCTCACAAAAGTTTCATATGTGAATGAACAATTGAAATAACGGCATGCCACTGTGGGAGGTGCGTGCGCTGTGCGTTTGCGAACTTCGTGTCAAATTTTTCGATTTTCGGCGAAATAATTTCGTCGATCGTAGACTGACTTTAACACCGGCCTAGGGGTGAAAACCATGAATCAACCAACGGACCAATCGTCGCCAGGACCGTCAGGATTACCGTCACAGCCGTTTAAGGGTGTTTCGAAACTGATATCGCGCAAAGCAATTTTCATCGCATTGATTTGCGGGCTTTTGCAAATTCCATTGCATTTGATCAATGGCGTAACAGAAGAAAGACAAACATTTAACGTTGACTATCCTTTGAAGTACAAGGGACCTGGCGCGGGGCAGCAAACGGTTACGGGGCCTGTGTTGACAGTACCCTATCGAAAAGACATTTTTGAACCAGTGACTCCTGCTGCAAGTTCTTCTCGAAATGATGGTAGCGCCAGTAATACCAGTGCCAAAGGTAAAGACGCTTCCGACGGTAAAAGTTCGGCTGCTGCATTAAAGTTTGTCAGAACTGAAACCGGAGTCTTGCACTTCTTTCCCGAGAGTCTGAATGTTTCTGGAAGTCTTACACCGGAGTTGCGAGACGAAGGAAAGTTCAAATCAATCTTGTACACGACGACTCTCGACTTCAAAGGCAACTTCGATACATCCGACATTGCCAGGCAGAAGCTTGATTTCAAAGACTTGCAATGGCAAGACGCATACGTTGCGCTCGGATTGTCGGACTTACGCGGCATTCGCAAAGACACTATTCTTGATTGGAGTGGTCGAAAATATAGATTCGTTCCAGGCACAAACGGCCTGAAACTATTCGAGAATGGTCAGCACGCGCTGCTAAATGGTCCCACAAGGTTCGGTAAGCAACCATTTTCATTCACGATGACTTTGAGTGGAAGCCGCGATCTCAACATCTTTCCAGCAGGCAAAGAGAATCAGATCAGCTTGCAGTCGCCATGGACAGATCCTACATTCACAGGCGGCTTCTTGCCGACTAGCAAGAAGGTGGACGATCGCGGGTTTAATTCGACCTGGGAAGTGTCGTACTTCACGCGGAACATTCCGCAAGTGTGGACCGATGCAGATGCCGATCTCAAAAATTCGCTAGCGCAATACATGGTTGGTGTGTCGCTTGCAACCCCAGTGGAGTTCTACAGAACGGCAATTCGTGCGGTCAAATACGGCAACCTGTTCATCATCATGACCTTCCTCACATTCTTTATCTTCGAGGTCATCTCATCAATTCGAATACACGAGATTCAATACATGTTGGTGGGTTTGGCACTGAGTTTGTTCTTCCTCATGCTGATTGCAATCTCCGAATGGGTTCCGTTTTCGTGGGCGTATGTGTGTGCGACCATTCCAACCGTTGCGCAGATCACGTGCTACACGTATGCGTTTTCGCGAGTGGCGTCCAGGCATCTCTGGAAAGTTATGGCGCTGACGCTAACTGTTTTGTACGGCTATTTGTATGTGCTGCTGCAGATGGAAAGTTTGTCGCTTCTCAGCGGTGCAATTGGGCTTTTCATAGCGCTGAGCATCGTGTTGTACGTTACAAGAAACATCAATTGGTATCAGCAGGAGTCTGCGCTCGTTGAAGAACCTCAGTTGAATTAACACGAATTGCCCAGGAGTGACAGAACCTCATTCATTGATTGAATGCGATCTTCCTTGTCCTTCCTAAGGCATTGATAGATAATCTGTTGTAACTTCGGAGAACAGCCGTACGGATTCGGGCCCGCGGGTTCGTCTTGCAGATGCATTGTCATTGTTTCAATTGCAGATAAACCGACATGCGGTGGTCGGCCGCACAGAACTTCATACATCAAACAACCAAAAGAGTAGATATCGCAGCGGTGATCCACTTGTTCCCCACGGATTTGTTCGGGACTCATGTACAGTGGACTTCCTAGAATTCTTCCGGGCTGGGTCAGATCTTGTGCGGTATTCTCAGGAGTGGCAAGTTTTGCTAGCCCGAAATCGAGCAGCTTCGGTTGTACTTTTCCTGATTCTCCATGCGTGAGAATTACGTTAGCAGGTTTAATATCGCGATGTATGATTCCTTGTGCATGCGAATAGGAAAGAGCACTCGCAAGCTGTCTGAAAATTTCCACTGCTTCGGGCTCTGGAAGCTGTGATCTGCGGCGAAGTACGTCCAAGAGTGTTGGACCTTCTTCGAGGTTCATCACCATGTAAGGCTGATGCGAGTTCGTAAGACCGTAGTCGAGGATGCGAATGATGTTTGGATGAGAAAGATGGCTGGTGATTCGAGCCTCTCTGGAAAATCGTTCTGCGATTGAGTCACTACCTGTATCACGGCAAATGAATTTGACGGCAACGTCTCTATTCAGCAACTTGTGGCGAGCTTTGTAGACCAGGCTCATTCCTCCTCTTCCAATGAGTTCAATAATCTCGTATTTGTCAGTAAGCTCATTGGGTTTTTCTGGCTGCAGTTGTTGGGTAGGTGCAGTGATTCGTTCTAATTCGAAGAAGGTTGCTGTGCGTTCTGATTCGAACTCTGTGCATCCAAGCTTATTCAAGATTGACTCAATGTTCGATTTCGCATTTTGGTACGACATGTTGAAAGTCTCTGCTATACCGCCGGTAGTGCATCCTTGAAGCAGTAGTCGCAATGTTTGGCGTTCCAAATCTGAAAGCACATCAAGCTGAGAGGGCATGCTCGGTGCTGGTATTGCCTTGCGATGACACAGACTTACCATGTTTTGAGCTATTCCGGCGTCGAGCCAAATGTCTCCTCTGCTTACTGTCTTTATAGCTTCTTGCAGTCTCTTCGATTCAATGTCTTTTAGGCAGTAGCCACTCGCTCCGGAGGTCAGAGCTTCCTGTACCGCATCGTGGCTGTTGTGAGAGCTAAGCATAATGATTTTGGTTGAAGAGCTTCGTTCTTTAATGAGTCGCGATGAATCGAAACCATTCATAATCGGAAGGCCGATATCCATAACCACGACGTCTGGGTGGAGAGCTGCTACAGCTTCTACCGCCTCCGAACCATTCTCGGCCTCACCCACGACTGAGAATTCTTCGTTTGATATAAAATGCCGAATTCCCATGCGAATTAAGGCGTCATCGTCTACCAGCAAAACCGAAATAGGCTTCGAGCAGTGCAGTGGGAGTTGCATTGGGACCTTCCTATGTTTGTTTAACGTGCAGTCGCATCCCCGATAATACATGGATAGAATCCAATGCGAATCAGCTCGAAGGCTGAACCCGAAAGTGTGATCGGAAAAATGTGGCCGAATAGCTCCAACGATTATGACTGACGGACTTGGAACTATCTGGAGATGCCGAGGCACACGTGTGCGAAGAATGGCTGTCCAAGCGAATTGTGACACCAGTGTGAAATGAAAAGCTCGTA
>CAYZJR010000123.1:0-19511 GCA_964478655.1 uncultured Candidatus Obscuribacterales bacterium
CCGCCACCGGGAGGACCGCCGAAACCACCGCCACCGGGAGGACCGCCGAAACCGCCGCCGCCACTGAACGAGCCAGGACTACCAAGCCCATCAGGTCTAAATGAATCATGCGGACCTTGCATTCTGCGTCTTCCGAACCCGCCTTGGCCTCCAGGTCCGCCGCCAAATCTGCCGCCCGGACCACCTCCTGGCATAGCTCCGAACCCGCCTGGGCCCTTAGCGAAAGTGTTGTCCGGCGTTCCTTTAAATCCCCTAGGAATATATGGAAACGACTCAGTGATCACGTAGTGATAAGTGCCCTTGGGGAATTCGGGCGTCACAGCCACTCTTCCGTTGCAGTCATCAAGGTCGCCCGCGCCTTTGACGTACTCATAGTCTTGAGTAAACGCGCCGTCGTAACGCCCGCCGGGTCCGCTTTGGCGGTTTCCGCTGCGCAATCGATAACTCGACTGCAGTTTCGTCATCTTCGATCGCGGATTTTTCGCGTCTTGATACCCAAACGGACCATAAATTGGAAATCCATCTGCCGCATAACCAAGCAGCACTGGGCGATTCGCTTTACCAAGCCTTTGCAGAAGCGCAGTTGGAACCCCATGATAGTGATAAGCCCCATTCGGCTGCACATGCGCGTTATTGCGATCTAGTCCCAACTTCGCGCCGAGGTACATTGCCTCGTATTGCCAGCCAGTGGAGGGATCGCCGTTAAAAAATTCGTTGGCGCCAGGGTCAAATGGAATTCCATTTATAGCAACGCCGAATCGCGCCATTCCCAAAGGCGTCGTGTGCGTCGCGTACGCGGGTTGGCTTGGCATGCGGAAATCGTAAGTTTGTTCTGAAATGCGATTTGGATTGCCGGCATTCGGAAAGCTGCCCGTCGCGTGATCGGGCATGCCGTCAGCGCGGATGAAACGATAGCCACTATTGGTTGAGATGGTCACTCTCGGCGTCGCGGCGTAGGCTGCAGGCGTCAGAGCCATTTCCAGCAGATGCCAGGGGTCGGGTTTCTCTGACTTTTGCGTTTTTTTGGAGGATTTGTTTGAGGATGATTTGTGGTCGTGATGGTGGTCGGCCCGCGTATCATGGGCATCTGCCGGCCGTATTAAACACACGGATGCAGCGCTGAAAGTCAGTAGCACCAATGCCTGTGTAAGCTGTCGTAGCATTCAAACCGGGCTCGTTGACGGATGAATTTAGCTTAGCACGCACCCGATTTCAGATTGTGTGCAAATTGTGTTTTCGTTTGGTGTAGACTTCTATGATTCACTTCTTTGAAAAATTTGATGGAACAGTGATGATTGGAGGCGAGGATGAAGACTGGCAGCGACACAACCAATTGCAATAGATTGAATAGTCGAAAAGGAATCCTTCTTGGAATAACTTCTTTGATTGGAGTAATCACATTATGTGCCTCCATATGTGGTGCCTCGTATGCTACAGATGGCGGTTCGACCGACAGTCGTCACAAAGAGGGCCAAGGCAAAACAAAAAAATACACGGAGAAAGGCGGCTTTGAGCGAACTCCCAAAGACATCATCAACACGCTGAAAGACAACGAAATCACTCAGTTTCAAACACTTCGAGATGGGCTGGAACAGGCGTTTGGACTGGACAAAACTCTGAAAGGAAAGGGACCGTTCACATTTTTTGCAGCAAGCGACAAGGCGTTTACGACGATTCCCGGCGACGATGTTCAGAGCCTCTTTGCTAACAAGAAAAAGCTGAAACAGGTTCTCACTTATCACGTTATCGAAGGCAGTAAGTTGAGTTCGGATGCATTGCGCACCATGAAAGGAATCAAAACCATGGAAGGGCACGAACTCAAGTTTTCAGAAAAAGGTGGTTCGTTGTACGTGGACAAAGCGCTCGTCAAAATTAGCGATGTTCCTTGCTCGAACGGCGTGATTCACGTAATAGATTCAGTGCTGATGCCACCACTGAGTCAATAGAGTGCACCCGGTATCCCACAACGACGAAAACGATAACCTGAGCCAATTTGTAAGGCTCAGTGATCGTTATGACCATATCGGCTCGTTGGGCTCGGGTGGGATGGCGATTGTGTACAAAGCGCACGATCGGCAGCTCAATCGCGTGGTGGCCATCAAACGGCTAAGCACCGAAAACTACAGCCAAAGCATGATTCCTCGCTTCGAGCGTGAGGCTCGTGCGCTCGCGGCTCTCAACCATCCTAATATCGTCGATGTGTACGATTCTGGAATGGATGAGGAGCATTGGCCATTTCTAGTAATGGATTTTATCGAGGGAGAAACCCTTGAAGAATTGATCGCCGATGGAAAACTTACTGACCTCGACAAAATAATCGAGATTTTTGTGCAACTGCTCGATGGGCTTGGACACGCCCATTCCAAAGGCATCGTGCACAGAGATCTGAAGCCGGGCAATGTAATGATCAAAGCTCTCAATTCAGATCGATTCATCGTGAAGCTTATGGATTTCGGAATCGCAAAAACAAGCGTAAGTGATTCTGAACATGTTTTTCGCACTCAACATGGCCAAGTCTTGGGGAGCCCTCTCTACATGAGCCCAGAGCAGACTGTCACTGCCGATGTCGACTCGCGATCCGATATCTACTCTGTTGGTTGCATGTTGTATGAATCTTTGACGAGACGCCCACCGTTTCGCGGTGCCAACATGTTGGAAACAATGACCATGCATCGTTCGATGTCTGCAGAAAAAATATCAAATCAGATCGGGCATTTACAGAAAGCCACAGCAGTTGTAGGAAAGATCGAAGCTGTCTTGAACAAGTCCATGCAGAAGAGCCCGAAAGATAGGTATCAAAATTGTGAGGAACTTCAAATCGCCTTGCGCGAAATTCAAAAGTCTCTGCGGGAATTTGAAACTGCTGAAGCATTCGCACGCGAGGCAGGAACTCGAAATAAGTACAAGAGAATTGCATTAGCGGCAGGAGCCATCGCGATCACGGTGCTGGTGGCAGTAGGTATGTTAGCGATTATGGAATCTGATGTGAAACCTGCACCACCACCCAAAAAGGAAATCTCAACTGATCTAAGCGTGGTTGCTGCGCGTGAGGGATTGCTCGGCCGGACGTGGAACGATTACTGGGTCAGTTTCGACAACCCCGAAAACAAACTAGAACTCAGACCTGACGTCAAATTCACTGATCTACCGAGAGCGAAAGTAAAAACGATAGCAGTTGGCCACCGAATCGAGCAAGTAGCAAACAGCAAAATTGATTACGATAGAGATCTTCACGGCATCAGCTATTTAACAAATCTGCGCCGGATTAACATCAAGAATATGCAGCTCAATGAAGCCATCGTTAAAGAGATTTGCACAATCAAGACTTTGGAAGACATTTTGATTTTGGATACGCCGTTGCCTCTCGGTTCTGCGCGATTCTTTGCTGAACTCCCCAATCTGCGTCATTTGGCTCTCGAGAATTGCAATCTTCAAGTTGCAGATACAAAGGAAATTGCGAACCTTAGTCAACTAATAAAGTTGTCCATAGACGGAAATGACCTGAGCAATCCAGTGGTACTACAGCCGGTGTCGAAGCTTGAGTCTCTGACGTTTTTGAGTCTCTCTGACAGCAGCGTATCTGATGCAGGGATTGGATGTATTTCGAGTCTGCCCAATGTGACAACCCTGAAATTAGACGGAAGGCTACTGACTCTTGCAGCAATAAAAAAGGTCGCTCGAATGCAAAGTCTCAAGTTCGTAATGATATCCCTGAGCAAGAAGCTCGACGACCGGGGGATTGGTGAGCTCTCGAAGCTGCCCAAGTTAAATAGACTGGACCTTGAGCGTTGTCCAAATGTGACTGATGGTTGTATCGATTCTCTAATTCGAATGCGTTCTCTCAACCTCTTTCGCGCCCTCGGCACGGGCATTACCGACTCCGGCGTGGCGCGGCTAAAGGAAGCCAAGCCGCGCTTAGTTGTGAAGCACAGCAGCTTCGAAGACCTCCGCGGAGTCGGCGCTCCGGATGAATCTAAGAATTAATGACCATCTTCTACCTTGTTTCGATGTAGGTGTTGGACCTTTTTAGGGAAAAATGTCGATAGGAAGGGAAACTCACTCCTACCTACCGCTGAAGGATATAAATGACCGAAGACACGCAGAAGGATTCGGGTCGGACCACCAAGAGGGTCAGGCTCAGCTCGGAGATGTCCGTGCTCGCCTTTCAACAGCGCATCTGCCCGAAGTGCAAACTGCCGGTGATTCCTGGACTGGAAAAGTGCCCCCGTGATGGAGCCAGCCTGAAACAGCAGGAGTCCGGCGGGCACAGCCCCGTGGCCGCGCCCCGAGGCGAAATTCTCCAGATGAGTGATCGCTACGACCACCTGGGCTCACTCGGCTCTGGCGGCATGAGTGTGGTCTACAAGGCGCGAGACAAGGTACTCGATCGCGTCGTCGCGATAAAACAACTCATATCAGTCGTAAACTCAGATCAAGCTATCGTGCGCTTTCAGCGTGAAGCTTGCGCCTATGCGGCCCTAAAACATCCAAACATAGTCAACGTCTTCGATTTTGGAATTGATGAAGAGAACCGCCCGTTTTTGGTTATGGACTTTCTTGAAGGACAGACTCTCGATGAGGTAATTGCAGAGAGGAACGGTTTGTCGGTACCGGAGACGCTCGAAATATTTATTCAGATTTTGGATGGATTGTCGCATGCGCATCAAAAAGGCATTATTCATCGAGATCTCAAGCCTGCCAATGTGATGATTCAACGCTTTGGCAGTTCGCAGAGAATTCAGGTGAAAATCATGGATTTTGGCATTGCCAAAGTAAAGGTGAAGGATCCTCAAGCCGCATGGCAGACGCAAACCGGACAGGTGATGGGGAGCCCGCTTTACATGAGCCCTGAGCAGAGTGCCAGCTCAGCTAATGTCGATGGACGTGCTGATATTTATTCTGTTGGATGCATGTTGTTCGAGGCGATGACTTGTCGACCGCCATTTTGCGGTGGGTCAGTAGTCGAAACAGTTTCGATGCATCGAAATGAGACGCCACCCAAGATGACTGAACTTATTCCAAAGAGGCCGGTAATTGCAGGTGTGCCTTCGATGGACGAGTTTGGGCTGGACATGGAAGCAATCGTCTATGCGGCTATTGAAAAAAAAGCAGACGATCGATATCAATCTGCCGCCGACATGCGCGCTGATTTGTTATGTGTTCAGGAAAATTGGAACAAGATTTCGCAAAGTGGTGGCACCAAATCTGGTGCATCACTTAAGTCGCCATCTAAGAGTCTAAAGGTTGGAGCCCTTGTCGCTTTTGTTTTGTTAAGCATTGGTGGTGGCGCGCTGATTTATGCGAATATGGACCAGAAACCTTCGAAGCCAACTACCCAGGCGAGCATTACCTCTTTCGTAGCGAAAAGGGAAGAACCAGTTGAAGCACACTGCGATCATTGGATTGATTTCAATGACGTAACACATAAGTTGCTTCCTGAAGAACCATTGTCTTCCATCGCTCAACCAAAATCGGTCAGAGCCTTGCAAGTCGGGCAGTTTCTTGCTCGGGCTAAAGTGAGTAAGGCCGAAGAGGAATCCTTCAAAAGAAAGTTCGAAACCAGACTGGAAGGTCTTGAGACGCTGCAAAGTCTGAAGAGTTTGCAGATCTGGAATCTTCCGGTTACTGATCGAAATGTGGTTACTATATCGAAGATGCGAACACTTAGTCGCGTTGGATTCATTGATACGACTGTTCCACACAATATTGTTAAGGTGCTTCACACTCTGCCGAAGTTGGAAACACTCGAATTGAAAATGTGTCAATTGACAGCAAAAGATATTCTCGACCTACCGCAATTTTCCAGCCTGCATAAGTTGTCTTTAGATGACAATCAAATTGGCAAAGGGAACGGTTTGGCTCCTCTCGGCAAGTGCGAAGGCTTGATTTATCTTGCGCTCAATAACGCAGAAATCGACGACGAAAGTGTACGGCATTTGTCCCTGTTACCTTATCTGAGGACACTGATGATGGAGCGCACCGAGCTCACAGCAGCAGGCTGCAAGACGTTGGCGAAACTTCCGAGTCTCATCTCCCTCAACTTGGGGTTTTCGCCGAAGCTCGACGATCAAGCCGTGAAAGAGTTAGGAAACATGAAACAACTCGAAGCCTTGAATTTGCAGAGTTGCAAGAAAGTAACAGACAAGTGCGTGCCGGATATTCTTCGTCTGCAAAATATGATGCGTCTCGATTTGACCAATACCGGAATAACTGACCAAGCCCTGAAAGACCTTCGCAAAGGCTTGCCAAAACTGCGAGTGCTCAAGCACAGTTCAAAGGTCGAGGAAATCAACGCAGTGTTTGTCGACAGTACCGACCTTGGAAGCTCGCAAAAGTAGGCGGAATCATGGACACGCAAAGCGACTCCGGTAAAACCAAGAGAGTCAAACTTACCGGGGAATCTGAGGTGTTCGCCTTTCAGCGAGTATGTCCCAAGTGCAAGCTGCCCGTAATCAGTGGTATTGATGTATGCCCGCGAGATGGCACCAGAATTGATGCCATTCCGGAAGATGAAGCGCCCGTCGCGCAACGCAAATTAAGCGATCGATATGACTACATCGGTTCGTTAGGATCTGGCGGCATGAGTGTTGTCTACAAGGCTCGGGATCGGAATTTGGATCGTGTCGTTGCCATTAAACAACTCAGTAATGCTGTTTCAGGCGTTCAGATGGTTTTGCGCTTCCAACGTGAAGCATGTGCATACGCCGCCCTCAAACATCCGAACATCGTCAATGTCTACGATTTCGGTTTTGACGAAGAGAACAAACCTTTCTTGGTCATGGATTTTATCGAGGGAAAAACGCTCGACGAAATGATTGCTGAGAGTGGCTCCATGAGCGTTCCTCAAACGCTGGAAGTGTTTATCCAGTTGCTGGATGGACTCTCTCATGCTCATCTCAAGGGAATCGTTCATCGAGACCTCAAGCCAGCCAACATTATGATTCAACGGCTTGCCTCAGTCGATCGCCTCCAAGTCAAAATAATGGACTTCGGAATTGCCAAAGTAAAGGTCGATGATACCGAAGCGGCTTGGCAAACAAATACTGGTCAGGTTATGGGAAGCCCGCTCTACATGAGCCCAGAGCAAAGTGTCAGTTCTGATGTCGATGGTCGCGCGGATATTTACTCGATCGGTTGCATGCTATTCGAGTCACTCACAGGACAGCCACCGTTTCGTGGTGAGAGCTTGATGGAGACGATTACGCTGCATCGCACCGGTGTTCCTCCTCGCATGTCTGATGTCATTACCTCGGTAGATCTAAAACGTTCCAATCTTTGGAACACAACGCTCACTTCAATCAATTCCAAACTCAATGCTTTCTTCCCGGATCTTGCAAGAGTTTCATCTCCTCAAAGGCAGCAAACAGACAAGGAGACGAAAGATCGCTTTTGGCTTGATTTGGAGGCAATAGTTCTAACTGCCATCGAAAAGAATCCAAACGATCGCTATCAAAGCGCTGCCGATTTGAGAGCCGATCTTCTGTGTGTGAAGGAAAATTGGGATAGGGTTCAAGAACAAAAGTCGAATCAACCGCGTGCCGGCAAGACCAAACTGACCAGAGGCAATGTTTTTGTCGGTGCATGCTCGTTAGCTCTCGCAGTTGGTGTCTCGATCTATATGTATCTTTCTTCAACTCAAAAGCATGAACCGCCGGTGGTGCCCGTCGGTGAACTCGGCGATAAGGTTTCACAATACTTTGTCAAAGAAGCTATTAGTAAAGATTTCTGGGAAACAACTTCCAGCAAAAACAATATTCCGATTCCGTTGGATAAGCCTCTTTCGGCTCTTCCAAAGTCGGGCGTAACTCTTCTGAGTGTCGGTCTGGATAAAGACGCAGATAGAAACCTGAGTTGTGTTGCCGAGTTCAAAAATCTTAAGCGTCTCTACATCTATAATGTACTGATCGATCAAAATGTAATTCGTGAGATTGCGAAGCTGAAGAATTTGGAACACCTCAATTTTTCCGATTGCAATTTACCTGAGGGTGTTCTGAAGCCGCTCACGAACATAAGCGAGCTAACCAAGCTTGAACTGCGAGGTGGACGCCTTGCGCCCGATAACCTTACATACTTTCCGAAAATTCGCGGTCTGCAGTGGATGACGCTCGAGGCTGTTCCGAACATTACAGATCGAAAAACGCTTGAACCTGTTGGAAAAATTCAAAGACTCGTGCGTCTCGGAATTCATCAAATGCCGATCAATGACGAGTCGATTAAGGCCCTTTCGAGTTTACAAAAGCTGGAGACTTTGTTTTTAGATTTGTCTGCAGTATCTGACGTGGGGTGCAAAGAGATTGCGAAAATGAAATCACTGCAATCGCTAAACTACGCAATGTCCGGAGGGCGTTTTGGCGATGAAGGTGTCAGAGAGTTTGCCACCTTGCCGATGCTGAAAGACTTGGACATCAGAGGGTCAAGTGTCACTGAAAAGGGTCTTGAGAGCTTAGTTAAATGCAAGACCCTTCGCAACCTGAATGTTGAAGGTTGTCCGAGTCTCACTGAAAAAGGAGTCTTGCGATTTAAGACTATGAGACCGGACGTCACCGTACAATTTGGCGAGACCGTCTTAGGCATTCAACAAATTCTGCCTACCGATGAAGAATTGGGGAACCGATGACCGCATTTCGAAACCTGGCCGAGAGGTACGAACACATAGGAAGTCTCGGCTCAGGAGGAATGAGCACGGTCTATAAAGCCCGAGACAAAGTGCTCGATAGATTTGTCGCTATCAAACAAGTCCTTGGTGGACTTCAGAACGAATCGATGTTTCTGAGGTTCGAGCGAGAGGCGAAAGCCTATGCGGCGCTGAGGCATCCGAACATCGTCAGCGTTTTCGATTTTGGCACTGACGAAAACAACAACCCATTTCTGGTTATGGATTTCGTCGAAGGCGAGACGCTTGACGAAGTCATCGCAGGTGGTGCCCAACCGCTTGAAAATATTCTCGAAATTTTCTTGCAGCTGCTTGATGGATTGTCGCATGCACATCGGAATTCCATTGTGCATCGCGACTTGAAACCGACAAACGTGATGGTTCAAGGCGCAGGGGTGGAACGCAAGAAACTTGCAGTCAAATTGATGGACTTTGGAATCGCCAAGCTGCAAAATGATAGTGCTGAGTCCGGTTACTTAACCCAACCAGGAAGCGTGATCGGAAGCCCTTTATACATGAGCCCCGAGCAAGGCTCCGCCTTGGATGTGGATGCACGCTCCGACGTCTACTCCCTCGGATGTATGTTGTTTGAAGCATTGCTCGGAAATCCGCCATTTAGAGGCGACACCGCCATGATGACAATTCTGGCGCATCGAACCGCCGAGTTACCGCAAATGGATGGACTTTCGAAGTTTGGCGAAGTGAACAGTGATCTTGAGTCCATTCTGCGCAAGGCGCTTGAGAAGCAGCCTGAAAAGCGGTTTCAGTCAGCCCAAGAAATGAGAAAAGCATTACTCACCGTTGATGAAAAATTGAAGGTTCATCACGTAGTCAATCTCGAGCAAAATGAAAAGGAAGTACAGCGACGTGTAAAGTGGAAGAAAACTTTTTTGTATGGCGGTGGTGTGCTGGCAGTCATTGCGATTGGAGTATTCGCGTATGTCGGCGAAACGATGATCGAAAAGCTGTCTGATGCCTCATATCAACTCAACGAGCAGGGAAAGCATAAGCCGTCCCAGCCGACCTACATAAACGATGAGCAAGGTGACTACTGGCGTGAAGAGAACAATAAACTCCATCGCTTGCCCAATGGAGCTTCTCCGATAACTCTGCTGGAAACTCCAACTCAAGTTGCGTGCATATCGGTTGGGCGCAGCCTTCCACTTGTGCCCAAGCACGATTCTCCACCAACGCAAAGAGAAAAGGATCTGCTGGTTGGAATCAACCGCCTCCCGAACCTCTCGATTGTTTCCCTATGCAACTTCTCCTTGGGCAAGGACGAATTCAAACTGCTAAGCGAGATTCGTCGATTGGGAAGTCTGACCCTTTCAGACTGCAGAGTCGCGAGCGGATGCATTGATCTTCTAAGCGGTTCCACACATTTGCGAAAACTGAACCTTCGGGATTGCGAGCTTGATGCCCTATCTGAAATTGCAAAGCTTGAAGGGCTTGAAGAAGTACTGCTTCCAGGACTGGACCTTTCCGGTCCCGGCTCGCTATCAGCGATTTCGCAACTAAAAAATCTGGAGGTTCTGAATCTTCAAGACTCGAATGTTTCTAATCAGCACCTAACCGAACTAGTTAAGTTGAAGAAGCTGGTGAAGCTCAATTTGTGCGGCTGCCCAATCACTGACGAGGGCTGCAAGACTCTCGCACAGCTGAGTAGTTTAGAGTTCCTCTTTCTCGACTATTCGAAAGTATCTGACGATGGCTTGAAGTATCTCGCCAAGCTCCCGAATTTGCGCGTCTTGCTTTTGAACCTTACAACTGTTTCCGACGCCGGCATAATGCATCTGGCGAAAATGGCAAACTTGCGCCAACTTGAAGTGGATCAGTCGAAATGCACACCAGCAGGAGTCTTGCGCCTGAAGAGGAAGTGCCCGCTCCTTAAAGTGAACAGGAAGGGCGACCCGAACGAAGTGCAGAAGGAACTGTACGAGTAACCACTCGTCCCGAATGTTTTTAAACAACCGACGACATGGCAAGAGTCTGGTACATTTGGTTTGTCACAGTCATTGGCGACGATCATAACGAGAACCACTTTTGACCAGGAATCTCAACGAACGATATGAGCACGTAGGCAGCCTTGGCGCCGGTGGAATGAGCACGGTCTATAAGGCTCGCGACAAGGTTTTGGATCGGATTGTGGCCATCAAGCAACTTCGTGGCGAGCTGCTCTCGGACGAGATGGTGCAGCGGTTTGAACGCGAGGCTAGAGCCTATGCCGCCCTGCAGCATCCAAACATCATTAGCATTTTTGACTTTGGCACTGATGAGAATAGCAAGCCGTTTCTCGTCATGGATTTCATTGAGGGAACGTCTCTGGATGAGGTCATCGCCTGTGGTGCCTTGCATCCAATCGTACTTCTCAATATATTCATTGATTTGCTTGAAGGTTTGAGTCATGCGCACCATAAGTCAATTGTGCATAGAGACTTGAAACCAGCCAATGTTATGGTTGCTGCAAGTGGAACCGCACTTGAGATCGCGAAGGCTGAAAAACCGGTGACTAGCGTGAAGCTATTGGATTTTGGTATCGCAAAGTTCGACGACGATGCAGAAGAAGCCTTTAAAACGCGAGCCGGCACGGTAATCGGCAGTCCCTTGTATATGAGCCCGGAGCAAGCGGAGAAAAGCTCCGCAGTGGATGCTCGTTCAGATCTGTATTCCGTTGGATGCATGCTTTTCGAAGCGTTGAATGGCAAACCTCCTTTTCGCGGAGAGAATGCTCTTATGACTATCTTTGCGCATCGTACTGCAGATGTGCCGAGTATGTCTGAAGCACTTGAGACGTATGGCGATGCCAAAGCGGAGTTTGAGAGCGTTATTCTCAAGGCACTTTCAAAGCAACCCAACGATCGCTATCAATCCGCAAACGAAATGAGAAACGATCTAGTTCGTGTCCGAGAGAGTGTTTCGAAAATCATTGCAGAGCGTGAGAATCTGGCAAAGCGTAAACAGCGAATTGCGATGCCAAAGGGACTAATAAGCGGAATTCTCGCAGTCGGCGGTGTAGGGGGTGTGATAGGCATCACGCTGTTAGGCGCTTCTTTCATCGAGAAGCTTGCAGACGAAGAAGGAAAGAGAGAAACTGCTAAGGCGCCGGTGCGAAAAGTTGCAGAAATTCCATCAATTAAAGGTGATCAGCCCGACTATTGGCGCGACTATTCCACTGAATACAAAATCAAACCTGGCACGTCTCTTCGAAGCTTCAGCGGAAGGCAAGACTTAATCACGCTCTCTCTCGGTGCAAACGTGCCTGATATCAGCAGGCATGGACCTGAAGTCTGGGAGCGACAAGAGAAGATGCTCGATGGTTTGGAATTCTTGCCGAAGCTGAGCGAGTTGGTGATTCAGAATTTCACGCTGACAAAAGAGAATGTGCTGCGATTTGCCAGACTGAAAAACCTGAATACGATTGAATTTAAGTTCTGCAAGATTCCTGAGGGAACTTTGGAGATATTGGGCACCAATCGCAGTTTTCGTCGGGTTGGTTTGAAGGCGTGTGAAAGAGTAAATCAGGCAGAACTCAGCTTGCTAACACCCGAGAATTTCCCCGCACTGGATTCGCTGGACATCGCTACAAACAACTTGAATTGGAAAGGCTCTTTGACGCCGCTCACGAGAAATCCAAAGTTAGATTATCTGGACATTCAGCAGACCCAAATTACTACGGCGCATTTAGAGGCTCTGCTGAAACTGAAAAGTCTCAAACGTCTCAACGTCGGCACCAATGAGTTTGGTGACGATGCATTCAAGGTGTTCGCCCAAATGCCTCAATTGACAGAGCTGGAAGTTGGCTACAACAAAAACATTAGTGATGCGGGGGTTAAGTGCCTTGCGAAATTGACCAATTTGGAAAAATTGGGATTGCCCTGGACTCAGATCACAGAGAGTAGCTTGACCGTGATTGCTGGTCTGCCACGGTTGAAGTACCTTGACGTCGCAGGCTGTCCCAAGCTTACAAGCCAAGCACGTCTCCAATTTAAAAGGAAGCGACCGGATGTGGCGATTAGAGACTCTGCTGCAACGCTAAGTATCGACCAGCAAAAATCATTTGGAACAATCTACGATAAGTAGCTGGGACGCCTTAGTTTCGACGCACTACCGGCAGTGCATGTCTTGGCGCGCTAGTTTTTATCGTAGGGGTACCAGTATGGTTTCACGTTGGCATTGAACTCCCAGTGCACATGCTTGGTTTCGCGAAACTCATCTAAGCCTTCTTGTCCGAGTTCGCGAGCACCGCCGCTGAATTTCATGCCGCCAAACGGACCAGCATAATTGTCTGTGAGTGGGTCGTTGATCCAGATTGTTCCGGCTTTGACTTCTTCCATAAACAACTTTGCCTTCAGCGGGTCACTTGTGAGCAAGCATGCGCCGAGACCAAACATGCAATCGTTTGCCAGCTCGATTGCTTCTTCGAATGTTGAATACTGCATCAAAGGAATCGTTGGACCAAACGTCTCTTCACGCATGATTGTCATCGTGTGATCGACATTGGTGAGAACAGTCGGCTCATAGTAGAAACCCGTTTTCAGCTTTTCAGGGCGTTTTCCACCAGTCAAAACTTTGGCGCCTTGCGCAACTGCGTCCTTAACATGGCTCTCAACCTTTTCGCGATATGTCGCGCCGATCATAGGTCCAATATCAGTCGAGGGTTCGATGCCGGGCCCGAGCTTCAGCGACGAAACGTGAGAAGTGAGTGCTTCGATGAATTTCGATGCTTTTGTTTTTGGAAGGTAGACACGCTCGGTTGAAGTGCAGACTTGTCCCGCGTTTGTCAGAGCCGCATATGCAAGGGCGCGCGCAGCCAACTCGGGATCGGCGTCTTCTGCAATGACAAATGCGTCTTTACCGCCAAGTTCTAGATGGAGCTTCTTCATCATCGGCGCGGCTAAAGTCGCGATGCGTTGACCAGTCGCGAGGCTGCCGGTAAATGCAATGACTGGAACATCTTTGTGCGTCACGAGAGGCTCTGCGACGTCTTTTCCGAGACCATTGATGACATTGATGACACCTGGCGGGAAGTGATCCCAACAATGTTCTGCCAGATACATAGTGCTCAACGGCGTCAATTCGCTTGGCTTGATAATGACAGTGTTTCCTGCAGCAAGTGCTGGTGCCACTTTCCATGCCATTAGAAGGAGCGGATAGTTCCATGGAATGATGCAGGCTGCCACTCCATATGGTTCCTTGATAACGAGATTCAATTGACTGTACTCACCGGAAGGAAGTACCCGACCTCTTTCGTGTCGTCCCAACTCTGCGTAGTATTCGAATGTGTTCATCAGCCATTCGAACTCTTCTTCGTTTTCAGGAACAGGTTTGCCTTCCTCCAACGTAAGAAGATGAACGATCTTTTCTTTGTGTTCGCGCATCTTCGCCGCGGCTTCATGCATCAGTGTGGCTCTCACGTTCGCCGACGTGCTCCGCCATGTCCTATATGCTTCCTTCGCCGCTGCCACCGCGGCTTCTGCGTCTTTTGGAGTTCCTTTTGGAATTGTGTCGATGACCTCTTCGGTCGCAGGATTCATAACTTGAATTTTCTCACTGCCACTGCCGGCGGTGAACTTTCCATTGATGAAATGCAAAGGCATAGCAACTCCTTACGAGCAGATAAATCCGCATTCAATCTCGTCAACTGAGGCGGGTCGCTATTATAGCCTGTTTTTTCTATCCCTCATGACGTGCAGGCAGCCTGGGCAGACAAGGGTTTCGCTCTGTCCTGCTCCGAATGTGCGCCCGTAGGCTGGTGAACCATACGACTTGTGTTTCGGCGTACTCGACTTCGGCTTAGGTGATGATGAATTTGAGTCGCTGTTCGCCTTGAGTTTGAAGTCTGCGTAGGCGTTGGTTTGAATGAAGCTTTTAGCGATGTTTGCAACTGTTGTCTTTTCGATTTCGCAGCCACTGCGATAGCTAACAGCAGAGTTGTCTGATTTTAGTTTTTCAAACGTTGCAGCATGCCCGCCGTCGGTTGTTTCGTACAAAAGAATGGCACCGTAGATCTTGCCTGCGGGTGTACCGTTCTTGAGCAAATCTTCGGCTTCATACGGCAACTTCCGGGTGATTACTTTGGCATTGACAAAGGCTCTCCAGTTGAGACTTTCCGTTGCTCCTTCTCCGACAGCCCCATTGTCCAGGGTTGTTGCTTGCTTCAGTTTTATGAAGCACGCAGGTCTTGGAAAAGGAGCTACATGAACTCCGGGTGGCACGTTGCGCATAGCGAGTGCCTTCTCGATGTCCGGGTACACCGCCTTTTCTTCTGGTGTGACTTGCGATTGTTCCGAAGATTTAGGTGCTGGTGTTGCTGCGGGAGACTTTGCGACGAGCTTGCAAAACATGCTGCCGACCTGAAAATTCATGAATCTGTTTTGTTCTTTCAAACTCTGCGCAACCTCTTTGACTGTTGTACCTATGACCTTGCAGCCATCTTGAAACTCGACGGTTGCAGAGTCTTTCGCCAGCAAATCGTATGAAAGGTTCGGACCAATGCGACCTGTCTGCCACAGCAGCACTGCTGCGTAGATTCGGCCTGCCGGCGTGCCACTTTTCAAAAGCCAGTTGAGGTCATCAGTTTCGAGTTGTCCGGCACTGCCTGAAGCTTCCGCATATGCCTTTTGAACGGCACTCATGCCTGTTTCGCCTGGCGTTGGTCCGTAAAACCTGTCGGCTTTGCTTAGTGTCACAAGGGAGGCTGGTCTCATGGATTTGGATGCTCCTCCTTTTGCTGGACTTGAGCCTACTGGCGGGTTCGCCAAAGCTGTGCCATTCATTGAAAGCGCCGATACGAAAAGCGAAAGAGCCAGCGCGAACGACAAGTCACGGATGTTCATAAGTTTCTCCTCAATCTGAGACGATATTAACTCAACTTTCGGCATCCGTTGATGGGGTTGACCCGGCTTTTTGCGGAGGGTGGACCAGGTGGCGCTTTGCAACCTCGAATCCCGTCCCTGCCAACTAAATTGCTTGTCATGGAGTGTGTCGCTCAGTGCGGTAGAGTTTCTGTGGAACCTAGGTATTGGTCACGTTTATGGCTGCTTCGAAAAGCAAAAACTCTGTTTCTCCGCTGACGATTCTCACGCTCACCGCGATGTTTGTCTTCCTTGGCGGTTTGGGCTCGTACGGAATGTTGGACCCGACAGACAGTTTCTTTGTCGAGTCGGCACGAGAGATGATGGAGACCAAGACCTATCTTTATCCGCTTATCAATTACGAACCATGGCTCGACAAGCCCGCCTTAGCCTTCTTGTTTATCATCGGCGCGTTCAAAACTCTGGGTGTGAACGCAATGGCAGCTCGCTTGCCTTCAGCGGTTAGTGGTATCACTTTGGTCCTGCTCACTTTCTTTTTGATCAAGCAAATTGTTCCTACACGCATCGCTTTCGTTGCGGCGGCACTGTTGATGGCATCACCGCTTTTGGTGGGCGTCGGGCATCTCGCCTTGACCGACGAGCCGTTTACGCTCTTTGTCACCGGCTCGATCATGTCCGGGTTTGTTTATAAAGTGCGTGCACTCAAGCGCTATCTCGTGTTGACCGCTGTTCTCATGGGACTCGCACTCTTGTGCAAAGGACCTTTGGCGATTTGTTTGTTTGCACTCGCGTTTGCATCTTTTGAAGTTAGCCGCATTCCAATTTCAGGAAAGCTGCCGGATCTCCGCAAGTATGTTCCCTTTGCTGCAGCGGTTCTTGGTGCATGTTTGCTGGCCGCTCCTTACTATGTTGCGGCGCACGTTGCCACCGATGGTGATTTCACAAACAAGTTTTTCTTGAGTCAGAATCTTGGTCGCCTGCAAGGCGTTGTTAACCACCAGAACCCTCCGCAGTGGTACTTAGAGCAAGTGCTCATTCCTGGTTTCTTTCCCTGTTCAATATTGATGTTTCCTGCTATTTTTGGACTTGTCAAAGGTTTGAAGAGGAACAAAACACTCAGTCGCGGCAAACAATTGAATTTGTTTGCGCTGTGTTGGTTCGTGAGCACCTTTACTCTTTTGAGTATTATTCCGACTAAACTGCCGACATACATCTTGCCGATCGCTCCTGCTCTTGCCATTCTTTCTGCTGGCTTCCTCATGCAAAACAGAAAGCTCGGGCAGAAGTTTTTCTGCTATGTGATGATTCCGCTCATGCTTGTTGGATTGATTGCTGCACCATGGGCGGTGCAGTCAATTTGGGAGCTGACACCGCAAGAATGGGGTACCTTCCTTGGCTACTCTGGCGGAGCCGCGCTGGCGACGATTGTTGCTCTTGCGCTCAGTTTGAAACGCAAGTTGAAGCAGGCGACTGTGGTAGCTCTAGGTTTGATCGTAGCGACGACTGGTTTCCTGACACCGTTTTTCTATCGAGTTTTCTATTCCAACAATCAATTGGGTATTCAAAGGCTCGTTGATCTTGCAAAGGACAATGGAGCAGAGCTGGCAATTTGCGACGCATTCTTGCCGTCGATGGTTTTCGACTTGCGCAAACCCGTGCCGGTTGTGCAAGATGAGAAAGATTGGCTCAAGTTCTCAAATGGTGGTGCTACACCAAACGAGCCGAGATGGATTGTCATTCACAGGGCCAATCTCGATTGCCTGTACTGGTGCTGCCGATGTCCGGTCGTCATTGCTCGCGAAGGCAAATGGTGGTTGTTTGCGCTTGGACCCAATGCGATGAAAGAAGGCGGACATCTTTGGGGTGGTAGAGCCGAACTAGAGCAAGCCGAGTGCGAAGATGCGCGCGTGCATGATAAGTCAACGATGGCGGCGTCACTCAAAGAGATTTTGAAGACGCAGTAGCTCGAAAAACAGAGACCGAAGAACTATCTAGGTATCTCTTCCGACGGTGGTGTCGGTGGTGCTGTGAAAACAGGCGGAGCAGCCTTCGGCGGTGGCACAAATTCAGGCTGTTGCTGTTGTTGATTCAACCACATCAGCATCGCATTCTGTTGCGCGATTTGGTTGTTGTTGTTTCCACCGCCGGAGCTAAGGGCGATCGGCAAAGTGATAGCAGTGGCAATGAGCAAACCCAATATGATCGCTGCGGCAATTTTCTTCTTTTTGGACCACTTCGACCACCAGTGTTTCTTCTTCACTTGGTCGAAGTGTGCGATCTGCTTTTTGTCGTTGTTTGACGGTGGTGTCGCTTGGTCAGCGGATACTCCGCCGGCTACCGAAGTTGTCTCAGAAGGGGTGCCATCAGATGCGGTGCTCTCCGCGCGCGCAGCGGGAATTTGTTGGCAGTAGAGGAAGACCACTGCCATCAAGCACGCGAGCAAACGTTTCGCCGCATTGAGAACCATTTATCTTGAAAACCTCGAGAACATTTAACTGGTTCAAGCTAACACACAATTTTGCCCTATGGAAGATGTGTTTGCTCACCGCTCAGGAGCGAATTTCAAATCCTTCTACTCGTGCCAAGTCTGCGCTCTTGGTTAGTCGTCTAAATAGTAATTCAAATTGAACTGATGAAACACTGACATCTGCGATGAGTTGTCGCAAAATGGACATGGGATATCGTGTGATTACATTCTCAACAGATATCTGTGCTCTACTGAGCGTTTGTTAGTCGCGTCGCTGGCGGCGTTTTCAGCCGCCTCTTCTTGCTGCGAGAGTTTCGCGTATGAGGAAAGGTAGTGTTGCACCACCGGTGATGTCGAACCGATGTGAAACATCATCGCTTTGTCTTCGACCAGGCGATCCGCGACTGTGACGCGTTCGTGCTGTCGCATATGCTCCGCCCAGGACTGCACTAGATACGTTTCGACGTGCCTGCCTGCATTTGCCAGATCTTGAAAGAGATGCCACTGGAAGGCACCACCGCGCAATCGCTGCGCACGCAGCGCGGCCATTACGCTGGTGAACTCCGCGGTTCTTTCAGGGTCGATTAAGTACTCCACCGTGACCATTACCGGGCCATGTTCGGGCTCCGGCACCGCCTCAAGGTTTGGATCGTCCCAATGCTTGGACTGTGTGACATCGATGTTTTCTGCAGACAAAAGAGGGAATCGAGCAATTGCAGTAAGGCTCAACGCGAGCGCAATACCGGAGACAAACAGTGGAAAAATGATGTCCGTGCAGGTCGCGATGGTGCCCCAGAAGAGGCTACCGATAGCCACGCCGCCCTGACAGACAACGATGTAGAAAGCGAGTGCTCTGGCTCTAACCCAAGATGGAACAGCAAGTTGTGCGGCGAGGTTCAAGCTCGAATTGACCAATATCCAGGAGGCACCGCACCAAAACATTGAGATGCCTGCCGATATCATGTCGTTCGACCACGCAAGGCAAATCACGCACGACGAGAAGATTAGCGTGCCCATCACGCAACAATGGTCGAGAGACAGAATGTTTCGAATGCGAGGCAGGGCGTAGGCACCGGTTAGAGTTCCTAATCCAAACAAACCAAGAGCAATACCGTATTGAGTCGCATCGAAATGCAATTGGTTGCGACAAACCAAGGGCAGCAAAGCCCAGAACGCGCTGGCGGATAGAGCGAACAGCGCAGCCCGCACCAATACTGATACCAGCTCGGGTGAGTGCCGCACATACCTTACACCATTTCTGATTGCTTCGAAAACGCCCTCCGTATGCTGAAACCCGTCTTGGGGTCGGCGTTTCCAGGTTTGGAAAAACAGGATGAGCCCCAGAAATGATATTGCGTTTGCAAGGAAGACAAACGCGGGGCCTGCTTGAGCGACCAACAGTCCGCCTGCGACAGAACCGACTCCTCGTGCCACGTTGAAACTGACGCTGGAGAGCGCAACAGCGCTCGAAAGGTGTTTTCTCGCTACGAGTTCTGGTGTAAGTGCGTTCCACGCAGGAGCGCTGGATGCCGCGCCTAAGCCGAGTGCAAATGTGCAGGCAATGAGCAGCCACGGG
>CAYZJR010000124.1:0-16111 GCA_964478655.1 uncultured Candidatus Obscuribacterales bacterium
TGCGCGCTCTATGATCTCGGAAACTTTTGCTGATTCCGGAAGCGTCCCAAATACGTGCCCCCATTCTCCATCGAGTCTTGTCGAGCAGAATGCATCCGCCACCGCTTGTGGTGCGAAGCGGATCATCAAAGAACCTTGCAGCGCGAGTGCCAAGTGCTCAACAAGTATTCGCGCGTTGGCTTCGGACTTCGCTGTGGCTGCTGCAGAGAGCTCGTTCTTAACTTTAGCTGCAAAGCGTTTTAGAGCCGCTGACTCGGATGTTCCAATCTCAATCTCTGCAATCAATGCCTCGACAGAATCGGGCTCATGCTTCATTGCGCGAAGCACATCGAGACACATGACGTTACCCGAGCCTTCCCAAATCGAGTTCAATGCACTCTCGCGGAACAGTCTAGGCATCGGCGACTCCTCGATGAAGCCATTGCCGCCGTGACATTCAAGCGCTTCATAAACCATTGCAGGAGTGCGCTTGCAAACCCAGTACTTCGAAACTGCAGTCGCGATTCTTCTGAATGCATCTTCGTTTTTATCGCCGCGTTTGTCGTAAGCGTCGGCAAGACGCATCATCAAAATTGTCGCCGCTTCAGATTCGATGCTGAGGTCGGCAAGAACGTTCATCATAATCGGTTGGTCGAATAGCTTCTTTCCGAACGCCGAGCGATGAGTTGCATGATGCAATGCTTGAACCAACGACTGGCGCATCAAGCCAACCGATGAAATCACGCAATCGAGGCGAGTGTGATTGACCATCTCAATGATAGTCGGCACACCGCGACCTTCCTCGCCAACGAGCCATCCAAGAGCGTCGTCGAATTCGATCTCGCTGCTGGCATTGGACTTGTTGCCCATTTTGTTTTTCAAGCGCTGGATGAAGAAGTTGTTTCGAACTGCTTCAGGAGTCCATCTCGGCACGAGAAAGCACGACAAACCACCTGGAGCTTGCGCGAGAACCAAAAACGCATCGCACATCGGAGCCGAGCAAAACCACTTGTGGCCGGTGATTCGATACATTTGACCAGGACCAGGGCTGCCGGCTGGGACTGCACGAGTCGTATTCGCTCGCACGTCAGAGCCGCCCTGCTTCTCAGTCATCGCCATTCCCATCAACACACCGGTCTTCTCAGACGCCGGTCTGAACGACGGGTCGTAGGCGCGACTGCACAGCTTGGGCAGCCACTGCTCAGCAAGTTCCGGTGTCTTCTTCAAAGCAGGAACCACAGAATATGTCATCGAAATCGGGCATCCATGACCATTCTCGTTCTGACTATCAAGCATCATCAAGACGGCACGCGCGACATGTGCACCGTCACGCTCCTCCTGCCAAGGCAGACAATGTAAGCCGTTCCTCACAGCCAGAGACATCAACTGATGCCACGCGGGATGAAACTCGACCTCATCGATGCGGTTGCCGAATCGGTCATGCGTCCTCAATACGGGAAGATTTTCGTTCGCGAGACTGCCTAATGCGATAGTTTCAGGCGTTCCCAACAATTCACCAAAATCTGTAACCTGCTGTAGTGCCCAGCTCGGTCCCACACGACGATATGCATCGATCAGCGCGTTGTCGCTGGAAAAGAGGTTGTAACCGGCAAGCGGAGGCGTCTGATTGAAGACGTCGTGCGTTTTTCGGGAACGTGCGATCTGTTCTTGCGCGATTTGTTCTGTGGCGACCATAGCCTTCACCTGACAAGGGAACGCCCATTCTACCGCCTCCTGGGCGCCGATGCCTTCGCCTAAATAGATAATTCAGAACTATACTTGGAAAGTGTCTAAAGCTGCTTTGCCTTCACGCGTGCGCCCGCAATTGAGTCACTGGCGCGACGTCCGGTGTGAATACGAGCAACGATTTTGTCGACAAACTTTTTACCGCCGCGTCCGTTAAGGTGGGCGAAATCGTAATAATCACTCAACAAGAAGCTTTTGCCATCATTGAGATCAACGAGCGGAACCTTGAACGATGTCGTCGCCTTCTTCACTGTCGACAAATAGCGCCCGTAAGAGCCGGGAGGCATAATCTCCATATTCTCCTTAGGCACAGGCATGTTCACCACGGTGACATTGATATTTTGCTCATTGAGCAGCTTTAGCAACTTTGTGAGGAACGCCGATTGTGCGTTGAACATGGTTTCGTTCGCAGTTCTGTATGCATATTGATAGGAACGAGTGTTGTCGATAAATGGAAAACCTTTGTTTGGTTTGAAAAACAGCCCTTTGCGAGAACCAGGCGGTAGGCTGTTTTCGGGCAGCATCACAGTCGCATCGAGATCGCGCGCGTAGATGTTGTCACCAAATGCGATGTATTGGAATTCGTGAACAACATGTTCTGCAGCTCGGTCAAAGGCCGTCTTCGGATCGACCTTTCGGCCCCAAAGACAAACGGCTCGCTGAGCCACATACTTGAGTTGTTGAATGGGCTCCGGATAGGCTATGGTCATCAGCTCATCCAGAGGAACAAACGGTTTCAATAATTGAAATGATGGTGTTGAAGCAGGCGACGGAATGCGATTGTCGATAAAGTCGCGTAGAGAAAGCGCCAACACGACTGAAGTCGGCTTATTCTCCGATTTGAACAACGCCTTCGCAATCATGTAATCATCGGACACCATTCCACCCGGCAATCCGAAGTTGAAGCACTCGCCATTAACACCGAGCCCTGCTAGTTTCTGCGTCATGTAGTCGCTAGACGAATGCGTGACGCAGTCTATGTCTTGCCCGGTCTGATCGGCATCAGTCATGAAGAGGGAATACATAATCAATGATGAACCAAGTAGCACCACATCCGGTGCCCGGTCACGGTTCAAATACGAATTGATGCGCCACCATTCGAATGATGGAACAGTCGTAAGACTCTTGCTTGTAGGCTCCGGTTTCCTGGATTCATCGCCAAGAGATGAGAGCAGCAGTGTCACGTTGAGCGCCAAGAACACAGTGGCAGCGATTGCAAACGCACTTCGACGAGCCGACACAGCGAACGCCGCAGCGCGGGTGAATATGGAATCTTCGTGAGAGCGTTCCACACTCGGCGGCAGCGGTTCGGCAATTAATGCGGCTTGCGATCTCCTGAGTTCTTGCATTTTCTGATGGGGATTTCTCCTGACATTGTAGGCAATCAGGCACAGCAGTACCTTTTACCAAGCTAATAACAACTGCGACTAGTCAAAACGAGCCAAACTCATCGACAGAAGAAGCGAGATGCCAATGACAACTCGCACATTTTGATTGTGCCGCGAACGCGGATTCAGACTGATAGAGAGGAGACGGCGGTCTCCCCTCTAATCAATCCTTGCTGAACTTACTTCTTGCGCGGAACGTATGCGAACACCGAAAGCAAGTTGCCATCGAGGTCGTAGAAGTCCGCGGAGATGCCGACTTTGTCTTCGGCTTCGCAAACTTGACCCGGTTCGCGTTCGAACTTAACGCCATTGGACTTCAATGTTTCGTATGTTCCATAGATGTCTTCAACTTGGAAAACGATTGATGTCTGTCCTTCTTTGGGCTTCTGGGGAACAGCCTTGCCTTCTTCCGTGCCGTGAAGAGCTAAAGTTGTTGTGCCTGTTTCCAATTCAACCCAGCCCGGATGCGCTTCTTTGACTTTCATGCCGAGTTTGTCGCGATAGAACTTTGTGGATTCCTCGGTGCACTTTACGTAGATGATCACGTAAGAAATAGTCGAGAGATTGACTTTGGTTTGAACGGTCATGAATAGTCCTCCGCCATTTGTGTGGCGATGAATGAATGTAGGGTCGGATATCATAGCGCGTTGGTTAAGTTTCTTACATGAAATTCGGCGAGAAAATTTCTCCCTCTTGACTGATGTTTAACCAAAACCTCAAGGCGACTTGGCTCAGCGCCGAGAGTGGACCTGCTTTCTGTATGATCGCTCCAAGCGCTTGGGCCATTCAATTCGCGGGCTCTTCCCATTGCGGATCTCTATTTCCCAGCGCCTCCACTGCTGGACAGCGCGTTTAGACTCAATTATCTGAGCAATCGAACCGATAAAATTCAAAACAGCATCACGCTCGCCTCTAATCAAAAGCTGATCCAAGAGACGAAACAACATTTGATTCTCAATCACATGACTAAGATCGTTTTTGAATGAAGCAGCTAAAGCCGCAAGGGTGCGACGGCAAGTCGAGATATCATCTCGTTCAAGGCATACAGAAGCTCGATAAATGAGCGCATACTGCTCCCAGAATCCAACTACGATGGAGAATGAGTGAGCATGTTTCAGCAGTCTCGTAGTCCATCGACTCGCAAGGTCAATCTCCCCAAACAATATAGCCACCCATGTAAACTCTACCAGGATGTTCGTCTTTTCTCCTCTCGTATCTTGAAGGGTAAGGGCCAATTCTGCGTATTTGAAAGCTTTTCGCGCAGAGGCACGACGCTGACTTTTTGGTCCGCGAATAGCCTTCATTCGATAGGTCTGGGCTATACGGCGAGCCGGAAGTCCACGCGCCGGCTTCAGCTTGAGGGCGCGTTTGTACAACTTGATTCCCGGTTCACCACGAAGGCTTGCTGCGGCATTGCAAATCACATACCAATTTTCACTATGATTCGAGCATTGGGTCAACCAAAGTTTAGTGTAAGTATCGAGCACTTTAGGCGATTTCGGAGTTGGCAGCACACCGCACACATAGTCGGCAGGACGGTGCTCGATCATCCAGAACACGTGCTTCCAAAGTTCACTACTCGTTTCCTTTCGGACACTGGAAAAGCGGGAACGCCGATAGAACCCTACAAGTTTGAGTCGGGCAGCCAAATCATTAGGATTCCTTTGGAGAATACGCTCCAATCGACGCGCGTCAACTGGAGATAAGTACTTACCCCAACTCAAATAGTGACAATCCTCGCTAGACCCATCAGGTTCGTGCGTAGGCTCTCGTTCCCATTCCGGCAACTTTCTCATCAAAATGCATCTTTGGTTTCAAAATAGAGGTCGCACTAATGCCCAAGTTTATTTGATAAGCATTTTCATCCGCCACTGAGTCAGCAAAAGAACTCCAATTTTAGTAAGGACGTTCAGCCAATCCACATTTTCTCGTGAATCTGCGCAACCAAAGCTCTGTTCCCCGAACACAATCCTGAGTCACGGAAGAATCTCCCGCAAACAGCTTGACTTTAGCTCTCTCGAAATATAGTTCGGGCGACTGCGGACATTTCTTCATCAGCCGATCAAGATCCAGCGCAGCTTCTCGATGGCAGTTAAGACGGGACAGCACGGACGCCCTCTGATGAAGGGCAAGACCATCCGTGGGGTCAATTTTCAGAGCGAGATTTAGACTTCCGAGCGCTTCAGTCAACCGCCCGGCTCCTGCAAGCGCTTCACCGAGGTTGGAGTGACAAATTGGATTTTCAGGCATTTGTTGAACACCAATCCTCAACTCAGGAATAGCCTCATCAAATTTATGCAACCGCATGAGAACAAGCCCACGTAAAACATGTCGAGCAGGTCGGTCTGGTCCCAAACTCAAGACTACGTCCGCATCGGGCAGCGCTTTCTCTGGTTCTCCACTCAGAAGATATGAATATGCTCGATCAGCATACGCTGCTGCACAACGAGGCTCCAATTGAATTGCATTGGCATAGTCTGCTCTGGCTTTCGCATGCTCTCCTAGCAAGTCATACAGCCAACCCCGCTGGTCATAAGAATCTGGGCTAAATGGTTTAAGACGCACAACATCGCAAGCGTCGGCAATTGCACCTCTAATATCGCCCGTTTTCTTTAGCAAGTTGCATCTGCGGTCGAACGCGGATAGGCAGTCACGGTTGTACCAGATTGCACTCGAGTAGTCGGCTATGGCAGCTTCTGTCCTACCAATGGCTTCATAGACTTCTGCTCTATTTGAGTAATACAAAGCCTCCTGTGCATTCAGTCCGATTGCTGCACTGAACGATTCGATTGCCTTCACGCTATATCCGAGTTTGGCTTGCTGAATCCCAATGTTGTTAAGTGCAGTAGCGTACAGTGGGTCAATCTGGAGGGCTCGCTGATTGTCTTCGATTGCACCTAGATGATCTCCACTAGCGCCTCTCGCAAGGGCTCGAAAGACATAGTAAATAGGATTTTTCGGCTCCAGTTTGATTGCATAAGAACAGTCTCGAATTCCAGATTTGGAATCACCAAGATCACTAAGAATCATTCCGCGCATTCCAAATGCACGACCAAATTTGGGACAGGAAACTTGTGCCGAACGTAGACTATCCACAGCTGCACAACGCTGACCGTTTTGATTCTGTTCTTCACCGAGACAACAAAAAGTCACTGCTCTGAGTTTGTCGTCAGTTGCATCACCAAACTCTGACTTTCCATCCTCATCATATTCGGAGAGCAAAAAGTTCGAGATCTTCTCCTCGTCCCCATTTCCCAGCGTGAATCCGGCAATCTGATAGTTGAGCTGTTCAATTCGAACCGTAAACCACATGGAAAATGCTTGATAGTTTTGCAACTGATTTTTCGAATCAATTGCAATGAGCACCCCGAGAACTCTAACGACCGCCTCCTCGTCATTGCAGGAAAAGGACTCCGAACTCGCTTCCCTAAAAACGATTTTCGGATACTTGGCACGAGACTCGTTGTTGAGAGCAAAGACGCGTTGAAACTGTTTCAATACATTCGCGTTCATGCGTTGTCTGACTCGCCGACTAATCGTGCACTTCGGCGAGCTACCAAGCACTTCAGACATCCAGTGCGTCACAAACTCATGTGCGATTTTCCGGTCAGGTTTTTGAATGGGTCGACTCGGTTTCGCTCCCGGATGCACGTTCGATAGTCGCAAAGGATAGTCAGGCTGAAAAGAACAAATGCCCACAACGGAAAGCATAAGCATCAAAATCGCAATCTTTCGGTTCGATTTGAACATGGAGAACAACTCGACGAGTAATCCATACTAGAATGCGCTTTTACGGACTAGCGGAGTATACGGTAATCCGCACTTAGAACAGGCACCCTTTCAACGTTAGTGGACTTACTCGAACGCGCGGACCAAGCGCTTTGGTTGATCAAGGAGAAACCTATGGCATTAGATTGGAGGGTCCACGAGCAGATGCTCGCATTACTCTGGACCTTTGTCCTGTTTGTGCAGCCGGCATCGGCCCAACCAATCAAACAACTCCAATGCAAGAACGCAATTGATTTGAAAAACAGAGACGTAGTCACTCACAGTCTAAAGAAAGACACTTTGCACATTTTCGTCAGCCACCGCCGTGGAATAGGCGGCGCCAATTTAAAGCGCGGAGCGAAGCCGTGGCCGCAAAAGATCATCGTTGAATTCAAAAACTTCCACAATCTCGAATCGTTCGGTATGTCGAGTGGGAAACTCTATCGATTCAACACCAACTTGAAGGCAGCTCCGATGATCTGGGGCCGTGATTCTGCCAACGAGAGGGACGAATCAGCGGCGGAAGGACACGAACTGAAAGCAAAAGTTGAAGTCGTCCAAAAAGGAGACAACATCGTCGCGACGGTTCCTAAAGAAGCATATGATTGGAACGTCGATGAATTGCAGATCGGCTGGATAGATGCCTATCGGCGCTAGTTTAATCCGCGCTATTTGACGTAGTGCTACTTCACCTTGCGAATCGCCGGCGGATTCCAGCTGCCGTCGAGAACTTCGAGCTTCGGCGCGTACAGTCGCAGAGTTACTCCAAGTTCTTCTTTCGGCGCAGGCAACCAGTTAGATTCTTTGTCAGCACCCGGGTTCGCATTTTGCAAGTAGAGATCGAGTGAACCGTCAGCATTCTTCTTGAGTGGCATCCACGAGCTAATCGCGAATCGATCGAGACTATTTGCAGCTTGGAATCCAGCTTTGTCGTACATGGTGACAGACCAGAAGCCATTTACCGGTGGCAACTCATCCTTCTCGAAATGAAGAACATAGTTGTTATTACCATCGAGTGGCTTTCCATCAGCATCTGCAATGTTCAATGGATAGACTGCATCTTCAGGTTGATTTGCTCCGAGACCAATCATCGCGATCATTGCGCGTTTCAAATAACTGTTCCCATATACTCCAATTGAATCAGTGTTCACGACCCATCCATTGGCTAGCCGTCCAAGGATGCTTGTCTTCTGCTGCATTGTGCGCAACGCATCGACTGTTCCTTTCTCAACAGCGGACTTTACTTCTGCTGACAGTTTCGAAATGTCGAATTCGCCATCAGCACTCAATCCTATGCGCTTAATACGCTCGATGAGCGACCAGTCGGTGACATGCGGCTTGTGTTGCTTCAACACCTTAGTCACGAGTCCGAAAAACTCCTTCGCAGGCATCGCATCAACTTGATGCATCGGCGGCGTCTTCATATCAACAGTCGCATCTGCTTTGAACGCGACCGGCTCAGCTTTCTTGCCCCACGCAGAAAGCGGCGTGATGCTCAATCCGTCTTGGAATTTATGAACTGCTGTATAGTCATCGGGACCATCAGTTTTTGTTCTGCCAATAATCCACACCCATGATGTCGGTGCTTGAATTGTGGCGATGCCACTAGGAGTGGTGCCTTTCCAATCGGGAGGAACAATGACATAGACTTGCGCGGCGGTTCCTGTTGTTCTCCAACCGGGAACAGCAAACACATCACTCCACATGTCGAGCATGGGCATTAGATAGTATCGCCCTTCAGAATCTGGAATGCTGACCACTTGAGGCTCTTGGCTGAGGTCGAGCCAAGCAGACGAATAAAGGGTATCGAAATTCGGACGCACTACGGTTTTGAAATCAGCGGGCGGATATTGGCGGATGTGCGCAAATGTGTTCGGCGGACCAAACCCTGGGCGCTTTCCGTTCTCAAGATTGGTGCACTGCTTGCGCGTGACTTCCATCAAAGCGAGAGGATAGAAATAGAAGTATGCTTCTTGCGCAATTTGATAAGCCTCTTGCGCGCAAGTTGTCAGATTACAAGTCATAGCCGTAGAAATAGTCATGGATTCCCCCTCTGTTTTGGCTGCCGCCACACATCAACCAGATATGCGCAAGGAGATAAATAATACACCTTGCCAAAGCATTCTAATTCCCAAGACTGTATTCTTATCTCGGAACTCCGAAACTGACGAGAAAGTAATAGGCGGTACTCAATGGTCGCAATTGACGAACGAGTTTCTCAAGCGAAAACGCTAGTACAAAATCTTTCGGACGGGAAGTTTGAGGCGGTTGTCGCACACTTCGATGACAACATGAAAGCCGCGCTACCGGTCGATAAGCTTCAAGAGGTTTGGTCAGCGCTCGTCGAAATGCATGGCCCGATGACCGAAGAACTCGGGGTCAAGCTCGAGGTTGAAGGCTTGTCCGAAGTTGCCTATGTGACGTGTCGCTTTTCCGAAAATACTTTCGACTTCAAAGTCGTTTTTGACAAGGCAGATCGAGTGACGGGACTCTTTGTGGTTCCTCGATGGATTGGCTGGCAGACTCCCGACTATGTCGACATCAATGCTTTCGATGACATCGACGTTTCGATTGGTTCCGAACCATATATATTGTCTGGAACATTGTCCAAACCAAAGAATGCATTCTTGGCACCGGCTGTGGTGCTAGTCCATGGTTCTGGTCCGCAAGATCGAGACGAAACCGTTGGCAAGAACAAGCCATTCAAGGACCTCGCTTGGGGACTTGCATCGCGCGGTATTGCGGTTCTGCGCTACGAAAAGCGAACTGCACAGTATGCAAGCACAGTTTTGAAACAAACTCCATTCACAGTTCAACACGAGACTGTTGATGATGCGCTCGCCGCACTATCGCTATTGCGAAAGACCGATGGAATAAATCACAACAAAACATTTGTAGTCGGACATAGCCTCGGTGCACTTGTCGCGCCGCTGATTGCGGAGCAAGACGCGCAACTTTCCGGGATGGTGTTGCTGGCGGCGAACTCGCGACCGCTGGAAGATGTAATCATCGAGCAATGCGACTACCTCATCGAACTTGCGGGACCAAACGTTGGGGAGCTCAGCCAGGTTTTGCAGTTGCGCGCAGGTGCAGAGATGGTAAAGGACGAATCACTGCTCAATGAGCTTTCTCAAGATCAGATTCTCAATGGCGCGCCGGTTTCGTATTGGAAGCACCTGAAGAAGTACGATGCGGCGATGACTGCGAAGCATCTCATTACACCAATGTTCGTCTGCCATGGCAGCAGAGATTATCAAATCTCAGCCAAGGATTTTGCAGGCTGGAAAAATGGGCTTGGCACCCGTGCAAATCTGAAGTTCAAAGAGTATCCAACATTGAACCACCTTTTCGCCGAGGGAGAAGGCAAGTCGCATCCCGGCGAATACATGGAAGAAAAACATGTTAGTGTGGAAGTGGTAAACGACATCGCCGATTGGATCAAATCAATCATTTAGGTCGCCGTGCCTAGCAAGAAACAACGCAATATCCTAATAATTTTCAGCTGTGCAGCGGCGCTAGCGGGGCTAATTGGTGCACCACTTTTGTTTCGACAAGAGGCGACTGCAGTGCCGACGCTCGACTTCAATGCGATCACAAACGAGAGCGAGCTCGATCAGTATCTTCACAAGAACATCGTCGTGTCAGGCATTTGGCGCAGCTCAGGTGTCGATGGAACATACATAACCAACGATTCCAAAACCGCTGCCATTTACATGAGGGTTCTTAAAAATAACGGTCAGGAGCGATTGAAGGTACTGCACTTTGTCCACTTCGATGGTCAGCCAGTCACGCTTTCAGGATGGCTCAGCAAGCAGCCTGCGCAAGAACAACACTACTATTTCGATGTCTCGTACGTAAAAGATTATCCAAGCAGCATTCTCAATATCGGCTGGGTTCAAGCCCAGTCGACGAACATCGCGCAGGCGCTTTCGCAGCACCGGTCGCGATAATTGAAGTTCCTCGAATTCCCCGCGAAATTACTGCGCCTTCGCTTTCGATTCAGTCACAACAGCGATCACTTGATCGGTGATATCCATCGTGTTGCTCTTCTGGAAGTTGGGATCAACCGACACGAGATCCAAGCTGACGACGACATCCAAGCTGTTCTTCTTCGCCACTTGTTCAATGGCTTGACGCAAAATGTCTTCGTCTTGCTTCTTGATCGCAGTTAGTCTTTCTTGCGATGTCTTTCTTTCCGATTCAACCTTGCCACTCGTTTCAGTCGCTAGCGCTTGCAGCTTGTCGTCTGCCATTCCGTTCTTTTTGGCGAGCTCGAATTTCGCAGCGTAGACGAGTGCGTTGACTGTTCCTTGCACCGTAGTCTTCACAACCTCAGTATTTGATTGGAGGAACACTGGACATCTTTGCACGCGCTCCCACACGAAACCACCGATTTTTAGAGGCTGCTTCGTCGGTTCCGGAAGCTTTGCAGCTTCGGTCGGGCTCTTGTAATGCGAGATTACTTGCTGGCTGATATCTGCGGTTGTTTTCAACTTGTCACCGCCGTACCACGGAGCATCTTCCGGAATTACGATGTCTGCAGATGTTCCAACCATTTTTAAAATATCTGTGTTCATCTGAGCCAGCGAACTACGAGACTTCAGAATCGCGGTCAACATCATCGGATCCAGGCTTTTCGTCTCGGTTTCGATCAGCTGTGTGCACTTCGTTTCCAGCTGTGCGGGCTGACTTTCTGCAGTCACTATATCGGCGACTTTCGGCGCCAACGAATTCAACTGCGCCTGGGTATCTTTAAGCGCCTGAACGCCCTCTTCGACACCGGGAATGTGCGCCTTCGCCGCAATCACACCCTCAACGACCGTTGCGCTGTTGTAAGTGAAGTACCGAACGTCGCTGTTTTTCTGCGCCAATACTGCTGTTCCGGCAGTGAGAATAATTCCCGCACTAATACACGCGATTCCTCTTCGGCCGAACTTCATAGCAACATTCCTCTTAGTGGCAACTTTTGCGGTGACTATAATACGACATCACCCCACTGAAGTTGCACCGCTGGCGCACTAGAGCTCTACTAGCGCCGCTAGAAATCTATTTGCCGTGCCTGCGCACGTTTTCGAGAGTTTGTCTACAACTGCCGACGTCACAGACTCAACCGGCGCCCTCACATTTTAGATTAATCCGCATCAGAATCAGCTTTTTGCGGGGAGTCAAGCGTTGCTCAAAGAATGTATACATGGAAAAATGTGCGCACTTTAGTTCACAGATGGAGGTCTCCCACATGAGTGGCTCGCTTGAACGTACACAAGACGGTTCCTTGGTTCTGTCGATAAATGGAGACCTTCAATTTCACAGCGCCGACGAGCGAATCTACCATGAAGGCTTGGTGCTTCCAGCTCTGGCAGTTGCAAACAAGCGCGCGGTGCGCGGGCTGCGCGTGCTCATCATCGGCGGCGGCGATGGTTTGTGCGCAAGAGAAGTATTCAAGAGCGGGAACATTGAGAGTGTTGATTTAGTTGACTACGACTCAGAGATTCTCGCGATGGCAAGACTTGAGCTGAAGGCGCTCAACAATGCCAGTTTGTTTGATGAACGCATCAAGATTTTCAATGAAGATGCATGGGCTTTTACTGCCAAAGCAATTGAAAGTGGCTCTGAGTATGACCTTATCATAAGCGACTTAACTGTCCCTGAAAACGTTGATGGTGCGCGGTTTCACAGTGTTGAGTGGTACAGCAAGTTGACGGCGCTGCTGTCATACGATGGCGTGCTGGCAGTCAACAGTGTGTCACCGGATGCGACACCATTGGCATACTGGTCGGTGTTCAACGGTCTTGCCAAAGTGGGCTTGCATACACGCGCCTATCATGTCTCCATTCCATCATTCTGCGAGCGTGGCTATGGACAAGATTGGGGATTCTTGATTGCATCGAAGTGCCCAATTGAAGAATCAGAACTCATCACATCAGAGTTGGCAGAACCGCGCTATGCCTTGCCTGATATACAGTCGGTTCGAAACTTGTTTATGCTGCCAGCCGAACTATTCATGCTGCAACCGCAAGCACTACCGGCGCACGATGGAAGCGATGTTTTGCTGCAATACTTCAACAAAGGAAGAACAATTGAGTTCAGAGGTGTGAAGCGAAGTTCGTTTGCATTCGACACAAGCAACCTAAAGATTCCAAAGGCCGACACCGGAAAATCAGTGCTGCCGTTAGAAGTCAGTGAAGCGTTAGCGAAGCTGCTTTCACTGCGCGAGCCCTGCGGCGAAACGACAACCGCCGATCCTGACGCGGTTTTGGAAGACATCTTGAAGATGATGCCGTCTCTTCAAAAGAGTCAGACACCGGAATTGGTTGCAGACTTTTTGCGAGAACCATCTGCGTTCCTTCAAGGTGTAGATCTGCAAGCACTCATTGCGAGCGTCTCGAAGCGCGCGAGTTCGTTGCCGCCAAACTTTGCGCAAGAACTCAACGCTTTGACCACGAAGCTCTCCGATTGGACGGGCGATCACGTTTCGCTCATGCAATTGGGACGGAACGTTGTAACACTTTTGACTCTAGTTATTGTTATGGGGAATTTGTTGTATCCCGATATGGTCTATGCAAAGGGTGAAGGTGGGCACGGTGGCGACCATGCGGCCAGACACGCTGACGGAGATCGCGGTAATCGCGGTCGCAAAGGCGAACGCGGACGTGGTGGTTATGGCTGGAACAACGGCGGCGTCGATTATGTCGGACCGAACACGATCATCGAGAAGCGCCCGGAGAAAGTCATTCTCACCCAACCGAAAAATGGTCCGGCTGGTCCTGAGATTAGGAACTACGGAGCAGGCGGCAAAGGCAAGGGTGCCGGCGGCGGCAAATCGAATCGCGCACCGAGCGTGAACCTCGACAAACTCTCCCAAGCAACGCAAAACATGTTTATCGCCGAGCGCGAAGAGACAGTAAGTTACCGCGCGCTGTTGAGTGAAGAGTTGACTCAATACGTAGCACACGACGATGCGATGGTGTCATTTGGCATGCGCACTGTATCGCGCGAAGAGGCGATTCGTTTGACGAAAGCACTGATCGCAAAAACGGACGCCAAGCTTTCAACGCTTGAGCAACAAATTGAACGACTCAGCTTGCAGCGCACCACAGACGACACCAATGACACAACCTCCGAACCGACGCTAGCATGACGCCAGTTCAAGTTGAAGAACGTGCCGAAGCGCGCAAACCTCAGCTCATCGAAATTCGTATACTTGGTGATTTGTCTTGCGACAGCGCACTTGGACTGCGTTGGGAAGGTCTAGTCCAATCGAATTCTGCAAGTGGGATCATGCAGAGTTTGATCTGGGCACAAATGAAGCGACGGCAAGGACTTATATCGGTGCACTTCGGAATCTTCGAAGACGACGAGCTGGTTGGCGGAGCGCTGTTCTACGCATCTAAAAGACTTAACGGAAACGGCATCCTCGTCGCCCCCGAAGGTCCTGTCTTGCCGTGGAACGATCGCGTGCGCGCCACCGAGTACATGCGACTGCTTACAGATCGTGTTCAAGCGTATGCGATAGAAACCGGCATCATGTCGATGCGCATTGAACCGCGTTTGGCACCTCCGCTTCCTGCCTTGTTTAGGGAGTTTGGAAGGGCGCCTGGAGATTTGGTTCCGCGGGAGACATTGTATTTAGATTTGCAAGCAAGTGAAAAAGAAATACTTGCTCAGATGAAACCAAAGGGTCGCTACAACATAAAACAAGCAGAGAAGCACGGTGTAGTGGTAACAGAGCACACTGCAATCGAAGATGTCGTGCAGTTTTACGATGCAGTTACACAGGCAAGTATGCGCGACGATTTTGCACTTGAGTCTCGCTCTTTCTTCGAACATCTTGCCGCAACCCTCTGCTCAACGCAATATGCGAGAATTCTTTTAGCGAAGCACGATGGCGATCTATTAGGCGCACTGCTTCTCATAACATACGGAAAGCGCGCGACATATCTCTATGGCGGAGTTACCGACACTAAGCGGAACCTCATGGGTGGCTACGCCTTGCAATGGTCTGCAATCAAAAAATCACGCGATGCCGGCTGCCACACCTATGATTTTTACGGGTATGTTCATCACCGTTCCCCCGAACATCAATATGGGCGCTTCTCACAATTCAAAAGTCAATTTGGTGGAACGCCAACACGCTTTATCGGCGCTCAAGACTACTTCTTCATCGATAACTTGGCAGATGCATTTATCAAAGCCGCAAACGAAATTGCGCGCTGAACTGCTTCAAAATGTGCTCAAAAAAGTGAATCGCCCCCTGAGACAGGGAGCGACACACTCTTCAAGTCGATTGCTGTTACTTGGTTTCTGTCTTCGGTTGTTCAGTCGAGCCAGAATCCGGTGCATCAGCTGATGCCTTCTTATCAGTGGAGCTGTCCTCAGATTTGGTGCCTTCAGCTTTGTCAGCACCTTTTTCTGTTTCTGAGGCCTTTTCCTTTCCACAGGTTGGCGAGCCTTTTCCAGACTTCTCAGGACAATGTCCGCAATCTGCGAAAGCTGCTACTGATAGACCAGCCGCCATACCGATCGAAAGAGTCAAAGCGATCAGTGTTTTCATCATTTATTCTCCTCTGTATGTGCTTCGGATGGCGACCATCAGCTGTTCGGTTTAGCCACAAGAGCCGGCCGAGCAACTAGATGCCTTACCTTCGACTTCTAGGTCATGAGCGACATAGTCTTGGAAGCCGCCAGAAAGCTCTTTTACTTTATAACCCTTTTGGGCTAGAAGCAAAGCCGCTTTGGCTGCTAAGTGACAAGTTATGTCGTAACAATACACGACTGTAGTGGTGTTTTTATCAAGCTTCGTGAGGTTTTTCTCAAGATCGTCGAACAGAATATTGACTGCTCCAGGCACATGACCCTTCGCAAACAGTTCTGGTGTGCGGAGATCGATGATCTGTAGCTTCTCGCCGTTTTGACGAGCGTACTTCACTCCGATTGGTCCGATTTCGAAAGCCAATTTTGCTTCGAAATATTTGATTGCTTCAGTTTGTTCTTTAGTGAGTGTTTCTACCGACATAAAATCCTCCCGCGAACTCAAACTTGTCTCCATGAGCTCGCTGCCATTAGTTCAACAGTACACGTACAATGGTAGAACTATTGGTATCCCAACCGCAAGTAGGAACTCCAATGTGCCGTAGTATGCGCCCGGATACCGCTGGGCCAGCGCGGCGGATCGGCTCTATTGTCTCACGGACTAAAGCACACGCAGCCGCGATGTACTGCTAACTTTCGGA
>CAYZJR010000124.1:16211-19347 GCA_964478655.1 uncultured Candidatus Obscuribacterales bacterium
CTATTGTCTCACGGACTAAAGCACACGCAGCCGCGATGTACTGCTAACTTTCGGAGCGACTTCAGAACGGGCTTCGACACGCACGTTCTTTACGGACATTGCAAATCCGCGCGGTCTAATTACTGCATCAATATAGTGATCGCCTTGTGCAATCGCCGACGTTGGAAGCACGGCTTTGAATTCCACGGTTTTGCCATCGACGGAAATCAGGGGAGCGCCGCCAACGAATTCGACATCGTGCCCAAGCTGCGTTTTGTTGCGAAGGCACACATTTATATTTGCGAGCTTGGCGCCTGCATCTTGAGCCTCGGCTTCCATGGAAAGTACGAGATTTAGAGTGCCCTGATAAAGGAGCTCGGTTGGAACATCGCAAGTCAGCTTAATCGGCTCATCTCCTGACGATGAATGCACACCATCTATGGTGCCGGACCAATTTCTGAGTGTCGACGTCTCATTAGCTTTGGATTTGTCATAAAGGAACGCCAGAAGCAGTCGCGGAGCACGGCGATCCAGAGGCTCGGTGCGCACCTTGGTCGCATCAGCCGAATTCGCTGTTTCGATCCACGCACGCTCGCCCTCTTTCTTGCGAGTGGGAACAACCGCGGGTATACGGGGGTCAGTCGCAGTGGGATCGGACAAGAGTTTAGTGGCGCTGAAATTCCACAGTGATGGAACATGCACGGGCTCACTGCCATTAACGTAGTCACCGTAAACTGCTACCGGCTTGTCGCAGCTCATTTTGATCACGTTATTCTGAGTCGTCGACAGCCATGCTGTGGGTATCTCAGCATATCGCCACTGCCGCATCTTCTGCGCGCCTGCGCCGGAAATTCCACCAAACAGCTGCATGTCGCGAAGCAGGTTTCCAGAACCATCGAGAAATGCTAACGGCGCCAACACGGCCGGTTGATGATGCCCGTTGACTACAAACTTTGCATTCGCTTCCTCGCTGCAGTCGACAAGAATAAGAGTATGGTTCGGAGGAGCCGCAAGTTGAATTCCCGGCAGCTCTCTGCATATAGATTGGTTGGCGGAAAGAGCGGTATTCCATTCGCGGTCGACTCCGAATACCGAAAGAACAATCACCGACGCTCCAATCAACCAAGTTGCAAGAAGCGCTAGCTTGCCACTTTTGGAAATTGTCGATGTTTGATTGAAGGCTGAAGATGCAAGTAAGATCGCTACACCCCACAAAGTTGTTTGCAGAATGACCGCAAGTTGAGTCACCTCGGTGCCATCCAAAACCGGCGCATGGACAACATTGACGATATTGTCAATGAGCGAGACTGAATTGATGGAAATCGCCGCCATCACCGCGAGCACCGCTCCGATTCCGCGAACCAAACTCGACACAGAGCCGCGCACCGCAAACATTCCTGCAAACAACGCGAAAGTGAGCAGCGCGGGCATTGCCGTGAAGCCGTAGCGAGAATTGGCAGCAAAAGGAAGATATACGAGATGCCCGGCCGCCACCGCCAGCGATACCAACCCAAGCGGCAACCAGAATTTACGGTCAGAGCCGATCCAATGCAAAGAGTTCTTCGAAATCGACAGGAAGAACCACAAAATTCCGACCAATGACATTGCCACAAAACCCTGATGCCACCAGACTTGAATGGGAGCAGTGGCAAAGAGAAACTTTTGACGATAGTCGTTCCACGGAGTCGACCATAATCGAGACAGCTTGCTCGCCATCAATGACGCGTGTTCAATCGGACATTGCGAAATCAAACCGAGCATAGTGGGCAGCGGTTTGTCCTGTTCGTTGAAAAGCTTGACGAAATCAGTGTCAGGGATTGCTCCCCAGCCCTTTGTTTCCAGATTAAGCCCAGTCGCCAAATTCTTAACGGGCATTCGCTGAGGCGTAAGAACAGCCTCTCCGGTTACCGTGAATGTGAACATGAGCCATGGAATGACTGTTAACGCGAAACCTGCAGCCACAGCCATTGCACGCTTACCAATAAGTGCGATCGGATTGTGCGTCAGCCGCATGCCGAGAAGTGCCGCAGCAATCGCTCCTGCACACGCAGCCAGAAGCGCAGGCTTCAACAAAATGAGCGCAGCAGCCAAACAACCGCTTGCAGCCGCCCATAATGCCCTAGAGTGACGCCACTTTCGTAATGTCGAATCTTCTTCAACCCAAAACGAAACGCACAACATTTGCGCAACTACAAGCGTAACCGTCAGAGTTTCCGACATGAAGTTCGCAGAGCCAATAGCCGCCGCCGGGTAGAGTCCCCACGCAAAGCTCGTGAGGACTCCCCACAGCGGACGCCCTGTAAATCGTGTGCCAAGCACCACGATTAAACCTGCGTTCAACCCATGAAGAAGGGATTGCAAAACCAAAGCAGGCCGCATATCGAAAACGGTCGGAACCTGCTGAATCAAACCATAGAAAGCCGCACCAAGCGACGGCAAGACAGGACCATCAAGCAATAGTGCACCTGAGAGCAGTTTCGCAGTGCGTTGCAACGACTCAATGCTGATCGGGTGAGAAAAGAGTGTCCGAATACATTCGTGCACCTGACCTGCCGAATTCAAATACGAAGCAGAGTCGAACAAAACAGACAGCTCAACGACTCGCGGCGACAGATGATGCCGAATAGTGAGGAACGATGTTACAGCACAGCATACCACAGATGCAATAAATACCACGGACGGTGGCTTAATAAATTGGCGTGTCGATTGCTCAGGAACAACAGGCAGACGGTTGCCTGTCTGCCGAGAATCCTTTGGTTTAGTCAGTGTTGCACTAGGCATCGACTAACGCACGCCTCCTTGCACCATCGCGCTGGCCACACGAGAGTCAGCAATCTTCGCGGCGAGCACTTCAAAGAATTGCTTGCCACCGTACGCGTTCAGGTGGACAGAGTCATGAAACAAGGACTTGGGAAACAAGCTCTCATCACTCAAATCGAGAAACTGCCCTTTGTACTTCTGCGCAACTGCCTTCATCGTCGACATGTAGTTGTCGTATAGCCCAGGTGGCATCAAAGCAATGTTGTCGCGCGTCAACGGCATGTTTACCAGGATGACGTTGATACCTTCAGCTTCACAGCCACTCATCAGCTTGTCCAGATACCCAACTTGCGAATCAAACTGTTTCTTGTCGAACTTCGCATATCTATATCTGTAC
>CAYZJR010000125.1:0-19207 GCA_964478655.1 uncultured Candidatus Obscuribacterales bacterium
TGGCGCGGAGCGCGTGGCGCGGAGCGCGTGGCGCGGAGCGCGTGGCGCGGAGCGCCCCAAGTTACGCCTTGGCTGGTTGTTTGCGAGATTCAGCCACCAACTGCGCGACTTCTTTCGGAGTCATTGCAACTTTAACGCCGTTCGCCTTAAACGCATCGATTTTGGATTGAGCTGTTCCCTTACCACCAGATATGATGGCGCCGGCGTGTCCCATACGCTTGCCGGGAGGTGCGGTCTGACCAGCGATGTAGCCGATGACGGGCTTCTTGATGTTCTTTTTGATGAACTCAGCAGCTTCCTCTTCAGCCGAACCGCCGATTTCGCCAATCAGCACAATGACTTCGGTCTCAGCGTCCTTGTCGAATTGCGTCAGCACTTCTTTGTAGTCCAAACCTTTGATTGGATCGCCACCTACGCCGACGCAGGTGGATTGCCCATGACCTGCATCCGAAAGGGCGAGGGCGATTTCGTAGGTGAGGGTACCGCTCTTGCTGACCATGCCGACTGGGCCGGACTTGAAGATCATGCCCGGAAGAATGCCGATCAGGCATTGTCCTGGAGTGATGATACCAGGGCAGTTCGGCCCAATTAGCTTGGCGCCTTTGGCTTTGACAGCGGCAACCAGCTTGGCGGTGTCTTGCGGCGGAATACCTTCGGTAATCAAGACGAGAAGTTCGATACCGGCTTCCAAAGCTTCGATACCGGCATCAAGAGCCAGATACGGTGGAACAAAAATACAAGAAACCGTAGCGCCTGTCTCTTCCACCGCCTCTTTGACCGTGTCGAAAACCGGCACGCCGTGAATCTTTTCGCCGCCTTTGCCGGGGGTTACGCCGCCGACAATTTTGGTTCCGTATTCAACCATTCTCTTTGTGTGCGTTGAGCCCATCTTGCCGGTGGCGCCTTGCACAATGACTTTCGTTTCTTTATTGACCAAAATCACGATTGTTTCTCCTCAATAAATTCTGTCGTGTAGTGCGTTCCAACCAATTACTTGGTGGCGCCTACAGGCTGCTTTTGCTTGGATTTCGCCACTGCTTCCTTTACTGCATCTTCGAGATCCGGATACAGCTTCAGTCCCGACTTTTCGAGCATCTTTTCAGCAGCTTCTTGGTTGTTGCCACGGAGGCGAACGACCATTTTACGCTCAGGATGGCGCTTCATGAATTCGACCAAGGCTCCTGCCACTTCATCGCATGCAGTGATGCCGCCCAAGATGTTGAGCAAAATCACGTCAACCTGCGGGTTATCGTGCACGAGTTCGAGAGCCGTCAAAGTCTTGGCTTGGTCCGAACCGCCGCCGGCATCGAGGAAGTTGCCAGGATTTCCGCCGAAACCTTTCACCATGTCCATCGTCGCCATCGTCAATCCGGCGCCGTTGCAGATGATGCCGATGTTTCCTTCGAGTTCGACCAGGTTGAGTCCGGCCAGTTTGGCGCGCCGCTCTCTGTCGCTCAAGTCGCAAAGGTGCTTTTCTTGCCAACCGGAGAAGTACTTTTGACGATCGATTGAATCGTCGTTGACTGTAATCTTGCCATCAAGCGCCATAACATCTTCACCTTCGGTGATGATGAGTGGGTTGATTTCGGCGAGATCGAGGTCTTTGCTTTCAAACAATTTGTAGAGCTTGGCGGCGACGTCAGCCACTTTGACAAGGGCGGTGCCTTTGAGTCCGAGCTTCTTGGCCAGATCGCGCGCCACACATGGGTGGAACGGATAAGGAATCGGCATAGTTACTACATTATGGGACGACTCGATTTCGATTCCGCCTTCGGCAGATGCAATATAGATGGCGCAGCCTCTTTCGCGATCGAGGGTTACTGCCAGGTAGAGTTCTTTAGCGATCGATACGCGGGGTTCAACCAGCAAGCTTTCGGTTTTCGATCCGCCGATTGTCAACTGGAGCAAGCTTTTCGCAACTTCTTTCGCTTCTTTGAGATCTTTGGGGAATTTGATTCCGCCCGCCTTGCCCCGACCGCCTGAGAGCACTTGGCACTTCAGGGTGATGGGCCAACCGAGGTGAACCTTGTTGAGGTCGTCCGGCTTGGTGATTCGCACCGAGGGTGGCACTGAAATTCCGCTTTCCGCGAAGATCTTCTTTGCTTCGTATTCGTATAGGTTCAAGATCGATTCCTCTTGTGTTTAGCCCAGCCCGCGCGCGGCGAAAAGACACCACTGTCCGCGAGAACCCGTCGCCTGCTAGGTGGAATGAGCGACAGACAAGGCACTGTCACCGTTACAGGCTCTGCTAATAGTAAGAGACATCCGCGAATCGCCTCTGAGATTTGGCAAAAAGTTAAGTAAGTGGCCTTATGTAAGGAAGATTTACAAGGTATGGGTTCGCACCCTTAAGGCTCAGAAAAGCTCGCTACCAGCGGGTTTACAAAGAAATTTAGTTATTGAGTGCCGGTATACTAAACACAATCAGATTTCGCCTGAGCCCGGGCGTGGCAAACTTTGGCGCTTGGCAGCTTGGCAAACAGTGAGGAAAGCATCAACATGCGAATTGGAGTCCTGACCGGCGGTGGCGATTGTCCCGGACTGAACGCGGTAATACGAGCCGTTGTCAGACGCAGCGTCAAGGAATACAGCTCTGAGGTTGTTGGTTTCCTTGAAGGTTGGCGCGGACCCGTTGAAAACATGGTCATGCCCCTAACCCTTCACAGCACAGGCGGCTTGATTCAAAGAGGCGGAACAGTTGTTCGCACTTCGCGTATCAATCCATTCAAGATGGAACGCGGACCAGAGCGCATCATGGACTCAATGCAAAAGAATCGTCTCGATGCATTGATTGCCATCGGCGGAGAAGAAACTTGCAGCGTCGCCCACAAAATGCACGTAGAGCATCGGCTTAATGTGGTGTGCGTGCCGAAGACAATAGACAACGATTTGAGCGCTACCGATTTCACCTTTGGCTTCGACACTGCCGTAAACATCGTGGCTGAAGCGATCGACCGGCTGCACACAACAGCAGAGTCTCACAACAGAGTTCTGGTTTGCGAAGTAATGGGTCGTTCGGCAGGTTGGATAGCCTGCTATGGCGGTATCGCTGGTGGTGCAGATTACATTTTGGTGCCAGAAAAACCAATTGTCTTGGATGAACTGGTCAAGTCAATCAAAAACCGCCATGCGCGCGGTCGTGACTACTCAATTGTCGTCGTAGCCGAAGGGGCCCGTTTTGCCGACGAAGAACCGCCGGCGGAACCACAGCTTGATTCATTCGGTCGTGTAAGAATGGGCGGAATCGGCGAACGCCTCGCCCCACTAATCGAGAAGGAAACCGGCTATGAAACCCGCGCTTCTGTGCTCGGGCATATTCAGCGTGGTGGGTCTCCAACAGCCTTTGACCGCGTGCTTGCCACCAGATTCGGTGTGCTCGCCACCGACTTGGTGCACGAAAAGAAATACGGTCGCATGGTGTCGCTCAGTGGAAACAAGGTAACTGACGTTCCTGTGGAAGACGCAGTCGACAAGGTCAAAATGCTCGATATGGATCTCTACAAAGTCGCTGAAGTGTTCTTCGGTTAAGGCAGATTATTGTGCACGACGGATTTGCAAAAAACAAAGAATCTGCCGCCGGCACACAAGACATAGGCTCTGCCAAAGACAAAGAGATAATGGGACGCTGCCTCGAACTCGCAAGGCGCGCCATCGGTAGAACGACACCAAATCCTGTGGTCGGCTCAATCGTCGTTAGCTCTCGCGGCAAAGTCGTCGGTGAAGGATTTCATCAACGGGCAGGTAAGGCTCACGCTGAAGTTATTGCGCTGGAAATGGCTGGGGATAAGGCTTTAAACGGAACGCTTTATGTCAGTTTGGAACCATGCTGCCACACAGGAAAAACTCCTCCATGCACGGAGGCAGTAATCAAAAGCCGGGTGCGAAAAGTTGTTGTAGGAACCTCAGACCCATACCACGAAGTCGCCGGCGGTGGCATAAAAGCATTGCGCGCTGCGGGTATCGAGGTTGTAGTAGGCGTCTTGGAAGAGGAATGCCGCTGGATTAACCGAGGCTTTTTTAAACACGCAACGACAGGAAAACCATGGGTTTCCGTTAAAATCGCAGCAACGCTGGACGGAAGAATCGCAGATAGATTTGGAAGCAGCCAGTGGATCACCGGCGAGGAAGCACGCCTCTATGTTCATCAACTCAGAAACGAAATCGACTGCATCCTTGTCGGCGGTAGAACAGCTCGAATGGACAATCCTCAACTCAACGTACGAGGAATTCGCGACAGTCGAGATCCCAAACGAGCGGTAGTGGACACAGACCTTCAACTCAAACCTGATTCGAAAATCTGCGAGCGCGCAAGCGGCGGACAGACAACACTCTTTTGCTCGGAGAAAGCTGCGACTGAAAAAGGATCGTCGTTCGGAGCGCATGTGAAGATCGTTGCGCTGCCTCCAGATCCCAGAGGACAAGGGGCAATCGACTTGGCTGCTCTATTCGACAGCCTCGGAAAAGACGGCGTGCAAACCGTCTTGTGCGAAGGCGGAGGCCGCCTGATTGGACTTTTGATGCAGGAGGGATTTGTCGATGAGGTGCTCTGGTTTATCGCACCGAAAATCTTAGGCGACAGCCAGGCAGTCTCTGCGATTTCCGATCCCTATCCAGTTCCACTTGCAGATCTCACGGAGATGAAACTAGTGGATGTTCGAAAAATCGGAGACGATCTTCTTTATCACGCGACAGTCAAAAAGCCGACGACAATCAAGCGAGACCTGAGCGGGCACAAGTATTAAAGCATTGTTGTTCGTCTCGCCGCAAAAAACTGTGTCACAATCTATTGAATGGGCGCGTTTTATAGACAGATGGCGAGAACGATGTACGCACCAACTGTATTGCTGTTGGTGACTGCCTTATCGGCGGCTTGCGTGCACGCGAAAGAACGCAGCCCTGAAGACGAAAAACTTCTCAAAATACTGCAAGACAAAGCCTTCAAAAACTCCGATCGCGCATTGCATAGACCGCAGAAAGACAGAAGCCGTGCGTTTTTCAGCAATGACCTCAATAGTTGGGTAACGCTCTATTTAAAAGGCGACACGGCCGCATCGCAAAAAGTGTGGGCGGGAATCTTAAAGAACATGGGCACCGATACGGACATCAAATGGTTTCTAGACCGAGTCGCCCAGCGCGTTGAGATAGACACTTGCGACACCGATCATCAAATTGCACCGGTGAAACTTCTGCAAGACTTGCACTCGCAAACTATAAAAGCGATGGGCGCGAATCATCCGTTTGTCGCATACACATATGATTCGCTGTCGAATTACTACGAGGGCGTAAAGGACTACAAGACATGCGAACCTTATCGCATCAAGTCTTTGGAGATCCGCAAGAAACAATATGGACCGAAAGATGACAAAGTTTCAAAGTCGTACGTTCTTCTCGGGCGCCATTATTACGAATGCGGAAACTACAAAAAGGCGCAAGAGTGCCTAACAAAGGCGCTCTCTATCTCGCCTGGGCACGATGAGGGACTGAAGTACTTGAAGTGGACCAATACGAAATTGAAGCCATCATCGGCTAAACGAAGCCCTTGAAAACCCGCGTCCAATAAAAGAACTCACCCCAAAGCGCATGAGCGGCAATGAATTCACGCAAGAGCGAGCATCCATGCCGTTCCATCCAAAAACCAAATTTCGGCTTTGTTTCGAAATGCGATAACAAGTTTTTCAAGATGGTGTAGAATGAGCGAACTTTTATAGTTCTCTATCGCCTCAACAATCATGACAAGCTAGTCTATTGACTGGCCGCTGATCGTGACTCAGATGGCGCGCTTAACAGCGAGGTGCGTTTTGGATATTCGAAGTCTCGACCTTAGTATTGAAAGCGACTCAGACGGCGCCTACCGCATTAGCTACGCAACTAATACCGGCGAGCTTATCCCGCCGGATTTACATGAGTTGCGCATGGAATGGATTCGCAACTCCTTCGAATCATTCTTTCAACGCGTGCGTGAGCTAGACGACGGACGAGTCTAGGCTTAGTGTAGTATCCTTGAACATATCAAGCGCACCTACTTTGGCGCGCGCGTTCAAGATACGGAGCACCGATGGCTACGCTAATCGAGTCTGCCCGGCAAACCAAGTCGGTCTACATAGAAACGTTCGGCTGTCAGATGAACAAATCTGACTCTGAGCACATGCTCGGGCTCCTCGATGAAATCGGCTATAAGCAGACGGCCGACCTCAAAGGCGCCGACCTGATGATTCTCAACACCTGCGCAATCCGCGAAGGTGCAGAAGATAAGGTATACAGCTACCTTGGCGCGTGGCGAAAAGTCAAAGACAAACGTCCTAACTCGATGATCGCAGTCGGCGGATGCGTGGCTCAAGATGCAGGAGAGGCGCTTATCAAGCGCGCCCCTTACGTAGATATCGTTTTCGGAACTCACAATCTCCATCGCCTCCCCGAGCTCGTAATCAAGGCCCAGCGCAGTGGCGAGAAGGTCGTGGAGATTTTCCAGGAACTCCCCGAAGATTTACCCGAGTTGCCCGTGATTCGTCAAAACGACATATCGGCGTGGGTTTCCATTATTTATGGTTGCGATTACAACTGTACGTACTGCATTGTTCCTTATGTGCGTGGTCGCGAGAAAAGTCGAGCACCAGATACGATACTGGAAGAAATCAAAGAGCTGGCCTCGGTTGGCTACAAGGAAGTGACGTTGCTCGGTCAAAACGTGACGGCATTTGGTCATGATTTAGATCCCAAAATTCATTTGGGGAACTTGCTAGAGATGGTCGGAAAGCAAGACGCTATCAAGCGAGTGCGCTTCCTCACCGGCCATCCCCGAGATCTCAATCCAGAGATTATCGATGCGGTTGCAAATGTTGCTTCTGCCTGTGAGTATTTCCATATTCCTATTCAGGCAGGCGACGATCGCACTTTGCGGCGGATGGCGCGCGGCTACAACGTTGATTTCTATCGCAAAAAAGTCGAGCAAATTCGCGAGCGCATTCCAGATGCTGCGATTACGACTGACTTGATCGTTGGTTTCCCAGGCGAAACAGAAAACGAGTTTATGAATACGATTTCTCTCGTTGAGGAGATTTGTTTCGACGCCTGTAATACCGCAGCATATTCGCCCAGACCGCACACGCCGGCTGCGAATTGGGAAGCTCAAGTTCCAGAACATGAGAAGTACGAGCGTTTGCGTTTCCTCAACACTGTTGTGGGTGATGTCTCTCACCGCCGCAACAAGCGATATCTGGGAAGCACGGTAGAACTGCTCGTTGAAGGTCGCAGCGAGAAGAGTCCAGAACGTCTAACCGGTCGCACCAGAACAAATAAGATCGTGAATTTTGAAGGCAATGAGTCGCACATTGGACAGTTCGTCGATGTCAAAGTTGTCGCCGCAAACCCCTGGGCACTCCGAGGCGAATTGGTCTAGTTCAAAGCCCTGACGGATCGCATGTCATGGATCATAGGTCAGTCATGGATCGCATGAGAGAAACGGAACAACACTAGTCCGGATCGATCGTGTACGAGCGATGAATTTTGCCGAAATACTCTTGAATGTCGGTTCGAGTAATTCCGTGGTGTTTGTCATGATGCCACTCTTCACTGTAGGCGACTTGAATGTCGTCCAAACGACGAAGAAGAAAGGTCAAATACGACTTCTCCCGCCAACCGATGCTCGGCGAATCAAGCGCAGCCCTAATTTCTTCTCGCTCTAGAAAGCCGTCTTTATCAGTGTCCAGGTCGTCAAAACAACGATAGGCGAACCACTTAATTTCATCGAGGGTTTCTCGAAGGTTGATTCCCTCGCCCGTACATCTCTTGTACCAGGCAGTCTCATCAACGACTTTCTTGCGCTGAACAGTCTTGGATGGCGACTTCATCGTAGCTAGTTAAACCTGAGCGGGAATACAAGGCAATGCCTTCTAAAAAAGGTATTCCCTCGAAGATTGTTACCTAACGGCTACGGCTGCGCCAAAAGGTTAAAAACACAGATATAATTTCCTGCGCAATTAAAGATTCGCCAATAGCAATGGACACACAAGAGATTTTAAAAGCTGCCAACCTTCTTCGCGAGGGGAAGCTTGTGGCACTACCGACCGAGACAGTTTATGGGCTCGGCGCCGATGCCACTAATCGTTCCGCCCTTGAACTTCTCTATCGCGTCAAAGGGCGCCCAACAAACCATCCGGTCATTGTTCATTTACACGACGAGCAGCAAATGCAGCATTGGGCAGTCGAGATTCCGAATCGAGCATGGCGCCTGGCGGAAGCTTTCTGGCCGGGTCCATTGACGATGGTGCTAAGGCGAAATCCTTCAGTATTGGACCAAGTCACCGGTGGGCAAGATACGGTTGCGCTGCGAGTTCCGAATCACCCTGTGGCATTGGCGCTTTTGAAGGAGTTCGCCGGAGGAATTGCCGCACCGTCTGCCAATAGGTTTGGGCGCTTGAGTCCTACCAGGGCTCAGGATGTAAAAAACGATCTGGGTGAAGACGTTTCTTTAGTACTGAACGGTGGAGACTGCCTCGTTGGAATCGAGTCGACAATTGTGGATCTCTCCTGGGAGGAAGTAAGAGTACTCAGACCCGGAATGATATTGGCTTCCGAAATCGAAAACGTACTGTCTGAGCCGGTCGCCACGCATAAGTCTGAAACACAGGCATCAACGGCGCCGAGAACATCAGGCAACTTACCCAGTCACTATGCTCCGAAGACGCCTGTACAGCTCGTATCCGCGGGTGATCTACAAGCTAGAGTGGCGTCTGCACAAGGTAAAAGAGTTTCTGTTCTCAGTTTCAGTCCGTCGCAGAACAATGGTTCAAACACACCATGGGTAGTGGCACCGGAAGATGCGTTTGAGTACGCACGGTGCTTGTATTCAAATTTGCGAATTTTGGACTCGCAGAATACTGACCTGATTCTTGTTGAAGCTGCACCCGAAAGCGAGCAGTGGAGCGGCGTCAGAGACAGGCTTAGCCGCGCTGCCTTCAGTTCGGAACGTTCCAATCATTGAACGATGCGCTGGGCTTCACTCTTTAAAAATCGACTTGCCTGATTGAATATTGATCGCTTCCAACAGTTCTGAAACCAAGACGACTCCATCGCCGTCTTGCTGCGTTCCTACCGTTTTCAAAACTATGTTCTTGACCGTCTCTAGGTCCTTGTCGGCGACCGCGATCTCTACTTGCGTTCTCGGCACCAAATATCCGGTACTATCTGTAGTGCCACGCCCAAAACCTCGCGCCTCCAGCACCGTGAATCCGGTCACAGGGGCACGCAGGAGCGCCCTGGCTAGTTTATCCAGCATAAACGGTTGAATTATTGCAGTTATAAGTTTCACGTTTAACCCGATGCTATTTACTCAAATCTTGAATCACTTTTCCCTGCAAGTGCAGGCTTCCATTCACTACTACTTTGTCGCCGGGATTTAGTCCCTTCAGAATCTCAATATAGTCTGGAAACTGTTGGCCGACAACGACTTGCCGTTCTTCAAAAGTGTCTGGCGCGCGTTGGATATACACAACATAGACCTCGCCGGTTTTTTGAACTGACCCGGCAGGAACTGCAAGTACTTGACGCTGACCGGTGATGATTTTCATGCGCCCAAACATCTTGGGCTTGAGAGCAAATCCGGGATTAGGGATGGTGACCCGGATACTCAATGTTCTTGTGTCAGGGTCTAACGCTGCGTCCATATAGTCGACTTTTCCGTCGAACACTTTGCCTGGGAAGCTGTCAATTGTGCACAACACCGTCAAGCCTGGGCGAACGTCTTGGATGTGGCGCTCAGACGCCTGCGCAATTAGCCACACTCGGCTGAGATCTGAGACCACGAACAATCTGTGTCCATTGTCGACGATCTGCGCAACGTCAGCATCACGAGCCGTTATCACGCCGTCGCGAGGGCAAACGCTGTCAAAAGTATTGTCAATCATCCTCGACTTCAAAAGGCGTTGTATTTCGTTGGTGTGCACACCGAACAAGCGCATTCTTTCTGTTGCGGTTTTGATTGCAGACTCTTTCTTACGTTCAACATTTCGAACTTCAGCTAGCGCCTTATCTACGTCTCGCTTTGCTTCTTCAACTTCAGCCTTGGAAGCGATTCCTTCGTTGAACAGCTGGGTTTTGCGATCGAAAACCGCCTTGTGCAACTGAAAATCAACTTGTTGCTGTTCGATATCGGCTTCATAGTCAAGCACGTCTTTCAGCAAGTCAGCTTCGATCTGCGCTATCTCATCACTTCGAATCGAAGCAAGAATCTGGCCCTTCCTTACTTTGTCACCGAGCATGACAGAGATATCTTCAATTCTTCCTGGCATTAGTGCAACCACAGGTGTGGTCAGGTTTGAATCAGGTTCTAACTGTGCCGGGAGTTCCACCTTCTGTGGAACAACCATTCGTTCGGCAATCGCAGTCGTTAACTTGAGGTGATTTACCTCTTTATGCTCCAGTGTGACAACAGGAGCTCGGTTGGGGTCTTGCTTCGGCTGCGGAGGCAAGACCACGGCGTTTGAGGCATGCTGATCGCACGCGGTCAAAACACACGCGGGCAAAACACATGCTGCAATAAGCAACATGGAAGATGCATGCACAATGCCCTTAAGTTTCATTTTGACCAACTGGTTCGGGTTCTTCTTCGGAAGGCGATTCAGGATCTGATTTAGGATCTGATTCAGATACCAATGTCGATTCTACCTCCGGAACGCTCTGTTGTCGTCCCGGCTTAGGAGTGAATCTGAGATAAAGCACCGGCAATACGAACAAAGTCAAGAAGGTACATGAGATCAGTCCTCCAATGATCACGATTGCAAAAGGTTTCTGCGTTTGCGAACCGATTTCGTTTGACAATGCGGCGGGCAAAAGCCCCACTGCGGCAATGACGGCGGTCATCAACACCGGACGCAATCGGATCAGGGCACCCTCATAAACAGCTTCAGGAACCTTCTTTCCGGTCTGTCTCAGTTCGTTCACGAAAGTTACGAGGAGAATCCCGTTTTTGACGGCAAGCCCGAACAACGCAATGAATCCGACGCCGGCTGAGATTGAAAAGTACGTTCCTGTAAGCTTCAAAGCAGCGATGGCTCCAATGGCAGCAAGAGGAACGACCGAGAACATAATGATGGCGCCTGAGACTGTTCCACACGATAAATAGAGAATGGTGATGATTACAACAAGTGTTACGGGAAGAATCAACGCTAACTGTTCAGATGCTTCTTTCTGTCGCTGAAACTCTCCCGTCCAAAGCACCTGATATCCCACCGGTAACTGGATTCCGGCTTTGACTCTTCGTTGTGCATCTTGAACGGCGGTTGCCAAGTCTCGTCCACGAACGTTGGCTCTGATTGTCGCCAATCGAGATCCACCATCACGCCAAATCTGAGTTGCACCGTTCGTTTCCTTCAATGTCGCGACTTGCGACAACGGAATCGTGGCACCACTATCGGTATTAATTCGGATTTCGCTGAGTGCGTCTTCTGAGCTTCGATACTCTGCGGCTAGCCTGACGATTGCTGCATATCGTCTCTCCCCTTCAAGAATTGTAGTCGCTTGTTTGCCGCCAATGGCAATCTCGACAAGATCGCGCAAGTCGCTCTCATTGAGCCCATAGCGAGCGCACTGCATACGATCGATTTCAATCGTAAACTGCGGCTGACCAAGCAGTGGATCAACGATGACATCGACGATACCAGGCGTTTCGCCCATTATTTTGCCGACTCGATGACCTAGATTTTCCAAGACTTCCAAATCGGGTCCCGATATCTTCGCTACCAACGATCCCTGCACGCCTGACAGAGCTTCATCGAGCGTAGTCTGAATGTATTGGGTGAAGTAATAACTTACTCCGGGAATCGCCTCCAAGTCGTGTTTGAGGCTGGCGATCAGCTGGTTCTTGTCTTCATGGAATTGCGGTCTCCATTCCTTGTTTGGCTTGAGATCCACATAGTACTCAGAGTCGGCAAAACGGGCAGGGTCGGTACCGTCATCGGGACCACCGACTTGAGAGAGAACATCAATGACTTCCGGGTAAGCAAGCAGTTTTTCGCGTATCTCATTGGCAATTCTCACAGACTCGTCTAGCGTGACACTGCCAGGTTTAACAGTGGCACGCAACCATATGTTGCCCTCTTCCAAGTGAGGCAGAAACTCGCTTCCCAAGCCCATGAACGCATCACCGGCCCAAACACAAGCAGCAATTGCCACTGCAATCACAATAAAGTGATGCCGCAACGCCCACTTCAGAGTCGGTCTGTAGAAAAACCGCGCGAGCTGCACCACCGGGCTTTCTCGATCCTTTACCGGCTTCTTCACCATAAACAAAGAACACAAAACCGGAATGAGAGTCAAAGCAATGAAACCGGCTCCGACAAGGGCACAAACCATTGTCGTTGCAAGCGGTCGGAACAATTTTCCTTCCACTCCCGAAAATGCAAATATGGGCAGAAACGTTGCAATGATAGTCACAATGCCAAAGACAATAGGTGTTCCTACCTCGCGCGCTGATTCAGTTAGCAGAATCAGTCGTTCGATCGGTGTTAAGTTCTGCCCTTCTTCCGAGAGCCTGCGCATGATATTTTCAGTCATGACAACAGCGCTGTCGACCAGAATACCGAAGTCAATCGCGCCCAAACTGAGCAAGTTGGCAGGCACACCCATCAGGTTGAGGCACGTAAATGCAATCAGCATTGAGATTGGAATTGCAACAGCAGTCACCACCGCCGGAACCAAATCTACGAGGAATACCCACAACAAAATTACAACGAGACTGATGCCAACTAGAACGTTGTGACCCACGGTTGTCAGCGTTTGAGTGACCAGTTTAGAGCGATCGTAGAGAACCTCGAATGAAACTCCTTTGGGCAATCTTTCGACAATTGAGTTCAACCGCTCATACAATCCGCTCAAAACCTTCGATGGGTTTTCACCTCGTCTCAGCATGACGATGCCCTCAACGACATCATCTTCGGTGCCCCTGCCAACTTGCCCGCGCCTTACCAGTTGACCGTAGCCAACTTCCGCCACATCACCGATACGCACAGGCGTTCCATCTTTTGTGCTTCTCACCACGACACTGCGCAAATCGTCTAGGTCGCGGATCAGTCCCAACTCTCGAACAATCAGCGCGTGTCCGTTCTTTTCAATGAAACCACCACCTGTGGTGCTGTTCGATTCGGAAACCGCATCGAAGACTTCTTGAAGAGTGACATGCCGGGCATTCAGTTGGTATGGGTCGACCCTGATTTCATACGACTTGGTCGGACCTCCTTCACTAACAACCGCGATTACACCCGGAATTTGTCTGAACAGTTTCTCCAGATCCCACTGTTGAATAGAGCGCAAACCCATCGCCGAATAGTAACGACTGTGCAAAGAGTATCTAAAGATTTCACGGAGTGACCCCACATCTGGTTCTAGATGCGGTTCTACATCTTCCGGAATATCGGCGCCTTGAAGGCGCTCTAAAACCTGTTGACGAGCCCACGCAGTCTGCGTGGTATCAGTGAACGTAACGGTAATCACGGAAAGACCGTAAAGTGACAACGCACGCAGCGACATCTGCCCCGGAACACCGTTCAACTCCTTTTCCAACGGTATCGTAACGAGGCGCTCGACCTCTTCGGGACCTTTGCCGGAGTAGAGCGTGATGACTCTCACCTGTGGGTTTGCGAGTTCGGGATAGGCTTCAATCGGTAGTGTCTTCCAAGCCCAAAAACCGACCAAGGTCACGACGAACGCCGCAATCAAGGTCAAATAGCGAGCCTTAAGAGCACCGTCGATAAACCGATCAATTGGATTCTGCATTCAACCACAGCCATGTGACGACCTAATTGTGCCACTGGAAAAGGAATTTGTGTATTCCCTATTTGCATGTCACGGTCATGTCACGGACATAATGCCAGAGTTGTACAGTTTCCAAGGACCAATAACACACCATATAACCGGTTAACTAATAAATGCGCCGGGAATAACGAAGTGGATCTAGGAGTCTTCTGGTTTACTGTGTCCGATATTGAGGAGTCACGGATATGTTGAGAAAGACCATGGGAGGCGCCAGCAAAAGCTTGCAGAAGCTGCCGTCGGCTCCAGGGCTATCGGAAATTCACCATTTCTTGTCGATGGCGATGGAACATAGAGGCCGCCTCGTCGAGATCTCCTGGCTGACTCCTGACAGAACAACCGAATTTTCGCTCAATATCCAGTGTCCAGTTCGAGGGGGAGACACCGAGTGGAAGCTCTTTTCAGTTCAACAAGGCAACCAAGCGCCTGAGCTTATCTGGGACTATCGCAGCTGCGATGTGCTGCTCGTGTACAACTTGATGGTTTCGTCGTGCGGCGAAATCAACATGAGCGTGAAAGCTGATGGAGCGATTCAGGTGTCGGAGTCGTATCGCGACGCATCACGACACCGCGATACATATTACATGCATGCGATTCAAACAAACGAGATGGATCGAGCAAAACTGCAAAGCCTCGGGCTGCAGGACAACTCCTGGTCGAAGGGGCAGGCCGCTCTAAGTGGCGACCTCTCACTCGTGCAAATTTCCAACCTGTTTCAGTCAATTCTAATTGCTCGAATGACCGGGCTTTTGGAAGTCGATCGCGAATATACGCACGCTAGGATTTATTTCGCCGATGGCGAACCGGAACATGCTGAAATTGGCGATCTGACCGGAGACGAGTGCATTCTTGAGATGCTGACCTGGAAAGACGGACGGTATCGTTTTGAACCACGCGCCCGCACGACAGAAGACAAGAATGTCACAAAACACCTCGAAGACCTAGTCATCACTGGCGTTCAGCTCATGGACAAAGTCACGTACTTGAAGAATGCCGGGCTCTGTCCTGAGTCGGTGTTGATCAGGAAGCACCCTAAGCTCACGCCGGCCGAATTCGATGCGAGAGTTCACTACGGCGCACCAGCAGAGCTTTCGACAATGCGCGCGTTTTACGGAAACATCAACGACAAGATCTCGGTGTCTGATGTCGCTGCCAATGCGAAGATGGGAAGAAGCACCTGGGCTCCCATTCTCTGCCATTTGCTCACTTGTGACCTCGTGCTGATTTCAAACGAGCAAGTTGGGCAACGCGGAGATCGACCAGCGCTCGAACCAAAACTCATCGACAAAACGGCAATTCACAGCGTAATGATGGCCTTGAGACGCCCGGAAACAGGCATGTACACCTATCCGGCGTTCCTCTATTTCATGGAGCAGGAATATTTCCGCGGCTACAGGTCGGGCAGTCCTTTGTCTGTAATGGTTATGGAACTGCGAGTGCAACACGGTCCACCCGACTATCGAAGAGAGCCACTACCTGTGGCGGCAATTGCCGAAGTAGTTCGTCGAATCAGCCAACTCAAGCGACACATCGATATGCTCGCCCACTACGAAGGATTCGACTTCGCAATGCTCCTTCCAAACACGAAGAATCAAGGCGCATTGATCTTTGCTAATCGAATCGTCAAGGCTCTGGTGAGTGCGCCCCTACCAGGCAACATCGACAGAGAAAAGATTTCCATCGCAATCGGCGCTTCGTGCATTCCTGAAGACTTTTTAGATCTGAGCTACCTGCTGACGGCTGCAGAAGTAGCAAAAGCACAAGCCGTGCATACAGCAAATTCGGTAATGCTGTTTAGGGACCTCAAGTAACACATATGCGAGCAATTGCCAGATGCACGCACTCGCACATCGAGGTGCTTAGTCATGCCCGATCAAGATGATCAACAGAACGCTTCGGAACACAACGCTTCGGAACATTCGAACGTGTCGAGTCAATTTGAATCGAGTCAACAAAACACATCGGAACAAACGAATCAGCCCCCGCAAGAATCACCATCGCAGGCTCCGAACTCAGGACAAAGTGTGGCTGGAAACGCCATGTCGTCTTACGCTTACGATCCACCAGGTTCAACCCCCGCAGGGAAACCAAAGCCCAAAGGGTTGATGAAAATCATCACACGACTCGCTGCAGGAATCACAATGGTTGGTTGCATCATCCTTGTGATCGCTGTATTTCTAGTGCAAAGCTTGCTGAACAATCTGACAAACACAATCACAAATACCGGCAAGCAGCAGCAAGGCAAATAGTGACACATCAAGAAGTTCGCCACACTTCAAACATTTCAAAGAATAGGAAAATCAAAGTCCGCACAATTCTTTTGCGAGACTCTTAAAAGCAAGATTCGATGGGTCGAGAGTGCTTGCTGCATTTGTCCACTCAGACAAAAGCGGCAACTCACCTGCCGTGTCTCCGGCTACGAGAATTGCTTTTGACCCATTCGCTTTCCTCTTCATCAGACGCCTCGCAAGTTCAAGCTGACCAGTCATGATCGGCGCACGAAATGTGACAACCAAGACATTGCCGCCCGAATAGTGCGTATCTATTAATCGATCAATATCATCGCTTGCCAAATCAGGCTTGTAGCGACATTCCTGAATCTGCAGTTGCTTCAATGAATGCAGTTGCCCCGCCTTTTTTAACTGCTCGATTTCTCCAACGAGATTCATCGGATATCGTGAGTGTTGCGGCAGAAGAAACGACCAACTATCGTTTGTTAGCTGCAAGCTTCCACGAACATTTGAAACGCGGTACAACTGATCCACGGTTGCATTGTTTAACTCCACGCTCTTTTTCAATTGAGCAAATCTTTCCGGGCTGGAAGCGGGATCTGCATGTGATGCGCGTTTGCTAAATAGAGCATCAATGCGGGCGACAGAATCCGAAAGTCGCTGCTGAGAAATTCTTCCTGATTTTACTGCAGCAACAACTGCCTTGTGAGCCTCCATTGACTCTTCGAAGGTTCCACAAACAAGGAGAAGATCGTTGCCTGCTTCGACGGCTAAAACTGCAGCCTCCCCAGTACCGTATCTGGAAGTGATTGCTTTCATCAGCATGTCGTCAGTCATGATCAACTTGTTGAATCCCATCTGTCGTCGCAGAAGTTCTCCGGTAATCATTGGCGAAAGGGAGGCTGGGCGCCATTCTTTATCTAGAGCTTTCACCCAAATGTGCGCAGTGAGAATTGCAGGCAAAACATCCAAACATTCCTTAAACGGTTTCAGTTCGATGTTCTCAAGTTCCTCTGCAGTTCCTTCATAAACTGCGAGCTCGGCATGCGAATCCTCTTTTGTGGAGCCATGCCCCGGAAAGTGCTTTCCTACAGGAACGACTCCTTCATTCAAAATTGCTCGTGCAGTTTCGATACCGTATTTGATAGCAGCTTCGGGAGTAGAGCCAAATGCGCGACTTCCGATGATCGGATTCTTTGGATTCGATGCAACGTCCAAGACTGGCGCCAACAGACAGTTAAAACCCAACAACGCCAACTGTGACGCATTAATCGATGCAGCCTTTTTAGCAGCCTCAACGTCATCGTGCGAGCCCAAAGACATTGCAGAAGGAAGCGGCGTAATCACATGATCGAATCTTTGTACGGCTCCACCTTCCTGGTCAACAGTCAAAACCGGTGGATGTTTGGATGTCTCGACGATTTGTGCGCAAAGGTGGGCCAGCTGTTCCAGATTCGATGCATTCTCCTTAAACAACACCGCACCGCCGATAGTGCCTGCTGCCAGCGCCGCACTGTGCGGTTCCTCCAAAACATAGCCTGGAATGCGGCAAAGAATCAGTCTTCCGACCTTTTGCTCAAGTGTCAAAGTATCGCTCGAAAGCGTTTCAGTATCAATTGTCATTATGCTTTTGCGGTGTAAGCGGCTGCTCTAATTCAATTGGCGAACCAATCTGTAAACATCGACTGCGCGCTGTCTTCCTTTGACGTTGAACTGGCCGAGATTCACAAACTCAAAGCGGTCTTTTGCGAGTTCGTAGGTTCCACTTTCGCAAATGATATCGCCCGGGACATCGTCACCAATCAAATGCTCGAGACGATAAACCAAATTGGCAGTATCGCCCAGCAGGTTCGGATTGCCTGCAGCATGCCCTAGTGCGCCCGCGGCGACAGGCCCGGTGGCAAGCGCGATATCCAACCAAAGTGGGTGGTGTGAAAATGGCCAGGCAGACGGATCTTTTGCCAACTTCGCGACGGTTTCTCGCAGTTGCAACGCAGAGTAACAAGCCTGGAAAGCCTGCAGCCGCACACCTTCCTTAGAGTCGTCGCCCGACCAATAAGCCATGATTGCATCGCCCATGATTTTTTCGAGCTGACCGTAATTTTTGACGATTTCTTCCGTCATGCGGTCGAAAACTTTTTGCGCGCCGCGCATAACTTTACCCGGCTCGTCGGCGTATTGCTCGGACAGGGTGGTGAACCCTTTGATGTCGCCGACAAGAATCGTGGCGTTAATTAAGTGAATGCGAAATTGTGTTTTGTCTTGTTGCTCTTTGTCGTCTTCTTCTTCGACCATTACGGAAGCACGAGAAGGAGGCGTGACGCGCAGGTTGTATTGCGCGATTTTGACAACATCGCCTCGCTTGAGTTGATACTCCTTGCCGGGAGTAAGCCTGGTACCGTTGAGGGTGGTTCCGTTGGTGCTGCCTGAATCAACTATTGTCCAGCTGTCAGGCTTACAGCGAATCTCCGCATGCTGCCCGGAGACTTCCGCGAACGGAAGTATCAGCTTCTTCGTTCCTGCCGGGGCAGGTTTACGACCAATCTGAAGTACTTCGCCCTCAGTGAGTTCGACCTCATAGCTGTCGGCTGTGTCTGGATTTACAGTGATTACGCCGGACGTCATCGTCCTGGGCTGCTCCAGTTGTCTTCGGTCTGTTGTCGGAAATCAAGGCAGACCAAGGACCATCAATCATCCTTGCCAATGGCAGCTACACAATGCAGACACCCGCCGACCAAGTAATTATAGCCAGTTTGAGGGTGCACGCAGTTGTAAAGCAAGCACATTGCTTTCAACGTTACCAGGCTTTCAACTAGGATCAGGTTCCTAGTTGGCGCTGGCCGCTTTCATCACGGACTTTTTTAGTTCGTTTACCTTATCCAGTTTTTCCCATGGCAATTCAAGATCGGGGCGACCGAAGTGACCGTAGGCGGCTACCTTGCGGTAGAAAGTGCCCTTGTTAAGCTTCGGAAGCTCGTTGAGCTTGAATTGGGAGATGATTGAAACTGGGCGAAGGTCGAACACCTCGTTTACCAAGTCGGTGATTTCGGCGTCGGACTGCCTGCCGGTTCCAAACGTCGTGACATGCACCGATACTGGGCGTGCCACGCCGATTGCATAAGCGATTTGCACTTCGCACTTGTCTGCCAAACCAGCGGCCACGATGTTCTTCG
>CAYZJR010000126.1:0-18815 GCA_964478655.1 uncultured Candidatus Obscuribacterales bacterium
ACAAGCTCAAACTGTGTCGGCAACGCGGTTTCCGTAGGGGGTCGAGGCGACTATCTCCCTTTGATTTTTACACGCCCACTCAGCCGCTACTCCTTCGTCTTCTCAAAATGGCTGTCGATTGCAGTCGCCGTTGCTTCAGTGTCTCTATTGCAGTACACAATAATGTTCCTCACCGGTGCGCTCGAGGCTCGGTGCATGACGCAACAGATGATCGCATGCGGTTTTGTAGAGAGAATTACAGACTCACTCAGCGTCGCGGCAATCATGATGCTCGTTTACCTTCTGCCCAGCCAAACCTATGTTTTGATTGGAATTCTCGCAGTCGAGTTTGCCGTCTTCTATCGCGCTCTCTCGCAAGTTTCGTTTCTTGCCAGCCCGACTGACGGCACCGCATCTGATGCCCTGTTAATCCTCGAAGCTCTCGGAATCAAACCCTGGTTTGAGAAGTTTTGCGCACCGATGTTGTTCGGTCCCAGCGGCTCCTTACCACTGGAAGAGTGCGGTCATACGTTTAAGGCAATTGTCGAGTTTCTCAGCCCGACTTTGCATGTTTACGATCTCTTTGGCGCGGACCCGTTGAGCAACTGCTGGTTACCACTGACGAAGTGGCTCTTCAATGTTTGCCTGGCAGTACTTCTGACAATCGCAATCGTCAATGCGAGGGAGTATCACTATGGCGCTGACTAAGCTGGGATCGACAGCTTCTGTTCCAAAACCGCTTGTGGTACTATGCGTGGTGCTGCTTGTAACGTATGTTGCCCTGCAGCTTGTAGAAGGAACTTCGGCAAATAGAGCCCAAAGCGGAGTCAAGTGGAACAAAGAATCACTGATCGCGGGGCGCGGCGGTTGGTTGAAAAAACCTCGAGACAAGAGCCTTTTGTCGCTGCCGGGAAACAAAAAGAAACTGCCGATTCTTGCATTTTTCACGATGCCCGACTGCCCATACAGCAACCTTATGGAGCGCACGGTGTTCTCGAACAACTCAATCTACTCATTGATCAACGAGCATTTTTTTGCTGTGATAGTAGATAGCTCCGCAAAAGAAAATCTGCCTGCTGGTGGATTCGATGATCGCACTATTGACGATCGATACCATGCGATGATGGTGCCTCGGCTCGTCGTAGCGATGCCGGATGGTTGTCCGCTCTGGTCTTTTACAGGCATGCGCTCGTGCGCAAAGACCTACGCATTTTTGAAACTTGCAGTCAAAAACATTCAGCACGCCAAAGAAAGAGCTGAGCGGCTTGATAAAGAGTCAGAGCGCAATGAAGCTCAGAAGCGGAAGGGGAAATCCAAGTGATCGCAAACACAAATTGCAGTGCCGAGTATATTGTTGCCATCTGCAATCTCATGGCAGCTTATCTCGACAGGTTCGATGAGAGCGACAGGTTGGCTGTTCTTTTGAGCCAGTTGAGCAAAATGGATCTCACCATTTGCGATCGCAAAAATATGATCGGTCACCTAACTGCAAGCGCTCTTCTTCTTGATGGTGACAAGGTTTTGCTCATACACCACAAATTTCTCGACCGCTGGTTGCAGCCAGGTGGGCACTTAGATCCCGAGGAAATCCCACTCGAAGGTGCCCTACGAGAGCTCTCGGAAGAGACTGGACTCAAGAATGTTTCGCTTTGGTCATGGCACATCAAAAATGGTTTGCCGATTGATATCGACTCGCACAAAATACCGCCAAACGAAAGCAAGAATGAAGGAGAACACCTGCACCACGATTTCCAGTATGTATTTACATACGACCAAAGTAAGACTAAGGCTGTTGAGTTGCAGGCAGATGAAGTTTCAGACTTCAAGTGGCTCTCGCTTGAAGAACTGAGACGCGGAATTTGCGGCTCCCGACTGGCGAGAGTGGCTGATAAATTGACAAAAATAGCCGAACCCGCCTAAGCGACAATTCGGCTACAGTTGTTTTTATACGTGAGCGAGATACTATTCGGCTTTTGCGTCAGCAGCAGGCGAGGCCTCTTTTCTCTTTTTCATCAGCTTGGCCAGCTGGATAATGATGATCGGCATAATCAAAATGCCTATCGCAACAGCACCCATTGTGAGTGAATCCATGACTTACCTCTTTCTATTTAGTACACACACAACAAAACGACCTGATTCTGCCAATATCTACCCTGGTTTCCGTTGCTAATATCGCTAATTCGGAGGGCTTTCCAGGTCAGAAGATAAAAGGTTTCACACTTGGCACCGTTACAAGTATAAACACGCTGGCAAACCGGTCAAGAGCGCCCATTCGTATACTGTCAACCTTAATCAAAGAAGTGACCAAAGTCATTGCAGAAAGAACTCTAAGTCGTTACAAGCAGGTACGGGCCGGTACAGAAGGGATGTCATATGCTACATTAAACAGTGAATTCGCCTGTAAAATACAGGGAATCCACTTAAAAGACGCAGAGGTTAATGTCATGACTGAATCCACAGCCACAGCGGTCGTCTCTATCACTGAAGCTGCTGCACAAGAGGTGCAAAGACTTTTGACGGAAGAGCCTGGCAAAGAAGGGCTCCGCATTGAGATTCGCGGCGGCGGCTGCTCGGGAATGTCCTACGGAATGAGCTTTGATACCAAGCAAGAGAAAGACCATGTCGTCGAAATGCACGGAATCAAGGTCTTTGTCGATCCCAAAAGCGCAATTTATCTGAAGGGAACGGTTTTGGACTACCAATCCGGTCTTCAAGGAAAAGGATTTGTGATCAAGAATCCGCAAGCCAAAGGCAGCTGCGGATGCGGAAACTCATTCTCCGTGTAGGCGATCAAACTCGATTGAAGCTCGGTGCACTCGGTGCAATCCGCCAATCTATCTCAGCCGGCTGACCTGTCTCCCTTGAGACGGACGGGTGGCTACGCCTTATCCAGTAACCTTGGGCTAATCGAAGTTCATGGGGCAGATGCAGCACGGTTTTTGCACTCTCAAACCACTAATGATGTGCTCGCTTTGCCGGAATGTATGGGTCAGGCGAATGCCATTCTCGATCGAAAAGCTCACGTCCAAGGCTATTTCGACCTGTACCGACACCACAAATCGTTCCGTCTTGTCGCTTCAAAATCAAATATTCAGACGATCATCGAGCATCTGGATCACTTTCGTTTTTCAGAGAAGGTCGAATTCTTCGACTTGAGCAATCGCGGGTCGTTTTTGCTTGTTCAAGGTCCCAAAAGCAGGAAGCTCGTGTCCTCCGGACTGCGATCGCAACCATCAATCACTTTTTTCGATCACGATTTGATTGACTGCGATTTCTTTGGCGCGCCGGCACATCTGTTTCGAAAGTCACTCACTGGAGAAACAGAGGGATTCTTGGTTTGGATCAAACATGCCGATCGCGACAGCTTTCAAGGAGCATTCGTCGATTCTTGCAAGAACCTGGGATTCATCGAGATTTCAGACGAGGAATTGAAAGTCTCTCGTATCGAAGCCGGTGTTCCCGAGTTCGGAGTTGATTTTGATTCAGAGAACCTGATTGTTGAACTAGGCCTTGAAGATTGCTCAATCAGCTACACAAAAGGATGTTTCCTCGGACAAGAAGTCCTTGCACGTGTGAAAAGTCATGGCGCACCGTCACGCGGTTTGATCGGCGTCATGTTTGAAAGAAACAAAAAATACACTTTCGATCTGCATGCTGCAATCAAAAAAGACGGGCATGAGGTTGGACGTATTCAAAGCAGTGGCTACAGCAAACTACTGGAGCGGACTATAGGATTCGCTCTGCTGAAGCGGGATTTGAGAGTTCCAGATCTCACGGTTACGGTCGATGTCGGCGATCATCCGGCAGTCCAATTGACAGTGAAGACTCTGCCTTTCTACCAACCGCCTTCAATCGAACAACTTGCAAAAGAATTGTATGACAGCGCCCTTTCTGAGTACGCGAAAGAGGATGATCAAGACCTGGCAAAGGAAAGCAATGCAGAAGCTCTGTTGCGCGAAGCCCTTGAGTTAAACCCGCTTTTCGAAGACGCCTACGAGGCTCTCGGCGTTATTTTGTCCAAACGAAATCAGTTGGACGAAGCAATTTCATTGATGAAGCGTTTAGCTGAAATCAATTCGGAATCGGTGATGGCGCACACTAACCTTTCAACCTTTTACGTGCAGCAAGGATTGAAAGAGTTAGCTGAAGAAGAAATGGCCATTTCGATGAGCATTCGAATGAAGCTTGCTGCGCGCGAACTGGCAGCTTCGAATGCGGAAAAAGAGAAGGAGAAAGAAGCGGAAGAAGAGACGCGGCAGCGCATGGAAATGTTCAAAGAAGTGCTGGAAATCGACTCGGATGATCTGCTCGCCAACTACGGACTTGGTAGTTGTTTGGTTGCATTGAAACAATACGACGAGGCTGTTCCCCTTTTGCAAAAGGCACTATCCATCAAACCCACTCACACTGTTGCTTACGTTTCACTGGCAGAGGCGTTTGAAGGACTCAAGCGCTTTGACGAGTCTCGTGAAACCTATCTCAAAGGAATTGAAATAGCTTCAAAGCGTGGAGACATGACACCAATGAAACAGATGCAGGAAAAGCTCGCAAAGATTGAAGCAATCAGCACTGACGAACCTTCAAAGGAACATTGAAGTGCTGTCCAAATCGAAATGGTTCACGTTTTTCGCTCTTGCAGTGTACATGTTTATGTATCTGCCGATCGTAATTCTCATCGTGTTCAGTTTCGACGAATCCAGGCTGGCCGTGCAGTGGACTGGGTTCACAACAGACTGGTACGTGAAATTGTTCGCAGACGAAGAAATAGGAAATGCGCTCAGCAACAGTTTGATTGTGGCATCACTGGCGGTGCTCTTCTCGACCGTAATGGGCACAATGGCCGCCGTCGGCCTTTCGCGCCAGCATTTCAAGGGAAAAGGACTCTTTCGAGGGCTCGTCATTTTGCCAATCATCATTCCTGAAATTGCGATGGCAGTCTCGGCATTGATTCTCTTCGTTGCAATCGGTTTGCCGCTCGGACTAGCGACAATCGTGGTGTCGCACATTGTCTTTTGCGTTGCCTATGTCACCCTCACCGTAATGGGGCGCCTTGAAGGAATGGACCCAAAACTCGAGGAAGCCGCTCAGGACTTAGGTGCGTCCCCGATCATGGCGTTTTGGCGCGTAACTCTGCCCCTGCTTATGCCTGGCGTAATCGCCGGAGCCCTTTTGGCATTCGTGCTTTCGTTGGATGACTTCGTTATCACCCAATTCACCGCGGGTGTAGGCAGCACGACTCTGCCATTAAGAATCTACAGTCTTGTCAAATTCGGAGTCAGTCCTGAAATTAATGCCCTGAGTACGCTAATGATTGTTTCGACTGTCACTCTTACCCTGGTAGCAGAAGTAATCAGGGGTAAACACCCTAGACAAGCTCATTAAGTTCGCCATAATAGACTCAGCCCTTGACAACGACCGCGAGAAGCTCCAGTTGCGACTCTTCATCCTAGTAACCATGTTCTGTATTTCGTTCGGAGGCAAACTTGCCTGTGATGCCGCGCCACTTGAGACAGATCAGCTAACAGGAACGGTAGAGATACAAAGACAGGCAGAAGGACCAGTCAGCACCACCACTCAGCAAACCTCTGGCAGCAGTGAAACGGCTCAGCCGCAAGAATCGTCCGAATCCACTGAATCCACCTCTTCAAGTTCTACAGAACCATCGGCAGAGCAAGCTGCGGCCGAAACAATGAAAGTGGAGCCCAAAAAAGCCGTCGTGTTGGCGCCTGCGAAGTCAACAGCGGCAAAAGGCAACGCCTTCAAGGAAGCGAATGAACTGATCAAACAACGCAAGTACTCGGAGGCTCTTGGAGTACTGAGCACAGTTCAGCCTCAAACGGAGCTCTGGCACTATTACACCGCCTTGTGTTACCAGTATCTGAACCAAATGGCGAAGGCGAAAAGCGAATACATGTGGGTTTACAGCAACGGAAAAAATCCGCAGCTGAAAGCCAACGCAGCAATTGCATACACTCAGATTTCGCAGTATCAAGCCAGAAGGACTTACTCAGGTCAGGGCAACACATTTGCCCGAGTCAACTACGGATATCCACCGGCACCGCGGGTCACATTCACCAGCGGACCCGGCTGACGATAAGTCCCGCGAAGCAGGCTGCTTCGCAAGCAATGCGCTCTTTCGCCCTGGCTCTATTCGTTTTCGCCTTTGTCTTTTCGTGCGAGCCAATAAGCTTCTGCATCGGCGCAAATGTCGCAAAGCTCTGGGAAGTCTTTGACGACTCCCACCTTGGTTGAAAACTTTCTGCAACGCGGACACTTCTGTCCATCGGCGCCAGAGACTACGACGCGAATACCGTTTTCCACTACTTCAGCAAGATGCCCGTTGTTAGCCGCACCGTTTGACGCAGAGTCACTTGTGACGGTTGCTTGTGATGTGATCAAAAACACGGGAAGGAACGCACCTAGAGATTGGACGGCCTGACGCAGCTTCTCGTCGTCGAATGAAAGCGAAACCTTCGCCTCAAGCGAGCTTCCGATACCGCGCGAGGCACGTGCTTGTTCTAACGCTTTGTTGATCGTATAGCGCGCAGCAATCAACTGATCCCAAAACGCATGCAAATCTTTGTTGATTTGCTTTTCATTCGGTGTCGGAAAGTTTGTCAGCAACACGCTTGTAGGGTCACTTTCGGAAGCCTTTCGCAGTTTCTCTGGCATGAACTGCCAGATGTCTTCTGCAAGGTGAGGAGTAACGGGCACAAGCACACGCACCAGTGTTTGCAGAATTTGTTCCAGAACTGTTTGAACCGATCGACGTTCCGGAGCATTCGGTTTGAGCACATACAATGTATCTTTGATGATGTCGAAGTAGAAGCTCGACAAATCTACGACACAGAAGTTCTGCAGCACTTGGTAGTACTTGAAGAATTGGAACTTATCGAAATCCTCGGTGACTTCGGCGATTACTTCATTGAGCCTGTGCAGGATGAACTTATCGAAATCACCTAACTTCTCGACAGAAACGCGATGTATTGCAGGGTCGAAATCAGTTAAGTTGCCCAGCAGATAGCGAGCCGTGTTACGCAGCTTGCGATAGACTTCGGCAAGCTGAGCAAGCATATTCTTGCCTATTGGAATATCGTCTGTGTAATTGACGGACGCCACCCAAAGTCGAAGCACATCTGCACCATACTGTTTGATGACTTCTTCGGGTTCGACTGAATTGCCTAGCGATTTGGACATCTTGCGCCCGTTCTCGTCGACTACGAAACCGTGAGTAACCACCGTTTTGTACGGAGCTCTTCCGTGCACGGCTACACTCGTAAGCAATGAGGATTGGAACCATCCGCGGTGCTGATCACTTCCTTCAAGATACAGCTCGCATGGTGTTCCTCGAAGTTCTTTTCTTTGATCGATCACTGCCGCATGGGTGACGCCAGAGTCAAACCAGACATCCATGATGTCCTTTTCCTTGTCGAACTCAGTACCGCCGCATGCGCACTTGAAGCCAGCTCCGAGGAAGTCTTGGGGACTCTTTTCCCACCACGAATCAGATCCATCCTTTTCGAAAGTGGCGGCAACTTTCTCGATGCTCTCCGCCGTCATCAAAGGTTTGCTGCACTTCTTGCAATAGAACACCGGTATCGGCACACCCCATGCACGTTGGCGGCTTATACACCAATCAGATCGCTTTTCGACCATGCTGTAGATGCGATTGCGTCCGGAGGCCGGAACCCACTCGACTTTGTCGATAGCTTCAAGAGCGGCTTTACGGAAGCCATCAACCGAGGCAAACCATTGCTCAGTCGCACGGAAGATGAGAGTCTTCTTGCACCGCCAGCAGTGCGGGTAGCTGTGTGAGTACATCGAGTGATGAAGAAGTACGTCGATTTCCTTTAGGTAATCGACAATCACTTGATTTGCTTTGTCAAAGCGCAATCCTTCGAACCGTCCGGCTTCTGATGTAAAAATGCCTCTGCCGTCGACCGGCGATACCACACCTAATTTATACTTCGCCCCCAACTCGAAATCTTCAGGACCGTGTCCGGGCGCTGTGTGCACGCAACCTGTGCCTGCCTCGGCAGTAACGTGATCGCCAAGCACAACCGGACTGAATCTATCGATGAATGGATGCTTGCAGTTGATTCCTTCAAGATCTTTGCCTGATGCCGTTCCCAACACAGATTCAACTTGCAAACCGGACGCTTGCAGGAATGAATCTTTCAGAGGCTCCGCAACGACGAGCACTCCCTGTGGTGTCTTTAGAAACTCATATGTGAATTCAGCGTTGAGCGCTACACCCAAGTTACCGGGCAGTGTCCATGGAGTTGTCGTCCAGATAACGAAATAGACTTTCTCACCGGCTCCAACAAACTTCGGGAGTTTGTCTTTTGACCCTTCGTCCACCGCAAACTTGACGTAGATTGAGTGCGAAGAGTGATCGGCATACTCGACTTCGGCTTCAGCAAGCGCCGTTTCGCAAGTCGGGCACCATGAGACCGACTTCAGACCCTTGTAGAGAAAGCCTGAAGTTGCCATTTTGCCGAAAACTCTGATTTGCGCGGCTTCGAACTTTTGATCGAGGGTGATGTATGGGTGCGACCAATCGCCCCAGACACCTAAGCGCTTGAAGTTATTTTCTTGCCCGGTCAGGTTTGCAAGAGCGAACTCTTTGCAGCGTCGACGCAGTTCGACCGGTGTGAGGGCGGCTCTTCCACCTTTAACGTCTTTAAGTACAGCGTTTTCAATCGGCAAGCCATGGCTGTCATAGCCAGGGACATACGGCGAGTAGAAACCCTTTTGAGACTTGTACTTCGTAACGATGTCTTTCAGAATTTTGTTCAGCGACGTTCCAATGTGGATTTTAGACGAGCTGAGATAGGGCGGTCCATCGTGCAAAACGAATTTCGGTGATGACTCGCGCTGCTTCAGGTTCTTGCCGTAGACGTCTTGTGTCTCCCAGTTCTTTTGAATGTCAATCTCGCGAATTGCGCTGTTGGCCTTCATTGGGAAGTCTGTCTGCGGCAGGTTTACCTTGTATGGCTTCTCACTCATCGTCTAAAAACTCCAGAAGAAACAGCCCCGCGTGGCCGTTAATGGACCCGGTCATCATTCCAACTGCAACCCCAAATTCAAAACAGGGTGGCACTTGCGCGAGAAACTACAGCATAGTAAACAGTCTCAACAACCGTCAACTTTGCTTCTTTACGGGTTAATGAATCTTATTTCCGCTACCGTTAAGATACCGAGCTGGCGGCTGGATATGATATCCAGATGCGCCGCATTGTCGTCCATTTGGGATCTGGGAATTGAACAAAGAGAGAAAAGTGGCTTTCCGCGCCGCTCTTGAAGCGGGCAACCTGCAACGGCACAAAATGGGTCGTATCAGCAAAATCGACTATAAGAGCGCCTTTAACATCGTTACTGATGTCGACAAAGCCTGCGAAGAGACGATACTTGAGATCCTCAAAGCCGAGTTTCCTGACGACGGAATCCTGGCTGAAGAAGGCGGCTCGAATCCAAACTCCACCTCTAACCGGCGCTGGCTCATCGACCCGCTGGATGGCACGACCAACTATACCCACGGTTACCCGTTTTTCTGCGTTTCGATTGGATTGGAAGAAGACGGCAACATGATTTTGGGCGTTGTCTTCAACCCGGTATCCGACGAGCTTTTCTGGGCAGAGCTCGGCCACGGAGCATTCCTGAATGACGAACCGTTGCGCGTGTCCACAGTCGACTCATTGGAAGAAAGCCTACTAGCAACGGGCTTTCCACCAGACAGCGACGTGATGGTGCACAACAACATGCGCGAATTCAACAGCCTGACAGATCTCTCGCATGGCGTAAGACGAGATGGTTCAGCAGCGCTCGACCTCTGCTTCGTGGCAGCCGGGCGCATCGATGCATTTTGGGAGTGGAAGCTCAAACCCTGGGACATCGGCGCAGGCAGTCTCATCGTTACGGAAGCCGGAGGACGAGTCACGGACTTGCGCGATGGTCGACTCGATATGACGACCGGTCACATTCTGGCTTCAAACGGACACATTCACTCCGAAGTAGTTGAGGTCTTGCGCAAAACCTTCCTCGAAGTGACCAAACCTCCAGTAGAAAAACCCCTGACTGCACTAGAGAAACTTGCCGCGCGCAAGAAAGACTCCAAACCGAAGGGCAAAGACTCAAAGACAAAATCGTCTACGAAATCTAAGTCTTCATCGAAGTCGAAAGCGTCTTCAATCAAGAAAACAAAATCGAAGTCCGACGCCGCCAAAACGAAAAAGGCGACTAAGAAAAAAGCATCGGCGAGTTCGAGCAAACCGAAGACGAAGAAGTCTCAAACCGGTGACAAAGCAAAAGCACCGAAATCAAGCCTGAATGGCAAGAAACGAGCATCAGAGAAAGAACACGGAAAATCGAAGCACACAGGGCACAAACATCACAAAGCAGGTAAGAAGAGTTGAGCAAGCAACTTTCAGTTTGCTTCATCTGGCACATGCACCAACCGCTCTACAAAGACCGGTTGAGCGGGCTCTATCTTTTGCCTTGGGTTCGTTTGCACGCTATCAAAGACTATCTCGACATGCCATTGTTGCTGAAGGAATATCCAAAAATTCGGCAAACATTCAACCTTGTTCCATCCTTGATTGAACAACTGGAAGACTATGCATACAACAAAGCCGTCGACGAACAGATCTTGCTTACCGAAAAAGACGAGAGCACGTACACGGCAGACGACAAAGTGCACATTCTTCGCGAATCATTTCACGTAAATTTTGAACGTCAAGTCACGCGCCATCGCGTCTATCTAGACCTCTACATGCGCAGACAACGCCTTCTCAAACACGGTCACACTTTTCAGTCGATTGCAGCTTCGCACGAATTTTCCGACCAGGACTACGCTGACATGGCGACTTGGTTCAACCTCGCATGGTTCGACCCATCGTGGTTTGAGCGTGTGCCGGAGTTGAAGACACTGCTTGGACAGGGTCGCAACTACAACCAAAAGCAACGAAAACAGATTATTGAAAATCAACGGCAGATCATCAAAAGCACGGTCAAAGTGTACAAAGACCTGCAAGAGAAGGGATGTCTCGAAGTAACGACTAGCCCATACTATCATCCAATTTTGCCGCTTCTGATTGACTCCGAAACAGCGAAGACTTCATACCCATTTACGAAACTGCCTGAGCGACCGTTTCTTCACAAAGAAGATGCAGAAGCGCAAATCAAACAAGGTTTGTCGTTTGCAGAAGACAAACTTGGCAGAAGACCTAAAGGGATGTGGCCTTCTGAGCTGGCCATCAGTTCGCAAGCTTTAGAACTCATTGCACAACAGGGCGTTCAATGGGTTGTGTTGGATGAGGGAATTTTGACGAGATCCCGTCCGAACACTTACGTCGCGCGAGATGAGCATGGAAACTTGAACAGTGTTGATCTCATCTGCCAACCATATCGTGTACGCGCAGGGAAGCAGGAAATCAGCGTCATCTTCCGTGAGTTAGTGATCTCGAATGAAATCAGTTTTTCGTATGGGAGCCGAGCGCCGGAAGAGGCTGCACACGCACTATACATGCGCTTGAAACACATTCAAGAGAAAACTCAAAAGTTGAAGCGCGAAGGAATTGTAGCAATCGCACTTGACGGTGAAAATTGCTGGGAGACTTACGAACTTGACGGTAACCCGTTTTTGCATCACCTATATGCATTGCTCTGCGAAGACGAAACACTAAACGTTTGCACCGTCAGTGACTATCTTACACGAAACCCCGCCACTCAAGAATTGAAAAACATCCATCCCGGTTCATGGATTCGTTCAGACTTTCACGTTTGGATCGGCGACCCGCAAAAAAACAAAGCCTGGGAGTTGCTTGCCACCACCCGTGATTTCTATACTGCCCAGAAGGAATCGGGCAAACACTCGGATGCCGTGCTGGCAAAGGCTATGGAGGAAATCTACACGGCCGAGGGAAGCGACTGGTTCTGGTGGTTTGGTGAACCTAACAATTCAGAGCACGATCAAATGTTCGACTTGCAATTCAGAATTCGATTGCAAAACGTGTACAAGCTTCTTGGACATATTTATCCCAAAGAACTGGATGTTCCTGTTAGCGAATTGGCAGTTGCGGTGCAACCGATCACGCTTTGATGAGTTCGGACTAGTTCACTACTTTACTTATTGGGCTTTGGAACATCCATGACACCCTGATTGTTAGTCACTGGTGAAACCTTCTTTTGATCGATTACATCAACGCCAATGTATCGGCTGTTGACGCGGCGCCAGAAGAGCTCTTCATCCTTAGGATTGGCAAGGTCGAGACCCATGTGTTGCGGTCTGCCGTGAAACGGTATCGTAACTGGTGAGTACGATTGATACAGATCAGAGCCTGCCATTGTCAGCATTGAAGGCGGACTCAAAAAATGCGATGGTCCGGGATTGCGTCCATCGGCACCCATCACAGGACCCGCGTAAAGGCTGTGCATACCGGCAAAGATTACTTCTTCCGTCGCTTTGTACTTGCCGAAGCCAACGAGAGCACGCATCGCCTCGGCTCTGCCTCTGCCCATAACCGCTTCCGTTCCGCCAAATTTACCGGCCCATCCAAACATCATGGCATTGATGCCGCCCTTCCAAGAAAGACTCTTCGCCGCATCAACAACGCTCTTGTCGTCGAATATGACTTCTTTCGCTTCGATTGCGGCCTGCGATCCATAACCAAGTGCCAGTGTCTGGCGCGTGAAGCCCCACTCTGCAGCTTTTGTTCTTAATGCGGCCATTCGCCCTGCCGTGACTGCTTCTTTGCCGGCAGACGAACCGAGAAGCGTTGGACCAGCCCAAGCAGCCGTCACAAGAGCGGCTGTAGAACCGCCAATAATGCCGCCTTCCTTAAAGTCACCCCAGAAGTCCGGTTTGTCGTTGGTTAGTCCTCGATGCACTCCATGGTACGTCAGACCTCCGGCAACGAAACCACCCGCGGTGGCTATTCCCATTGTCGTGATCAGACCTGCAGTCGTACCTGCGCCAAAGAATGCGGCTCCGGGTCCTGACCAAATGGTCAAGCCAGCGACCACCAAACCTGCTGTGACGGCGCCCGCGGTTGCAATCAATTTCCAATTGCGTTCCCATCCGCTCTTTTGGCGTGCTGCTTCGAGTCGCTGTTCCATTGCGCTTTTGCCGTCCTCGTCCCTTGGTGCAGACTTGTTTATTTCTTTGACGAGATCGGGATCATTCTTGATAATTTCGTTGTAGATTGCTGCTGCCGATGGTGAGCCGTAATCGGCACCAGCTTTGGACAGGCGGAGGTCTGCATCGAGCAGTCTCACTTGATTGTAGAGTCGACGAGAGTGACTGTTTCGCATTTCAATCGTGTTGTTTACGATGTTGAGTTCTTTCTCTATGCGAACTTCTTCAATTTTTCTTTCGTGCTCGCTGAGCTCAGTGCGCTTGGCGAGATTCTCTTTATCCATGAGAATTTTGACTCGCTCTGCTTCGAGCACCTTGTTCGATTCAGCGCACTGGTTGCGCACGTCATTCGAAACCTTGTAGAGATCATCGACAACTTTCTGCGCCGAGTCATAATCTTGTTTCTGGATGGCATCATTGAATTTTTGCAGGTTCTGATCGATGGTTCCGCGCGGAACGGTCGCGCCCATCGCGATTGCATTATCGAGCTGACCTAGGCTCTCATCGCGATATGCGATGGTTTTGGTTTGCTCGTTGAACTGATAGATGATTTCAGGACAGGCGGCTTTAACTTCGTTGACGAGCGGCTGCGCTTCGGCGACGCGTCCTCTTTCTTTCAAGAATTGTGCCAACTCGAGTTTGGCGTTGGCAGCGGTGACTATGATTCCTTTAAGCGCGGCTTGTGTCTCCGGGTTGTCTTTATTCGATTGAAGATGCAGTTGAGAGGCGATGAGCGGAAGACTGACTTTGTTTGCTTCGTCGACTGCTGCTTTAAGCAGGGCTTCCTGCTCTTTGACCTTGCCTTGTCGACCCATCTGAGTCGCTTGCTGCAAGTTCTCCATAATTTTTTGACTGCGATCGCCTTGATACAAAGCATAGAGACTCGACACATGAGCATCGGCGTTTGCGTAAACACCAGTATTTCTGAAATCGGGATTCAATCGGCCGGCCTCGCGCACCAATTGATACGAATCCATAATCTCTTTCTCTGCGATCTTAGGACGACCATCCGGCAGCTTATCCAAGACTATGGAGGAATCTGCCATGCCTTCGCTCTTCAGCATCGCGTAGAAAGTTCTTGTATACGCGCTGGCGTTTTTCCAGCCTTCCAATTTCTCTCTTTGAGTCTGAAGTGTCTTCAATTGTTCGAGCTTCTGTCGCTCGGCAGAACCATCTGAGCTCTTTTGCAGCCGATCGTTGATGTCCTGGGCAGAGATTTTTGCAGGAAGCATACCAAGCTCGATGGCCAACTTCTCTCTGCGCGCGTTGTTGTCTTGAATCATTGTGGCGATGCTTGTTTCGCCTGGCGCTTTCGAAGTTTGTTTGATGCGATCGGCCGCACCGATTGCAACTTCACACTCGCTTTTGATGATTCCTTTGAGTTCCTTCACCCTGTCACCGACAGTGACTTCACGAATAGAACCATCAGCATATTTGATTTGAACTTTATCTGTTGGTTGCTTGCCGCCCTTGAAATACATCACGACTTCATTTGCGGCTGCTTGAGCGGTCTGAAGGTTAGCAAACGGATCGATGCTCTTGCTCTGTGCTTTAGTGTCAGTCACCTGGGTCTTGTCGGTTACCTTGTTGCGATCGAGCTGCGCATCCTGACGCAGTTTGTCACCGGCATTCTGCGCACCGCCATTGGCCGGCTGTTCTTTCACAAGCTCAGGATTTCTTCTGTCGCCCATCTCCAATCCCCTAATCGAACATCGATTGCAAAACGAAACTATTAGCTTAAGTCGTCTATATACGAACGTGCAGGGATTTGGAAAAAATAGTGATATTGAAGAAAATGCGGGAGTTCCTAACTACTTGCTAGGCTTATGCTCGGCAGAAATTTGTCTGTAAAGACCGAACCATGCACCAAGGGTGATGCGCAGCACATCAATGAGCATCTTCGGAGAGTCGACTAAGACATTGACTTTAGAACCTTCAACGTTAGACCAGTCGATCGCCACCTCGGAAATCTTGTATCCACGCCGTTTTGCAATGTAGAGAATCTCGACATCGAATGCGTAACCATTTTGTCTGCTGACAGAAAACAAGTCCTGCGCCACTTCCCGGCGAAACATCTTAAATCCGCACTGCGTGTCATAAATGCCCGGCAACAGTAGGGACTGAACGATCAAGTTGAATGTGTTTCCGATGTATTTTCTGTGCACCAGAGCTTTCACTGTGCGCTCCGGATCAGGCTTTGCTCTTGAGCCGATGGACAAATCGCTTCCATCACGAATCGCTGCTTCAAGTCGCTCCAATTCTTCAATGGGAGAACTGCCGTCAGCATCATTTAGCAACAGCAAATCACCTGCGCCTGCAAGCATGCCTGTTCTAACTGCATGACCTTTGCCTTGATTGGGCGCATAAGACAACAATCTGACGCCGTCATGATGCTTGGCGAACTCCTGCACGACATTTGAAGTTCCATCTGTGCTGCCATCATCGACAACTACAATCTCGAACGTTTTTCCCCACGACATCAAGAATGCATGGACTGACTCAAGAGTGGCTGGAAGACGGCGCTCCTCATTGAAGGCTGGAATTATGACGGACAGGTGAGGCATGATTCGCTAGATGATATCATGCGCCCCTTAGATTTACTTTTGTTCAGGCTTTGTCGGGACGTACGGCTCGACTCTCTTCTGTGGAAGCACATCCATGCCTGGATACAGCGTGTTGAGCTTGCGCCAGAATTCTTCCTCATCTTTGGCGTTGCCGAGGTCGAGTCCCTTGTGGCGCGGTCTGCCGTAACCCGGCAACTGCACTGGCGAATATGCTTGATATGCATCGGAACCAACCATGGTCACGACGGATGGAGGATTCAAGAAAGTGGATTCACCTGGATTGCGACCGTCGGCACCCATAACAGGAGCGCCATACAGGCTGTGAAGACCGGTGAACAATCCTTCTTCGAATGCTTTGTATTTGGCAAACCCGACCACTGCGCGTGACGCTTCTGCGCTGCCGCGACCCATCGCGCCGCCTGCACCAGCCATCTTGCCGGGCAAGCCGAACATCATGGAGTTTACGCCACCCTTCCAAGCAAGGCTTGTAGCAGCATCGGTAATTGATTTGTCGTTGAATACGACTTCACCAGTCTCGATAAGCGCTTGCGAGCCATAACCTAAAGCCAGTGTCCCCTTGGTCATTCCAAGAGTTCTTGCAGTGTTCGTTACTCTGCCGGTCAGTGCTGCAAATCTGGTTGCATTGGCTGCTGTAGCTGCTTCACCGCCTGCAGGAATGAGTGCCGGAGCAGCCCATGCCGCAGAGACCAAGAGTGCTGTAGAACCGCCAATCATGCCGCCTTCTTTGAAGTCGCCCCAGAAATCGGATTTGTCGTTGGTGAGCCCGCGGTGTACTCCGTGGTAGGTGAGACCACCGGCAATTACACCACCCGCGGTGGCAACGCCCATCGTCGTCAACAGAGCGGCCGTAGTACCGGCACCGAATACGGCGGCACCAGGTCCTGACCAAATAGTGAGTGCACCGACTACGACACCAGCTGCCACAGCACCGACAGTCGCCACTGCGCGCCAGTTGCGCTCCCACCAGCCCTTCTCGCGAGAGGCTTCGAGGCGCTGATCCATAGCATTGCGGCCTTCCTCGTCTTTAGGTACGTTGTCGTTGAGAAGTTTCACGAGTTCTGGATCATTGCGCTTCACTTCTTCGTAGATATCGTGAGCAGATTGCGAACCATACTCAGGAGTCGCCTTGGCAAGACGCAAGTCAGCGTCCATCAAGCGAGCTTGGTTGTAGAGTCTGTTCGCGCTTGCATTGCGCATTGTCACTGTGTTGTTGATGAGTTGAAGCTCTGCATCGATTCGCAGCTGTTCGATTTGTTTTGCATTTTCGTCGAGTTCTGTGCGCTTGTCCAAGTTTGCCTTGGCTTCACTGAGACGCACTCTTTCTTGCTCGAGACTGCGATTTGCTTCTTCAACTTGTTTCTTCATTTCAGCAGCTGTGTTGTACAACTGATCGACGCCCGCTTGAGCAGCGTTATGATCTTGGCGCTGCATAGCGTCGTTGTACTTCTGCAGAGTTTGATCGATTGCGCCAGGAGTCAGTTTGATGCCTGCAGAAAGAGCGTTGTCGAGTTGAGCCATGCTCTCATCGCGATAGATTGGAAGTTTGGTCTTCTCGTCGACGCCTTTGTAGATTAGACCGGCGCCTACCGGATCGCACTTCACATCGTTGAAGTATTGCTGCGCTTCGGCAAATCTTCCTTTGTCTTTGAGGAAGCTGGCCATTTCGAGTTTCGCGTTGTTTGCATTGGCAAGAATGCTTGTAAGAGCTGTTTTTACTTGTTCGTTTTCTTGATTCTCTTTGATGCGAAGTTGCGCTGCGATGAGCGAGAGATCGACTTTGTTAGCTTCGTCAACAGCGGCTTTGAGAAGTCTTTCTTGTTCTGCTGTGTTGCCTTGGCGACCTGCTTCATGCGACTGAAGCACGTTGTCGATAAGGCGTTGAGTTCTGTCGCCTTGGTGCATCGCATATAGTGCCGAGACGTGACTGTCTGCGTTTGCGAAAACTCTTGTCGATTTGAAATCAGGGTTAAGTCTGCCAGCTTCGCGTACTAGCTGGTATGCATCCATTACTTCCTTTTCGTTGACTTTCGGACGACCATCAGCAAGTTTTTCGATACCGCTGGTAGGGTCAGCAACACCTTCAGCTTTGAGCATCGCGTAGAACGTGCGTGTGTAAGAAGGAGCATTCTTCCAAGCTTCGAGCTTTTCGCGTTGACCTTGCAGTGTGTGCAACTGTTCGAACTTCGTCTTCTCTTCGCCTTTAGCCTTTGCCATGCGCTCGTTGATTTCTTGCATGTTGATCTTGTCGGGAAGCATTCCCAATTCGAGAGCTAAAGCTTTGCGACGTTCGTTGTTGTCTTGGATCATCGAAGCAACGCTTGCTTCTCCAGGCTTCGAAGATGTTTGGCGAATTTTGTCAGAGGCGCCGATGGCGAATTCGCACTCGTTTTTGACGATGGTCTTGAGCTCTTTGACGCGGTCTCCGACGGTTACTTCTTTGACCTGTCCATCGCCATATTTGACTTGGATCTTGTCGCTGTCCTTCATGCCACGCTTGAAATACATGGCGATTTCGTTGGCGGCTGCTTGCGCAGTCTGGAGGTTGTTGTAGGGATCGACGGTCTTCTTTTCCGGCTGCGAAGCGTCCTTGCCGTCAGCTTTATCAGTGACCTTTCTTTGTTCCGCTTGCTGCGCTTCTTGGCGCAACTTATTAGCGGCATCGTCCTTACCAGGATCAGTAGCCTTCTGTTGGACTTCAGTAGGTTTGTCGCCTTGACCCATTTCCCTAGTAACCTCTTGAACGTTCTCTATAAACCACGCCAAAGCAAAATTTTCAGCGTGTGAGAATCTATACACATTGTTCCCAAAATTGGACAAAATTCCGCAATTTTTCGGCATTTAGAGCCAAATTCGGCCGCTTTCAAAACACGAATGCACCCCTCCAAGCGTTGGGGTGAGCTGATTTCGAGAACCGCATGGTTTCAGAATCGACCGAATCGTAAGGTCTGTTTCTGAAAAGCCTTGCTGATAGACAGTATTGCAGGGTCAACGTGACAAATTTGTGAACTCCATCCGACGACGTTTGAGGCACGCGTGAATTTTGCTCGTTGCAAAGTGTCTAGCGGAGCGCGTGGTGCGGAGCGCGTGGCGCGGAGCGCGTGGCGCGGAGCGCGTGG
>CAYZJR010000127.1:0-18800 GCA_964478655.1 uncultured Candidatus Obscuribacterales bacterium
TTCTTTTGCAAACCCCTAGTTGCTCAGTTGCTTTTCCAGCAACTGTTGCTCGAGTTGTGTAACTCGTTTTTGGAGTTTTCTGAAATCAACCATCAAGTCTGGGAGCTTCCTCACACCCACAACCTGCTCGTAGAATTTGCGATAGGGCACCGCCGGAATACCAACCTGCACTTCGCCTTCAGGAACTTCCTTCATAACCCCCGCCATTCCTTCGAGAATGGCATCTTTTCCGACCTTTAGTTGGTCTTTGACGCAAACGCCGCCAGCCATGACGACTCTGTCGCCGATTACGGCTGAGCCACCAATGGTGGTGTTGGCCACGACGATGCACTCTTTGCCAAGTTTGACGTTGTGACCGATCATGACCAGGTTGTCGATTTTGCAACCTTTACCGATGACTGTTGCGCCGATTGTTCCGCGATCGATTGTTGTGTTGGAGCCGACTTCGACATCATCTTCCAGCACTACCGTTCCAATCTGAGGAATCTTCACCAATGGATTATCTTCATCGCTGAATCCATCAACGCGGGCAAGTCTAAGTTCCATATTCGAAGGACGCTCGGTGGTGTAACCAAAGCCGTCGCCTCCGAGGCTGACGCCTTGCTGAAGAATCACGCGATTGCCAACCTTCACGTAGTCTGCAATTAAGCAGCCGGCGTGAATCAAACAATCATTGCCAATTTGTACGTCGCCACCAATTACGGTGCCAGGCATGATTTTGGTGTTGTCGCCAATCTTGCTGTTCTGTCCAATAACTACGAGCGGTCCGATCGAAACGTTCTTTCCGAGTTGCACACTCGGGTCAATCACTGCGCTTTCATGCACTTTGTTTTCTTGGACACAACGCTTGGGTTCCAATGTTTTCAAAACGCGAGCCAATGCAACTTTGGGTCGGTCGACCAAAATCAAGTTTCGATCCGGATAGTCCTTTTCCACACCTGTAGGCACGATTGCCGCACCTACCTTCGATTCGCCGAGAGCCTTCACCATCGACGCTTCGAAGAAAAATGCGATTTGATCTTCTTTGCCTTCTAGCGGCTGCATACACAGAGATGTGACTTTCACATCACCCTTGCCGTGCACTCGCCCGCCAACAAAAGCAGCGACTTGATCAAGCGTCATTGTTGTCGGCAGTTTCATGCGGCCCTTCTCCTCACATGCGCACCCGAAGTATGCATCCGGTATGCGACAAGTATGCGTTTTAAAACCCTAATCAACATGTGAGGCGAGGCCAAGCCTCGCCCCACGACGATCGTTACCCGTGAAGCGGGCGATTACTTGGCAGCGGGCTTCTTCGGTGCTTGCGTGGCGCCGAGTCTCTTCGCTACTGAATCAGTAAGGTCGACCCCACCAAACATTACAATCTGCTTAATGAAGACGGTGTCAACTTTGTGGGCGTCTGCTTCAGCTTTGACTGCTGCATCGAGATCGGCTTGCAGTTGGTTTTCCAAGGTCACTGCTTTCGCTTGAACTTGTTTCACTTCATTATCGATTGCAGTTTGAAGACGACGCATAAGGGTTTGGAGTTCTGCGTCAGGCTTCTTCTGTGCCTTCGCTGTCTCAAATTCCTTGTTACTGTCTTCGATGAGCTTATGAACTCGCTCTTCGGATCTGTGGATATCTTCACCAGCTTGTTGGTATTTCGCATATCCAGCCATCACCTTATCGCGATCGACTACGCCGACCACGCCCGGTTTTGCTGCCTGTGCCATCGCCTGTGTCGCGAGACCGACAACAGCGGCGCAGCTAATAACCAACGAAATGCTTCTTCTGCAATACAGCATCCTATTCTCCAAAATCGTTACTGTGACTTGTAAAGCCTGTCAACCGCGCTCAGTTTACAACATTGCGCCGCGCGAAACAGTGAACCTATATCACCTGCAATTAAAACTTCTCTCCAAATCCCACGGTGAAGCGCGGCGTCATGCCGCCAAGCAAGCTGGAGACGAGCGGGAAGCCGTAGTCAAGACGTACCATTCCGAGCATCGGAACATTCATACGCAACCCAACACCAACCGAAGCGCCCATACCAGAACGGGCCAAAAGGCTGTTCGTCAGCCCTGCGCCGCCGACTTGTCCGAAGTCGGCAAAGAGCACTGGTCTGACATTTTTGGCAACCGTGCGTGCGATCTTCGAGTCCGATTTGCTCAAGAACGGCAGTGTTCCGCGGACTTCAGCGGTGCCCAAAAGCATAGTGGTGCCGGTGCCGAGGTCGGAGAAAGCGCGGTAGCCGCGAACGCCGTTCCAACCGCCCAATCTGTACTGGGCGAAACCGGGAGTGCCGCCCAGAGCCGTACCTGCTTGCGCGTTGAATGCGAGCGTAACGCTCTTGTTGATTGGTTTGTAGGTGCTGTAGCTAGCGCCCAACTTAGCAAATGTCGATCCCGTGAGTCCCACCGACGGGCTGGCAGACAACTTCCCAAAGGAACCTTTGCGCGGATCAACCGCAGAGTCTCTCGTGTCGTATGTGACAGAGGGGCTGATTGTGGCGTAGGTTCCGCCCTTCAGTTGCTTGTCTCTAACTTGCTGGGCAAGTTGCGCCGCTTGTGCTTGGTTGAGCGCATCGCCGTTCTTTAGAGCATTCGAAGTCATCTGGTCGAGCAAACTTTGTCCATCAAACAAGTTGCTGAGATTTTTGAGAGATGTGTTCTCGCCCGCAAGCCCGAGGTTTAGATGTAGGTTTCGCTTCAGTGGCTTCGAGAAGTTGACGCTCGCGCCGAGTGTTCGCTGCTGCGATTGCTCGATCATCATGCTGTTGAAATTGCGGCCGAAAGCGGAAACCGCCATCGAGGTGTTCGTCCCTTTGAGGTTCGGCTCGATGAAGTTTGCTTCTAACTGATACGTGCGTTGGTTGGCGAGAAACGAGTTGCCACCATTGTTGATCGCGTTGTTGACTGAGCCAAACATGCCCGATCCAACCTGCGAGTTGAACGAAACAACTTGCCCGCGTCCTCTGAAGTTGCTGTCGGAAAACGACAGCGAACCAAACGGACCCGCAACGGAATCAACGCCGCCGCCCAATCCGACTGCACCGGTGCGCTTCTCGTCCACTTCGACTTTGAGTGTGTATTTGCCCGCTTCTTTTGAAGGGACAAGACTGCGCCGTATATCTTGGAAGTATCCGTTTGCATATAGCTTGCGCAAATCAGCCGTTAGTTGACGCTCGTTGTAGGGCTGTCCGGGCTTGATTTTGATCGCATTCTTGACAATAAAATCTTTGGTTTTTCTGTTGCCTGCGATCTCGATGTTATCGATCGATCCTTCATTGATTGTCAGACTGATACTGCCATCAGGGTCGTCTTTCACATCGGTGACTTGCGCGAGAATGAAACCCTTCTCGTGATACGCCTGCTCGACACGTTCGATCGCCTGCGAAAGTTGGCTCAAGTTCTGGGGTTTGCCCAACTGGTCGGCAAACGCCTTGGAAATTTCCTCAGTTGAAAGAACCTGATTTCCCTGGAAAGAAAATTGCGTGACGGGTGCATTTTCCTGAACGCGAATCTTGAGCAGAACGCCACCGTTCGACAGTTCAGGCACTACCTGCAAGCTGCGATCATCGAAATATCCGAGGCCGTTTATTGCTTTGAGATCTTCAATAACCTGTTCTTTGTTGAATTTGTCGCCAGGTTTGGTTTTGACGACACTCATGATGTGTTCTGTAGGAACCAACCGGTTGCCTTCAATCTTCACATCATCAACCATCGCGTTGTCGGCCTGGGCCTGGGCATTGGCGACGGCGCTGGCAGTAGCAGCATCGGGTTTGGTAGCACCATTGGAGGAACTGTCAGAAGAGTTGGAACCGCTTAGAGCATTCGCTGCATCTTCAGTTCTGCTTATCTCTACATCTAATTCGGTGCGTCCGTTCGCGGCACCATTGGCGGAGGCAGTGCCGAGATCCGTATCAGATTGCGCGAACACAGCAATCGGCGCTAAGAACGTAGTTAAGCCGATGCTAATCGCTGTCAGCACTGTCAGCATCTTCTTACGTGGCGCGGCGGGCATTGAAAGCTTTCTTCTTGTCAACAAGTTCTATCTCAGATTCCAAATATAGGAATCGTTGTTTGGATGGGTGCCATTCTAACATGACCACCGATCATGCCAAGGTGTTCCCGCCCATATTGCATTGGAATCGTTTCACTTGAAAAACATGTAAAGAGGACGGCAAAAGCTCTTGCCAACATCAACAAACCCCAAATGCAACATTTGTTTTGCATTTGGGGTTGTCAAAGCAAACTGAAGTTTGCATTTGGTTTTTGCTTGCTGAGTCGCACCCGCAGAGCGCGGGTGGCGCCCGTCGATCGTTTATTCGAACCACTTCACCGGTTGGGGATCGAGGTTGATGTTGATCTGCTTCACTTCGGTGTAGGCTTCTAAGCCGAAGGTTCCGAGTTCTCGGCCCCAGCCGCTTTGTTTGTAGCCGCCCCATGGGCATTCGTTATAGGTGTTGTGATAGGCATTCACCCAAGTGATACCTGCGCGCAGTGCCTTCACGACGCGGTGCGCGCGGGTGACGTCTGTGGTGAAGACGGCGCCTGCAAGACCGTATTTGGAATCATTGGCGAGTTCAATCGCTTCTTCTTCGGTCTTGAATTTCTGCACTACAACGACCGGTCCAAAGATTTCTTCTTGAACGATGCGCATATCGCGCTTCACGTTAGTGAAGATGGTCGGGTTGATGTAATAGCCGCTGCCATACTTTTCACCCTTCGGTTGATCGCCGCCCAATTCGAGTTTGGCGCCTTCCTTTTTGCCAACTTCAATGTAGTCGAGAACGCGCTTCATCTGCGCTTCGTTGACCAGCGGACCCATTTCGGTTTCGCTGTCGAGACCGGGGCCTACTCTGATCTTCTTGGCGCGTTCTGCCATTTTCTTCACGAATGAGTCGTAGATTGATTCTTCTACGATCATGCGAGAACCTGCTGAACAGACTTGTCCTGCATTGCAATAGATGGCGAACAACGCATAATCAACAGCAGTGTCGACATCGAAATCTTTGAAGACGACCATTGGAGATTTTCCGCCAAGTTCGAGGCTGACTTTTTTCAAATTGCCCAGAGCGGCTTGTGCAACGACTTTGCCGGTCTTGACGCTGCCGGTGAAGGCTAGTTTGTCAACGAGTTCGCTTTCGGCAATTGGTAGACCAGCGTTGGGACCTTCTCCCAAAACGACGTTGACGACGCCGTTTGGAAGTTCGAGTTCGTGCAGCAGTTCGGCCAATTTAACGGCAGTCAGCGGTGTGAATTCAGATGGCTTCAACACGCATGTGTTGCCTGCCGCTAGAGCCGGAGCCAGCTTCCATGCGGCCATGAGCAAAGGGTAGTTCCACGGAATGATTTGACCGCAAACACCGATCGGCTCGCGAACGATGGTCGTAACCGACGGAGCCGGTACGTCAACGGCTATTCCGGTTGGCTTGGTGATCAAACCAGCGTAGTAGCGGAAGCAGTTTGCCGCATCACCCATGTCGTATTGAGCTTCACGCAGTGGTTTTCCACCGTTGAGAGTTTCGAGGTGGGCGAGCTCTTCTGCGTTCTCATCGATTTTGTCGGCGATTTTGAAGAGGAATTGAGCGCGTTCCATGGCCGTCATTCTCGGCCAGGGACCTTCGTCAAAAGCTTTTCTTGCAGCCTTAATCGCCTCTTCGACTTGTTTCTTTCCGGCTTCTTGAACCTTGCACAACGGTTTGCCCGTCGCTGGGTTGATCAAAGTGCGTTCGATTTCGCCGTCTTTGAATTTGCCGTCAATGTACAGTTGCCACTTGCGATCTACTTTCACTTTGGGAGCCTCTAGCGTCTGCGTCATGTCAAACAACCTCTCTTGGTGCTGCGATTCACTTTCACGGCCGACGGGCTCAGGCAGCTTAAAACAGCCAATACGAGCGCACGCCCAAACAACACCGCCTGTTCACAGGAGGATGTTCAGAGCCGCAAAATACACGGAATCCACGAATTTGAAAATGATATCACGATGTAGAGCGTGCGTAACACTTGCCTTTTGGAGCAGGGAGTAAGAACCTGTGCGAAAATGAGGCTGTGCTTTGAGCACCAGGAATCTGTGGAGAAAATGTCATGAGGGCTAACAAGCAAGTGAATTGGAAACTCCAAGTCGGCGTGATTACTGCAATGTTGTTGGTTTCTTCGACAGTTGTTCCTTGCAGTGCAAAAGACTCCAAACCAGCAGCCAAAACCGCTGCCGGTTCCCCCCTGAAAGAAGCTATCGATCTCTTCAATAAAAAGAGCTACACAGAAGCGCTTGCGAAGTGCGATGCAGTGATCAAGACTGCGCCGACGGATATTGCCGCCCATTACTACAAAGCGCTCAGTCTGCACTATCTCAATCGACTTCCGGAAGCGAAAGTGGAATATGCCTGGGTTGCGAAAACCGGCACCGCGCCTTACGCTGCGAACGCCGCGAGCGCGTTGCAAGTGATCGCAAATGCGACTGTTTTCAGCTCAAATCGTCCACGCGTTTTGGATTTCTACACGACATGGTGCGTTCCGTGCAAGCAAGTCGAGCCGATGATCAAAGAAGTCGCCGACAGTTACAAGGGCAGAGTCGACTTCGTGCGCGTCGATGCGGAAGACCCGAGCAACAAACAGATCGTCGACAAGTATCTTCCTGCCGCCGAGTACCCGACCCTCGTTTTCGTAGACAAAGCGGGCAAATCGCTCGAAGTAGTCGGGCGTTTCAACAGAGATTTGATCGTCAGCAAGATTGCAACGCTGTTCAATATCAAGTAACCAACAAGAGGACCAATGCCGAACTATTCCGGAACGTTCATCACGCTGGAAGGACCTGAGGGTGCGGGAAAGACCACGCAAGTCAAACTCTTATCCAAAACGCTTTCATCGGTCGGAATCGATCACGTGATCACGCGAGACCCAGGCGGAACTCCGCTCGGCAAACAAATCCGACGCATCTTGTTGAACCCCGAGAATCCCGTCGAACCAATGGCAGAGCTGCTTCTCTATCAAGCGGACAGAGCGCAGCATGTGGCTGAGATCATTTTGCCGTCACTGCAGCAAGGCAAAATGGTGATTTGCGATCGCTACATCGACTCCACTCTGGCCTATCAAGGATATGGCCGCAACATCGATTTTGCGTTGATCGAACAGTTGAACCAGATGTCGACCGGTGGTTTGAGACCGGAGCTGACGATTCTATTTGATATCGAAAGCGCTGATGGATTGGCGCGTTTGCACCCAGGCGGCCACGATCGTTTAGAGCGCGAAGCAATCGAATTTCATCGCAGCGTTCGCGCAGGCTATCTAGATCTCGCGAAGAAAGAACCAGAGCGGTGGCGCATTTTGGATGCGACGAAAGCACTGACTTCGGTGCAAGAAGATCTGCGCCGCATCATATACGATCGGTTCGCTGGAAAATACAATCTCGATTCTTTTGTATAAATTCGCGCTGCCGCAATTAGTTCTTCGCGGTCACGCGGCGCGAGACTTCAGACCCCAATTGATCTAGATCGCGGCGAATCTCTGCTTCCATGTCTGAGTCGAGCGCGCCATCACCGGCGTTCCGCATCATCTTTTCTTTCGACTGCAAATCTTGCACGCGCCGTTTCAAGTGAATGAACGCGTCTTCTGCAATTCGGTGATCTGTGTGCGCTTCATCAAGATACTTGGTCAGATCAGAGAAAATCACTGACATTGCGGGCAGCGCGGGCGTCGGGTTTGAGGCACCGGCATTGGTGTACATGATCGGAATCGGATATGAATAGCCGTAGCCTGTCGCACCACCGCACCACGGGTAGTAGTATCCCGAAGGCGCTTTCCACATCGTGAGATTGAGTCTGCCGCACGAAACCCCAAAGTAATTTCCGTACATCGATTGTGGAACACCGAATGTCGGATACGAGTAGGCATACGGGTTTGAGTAGATTGAATTGACCGGATATCCGTACATAGAATTGACTGGATAGCCGTTGTAATAAGTGGTTGGATTTGGATTCAAAATCCCTGGCATCACACCAGGAACCTGCCCCTGACCTGGATAGTTGATGATTCCGGGCATGACGCCTGCAGGAGCCGGTGCGCCGGGAGAGTTGATGATTCCGGGCATGGTTCCCCATTGTGCTTGCGCCAGCTGCGCGCTTACAACGGACGCTACTAAGGCGGTCGCGAATGCCAGTGAAATGCACCTTCTGTTCATCGAACTTTCCTCTATGATGCAGACCTGCGTCTAAGGCTCAGTATAGCGCTTTAAAATCAAATCGGTTTTAAACGCTAATCTTTTGCTGGAGCGGCTCTTGCTCGGTTTCGGCAACCGCAGTTTCATGCGACGATTGGGCCGCCGCTGCCTGCTTTTTCTTCTTGGCTGCAAACCATGCGTGGTTCATCTCTTCACCAATCATGTGAGTGAGCACCATGCCCCAGAACACAATGAATCCAATTGAATTTACGTTAAACACCCCGGCTGGCGGGAGCTTGCCAGTAGCAAGCAAAGAGATCACGCCCGGGAGCATCACAATTAGGCAGAGTACGGCAAATCTGCGGGCAACCGACAGCAGAGGCGAGCCGAACCGGTGTTTTTGCTGCCAAAGCCCAAAACCTACCAAAGCCAGCACCAGGCTGAGCCCCAACCCATGCAGCGCCGACAAGAAAAACATATGACAGAAAATGCCCGCCATCGCCTGACCAACGGCATCTAAGGTTGCATGTAGACTGAATGGTTCTTCCATGGTTCGCCTGGGAATTACTTAGGCGTGAGATGATACCCCAACCATTTGTAGATGTCATTTCGGGGCTTTCATAAGTCGAAACCTGTCAAATCGAGAAGCCGCGATTTTGACCCCGAATTTTCTGAAGGAACGGTCTAGATCTGCCGTTGATGCAGCGCCTTGCCAATGTTCACGAAAGGTTGGGCAAGGTTTTCATTGAGCTGAATCGCCCTTCGCCACTCTTGAATCGCTTCGTCGCGCTCGCCGAGTTTGTAGAGCGCAAGCCCAAGATTGTTGTGGGCGCAGGCATCGCTGTCTCGGACCTTAATACATTCCTTGAATGCGTCGGCGGCCTGCTTGTACAAACCTGCCTGATAAAGGGCAGTTCCGATGTTGTAATGAGCTTCGGCATAGTCCGGCTTGAGCAGCAAGGCCTGCTTCCAGACTGCGATTGCATCATCGAATTTCTTTTGCTTGTAGAGAACGATGCCCAGATTATTGCGCGCATACGGGAGTTTCGGGTCGATTGTAAGTGCGCGCTCCAATACAAACGCGGCTTCAGGTAAGTGACTCTGGCGCCACAATACCAACCCGAGAAGATTGAGTGCCTCAGTGTTTGACGGTGCTTTTTCCAAGATTTCATTGAGAATCGCCCGGGATTCTTCTAATTGATTGTTGCCCTGATAGGCCCTTGCAATGCGAATCTTCAGCCCGTCAGACAGATCGCCCTGTTGTTGCAATGCTTTGTACTCGGTCAGCGCTTCTTCGTGCCGCCCCAGCGCTTCATAGGCGTCTCCGAGTTCTCGACAGTATTCTTTTTTACCGGGCTTAAGATTTAACGCCTCTTGATACTCAGTCACAGCACCGGTTAAATCGCCGCGCACAACAAGAAGATGTGCCAGATTGTGATGTGCCTCTGCAAAGTCTCGTCTATGGCGAAGTGCTTCATAGCAGCTTTTCAAAGCATTTTCGAACTGCCCGGATGCAACATATGCAGTAGCCAAATTATTGTGCAGTTCCGCCCTGTGAGGGCTCTCCGCCAGTGCACTTTTGAAGTGTTGAATAGCGTCATCCAAATTGCCTTGGCGCTTAAGGCAGACACCAAGGTTGTTCGCAGCCGACACATTGTTTGGATCTCGCTTTAGAACTTCCTTGAAATTTGCAATCGCTTCTTCCAAAAAGCCGTCGGCAGCGTCTTCTGCACCTTGCGCCATGAGCGCTTCGATGGTTTGCGACTCCAGGGCCGCATGCCTGGGAAGCGCCTCTCGCGGTCCAGCCAACTCAAAACTGCCGTCAGATTCGATGGTATGCACGCTTGCATCGGTGGCAGTCGCGGAATTGCAACCAAAGCCACACGAAAGTCCACACGCAAGAAGCGCAGCATATGCCCATACTGTGGAGGCGTGGCGGTTCATGATTTTCTTTATGGAGCGCGGCGACGGGAGATTCGTAAATTATAAGCGGCAAAAACAGCGATCTTGCTACAATGCCCAGTCCAGTGGCCACGGCCGATTCGATGGCGACGACGCTTGGTGAACAAGAACTCGGTCTGTTGAGGACGATAGATTGATGCGAATTCGAAAAATAGTTATTCCGTGTGTATTGGCTGCAGGACTCTTCATGGTGTCACATGAAGTCGGCAGCAGACCCGAAGGAAAACCGCCTTCGCCCGGGCAATTCGATCGCGAGCAATTGATGCTGATCAATTTGAATCATGGACGTGGGTCGACGGTGTTCTATCTATTAGAGGCTATGAAGAAAATCAAAGACCTCAATTACGACATCGAACGTGCACTCAAACAAGCAGAAGAAGTCGACAAAACATTCGCACGCTCGCGCGGTCGTCCCGACGACAAGTTTCTAGATCTGGCAACCGCCCGCATGGCTAACGCGCGCAAGCGTGGAGCGGAGATGGAAGACGAGATCTATCAAGCTCACAAACAATTGAAAGAAGACATCAAGCGAGCGTTGTTGGTTCAGTAATTCGCTTGACAACCTTAAAGAATAGTTGCAGTTTTCGATGGGAATATTGCGCGCACCGATAATGGTGCAATTACCCCAACCTTACCAATACTGCAATGAACTCAAAAGACTTCAACTTGCGGCAGGAGATTCAGCGCGACCTGCAGCAATCAACAACTATCAACGTCGCTTTATTTGCCGGCATTGCATTGATGCTGGCGTTTCTATTGTGCCGAGAGATGGCGACTCCACCCTTAGCCCAATCTGCACCAGTACCCGTGCAACAACCGATTACCATTGAACCCGAGACACCACAAGAGCCACCAGTACAACCTTTCGTACACGAAGCACCTCTGCCGCAGACTCCAAATAGCCCACAAAAGAACCACGGTCTCCCAGGCGGTGCACTCTGGAAATTCAAAAGCCAAGTTTGGAGCGGGTACATAGACATTCGAACGGACGGACTCTATTACACCCATTGGGGTTATGGTCATTGGCAACCACAGGCCGATGGCTCCGTTCTGCTCACAAACGATTACGACGGTTTTACGCATCACCTCAGATTCGACGATGCGAGCAGGAAAACGATGTCCGGCGAACGCAATGATAGTACCTGGGAAAGGTGCGAGCTGTTGCTTGAATACGCGAAGATGAAACAACCATACTAAGCTCTAGATCGAGCCAATCGTCTCATAGAATACTGCCAAACAATTCACTCACCCGGCAATACAAGTCGAACCACCGAGCCGGGACGTGTGACGGTTCCTGGGTCTTGGATGTAACCATAGATGCAGGAACCGTCACCAGATATGGTGAGGTCGGAGGCAATTACCCTAGGTTTGACACCTGTGCCATGTTGCTTTCTATTCGGTGCATTTGCGGCTTTCCATTGACGCTGTCGATTCCACTTTCGGACCTGTTCTCTTGCGAATGGTCCGCCGATATCCATGTGGTCAATATTGGAGCCTTTTGTACCATCATTGAAAAAACTGATCTGTTTCTTGTTGCTTCCATCTGCATTCATGATCCAAAAATCAGTCTTTACTGTAATTTGATTCAGACGCTTTGGCGCTTGAGGATTGCCCATACTGGACATCCACACAATGCGCTTTCCATCGGGTGTGTAGTGCGCATGTTCATCCCACTGTCTCAGTTTCGGATCGGTCAAGCAAGTGAGAGATTTCGTTTTTGGATCATATGTGTAGATGTCGAAGTCTGCACATAGTCCATGACTCGGCATGCCGGTAAAAATTATACGGCTGCCGTCCGGAGAGAATCCGTGAGTTTCGTAGAACAACAAATCGCCAGGCGCAAGAGTCTCAATGTTCCGCACAAATGGCTCACCGTTTGATTCTTCAAAGGTGCCCAACTTCATGACCCAGCGTCCAATTCCTTGCTCATTGTTTACGCGCTCTGCCCAAAGAATTTTAGAACCATCAGAGGAAAAATGCGGATGCAATACTCCGCCTCCCTTTCCCAGCTTTGTAATTTGCCACGCGCGTTGCCCATCGGCGGTCATGATCCAAATGTTGTTGTTCACACCGGCACCAGGGCTGGTGTAGATCTTGTACAACATGGTTTTCGACATTCCACGACTTGCAATTTTGGGATCGACAGCTTGAAACACGATGAACCTGCCGCTCGGATGCCATGATGGATTGCCTTGGTGTTCTTGCGGCAATGTTGCGGTCATGCACGACAGGCACTTGAGGCTATTTCCGTCTTTATCCATCGACCAGATTCTTGTGAATCCGCGCGCGTCAATTCTATCGACTGCCAACAGTTGATTTTGCTGGCACCAATCGACGCGACCGCCATTACCTGTGAGCAAGTAACGCACATTTTGTGCGGGCGCTGAACATACATTGAACGGAGCAAACGCGGTCAAGAACGTCATCAGCGATGATGCAAGAAGTGAGCGCGAGAGAGTCATCATCTGCTACCTTCCGTTGTGCAAAACATCCCCAAGATTCACGTCCTTAAAGTTCACGCTTTTGTACGCTCCACTACTTCTCATTTTGAAGATCGCACGATCAGCCATGAACGGATCTGGCTCAAGCGCGTACGCACCAGAGAGCGGATATCCGAACAGATAGACGAGATAGACATTGAGCGCCAGGCTCGTTGCAATGATAGCAGTCATCAAAACTTGGCCACGCACACTCTGCAACCCGAGAAAATACGAGAATCCCAACGTCAAAAGTCCACCAACCGTGAGCACCGCCCATAGTTCCGTCGACACACCGTGCACACTCGCAAGAATCCGCTTGCGGCGATGATCTCCCATATCCGACAAATGCGATAACGCCATCGATTTGATGTCTTTCTGATCGTCCTCTTGCGGTTTGAATTCTAGCAATGTATCCCACAACATTGCGGTCGCGACGATAGCTTCCTTGCTCACAGTGCGGTTTCGCATCGCCTCCCACTCTTTGTCGATTACGGCATCGACATATGCACTCGCGAGCTTTTCGACCTGTCCCCGTGTCGGCTCAGGAAGTCCACGAGCAAGTATGAAGACATCCGCAACGGAGTTTGCCTCCTCTTCCAAGGTCACACGCAAATCATTCATGTTCGTCATGGCATCGACGACGATGAGACCGAGGAGGACGGCATAGAGGGTTCCTACCACCTGAAACATGTTGCCCGCGACTTCGTTAAATGACTTGAGAACCTCAAGCCCTACAACCCGCCGCACACAAAGCACGCCAAGCCCCGATAAAACGGACGCGGTAAGAACGACAAGCGCACCAACGATCATTGCATTCATAAAGGCACCTGAAGCAGAAAACCGATATAGTATAGGTTCTTTGAATGATTGCCAGACCGGCGCACATACCTGGAGTGTCTCTATGCGAAACCCCAAGCCATTGGTTGCTCTCATGATTTCCGCTGCGTGCGGCTTTTCTCCTGCCATTGCCGAGCAGCAGGCTGCCTCAACCGCAGGAACGGGCAACCAGCCGTCCAGTCAGCAGGGACAAGCAGGGTCAGTCAATCTCGCACAGGGCTCGGGTGCGACCACACCCACCTTCACCATGCCGGGCACGCAACCAATTGACAACAAGGTGTTCAATGCCGGTTTAATCATCACGACCACTGAATCGATCGACGGCTTTCGCATCAAGGAGTACCGCGGTATCGTCCGCGGTGCCATGGTGAGAGAGCCTACGGCTGTTCAATCTTTCAAAGCAGGCTTTCAAGGAATGTTCGGCGGCAAAGTTCACGCGTACATCACAATGTGCGAACAAGGTCGCCAACAAGCATACGACGCAATGGTTCAAAGAGCACAAGCCATGGGCGCGAATGCAGTCGTGGGAATGCGCTATGACTCAGATGCATTTTCTGGCGGCAACAATGATTTTGGAACTGAAGTTGTCTGTTATGGAACCGCAGTGGTAATCGAGCCCAAGGCGCCTTAGATTTGAACCGGGTCTTCGCAAGTAGTCTGTTCTGTCTTCTTGAACGGCATGAGCACCAGTTTCTTTAAAATGCTGAAGAATCCAACAATGAGGAACAACGATATCCAGGTTCCAATGTAATTCCCCGCGATAGACGCGGGATCGCTGATTAGTAAGTTGCGGTACTCTTCTGAAATCGCAAGGCGAACAACTATAACAAACGCGGATACAAACAAAAGTATTTTTGCCATGTCCATATTGATGTGACCTCCAGGCGGGTTGGCAGATCAAAACCGTATCTGTTTGGTGTGACCTCGCGGTGAGCTGGCCAGGGTTCATAATGGGACTCATTGGCTGAATCGAGACTGATTGGATCGATACCGATTACTGAGTCGGAAGGAACACCGGAGACTGGACAAAAGCAATGTCAATTTCTCGAAAGACGGGTAGGGCTATCATCCTGGCTATCCTGGCATTGCCATTGGCGCTATACATTGCCCTGTCACCATTTGTGGCGTGGCCACTCTATCAAGCAATGCTGTTCCAACCAGGGCATGAACTCGGTTCTGAAAAACCGTGGAAGAAGGTCGAATCCGACTTCGGCGTATCGCGAAAAGAAGTATCCTTCCGATCCAAAGACGGAACTGTCCTTCACGGCTGGTTCTTCAAACTTCCTGCCGCGCGCCGAACTTTTCTTGTTAGCGAAGGAAGAGGTGGAAGCCTCTACAACAGATCAGGTATGGCGCGAATGCTTCTCCGCTGCGGCGGCTCGGTGTTTCTCTATAACTACAGAGGTTACGGAAATAGCGAAGGCAGCCCAACACTTGATGGCGTGTGCGAAGACGGGCTCGCCGCTTACGACTATTTGATTCAAAAGGAAAATACCGAAGCAGAAGAGATCATCGCGTATGGAGAGTCGTTTGGAACCGGCGTAACTGGTCAGCTGATTATGCATCGCAAAGTCGGAGGCGTTATACTGCAATCGGGCTTTTCTTCTTTGCTGAGAGCAAGCAGAGATGTTCTTCCGTGGCTGCATTTATATCCTGATTCGTGGTTTCCGAAACAGATGATGGACAATGTCATAGTGTTCAACAAACAGCATCCACCACTGCTAATAGTGCACGGAAAAAACGATCGCATGATCTCCTGCCAAAACGCGCAGGATCTTTTTGATTCCTCAATTGAACCGAAGACACTTTTGATTCTCCCTGAAGGAGATCATGGTTCGTTCGGCAAGGGAAATAGCTACTTTGTTACCGTCGAAAAGTTCTTGCGCGGCAATGGACTTTGACAAGCGTTTGCAAGTTGCATCCAAGTGTCAAACCTGGCACAATTGCAATCAGGATTCCGCAGATTACACAAGAAGCAAAGTCCACCGATTAGGATTGGCTCCTCTACAGTATCGCACTATATGCGATACCAGAGAAGCATGCACTTTCGCGCGTAACTAATTTGTTGGTCGCAAGACTCACCGAAGATCAGAGGTTTGATACACATGAAACCAGCAGCACAAGACAGACAAACTGCAGTACTGGCGCCGTCGATAAATTCAATCCGCACAATGACAGACCTCCGAAATTGGGAGGCTCTGAAAGAAGAGGCGAACGTTGCGAAAGTTCCGCTGGCGAAGCGAGCAACAATTCCGACTTCAGCCATGCCTGTTCTGCTTGGGTTCGACATGGGTCCATTCGCGTATGATCCGTGGTTTACTCTGTGGAGTCAGGGCGCGCATGGTGCAGACTCAACTCGATCGGCAGCCAATGTCTACAATTTTAGTTGGTGGCAATATGCAGATATTTCATACTATTTTGATCACCGACTAGTGACGGTTCCTCCTACAGTGTGGACAAATGCAGCCCATAAGAATGGGGTGCTCAGCCTTGGCACGGTTGCGTTGAACTGGTCGGAAAATAACGGTTTGTTCACCGAAGAGGAGGTCGCAGACTTCCTAACGCCGGCTCCAGTAAACCCGGACAAACAGAAAATATACTTAGAGGATGCGATAAAGCTGCTCAAAGAAATTCAGGACTATTACGGCTTCGACGGTTACATATTCAACTTGGAGTTCCGACTCGATGAGAAGAAGTATCCTCCCGATCAACTCAGACTTGGTATGAAAAAGATTCTCTCAACTCTTAAGAGTAGCGGTTGTAAAACACTTTGGTATGACGCACCTTTTAGCAACGATCAAGAGACCTGGGCCAACTACTTAAATCCTGCGCAGTTTGACTTCTTCGAAGCAGCCAATTACTTTCAAACCAACTATTGGTGGGGTCCTTGGCTTGGAGGCAAGTTTAAATTCATCACGCCTGCCTCTTCATGGAACACTCTAACCCAAGAGGACAAAGCGAATGCGCTTTCGAATCGCAACTTTGTTTTCTCTGGAATCTATGCATCCACAGATCCCGCTAATAATGGTTCGCCTCCCTACAAGGGAACCTTCTTTCCAGCAATCAGTTTGATTAAGTCAAACAATACAAATCCAGATAACCCACCGGACTACTTCACGGGGTTGAACGTTTATTACCCAGCGTGGACCTATTTCGACTTCCGCACTGGACCTAACAAGGACGTGGCTCCAGATCGGGCTCTATTCAGAAACAACGACCAAGCCTTTTGGGCCGGCACAAAAGACTTCTTGGACTATCCAAATCCAGGCAAGAACCCAATAACTGCCGAGCAGTGCATGAGTCACTATCTGTTTGAAAGAACAGCGATTTGCTCTGTTCCATTCGTTACTTCGTTCAATGATGGCGAAGGAGATTTTTACAACATTGCGGGACAAAGGAAATCAACAGGTCCGTGGAACAATTTGAGCGATCAAAACATTTTGCCATCGTTTCGATTCACGTTTGATGGTGTCGCAAAGAAAGAAAGTCAAACGAGAATCTATCACGACGATCCGAAGTTCGTGTGGGAGGGCGGCTCAAGTTTGTTCGTAGACACTCAATCTGGACAAACTCAGATTCTCGACTTGTTTAGGACAAATATCAAACTTACAAAAACAACCACAATTCGACTCGTCGTAAAAGACACGTCGGACGGAGTGGTCGCGCATCCATTGCTTTGGATTACCTTCGGATCTGTCGTAACTCTCGATAATCCAAAGGTTACCGATATGAATGGTTGGAAAGGCTGCGAATATGCTATCCCCGAAGACTTAGATGGAGAAGTTGTAAACAAAATCCAATTGCGGCTCACCGCCAATACAATAACCTCGTATTTAATAGGTCAGTTCGCAATCCGCGATTCAGCGATAAAGTTTCCACCGCTGTTACTCAAGGATTTTCCCGGAGATTCTACAGAACTCGATTGGAGTGATGAGTACGAACCCTCATCTCACTATCGAGTCTATGGGGTGAACCGAGTAGACGGCTTCTATTATCTGATTGGAGTCGTGTACAACTCCGTCTACCGCGCCCAATACCCCACTCAACCGAATCTGACGCAAGCGGACCACATATTCAACACGACCCTCAACGACTTTGTTAGTTACCGGGTGCAAGAAGTAAACGTAGACGGACAGTTCTTGCCCTTCTAACGAAACGAAAACAGAAAGCCTTGTGTGTGTCGCTAACTGGTCACACGGCGCTCACGCCGTCTTAGCATACTTTGGTAATTGCCGATTGGCGTTTCTTTACCAGGAGTTGCATAGTGGCTTACGAGTCCGTATTCGAATCAAACTCACCTTACTACAAACCAGAAGTACCAAATCAAAAGCAATCAACCGAAGCAGTGACTGCCTTGCTGCAATTGGACGCGATTCCAAAAGCAGGTATCGCCGCCCAAGTAAAAGCACCGACAGATGCTACAACCAAACCAGACGCAAACAGCTCGAGAGACAACCTTGTCAGCAAGGCAATCTTACCACAAGTAGAGCTAGTAAATCTTGCCACCAGTAGCGGTGCACAAGACAAAGGCGACAAAGTTGGAAACTACTTTGAAAAGCGAGACGACAAGACAGAAGTTACCACCTGGGAAGATGGAAGCGGAAAAGTTGTTCGGCACAAAGATGCTACAGGCAAACAGTTTGTGCATCGCATCGGCGCAGACGGAAAAGAACAAATCATCGAGGACAAACCGCTCCATCCGCAGAAGGGCCCATTCAATCCGAGCGTGGGATTTGAAACACCTGCTGGGCGAACACAACGTGGGGAAGAACTCTTCCAAGTTTCTGAGTCACTTCTGAAGTCTGCAGCAAAACCAAATGGCGATGTCAATTTCAAAGCAATGGGTAAAATCATGCTCGATATTGCAGACATGAAAGAACTCACCGAAGCAGAGAAATTCTACGTCTACGAAAAAGTATCTCAACGACTTAAGGAAGGTCGCATTGAGGGCAACGGGCAGCTAAAGCCGAATGGCTCAAGCACGTATCGCCTAACCCAGGAAGGAAGTGACGTGATGCGCTCGAAGAAAGGCGACGTTGTGCGGCACATTCACATAAGCCCAACCAATGATGGTTATCACGGCGATCTAGTCTATGGCGAAGGAACTTACAAGTCCGGCTGGCAAACCGGAAACGCCGGTGTTGTAGCACACGAAGCATTGAAGGCAGTTTGGCAGGGCTACAAAACAGATCCGCTCGGAATGATCTTCGATTCGGACAACACCGCAAAACGAATGGTAGACAAAGGCGACGAACAACAGTCTTATCGCCAGCTTGAAGCTCTTAAGCGCATGCAGTGCGAAGGATTCCGCGGGTACGCCGAAGGTTGGGTAGATGGTTTCGTCGACAAGAAAAAGCGCGCAGAGCTGTACAAAGAGCGCGA
>CAYZJR010000128.1:0-14183 GCA_964478655.1 uncultured Candidatus Obscuribacterales bacterium
AAACTTACACGAACTTTTCACGAAAAATGCGGTAGTGACTCAATCTTGAAATATCAGGCGATTCTGCCGAAAGAAGTGTGTGAGGTCACGCGAGCACTTTGGAAGTGTTCGAAAATCCGAGCAGTTGAGAGATGTGGCTTCTGGAGTGGGTTTGGCGAGCACGAAGTGCATGCTGGATATTGACACCGGACTCGGTGCGCACGGTGCGAATGGCCTACTCTTCGAACTAAAAATTGGTACGGTTATCGGCGCCGGATCTACGTTACAACGTTACGAAGTTGCAACACTGCCGCTGGTAATTGCAAAACACCTAGTCAAAACCCGCATTGCGCGTGTATTTCCTGAGCCACCATTTAAAGTTCTGCAGACGGAAGCGATGAAATCCAAACTTGACCATCTCCCGATAAGAATCATGGAAAGTCCAACCTTGCCTCAACATTCGAAAAATCGCGATCAGAATTCCCGTCCGATCAGAACCATGAAGGCAGTGAACAAACAGTGGATGATTTGTCTGATCATCTATGAGGTTCAAAAAGTGATCGACTGTTTCTTGCCTCGGTAAATTCCAGTAGTTAAGTGGGATGGAAACAAAAGTCATTCCGAGCGACTCAACTGACACTTTCTCTGCGGCAATAACTTTCTTTCCCCATCGCAGGCATACGACAGTTTTAACGCCCATATCCTTCAACGCAAGAAAGCCTTCCTTCACCGGCTGTCCGCCGCGAAACAAGTAAGGTTCTACTTCGTGAAAGTTTCGAATAGACTCCGTCACAGATAGCCCTTACTGCTGGCAAGAATAATCACAAGATTTAAGATAGCAGGGAATCTTGTGCAGGTTCCAGACTAAGATCGTTGCAACTTACAGCTCGGGAACACACCATGAGCACAGAAACGGACTCTACCGGAGACAGGATTAGGCAGGTCCTGGTAGTCTACAACCCCGCATCTGGAACGGTCGGCGACTTTGACCGTCGCCTGGGTTCGATGGTGCGTCACTTTGCCGAAGAAAAAGGCTATGTCGTAAATGCGCGCCCAATCACTCCGAACATGACGAGTGCTCAGATGCTCGCGCCGGTGATTGGTCCCTTTGAGATTGTTGTGGCGGTCGGCGGCGACGGTACGGTGGGCTTTGTGCTGGGTGCGGTCGCGGAGTCGGGGCTGCAAATACCTGTTGGCATTATTCCATTCGGCACTGGAAACTTGCTTGCAAGAATGCTCAAGATTTGCACAGGAAACCATCATGAAGATCCGCTCGAACGCGCGATGGATACAATATTGCACGGCGAAACGATCAGCATGGATATGGGAAAAGCCGATGGACGCTGGTTTACCATTGATGCCGGCACCGGGCCTATTGCCGATGCAATCACTAAACCAGTGAAGGAATACAAAACCTCGCTGCGTCTCTTTGCTTACGGATGGCCGTTGCTCAAAAGCATCACGCACCGTCCTCTCAAATATGAATTGACGATAGACGATTCCGAAAAGCTGAACGTCGAAGCCTCTGGAATTTTCATCACCAACAGTTCGGAGATGGGGATCGGCGCTGAGGGCATAGAGCATCTGTCTGACGGCGTGCTGGATTTGCTCGTAATGAATCCCCGCACGGTAGCTGATTATTGGAGAATTTTGATCCGCTTCTTCCGCTGGTTTATCCTCAACCAAGATTCCGGGCACGTCCCGTATCTGCTGCGGAAGGTAAAAAAGGTGAAAGTGGAGATGGTGCCTGTGCAGGTCAGTCGGTCGCCGCTGCACAGGTTTGCGCGCACAGTTCGCGACTTTCTTTCTGGGAAAAAGCACCAACCTCAATTGACATTCGAGGCGAAAACCATGGTGGATGGCGAACCATGCGGAAAAACGCCATGCACAATTGAGATTGTTCCACATGCAGTCAAAGTGCGCGTGCCGCGTGCAGGTGCGCCCAGCTTAATGCCGATCAAGAATTTGAAGTCTTGACACTACAGGTGATGCTGTCTATTGGCCATTGGTGTTTGATTAGCGAATGGTTCCTTTCAAGTAGGGCGGCATCTCTAAAATGGGTTTCGCAAGTTTGCTCAGGTTTCCGCCTGCGATAACCGAAGCTTGATCTGCAATGGCTATGCTCTTCTCTGCGAGCGCACCGGTTGCAGGTGCCATGAAGGATGGGCTGCTTTCAAGGCCTGCTGCACTCAGAGCACGAAGCGCAGCTGGTCGTTGCATAATCGGAGTGCGAAGAACTGCTGCGGAAGTCGCGAGTGCGCGTGTTTCTGCTGTGATTGCGATTGAATTTGCGAGCAGCGACTCGGTTGCAGGAACAGCATAGCGTTCTGCCGTCATCGCCGCGGCTCTTGCTTCACCGGCAGCAAGTCTTGCTTCGTGAGTTGCGGCTCCTTCAAGTGGTGCCACCGCTCTAGCGGCTCTGCCCCTGGTTACAACAACGGCGGCCGCGACAACTGCAGCGGCTGCAACTGTTGTTTCAACAGGGTGTTCTTCGATGAACGAACCAACTCGCGCTGCGGCATTGTAGGCGTCGTCGAACATACTCGAAGATGCTTTTTCTTCTTCTTTCTTTTTGTCTTCGTGTCTTTCTTGAATGTCTGATTTTTCTTGTTTTTCCATAAGAACCTCGGCGCATGGCGCTTCGGCTGCCTCGTTGATCGTGCGAGCACTCGCGAAACTACGCGAAGAAACCTCGCAGTATGCACAAGGCATGCCTGATATGTAAGTGACTGTTGTGTGCTGGGAGTGTGCCGTGTTGTGGACACAGCGTGGGTTGTGTTCGCATTATTTGCAAATTCCAAACTTGACGCACTGGGGAAATCACGAGTGAAGGCGCCTATGCTAGTTCTGATGCGAGTTTGAGCGCTGTGCGCCATGCGCAATATTCAAAGTCGATTTCGAAGTATTGTGCATGAAAGTGAGTCGTGATGCGAAGTGTTCGCGACTCGCTTATGTAATATCACAAATGCAATCGATAGATAAAATCTCGGATTGAAACGTTCCACCTAACGCTCAGAATCACGTATGCGACATCCTCACGAGTTCTTCACACTGGTCAGCAAGAATTGAATCAACCGGACAACATATGCCCCAGACACGACGAAGCTCACACGAAGCGCATGGAACAGGGGCTCGCATGAACCAGAGGAGATCAGCCATGAATGCACGCAATCAGGAGCAAGAAGTCATCGCTAAGAAAAAGCAGAAGAAGACTCTCCTCAAAGCAAAAGTACTAAAAGTAACAGGCTCACTCCGAAAGATTGTTGGCGGCAGTCGACGTCAAGTTTCAGAGATACCCTTCTGCGGATGACCAGACGCTGCAGGTAACGCATAGATTTTTGGGTTTCAAAGTTACGTGTATGAATAATGACAATGTGTTTCATGGTCATCGACTTTGCATGATAATGTAGCCATGGATTCGAATTCGAAAACGTCTTCGGCAAAAATCGTAGATCCTTACTTGGCGCTCGGCGGGCACGACACGTGTAGAAAGCTTTCGGAGGCGTTGTATCGTCGAATAGCGAAAGACCCGGAGCTCAAGCCGCTATTCCCCGGCAAGAGCTTGCGTTGTGCGACTGAAGCGTTCGGGTCGTATCTCGTTCAGTTGCTTGGTGGTCCGCACGAAGACGGCGAACGTTTGTGGTGGCTCAGTCTTGAAGAGTCGCATCGACGCTTTCAAATCGGGCGACGAGAGCGAGATGCTTGGATGCGCAATATGGTATCGGCGCTTGACGATGTTGAGTTGTCGGATAGCTCACGTGCTGCGTTGAGAGAGTTTTTTGAGCGGGCGTCGACTCATCTCATCAACAGCGGTGAGCGAGAGCAGGCGGATTCGTTTGAGAAAGCTGCTTGTGTGGTTAATACCGTGGGTGGTGCTTTGTCTGAGCGCTGGGGTATTCAACTCGAACACGACGCACTTGTAGCGAAGATTGTAAATGGAGAATCAGAACAGGCGATCGCGCTGACCGACAGTTTGCTTGCGAGGGGAGTGTTTGAGCGTGACCGTAGACCGTTTCTGGGTATTCTTGCGTTAATGATCGGCGTCAATGACTCGCTTTCGTCTTACGTTCAGAAAACGGTTCTCGGCGACCCCACGCTCGTAAACGAGCGTTACAGCGGACGAACCCTGTTGCACTGGGCATGCGGCAAGGGAAACATAAAAATGGTGGAGTTGCTTTTGCAACTCGGTGCGGATGCGAACGCATCATCTGAGGGTGGAAAGACACCATTATATTGTTTGGCGAACGAGTGCAAAGAGGCAGGAACCGGCGAGATCGTCCACATGCTCGTGAAGTGCGGCGCGTTAGTTGATGCAAACGAAAACTACAAACACTGCACGCCATTGCATATGGCTGCGCGTCGCGGCAACGTTGATGTTGCGGGCGCCTTGCTCGATTGCGCAGCGAATATAGAAGCGCGCGATAGTCTCGGCGACACGCCTCTGCGGCGCGCGGTTAGCTGCAATCAAGTTGAAGTTGCGAAGTTGCTTCTCTCTCGAGGTGCAGACAAAAACTCGAAAGGAAGCAAGTCTATGACTCCAAAGCAAGCCGCGCGAACAAAAGCGATGAAGCAGTTGTTTGATGTTTAGTGATTTGTTGCGCACTTAGACGCGCCAGTATGTTCCTGAATCGCGCGCTAGCAGTTTCGCGCAGATCAACTCACGACGCAGAGTTGCGAAATCGGGATGATGTTTACCAATGATCGTATTCACCTCTTTTTCTGAATAGCGCTTGTCGAAATTAAAACGTTCCACCAACCAGCGCAGAATCACATCGCGTTTCTTGCGACTGGCGGGAATCTCCTTGAGGCGCTGACCTTCGAAAAAGTCGCCCAATATTTTGCGTTCCCATGCATCGGAAACAACATCTTCGCTAAACGTCTCGATTGCATCCATCGCCAACACGCGCTTTGCGAGCGAACGCATCTCGGATGTGTTGAGTTGATAGATGTGTGTTGTTCCTTCAGAACGCATTTCGACGAGACCGACTTCCTTCAACCTCGCAAGGTGGTGAGAGACCGTCGGCGCGCGCAATTCAAGCAGGGTCGCCAGTTCTTCGACGCTGCGCTCGTTGGCGGCGAGGGCGCCGACAATTTTCAATCGGCTCTCATCGGAGAGCGCTTTGAAAAACGAGAGTATTTTCGAAAATTCCATGCTAGCCATACTCCACCTCCTTCGATGGTCATCTATGTAGATAGACATCTATTTAGATCTATATCAAAATAACAGCGGCAGCGCAAGGGTCGACCTGGCGACGAAAGGAATTGCTAATGCTAATTGTCGATTGGATTAAGCCGAAACTTCGCAATGTTGGGAATAAGTTGAATGAAACGGTATCGCGATGACTGAAACGGAACCCCAGCCACAAACAACCGATAAATGCTCCATCTCGTCAGCCGAAATCGGGCTGTCGGTTGGTGTTGGCGTCGCCATTGCGCTCCTCGCATGCGCGAATGAATACGCGAACCTTTCGCCGATTGGCGGAGAGACCTACTTTCCGGTGTACACATGCGTGAAGGTGTTGTTGATAGTGGCGGTTCCGCTTTGTGCGGTTATTGGCATACCTATATGGTTTGTCTCCAAAGACCAACCGGCGCGGCGCAAAAGAATCATCAAAATTGCCATTGCGCTTGCGATCGGTTGCGGCTTAGGCTTCTTGGGCAAATCGCCGGTGCGGCAAATGTGCTTGCACAGCCTCATCGCGCGCTCGCAGCCATTGATTGCAGCAATCACAAAATACGAGGCGGAAAACGGCAAGCCGCCTGCGGATCTTCAAGCGTTGGTTCCAAAATACATTAGTGCCGTCCCCGATACTCAATGCGGTTCCGGCCAACAATATGAATTCGAACATTGGGAAGGGCGCGAAAAGCTCCGCCCCGAGCCTGATGTGCATTGGGAACTCAAAGTTGTCTGCCCCGTTCACCCTTCAAATTGGGATTGCATCTTCTATTGGCCGACTAAGAAGTATCCCAAGGAGATTTATAGCGGCGACACCGAGCCGATTGATGATTGGGCGTATGTGCATGAATAGGACGCACTACACGCGGTAGCGGAAACCAGCCTCAGCCGCGCGAAGGCACTCGCTCTGAGATCACAAGATGAAAGCCGAATTCACTCTTAAATCCAGCTAACTTACAACGTTTAGCCCATACAATGAGCGCATTCACACCCGAATTTTGTACTGGAGTACAACTATAAAATGACAACTCTTCAAAAGACACAAACAAAAACCACCTGGAAGCCAGAGCAAATGCAAGAATTGTTTGCTCAAATGACAGCTAACAACTGCATGGCAGCAATGTCCGTTCTTTGCAAGCATGGCGAAGAAGCCGGCAAAGAATACCAAGCCGCCAGCCGCAAGCCGATGGTTGAGTATTACAAGAAGCTAGGCGTCAAGACTCCTATCGAAATCATCAAAGCCAAAGCCGAACTCGAAACCAACGTATTCGGCAGCCAGATTGAATTCTGGGGCGATGACAAAGAAGCACACCTCACTTACAACAAGTGCGGAATGTGGGAAGCAATGAAGAAGAGCGGCGGAATGAGCTGCGCTCAAGAAGAAAAAATGATGGAAGGCTTCCAAACCTGCGTCAGCGAATTCGCAAAAGAATTCGGCTACACAGGCGAAGTCAAAATGGAAGGCGAAAAAGCCACCATCACCATCAAGAAGTAACTAGATTCTTCAAGATGCAGAAAGCCCAGGCATTATGCCTGGGCTTTCGCCTTAGTATCGGGTCGTCGCTTGCCTTTGGGCTAAAACTTATATCGTCGCGAGATCGGCAGCCTGAGCCGTTCCTGTCTATAATCTAGACTAAAGACTAGAGTCTAGAGTCTGATGCCGACGTTGCAATCCGGGCAAATCATCTGGCAATTCGTTTGATTCGGAACGCGGTGAACAAACGATTTGCACCTCTTCTCGACTTTGTGTCTTCTGGGCATCAGGGCTTCAATGCTAATGACGAATCTTTGAAGGGCGGTTGCGAATTGTTGGAGTTTGCCGGGTTCGTTTGAAAGGGCGCTTTTGAGGCTGAACATGTCGGTACCGAAAGTGTTTCCATTTACTTCGAGGTACTGTCTTTGGATCATTCGTTCCTCCTAAGGCGCCGCCAGCTGGGTGTCCGCCGCGGACCCATCTTCTAAAAAACCAACGCAACCAGTCAACGATTGCAATGTACAACAGCAATGTGACAAAGGTGTGAAATTTTGGCGCCCAGCCGAAATTTCTTGATGTGCGAAACTTGGGTGGGTGGAACAGTGTTAGTGGTGCGATGGTTCGTTCATTATTTGGTACCAGCATGCGGCGACAGCGACGACCAATACAGTCATGCCAATCGTCGCGACCAGAGACATCGCATTGAGCGGAATGAAATACCAAATCCAGGGCATGCCGGTGTAGATTTGCGATAGGTCCATAGAAAACTACCTGGAATGGTGACGCGTTTCTCTATTGTTTCCTGTCGCGCACGGCTGGAAATGGTGGAAATACGATTGTTACGCGATGCTTCGAACTACTTGTTCGAACCAGCCATCTGCTTGAAGGCTTCTTCGCCGCGCTTTTTGAGTTCGTCTGGTGAGAGGTCTTCTTTGTGCGTGCCGATTTCCCAGCCATAGCCGAACGGGTCTTGAACCATTCCGTAGCGGTCGCCCCAGAACATATCCGAGATTGGGCACTTCACCGTGCAGCCGGCGGCGACTGCTTTTTCGAATTGCGCGTCTGCATCTTCAACGTAAATCATCAGCGAAACACCAGACTGCCCAGTCGTTTCCGGCGCGTGCGAACCCATTTGCGGCATCTCGTCGACCATCCAAATGATCGAGTCGCCAATTTGCATTTCGCCGTGAATGACTGTATTTCCGTCAGGTCCCATGAATAGACCCAATTCTTTCGCACCAAAAACATCACTGTAGAACTTGATCGCTTTGCGAACACTCTTAAAGACCAAACGGGGCGTCACAGTGTGGAAGCCTTCGCGTTTCCAGTGTTTTGCTTTGGTCATTGTCTCGTCCTCGTGGATGTGTAGGGTGCAGATCCTAACATCAATTGCGTTTAGTTTCTTCTTCGCGCAACTCCAAATTCGCGCTCTAGATGTCAATTTCCTTCTTCGTCGGCGGTGTTTCTTGCAGCTTGAAAATTCGAATCAAATAATAAAAAGATGGGAACAGTAGAAACGCTCCCAAAAACAAACAGCCAATGACAAGCCGCAAAGTGAGTGGGTTTGCAGCAGAGTTCGTTAATGTGTAATTCGGTCGAATCAAATACGGATATTGACCGAGGGCCCAGCCCCATAGGATGAACGCGACTTGTCCGGCAGCAAGAAATCGAGCGATCTTGAACTTGCGTTTCCACAAACAGAATATGGAACTCAATGCAACGAACACCGTAGCAATGTGCAGCGGAACCGCCGCCGAGATGTCGTCCCAGATGCCCGGTGCTTCTTGTCTGGAGAGGAAGAATGTGGCAATGGCGAATAGCGCGCTAACGCCAAATGAAACGAATGCGCGCAGTCGAAAATCATTCTGCAATTCTGGATCATCAGTGTCGGACGTAAGATAGACAGCCGCGAGATAAGCGAACAAGGACAGCGCGAGAAAGCCAACCGCGATGGGAAACGGCTTCATCCACCACGTGAAGTATTGCGTGACGAAAACGGCAGGCGCGGTTGTGTACTCGCCGCTGCTAATGGCACCGACGATGATACCAAGGATGACGGGGGTGATTGTGCTGGATATTGCAAAAACTCTGCCCCATCGGCGTTGAACTTCGTCTTTGCGCGAATCGTATGTGCGAAACGTAAACGCAGAACCGCGAAGAACAATTCCGATCAAAAGAATCGTAAGCGGAACATGCAACGAAATTGATATCGCTGAAAACGCCGGTGGAAAGCAGGCGAATAGCAATACGATGACGAGGATGAGCCAGACGTGGTTTGCTTCCCAGATGGGACCAATTGCCTTCGCGATGGTTTCGCGCTGTTTTGCTGCGCGTGGTCCGAATGCCAATAAGTCCCAAACTCCTCCGCCATAATCAGCACCGCCCATGAGGGCATAAAACGTCAACGACATAATCATTGCCATACCGAGAATGTTCTCAGGAGTTAGGGGGAAGGGTTGCATTCCCTTGTTCCTCCGGTGGGTCTCGTTTCTCTCGGTCGTCTGATTGTTCTTGCTGTGCTGCCCGCTTTTGATCTTCTGTAAGTGCAATCAATCCTTCAGTGATCTTCAACAACTGTTCGTCCGACAGCTTTTGGCGATTTCCTGTGGTATGGCTGCTTTCGGTTATGGTTCCGTCTTCTGCGATTTGTGGGCTTCGTGCTACCTGTCGCAGGATCAACCAAACTACGATTGCTGCAAGAAACAGATAAAGCACGCTGAACAACGTAAACGGAACAATCAACCCCGGCATCGGCGTCACAGCTTCACGAGTGCGCATGATTCCATGGATTACCCATGGTTGTCGCCCAAGTTCGGTGACGAACCATCCAGCTTCAGTCGCAATGAAACCTTGTGGTGCCGCACCGATAACCGCAATCAAAAATAGCTCAGAGTCAGGCAAAGTTCGTTTGCGCATGTAGTGAAACGCCGCCCAGGCCGCGACGATCATCATATATGTTCCGCACGCAACCATCACCTGAAAACAATAGTGCACCAAAAAAACGTTCGGCCAGTCGGTGCGCGGAAACTCCTTCAATCCTTTGACTTCGGCGTTCGGGTCGTGAAAGGCGAGCAGACTCAAACCATTCGGAATTTCGATTCCGTATTTGACCGTTGCCTCTTTGCTGTCAGGCACACCTCCGATAACAAGCGGCGCGCCGCGCTTCGTTTCGTAGTGTGCTTCCATCGCGGCCAACTTCGTCGGTTGCATTCGCGCAACTAGTTGCGCGAGAAAGTCGCCGCTAACTGGCTGTGCGATTGCCATGACGCTTCCCACACCCAATGCAATCGCGAGCGCACGTCGGTGAAACAGATTCGTTTTGTCGCGCAAAAGCATGAATGCATGAACGCCCGCGACAAGAAATGCAGTTGCTGCATAAGCAGCGATCAGCATGTGCACTGCCTCTGGAATGCCTGCCGGATTAAACATCGCCGCAACAGGATCGATGTCTACTGCTTTACCATTCTCCATTCGAAAACCTGTTGGTGTGTTCATCCAGCCATTAGCGAGCACGACGAAAAGCCCTGACAATGCGCCACTTATGGCGACTATCGCACCAGAAATCAGATGCATTGGTTTCGGAACCAACTGCCATCCATACAAATAAATTCCAAGAAAAATCGCTTCGGTAAAAAACGCGAAACCCTCAAGAGCAAAAGGCATGCCGATGATCTCGCCTGCCCACTTCATGAACCCCGGCCACAACAATCCGAGTTCAAAAGACAGAACGGTGCCCGAGACCGCTCCAACCGCAAACAGAATCGCCGCGCCTTTTGACCAACGCTTTGCTAGCTCATGGTAGACCTCGTCACCGGTCTTCAACCACAACCACTCGGCAATACACATCATCAGCGGCAGAGCAATTCCGATTGCCGCAAACACTATATGAAAGGCAAGAGACATGCCCATTTGAGCACGAGCTATAAACAGATCGTTCATGCGCTGCTCCCATTTTTCTAAATCATAGCGACAGATGTGTTTGCCGTTATCGTTTCTTACAAATGAGTACAAAACGTCACACTTGCAAGACTAATGTTTCCTTACCGTTGATTCGTTCGTCTTATTGAACTGGTACAAATTGGAGACCACAAAAGGGAGGTGCGTATGGCAGTTAAACCTATTCCTGAGGGTTACCACACAGTGACGCCTTATCTCATTGTTGAGCAGGCTGATGACGTTATCAAGTTTCTCAAAGAAGCGTTCGATGCCAAAGAAGTTTTCGAAGCGATGAGAGGACCGGACGGCAAGCTTTCGCATGCTGAATTATTGATTGGAAATTCGCACGTCATGTTGTCCGAAGCCTGCCCAGAAAAGGGAAAAGGCAAATCAACGCTTTATTTGTATGTTGAAGATGTGGACAAAGTCTACGAAAAAGCCATCAAGGCTGGTGGCAAGGAAATCAGAAAACCGGAGAATCAATTCTACGGCGACCGCTCTGGTGGCGTGACCGATGTGTCCGGCAACGAGTGGTGGATTTCGACTCATGTTGAGGATGTTTCTGGTCCTGAACTTGAGAAGCGCATGAAAGAAGCGATGAAAGAGAAGGCGGCGGCTAAGTAGTTAGCTGCTGCGTTGACTTCTGGAGGGAGTCAGCTTTGCTGGCTCCTTTCGTTTGAGGCTCTGCGACAGCGATTGCAAAATCTCAGGCGTGAGTTCTTGTGTGACGCCGTCTCCAAGCCCATTTAAGAAGAGAAGCGGTTGCTTTCAGACCTGAAATTACGACGATGAAAATCAGTCCTTGACCAAGGGCGATTGTTCCATAGTCCCGCAACGGTTCTATTGATCCAGAAACAAGATCCTTCAACTCCAAGTTGTCTACCGGCAGCAAAGAGAGTGTCAATGCTGCAAGACCGTAAAAGGAGGTAATTATCGGCAAAACTAAGGAAATCCATATCCATCGAAACCGCGAGAACGGTTGAATTGATTTCGTAAGATCGCCGAAGAGCACACCAACGATGCCAGATACCGTCCCGAATGAAAGGAGTGTTTCCCAGAAGACTTCTGTGTTAAAGATCTCACACGCGTTAAAAACTTCGGCTAAGAAGAGAAATGCAATTGCAATACTCATTCCAGTCGAGAGAAAACCCAAACAAAAGTAGAATGCTCTTGCGCGCAGGCTAGAGCTGTTGTCGTCAATTATGTCCGTGGCAATTTGCATTGAGGTGCAGCGCAAGACTCGATGTGTTTATTCTATAGTCTCTGTGACGTTGTCACAACAGAATATTCTCACTAAAACACCGGTCGTGTCGTTAGGGGCGGCCGGTGTTTCAGCATCGTGGCTAGGCGGTTCATTAGCCGCGGATCAAACTTTGGTTTATGGAATGGAGTTGGGGTGGTGGTTTTCTTGCGCCGCGATGATCGATTGAGCGATTCGATTGAACACTTCTGCTTCGCGCGTCTTCTGTTGCAAAGCAAGATCATCGGCTGCGGCTTGCGGAAGACAATTAAACAGAGACTTGTCCATCCATACACGTCCAGCTGACACCGTGCAAATCGCTTCCATTAGCGCGTCTTCGCCGGAAGTTTTGACGAAATATCCATCTGCACCGGCCAATAGCGCGTCACCGATCGGGTCGTCGTAGGCGCAACCATAGCCGAATTCATCAATGGTCATAACAATAACGCCAATTGATGGAAGCATTGATTTGAGGCGGCGAGTTGCGTCAATGCCGTTCATGCCTGGCAATTGAATGTCGAGCAGTACAACATCGGGAAGATTTTCGATTGCCAGAGCAAATGCTTGTTCTGCACTTCTTGCCTCACCGACAACTTCGAACCCACAGGTCTCAAGGGAAATTGTGAGAGCCATGCGTAACACATCGTGGTCTTCGACGACCATCACTTTGGTTCTGCTATTAAAGTCCAACATTGCTAAACTCCACACCGATAGACTCTTGGCGAAGCCATCTACACTGGAGGAACGAGGTCATCTGTACCGCACGACCAAGGTCATCTGCACACAGCGCGTCCGTGTTGTTTCTGCACCGCAGGCGTGTTTGATTACATCACCTGTAGCTAATAAATCATGTAGACTTCCAACTACACAATTGGAAATTGGCATTGCGAGCAGGCTCTAGCGTAGTGACTCAAGGTTTCTGGCTCTAGAGAGTGTTCGAAAAATTTGAGTTTGCCCTGAACGGTGTTTCGGGATCAGGTGTAGTCGATGAGGACACATAGTGAGGCACGCTAGCCGGAGGTGCAAAATAATTTTCCAATTTCGGGGACGTGGTCTGCCTTGGAAGCACACGAGCAATTTCCATTACATATGGGACAGCGTACTTGGGTACCGCAACTAGTGTGGTCTCTAATGTGTCGCAGATTTCTATGACGGTGCTAAGCTTCGGCAAGCTTTTTCCGTTTTCGATCTTTCCTAGACCGCGTGTGGTCATAGAGATGCGCGTTGCGAGCTCTTGTTGAGTCATTCCTTTGCTAGTCCTGAGCGCCGCTAATGAAAGGCCAGCAGAGTCTCTCTCAATGCAAAATGCTGGCGACTCATCTAAGTCCGGGCGATCGATGCAAACGATACACGAATCCAGTGAGTGCTTCGCAATTGCGCAGAGCGATTTGTACGCATGTTCTCTTCGAGTAATTCTCTCGGTCGTTCTCATCGGATTGTAGCTCATCACGTTCATGCCGCCGTCATACAGAATCCCGAAATCTAGCACTATCACTTTCTCGTGAATGAACTGTCGAACATTCACGTGCACGTGCAGACTTCTCAGTATCTCTATTCTTTGCTTGAATGCGTTTAACGTTTGGAGCTGCAGATCGGTGGTGATCACAGCTGGATTGGTCCATCCGTGTGGCTGTTGCAGAAACATGCAGACCGGGATTTTTCGATTCGCAAGATCTTTAAACCTATGCTCAAGTCGAGAAATCCCGAGATCGCTTACAAAAGAGCTTTGAATAAGTACCGACAGTCGAACGTGCTGCAGATCTCGCTCGAACGCCTCGAGAAAGGTCAAATGATCAAAGGTGCATTCTCTCATTGCTGCCTCTTTGCCAGAAATTGCACTCACAAGCTAACACACTCACAGTTAGTTGCGATGGTAAGTTTGCAAATGTGCGCTCTCGCGAAGAATGGCACAAGGAGCCAATTCTGGAATTGAGTGCTAATACTAGTTGAACACCATTGTTGGGGTGATGCCATCACACTTATGTTGCGAACTGGTCTCGCTTCGAAAGAAGGTTTCGAAAGAAGATTTCGAACTGGAGTTCGAATCGAGACCCGGAACTGGAGTTCGAATCGAGACCGGAACTGGAGTTCGAATCGAGACCCGAACTGGAGTTCGAATCGAGACCGGAACTGGAGTTCTCATTTTCCAAAAAAATGGGAACTGGAGTTCGGGTGCGAGTGTGGGTTGGGAACTGAAGTTCTCATTTTCTCGGAAAATGAGAACTGGAGTTCGCCTTGGCAAGGCAGCGGCCAGCGAGCAGCGGGCAGCCCGGCAGCGGCCAGCGGACAGCAAGGCAGCGGGCAGCAAGGCAGCGGGCAGCCTGGCAGCGTGGCAAGCTGGAGTTCGGGTTGCAAGCTGGTAAACTGGCGGAGCCGCC
>CAYZJR010000128.1:14283-18607 GCA_964478655.1 uncultured Candidatus Obscuribacterales bacterium
GGCAGCGTGGCAAGCTGGAGTTCGGGTTGCAAGCTGGTAAACTGGCGGAGCCGCCGTCCTCAATTATTCGGCCACATACTAGCGCTTGCTTCTTCAATGCTGTACTCAGTCTCTACGTCCTCGAACGAAGCGACTTCGTCGTAGTCATCACCCAGAGCAATTAGCTTGTCTCGCGGAATTTCTTTGCGTTCGATTCGAAGAGTGTCCAGCAAAATCTCGTCTTTCAAGCTTAGCCGAAGCAGCGCTCTATCATGATGTAGCGCGTGCCCGAGCATATAAATTAGTGGGAGCCCTGACTCTGGTGAGAGTTGAATATCATCTGCAAACCACGCGTGATACTCGTTGCTCCATGAATAGTTTGGTGCGGTCCACGACTGAGCTATGACATACTCGGTTGCGCTCTTACCGGCAATCGTTGTTTGTCCTAGCTTTTGCATGGGCTCAAAAACATTGGTGACTGTTCCACCATTCAATGTCTCCAGCAACTTCATGCCTGATGCTTCTTCTTCAATTTGCTGCTCAATAAACGCTTCGAAAGTATCTGCATACATTTTGTATGTTTCGTTGTTTGCAACAACAATGTTCCAATCATTTGAATCTTTTGATTGATGCAATACATAGATCATCTCGGCGGAAGTTTGATCGATGCGAAGTACATCGTCAGCGATCCATACAATTTGATCGTCGACTAGTTTGCTTCTCTGTTGAAGAATCCAAGTTGGGTGGGTCATATGAGCCGCTCTGTCTCGATTTCGTTCAGATGATACTCCCTCACGGGCGCATAAATTTGCAGTTGTAAATAATTCGTAGCTAACCGCATTCCACCGTTACCGGTTTCGAACCGCCCAGCGTGCGCGTCTTTGAAGGTGCGCCGTTGTTGAGAGGACGGATTTTTGATTCACGTTGATTTCACGTTCGGTTCACCATCACTTCACACTCAAGGCATAGACTGTGAACATCAACCCCCTCAACAAACACTTGTCGGAGCTGGCTGCCGCGTGCATTGCGGCGCCGCGGCGGCGACAGTTTTGGCATGCTTCTGGAGGCATACCATGAAGAGCGAAAAGTTCTCACAATCCTGGCGCAAGGTGAGAAATGTCCTTTTGTCTGTTATGACATTTGGTGCAGTTGCATCGGCATTTTCTCCTGCACATGCTCAGCCTTGGGAACCACCAGGCTTCGATCCTAACCCCAATGGCCCTCGCACCTACTATGTTTCGAGAAATGGAAGCAACGGCGATGGACGCTCTTGGGCAACCGCATGGAGCGAAATGGATCAGATCCAATGGTCTCAAATTAGCGTGCAACGACATGACCGCCTCATCATTGATGGTGGCGCACGCCGAATGATTTATCGTACCCCGCTTCGGACAGCCCTCGCGTCGTCCTACTATTCGCCCTTCAGCATAACTTTATCTACGGAAACTGGGCACAATGGACAGGCTGTTATCCAGCCTCCATCCAATGCAAAAGGAATTGAGTTGACCACCGGAGGAATTTCTCTGGATGGTATCAAGCGTTCCGGTATTCTCGTCTACGGTGCAAAGGACGGTTTGTGGATCAATGCAAATTCGCCATATCCAGTTCAGGTAAAGAACGTTGAATTGTCACACTGCAACGAAGCCGGATTATACGTTTCTGCAACCTATTATCTGCCTGCTGCCTTAAACCAATTGATCATTCACGACAACGCAACCAATGTAATGGCCAATGCCGGGTACTATCCTGGTTTTGCAAACTTCAACAAGTGCTGGATTTATAACTCCAACTATTCAGTGAACTCAGACGGTATCGCAGTCACCGGCAACTCCTCCGGACCACCAGGCATTACTGCCTGTACGTTGACGAATTCGATCCTTGGACCTGGTCTGAGAGACGGTATTTCCAACACTTCTGCGGCGAAGCCGGTGCTGAACAACTGCTTATTGATCAACTCCACTCGCAACAACATCAACTCGTACAACGTGAGCATGGAAAATGTAACGTCGTTCATGACTCGCTTGAACCCACAGCAGTTAGCGCATGCTTGCATCAAACTTCAAGCACTCAGTATTCCTTATGGATCACCCAACAGCAGCTCAGTGAAGAAGACCATCGTATTTGGTGGCATGGTCGACATTCCGGCAACGATTACAATTCCCTATCCGCCTCCGGGACAGACCGTACCGTTCCCTATGACAGCTGAGAACAACACACAATTCCGTGTGAATGGCAACACAACAATTCTGGCGCCATCGATGGTGAATCCACAGTTTGTAACTCCAGTCGGATTGTTGCCGAACCAAACACCGATTCCTGTTTTGATGGCGATAGACTTCTCGCTACGCCCAGGCTCACCAGCGACAGGAACAGGTTCGACAGTCACCTCAGTGCGCAACTTGCTCAGCACTTTTGACTAACGCCTAGGCGGTTTCAAAGGTTTCAAATGCGACACGAATGAGCCCGCTGACACACAGCGGGTTCTTTGTTTGCGTGGTGTTCTCTTCCGACTCACCGAAGTATGTGATGTCATTTACTACTTCGGTGTGACTTTCTTGAGGACGCTTCGTGTCAGTATTGTCCGCCGACTGGTCGAGTCTCGAAATTTACCGCTAACCCGAGGGGTTGGGAGGATCGACATGATCAAAGATGGCTGGGATTACAGAAATCAAGTCGTTGAGTGTGAAATCTGCATTGTTGGCGCAGGCGCCGCGGGCATTGCTATTGCCAATAAACTGAGGAGCAACAAAGTCAAAGGTGTTGTGGTTTTGGAGAGTGGCTCTAAGGAGGTCCGAAAACCGGGGGATGAGCCTCGGTTCTTAGATCCGCTCGCAGAGCAGATGGATTACGGAACAGTCGGCAATTCCAGTATGCCGAATGACCGATCGTTTCTACAAGAAGCGAGACCGCGTTACATGCAAGAGTCTCGGACACGATGTTTTGGCGGCAGCACAAATTGTTGGGGCGGTTGGATCAGGCCGCTTGATACTTATGACTTTAATGACTGGCCGATGAAGCGTGAAGAATTGGAAAGACCTACCAAGACAGGGAAGTCCTATTTTGCGGAAGCACTAAATCTTGTGGAGCTTGAACATTTTGATATTTTCGATCAACCGGAGAAGTGGAAGCCTCTTGTGGTTCAGTATCAAAAGGTCGATGTGTTGCCGGAAAAGACGCTCAACGAGTGCGGCTTGAAGACCGTGGTGATTCAACAGCAAACGGATATGGAAAAGGCGAACTTTTGCGTGAGGTATAACGACCTATTCAAGAACGCTGATGCCAGCGAGTTGTTATTGATAAAGGACGCAACTGCGCTCACGATGGAGTATGACAAAGAAGGCAAGGTCGTACAGTCATTGCAAGTAGGATCGATGGCGTGCACACAGGGTGTGCTGTACTTTGGCTCTCATTTCAAAGTCAAAGCCAAGAAATACATTCTGGCGATGGGTGGGCTTGAGATTCCACGCTTTCTAATGATGAACGGCATCGACCAAAAGTTGCCCGACATTGGGAAGTACTATATGAACCATCCGAAGTATGTGACGTGTGCTCGAGCAACGGTTTCGGGTATCGCCTGGAAAATTTCAAAAGAGGTCAGACAGTTCTACAACGGAGTCACTAGGCTCAAGGGACCATCGGATGGGCCTACGAACGCGGCTGTCCAGGCATTTGTGGTTCCTACCGAGGCATGGTTGAAGGACAAGTCCAAGAATGTTCGCAACTTCAGAACGGCCCTAGTTTGGGAGAGCTACAATGAGCGACTCGATCAATGGAATCTACGAGTAGAACTCAATTTCGAACAAGTTCCCAACAAAGACAGTCACGTACGGTTGGTTGGTGGTACCAGTTCGTTAGAGCAACGTATGCTGCATTTGGATTGGAAATTCACGGAAACCGATCAGCTCACTGTGCAAAATTCAATGGCGATGATCAAGGAGTTTTTGGTCAAGCTAGCTGATAACAAGGAAGAGAACGTGGTTTTCTATCCGCTGCCTTGGAACTATGAGAAACATCCCGATATTCCTGCACGCGATGTTGATTACGACACTAATCCATCGCCTGAGCATTTTGTTTATTCTGGCGATCATCACATAGGAACAACCAAAATGGGATCGGTCGTTGATAAGGATTGCAAGCTAAACGGCTTCGATAATTTGTGGATTAGCAGCACGGGAGTTTATCCGACTGGTGGATGGGCGAATGCGACGCTGACACTGCTGGCGCTTGCGATTCGACTTGCTGATCACATTACGCCTTAGTTGGCGGATTTCCTGCCGGGCATTTCGTTGCGTGTGCCACGCCTGTCCGCGAGACCGGCTGGACCGTCCGATGGTTCGGCGGTTCG
>CAYZJR010000129.1:0-17820 GCA_964478655.1 uncultured Candidatus Obscuribacterales bacterium
GCTGTTTCGTGAATACTAGGCGAGATAGTAAAAGAGGGGACGAAGATAAGAGCCTGGGCCGATTAAGGCCCAAGCTCCATCTTCAAGAAAAAGCAACGCAGAGTCTTGCGGGTTTCATCTCTGAAACCAGCATGACTCCTTACTCGTAGTCGATGCGGCTACGAGATAGCATGAGCGGCAGCCCGACGAAGAGAAACGACAGGACGGCGAAAACATACGGCAGCGTTGAGAAGTTGAAGTGGATGCACAGCATCCCAAGCGCCGCAATGATGAAGCCGGTGACGTTTCTGCCGGTGCCGCTCGTTGCTGCCACCAGCGCAATAAGGGCGCATAGCCCCGAAAGCACCAGCAGTCCAACTAAGACGACGAACACGATAGACATGATCAACTCCGTTAGATCAGCTCCCCAAGAGGGAGCCAGCACCAGTCAGGTGCCGTGAGCGTTTATGTTCGTCGCAGACTCGGCTTAGAGCGACTGCGGTCCGAAGTTGTCGGGCAGCAGATGGTCGAGGTGCGAGCGAACGATGGACTTGTCCGGCTGAACGAAGAGCACGTTTGCGTGCTCGCCGAACTCGCGAAGAACCTGCAGGCACTCGCCGTCGATCGGGTTGTCTCCGATGACTGCCAGCGTCTGAACCGTGGTGAAGCCGGCGGAAATCGCGTTGGCGATCGCCACGCGTTCTGCGCTCATGCTGCCGCCATAGCTGGCGTTGTCGATGGCGCAGCCGGCGAACTTGCGTGTTCTGCCGGTGGCGTCCGCCGCAACGCAGACGGCGCCGCGCGGCTTCTTGGAGTAGGGAACGTGCGACTTCGACTGCACCTTCAGCACGTGGTCGACGAGGTTGCGCTCGTGCACAGACAGGCTTCCGAACGCCTCGGCGACACCGCTGGGAGCGGGAAGCAGCTCGTTGACGTTGCCGCGGCGAACGTTGCTTTCGCGGTCGACGACGTTGAGAAGCACCGCATCCTTGCCGAACTGGCGCAGAACCTGGCGACACAAGCCGCAGGGCGAGCCGCCGGGATGCTTCTTGCAGACGACGGCCACGTGCGTGAAGCGCGTGTAGCCCTCGTAGATCGCCGTGGTGGCTGCGTTGCGCTCGGCGCAGATGGTCGCGGCGAACGAGTCGTTCTCGACGTTGCAGCCGATGAAGGTCTTGCTGTGACCGTCAGCGTTGACGGCGATGATTGCCGCGCCGACAGGGAAGTTGGACTGGAAACAATGTGCCCGTTCGGTACCGGCCCATGCTGCTGCGACGAGATCTCGCTCCACGGGGTTGAGGTCGCCGTTGTTCGTGAACAGTCCGAGTGGTGTGGTCATTGGTGTGTCCTTTCAGGAAGAAATGACAAAGGTCCCTCGATTCGACGTCGCATACACTGCGGCGCCTATCGAAGCGATGTGTGTCTGTCCGAATCTTCGCGCTCCCCCTGTACTCGTCAGACTTCGCCAGGCGATTTGTCGCTTGCGAATTGGTCGAGAGCTAATCAGGGAAGGGTTCTTGGTGAACGAATCTATGAGCGGGAAGAAGGAAGAACAGTAGGCTCACCCTATCGCTTGGAGAATCTCTTGACAAGATAAAAGAGCTGAGAAGCCTCTCAGATTCGAGGTTGAACAAGATCTCATATCTCCTTTAGGTCCGAACGCGTGCCGCTTGACAACAAAATGTGGCATAAATCCATGCTCTCGCGCAGCTCGCACAGGTGCAGTGTTTTGCTACTTTTCTTGTGAGATTGCCGATGTTCTTGATGGTTCCATCCTCTGCTTTCCGTTGATTCATGATCAGTGGGATGGTTGGGCTCTGCCGAGGAATGATTTATGGGGAACAGTAAGAGTCATCGGAAGGAAACAATCATCGACGACGAGAAGACCGCTAATACTTCCTTTTCCGAACGCTACTGCAATTTGAAAAGCATCGGCTCCGGCGGAATGAGTATCGTCTATCTCGGGCACGACAAACTTCTCGATCGTCAAGTCGCAATCAAGCGCCTGAAGGTGTCTACGCAAGGAGAGCGCGCTTGGCTGCGCTTTCAACAAGAGGCTAGAGCCTGTGCGACTCTTAGACACCCTAACATAGTCTCGATTTTTGACTTTGGCTCTGATGAAGAACATGTTCCGTACATCGTTTTGGATTACCTGCGCGGACAAACATTGGCTGAATTAATTGAGCAGAGAGGAACACTCTTAGCAAACGAAATGTTCGACATTGTTTTGCCGGTGTTGGATGGACTGGAACACGCACACAAGAACGGCGTTGTACACAGAGATTTGAAGCCCGGAAATATCTTCTTGCAAAGGCTTGAACCTTCGAATCAACTCGTCGTGAAAATCATGGATTTTGGTATCGCAAAAGTAATCAGCGATCGCGAAAGTGGCTTCGAAACAAAGACTGGCGAAGTTATAGGGAGTCCGTTTTACATCAGCCCAGAACAACTTTCTGCCGATGCAATCGATGGAAGAGCCGATCAATATGCAATTGGTTGCATGATTTTTGAAATGCTGACGGGTAAGCCACCTTTTGTCGGCAAGAGTGTTTTGGCGACTTTCATGATGCACAAGAGCGACACCGCGCCTTTGTTGAGTACACGGCCGAACGGCCGACCAGTAAGTGCACAGCTCGAAAAAATTGTCAGTAAGTTGCTGGAAAAGGCTCCTCAAGACCGATACGAGAGCATAACTCAAGTAAAAGATGTGTTGAATTCGGCCCGGCAAGAATGGAATTCCGATCGCAACAACCTTGAAGCGGAGAAGCAATTCGCTGCAGGCAAGCAGGTTAAGGGCAAGTACGCAAAAAAACTGCGCAACACATTTCAGCAAACAGGTCCCTTTTTGAAGACTCAAAAAGGAATGGTCTCGATTCTTATCCTGGCTGGAGCTGTCGTTGCCATGTGCTTTTTCATACTCGCTCCAAGCGAGTCGGATCATCCGACGACGAAGCGAGTGCAGTCGTTAGATCCGAATACGCTGACAACGCAAGAAGACCTGAAACGTGTGTCGATATCCGAATTGAGCGAACAATTCAAAGATGGTGACAATCGACGATTGATACTCAATGGAATATCAAACTTGGCTGACCTCATAGGTCCAATCGCTAAGAAATTTCCGTTTGTCAATCACGTCCTGATCGAGGAAATGCCTGTAACCGCAAACGAAATTCGAAAGTTGGCTATGTTGAAAAAGCTTACCTGCTTGCAATTGAAAGAAGTATCCGGTGCAACTGTCGAAGTTTTGAATGCAGTTGCGACACTCAAAACTCTGAAGGAACTCGAGATTAGAGCCACTGAGTCTCAGCTTCCGGAGCATGCTTTGGCGGAGATAAAAAGCCTGCCAATCGATCAATTGACACTCGACTTGCATTTTTCTGAAAGGAACATTGATGATATCGCCTCAATGTTCAATTTGAAATATTTGAGTCTCAATTCCTCAAAGCTTGATGAGAAGTGGCTTCTTAAGTTGGTTGCCCTCAAGCGTCTGGAAACGCTGCACCTTGATGGTGTCGATTTGAAAGGAGATTGTTTGGAGATTTTGCCGCAGCTGAACTTGTCGAAGATTAGCCTGCGTGCGAATCCCATATCAAGCAAAGTGCTTCAAAAGCTGCCGTCAATTCCTTCTGCTGGCGTGGTGGATTTTGAGGGTTGTCTTGAGTTTGGCGATGCGGAAGTGAAGGAACTCTGTCGCATCTTCCCAAATATGCGCTATTTGTCACTTAAGAGCACCAAAGTGTCCGACGCAGGTGTAAGGCATCTTGCCCGTCTTAAGTTTCTCGCGCATGTTGATCTAGCTAGAACTTCAGTATCAAACAGGATGATTCCGGTTCTTGCGAGCATTCCACAACTGCGCGAAGTAGAACTAGACAACACCAAGGTTGATAGCAATGGCGTAATAGATCTCTTGAACAGGTGCCCTGGAATCGCGGTTGAGACAACTTTCAATGATGATGAAAGAGTTAATCAGCGACTAAAAGAATTGGCTCAATCGAAGAAATCGGAACTTCGGCTTAAAGATCCTGTAAACGCAGTTGAGCTTAACGGGTTTCAGAAAGCAACGGTCGGCGACTACTGAGTAGTCATGGACCAGGAGCTGTGCCTTTCTCGAAATGTTAATAGACCGGTCGAGTAGTAAATCGAAAAAATAAAAACGGCTGGATGCGTGCCTCGCCGCATCCAGCCGTCTCGCGGTGTGCGTATGTGTCGATAGTTCTACTTACGCCAGCCGGCACGTCGTCCGAAGCACACTACTGAATGAGCGCCTTCAGGCGAGCGACCGCGTCTTCGCCGATCGTCAGCTCCGCATCGGCGGCGATCGCGGCACCGTCTTTGGTGCCCTGTTCGTCGAGGCTCAGCGAGCGGCGCTCGATGTCCGTCAGGCTCTGAATCTGCTCGTCGAGCGTGCTCCCGATCTTCTCCTCGATGATGAAACGGATGAAGTCTTCGTCCCTGCCGGCGTTGCGAAGAGTATTCTCGATCTGCGCGATTGTCGCGGCCACACGTTCTTCCGTGACGACGATCGTAGCAGTTCCCGTCACCACTTCGATGCTGCTCTTGGCACCTTCGATGATCTCGTGAATGACCTTCAGGAGCGCCGAGGCGTTTGCCTTCGTGTCACTGCCGGGAAGAGCTTCGACCGTGGACTTGAGTGCCTCGACCTCCGAGCTGAGCGATGCCAGGCGACCGGGCAGAGAAGCGCGCCGGGCCTCCAGGTCGACAGGCAGATCCGGGTGGTTGCCATCGCGGCACGATTCCCAATTGACGTAGTGCCGATCGTGCAGCCCATACAGGGACGTGCTGAGTTCCGCCACGGCGCCTGCCGCCGCACCGAGCTCGCCAGCCTCAATCAGTTCGACGCCGATCTTGGCAATCGCTACCAGCGTGTTGGCCGTCATGAGGCACGCCGCCTGGTGCGCGCGCTCCAATTCGTTGTCGAGCGCGTCCGACAAGTCCGCAGTCACCTGAGCGTGGATATCGGCGTTGGTCTTGATGAAGCCGACACCGAAGAGGAGCTGTTCTGCCGGGACGAATTCGCCGTTGACGATGATGTTCATGGTGGTCCTTTTCTTGTGTGTTGTGAAGGTTGATGGAGTTATCCGTGGGTTCGGAACCCGGAAGTGGGAGCCGTCGCATTCACAATCAGAGTTGGAAACACCGCCTCATGCCAGCAGTGCTCTCGAAAGAGGATCAATTTCTTTAGCCGACACTCACTGCGCCCAATACCACATCCTGTGCCTGCAGGTCATAGCCGCCGGCAAGAACCGGATTTGGTGGCACGCGATCGGGCGAAGGTGTTTGTTTTGGTGGCTGAACTCTGATGAGTGAATGTGACGGATATGACATTGACTTATCACAGCGAATTGCCTCCGAAGAAGTGGTTGGCGTTAGACTTTACGGAAGGAATCCGAAATTGATTTAGCGGAGCTCCAGGCTTAATTTACGGATTCATTACTTGGGTTGCTGGCGGTCACCGAAAATCGGACGTAAACGTCGTTGACGCGTTGAGTGCTGTATCGATACTATAAGCAGAAGTAGCAAGCGTTGAAAAAGCGAACAAACAGAGGCGGTCACCGCCTCTGTTTGTCGCGCAGGTGCTCAGTTAGATTCGTAAAAGCGTCAACTTGTTGGCTGAATGTAGTCTTTGAGCGCAGAGCCGGTCGAACCGTTGTCCACATTTTGTGCACCGAGTCCCTTTGCGTGATCTTGCACGTTGACAGTGCGGAAGTCCACGCTGAATCGGGTTACGCCAGAGACGTTCTTCGTCGTCTGATGCAGATGCGATGCCGAGAACAGTAGAATGTCCCCGGCGCCCAAAGTGAACCGTTCGCCCGTGGCCTCGAAGGTCGACGTGTCGGCAGAAGGATACACTGCGGCGGCGCCGCTCGTGTTCTGCCAACCGACACTGGCGACGAACTGGTCATAGTCGAAGCCCGCCGATTCGTTTACCACTGACTTGTCAAAGAACGCCGGGAAGAAAGCGAACGTCTGCCCGTCGGTTACATCGAACAACGGAATCCAGAAGTTGATCTGTGACTCAGGGTTTGCGTACCACGTATCGCGGTGCGCAGTATAAGCTGGCGCCGCAAGCGGGTTCTCGTGTCCAAGGTGTGTCACGGCGCGCAGTCGCGCTGGATCCACCGCGTTGGCGGCAGTGGAAAATCCCAGCGAAGCGACGACGTCGAAGACGAGCTGGTGCTCAGCGAAGATGAGCTTTCTCACCTTGCCGATGCGGCTGAACAGCTCAGCACCATCGATGGTGAACTGCAGCTTGTTCAGCGGGACATCGGTTCCAAATTCCGCCTGAAGCAACTCGATGATGCGAGCAACAAGCCGCTTCGAGGCATCGTTGGCGGTGACTCGAAAAATCTGGCCGGCGTACAGCGCCTGCCGAAGTGCCTCGTTGGAGGCGGGAAGCGTGTCGGTGATCACAGCGGTTTCCTCCCGATGATGACCAATCGACCGCTGTCCACTGTGAGCGGCTCGCCGTTGATACCGCCGAACAGCTCGATGTCGACGAAGCCCGCTTCGCCGAACAGCCGAACCATGTCGGTCGGCATGTACGCTCTCAGCGTGCTGTCGTGTTCGAGGGTGCGTCCGTCTGGCATGGCGAACGTCCAGTGCTGCTTCATCGTGCCGTGGGCGAGGTCGAGCACGCACTTGCGCGTCATGCCGATTTCGCCGTCACTCGACACGAGCGTGCTCTTCATCTCGTCGCGGAAATTGCGGATGATGAAGGGGATGTTTGCGAACTCCAGCGCGAAGTAGGCGCCGGGCTTGATCGCTTCGAATGCACGCTTGAGCATCTTGATGTTGTCGGCGTCGCTTTCGAAATAGCCGAAGCTGGTAAACCAGTTGAACGCGCCGTCGGCGCTTTCAGTGGGTACGAACTCGCAGGCATCGCCTTCGTGAAACTGCGCTGTCACACCCAGGCGTTCGGCTTCCAACTTCGCCTTGCGGATGTACTTCGAGCACAGATCGACGCCAGTGACGCTGAATCCGAGCTGAGCGAGCGGAATGCTGACGCCGCCGAGTCCGCAGCACTGATCGAAAACCCTTGCGCCGGGTGAGAGCCGCAGCCGATCTCGCAGAAACGCGAGCGTTTGCTCCAGCTCTACCTGATTGTTGCGCGCAAGATATATATCAAACGGGGTGTCCTCGTAAAAGGACTCCCACCAGCCTTTTGCTGTAGGTGTCGTCATGACTCTCTCCTGTTAGAGGTTATTTCGCGACCCGTGTCGCGTCTTTTCGAAACAGAAAAAAGAGACTGCAAGTGCTCTCGCATGGAAATGATTCGCCTTTAGGCTCATACAGTGTTCGAGCTTTATCCGCATGGATAGCGGAATTACAGCTCGAAACGTGGAATGAGATTCGAAACGAATTCGGTTGCGTGAACCTCTGAAACCTCTTTTGATTGACAGTGAATATTGCGACCCTATAGAACCCGTGAGATTGTTTCAAAGTGGTGTTTGCAAATGTGATCGTGTATTTGCGCACAGTCCGGCATCTCGCATAGCGCAGCTAGCTTACGGAGGGTAATTTGTCGTTCATTCTCCAAATGTTTTCGACTGTTTCGGATATAAGTGGTGATATTGCCATTTCACCTGAAAGCCTTACCAGCTACCACTTTACAGGCCACTCACCGGCAGTCTCTGATCGAGATATGGATCAGTTCCACTTGACAGTTGTTATTTCTCAGCCAAAATCCATTAATCGGCGGTTCTGACCTATTCAAAGCGCAATGCTCATCTCAAATACAGCCAGTAGCGTGGTTACATCGCGAGCCCTAGCCTTGCCGCGTCCGCGCATGAAAGCACTGTTGAAGGAAGGCAACAGCGTCAACGTTCAGCTAATTGAGCGTCCGCAGCTCGCAGACGCGCGCTCCGCAGTTGTTCGTGTTGTTATGGCGGGTCTGTGTCGTACAGATCTGTATGCGGCTGAAGGCAAAATCAAAGTCTGCGATCCGCTGGTGTTGGGACACGAATTCTCAGGAATCATCGAGGAAATCGGTGGCGATGTCGAAGGATTCAAACCTGGACAAAGAGTCACCGTTAACCCTGTAATGCCTTGCTTCAATTGCAAGCTTTGCTTAACCGGTCAACAAGCCTTTTGCCAGGAATCAACATTTCTTGGAGTGGATCGTTGTGGTTGTTTTGCCGAGTTTGTTTGTGTGCCGCAAACAGCACTTTTGCCACTGCCAGAGGGGATTTCCGATCTCGCCGCAGCATATACTGAACCCGTCGCTGCATCACTTGCAGTGCTGAAAGCTGGAATTAAGAACGGCGACAGGGGCTTGATCTACGGCAAGAACCGGTTTTCTCAACTGCTGGAACAGATCTTGCGAGTTGAATCAATCACAAACTTTCAAGTAGCCGACCCAAGCCTTGATCGCATTGAAGACAGCGCCTACGACTATGTAATTGAAACAGGTTTGAGTTCAGAAGCGGTACCAGTAATGGTGCGTGCGATTAGACCGGGCGGCAAAGTGATTTTAAAGAGCCGCCAGTACGAAACTGTCTCCATTAAGATGACTGAGCTTCTGAAAAAGGAACCAGTCATGCATGTAGTCAATTATGGATCTTTTGAGGAAGCCGTGGACTGGCTGGCTAGTGGGAAGATTGATGTTGAGTCGCTGGTTGACGGAATTTACGACTTAGAGGAATACACGAAAGTGCTAGCAGCGGCGCAACAAAAGGAAGCCCTCAAGCCATTCTTCGCTCCATCTGGTAAGAACTGACAATGTGCGGAATTGTTGCGAGCTATTCCCCTGGTGCGCAAGTCAGCGCTAAGGCACTCGATGCTGCCGTGTTTGCGTTGAACCACCGCGGGCCCGACGGCAGTGCAACCTGGTTTTCTAGCGATCGCGAAGTTGCTCTGGGACATGCGCGGCTTGCCATCATTGGATTGAACAATGGTGTTCAACCAATTGCAAATGAAGACGGGCAAATTCAGATCATTGTTAACGGCGAGTTTTACGATTTCGAGCGCATTCGCAAGCAACTCGAACATAAAGGGCACGTTTTTCGAACAGGTTCTGATTCCGAAATAGCGCTTCACTTATACGAAGAGTATGGAGTCGATTGCCTTCAATACTTGCGCGGCGAGTTTGCATTTGTGATTTGGGACGACAGAGTAAAGCGTCTGTTTGCCGCGCGCGATCGTTTTGGTATCAAACCCCTGGTATATTCGCATGTGGACGGACAGTTGCACCTTGCCTCCGAAGCCAAAGCTCTGTTTGCACTAGGAGTGAAGGCAGAATGGGACGCGGAGTCGTTCTACCAATCGGCAAGCATGCAGTATACGCTTCCTGATCGCACTCTATTTGCAAATGTGAATCAACTGCAGCCGGGACATTTTCTATTGGCTCAGGGTGAGCGTTTGCAGACGTTCAACTATTGGGATTTGGATTACGAAGTAACCGAGAGTCTCGCTGAAAAGGATCCGCGAGAACTTATCGAACAGTTCCGACACGAGCTTACTGAGGCAATTCGCCTCAGGTTGCGTGCCGACATTCCTGTTTGCTGTCACTTGAGCGGCGGACTCGATTCGAGTTCAGTTCTCGCGCTTGCAATGCAGGTCAGTGATAAACCAATCAAGTGCTTTTCGATCGGGTTCGACGAAGAAACATATGACGAACGACATATTGCAAGCGAAATGGCCGACTTCGCCGGCGGTGATTTTCATCCGATCAGAGTTACGCAAGCTGACCTGATCGAACACATATCCGATGCCGTGTATTACAGTGAGGGGCTGGCTGTTAATGGGCATCTCACTGGAAAGTATATCCTAAACAAAGAGATTCGGCGAAACGGCTACAAGGTGGCGCTGACGGGTGAAGGATCAGACGAAGTTTTGGCTGGATATGCACATCTTCGCAACGATCTCTTTCGCTTTGATGGGCGCGATCATTTGATCGCCGAATTGCACGACAGCAACAAAGCATCGCAGGGCATCATGCTTCTGCACGGGCAGACGCTTACTCTAAAGGCTGTTGAAGATCGTCTTGGCTTTGTTCCTGCATTTCTTGAAGCAAAAGGCTCAATGGGTCACAAACTTTGTGGCGTATTGAAGGACGAAGTTCAAACGCAATTTGCAGGTTACGATGCATATGAAAAGTTCCTCTCAAAGTTTGATGTTGAAGGACAGCTGCATCAAAGGAATCCGGTGTATCAGTCCCTTTATCTCTGGTCGAAATCGGCGCTCTCCAACTACATTCTAAGAACGCTTGGTGACGGAATGGAAATGGCGAATTCAGTTGAAGGGAGACTGCCATTTCTAGATCATCACTTCTTTGAATTCGCTCGCTCAATGCCGCTTTCCATGAAGATCAACGGTACGACTGAGAAGTACGTTCTAAAGGAAGCGTTGAAACCTTTCATCACGGAGACGATTTATAAGCGCCAGAAACACCCATTTGTAGCACCGCCAGTTAGTTTGTTCGCCACTCAAGAGGCTAAATCACTTATGGGGGATTGTCTTTCCAGCAAGGCGTTTAAATCGATTCCGTTTATCGATCAAGCGAAGGTTCGGGCTCTTATCGAGTCACTACCGAAGTTGTCTGATGCTGAAAGATCGGCAATGGATCCGGTGATGATGATGATTGTGTCTGCGGTCTGCATTCAGGACCGATTCAAGCTTTGATTCCTATTTGCTAGGGGGCAGGAGCTTGAGCCAGAGTTTTCTTCAAAAACTGGATGAAGTCGTCGGCAAGTACGGTGGGAAAACTGCGATTCTTACAGACGGTCGCGTTGCCCGCACATACTATCAACTATGGGCCAAGGCGTTCCAAGTTGCGAGAGTCTTGACGCGGTGCGGTGTTAAGGAAGAGACGGTTGTCGGAATCGGCATTAGCAAATCCGATGATTACATCGCTTGTATGCTCGGAGTGTGGCTTGCAGGCGGCGCATTTGTGCCGCTCGATCCGAAGCTGCCGCGAGAACGTGCGCAGTTTATTATCAACCAATCGAAGATGGCTGTGATACTGACAAAAGGCGGCGGCGAAAAACTGTTCGGTGGCTTGGGGGCAATCATCGAAACCGTTGATGATGACTGGAATTGCGCTGTCAGCGCAATTGACCGAGATGTCGCTCAAGCGCCCGTTCAACCCAGTCGGCTAGCCTATATTATTTACACGTCGGGTTCGACTGGTAGGCCCAAAGGCGTGATGGTTTGCCACTCCGGCATTGTCAATTTCATTGAGGCACAAATCGACGCATTCAAGCTCAGTGAGAAAAGCGTTGCCCTGTTCTTCCTTTCAACGAACTTCGATGCCTCGGTATCTGATATTGGAACGGCCTTGCTGGCAGGTTCTACTTTGTGCATCGAACCGCAGGCACTTCTTCAGCCGGGTCCTCACTTCGACGAGATCTTGAGAGAACGCAAGATTACGCATATGGATATCCCGCCCTCCTTGTTGAGGACGATGGATTGCGATAGGGCGTCGGATTCGTTGGAGACGATAATCATCGGTGGCGAGGCGTGTGCACCAGATGTGGTGCGACGCTGGGCTGCGAAATGTTTGGTGGTAAATGTCTATGGTCCGACCGAAGCAACCGTTTGCACCAGCCTGGGCGCCTGCGATCCGGTTTCATGGAGTAGGCCTCTTATCGGGCAGCCGCTTCCAAATGTCTCATATCATTTGCTCGACGAGAGCATGCAGGTGGTGCCGCGCGGAACACCCGCCCAACTTTATATCGGTGGAATTCAGGTGGCTCGCGGTTATGTCGATGAGCCGGAGCTGACAAATTCCAAGTTCATCACTTTGAATGATGAGCGTCTTTATCGAACCGGTGATCTCGTTGTCCAATGCGAGGATGGTGAGTATCAGTTTCTTGGGCGCATAGACAGGCAGTTCAAATTGCGTGGGATGCTTATCGAGCCGGAGGAAATCGAGACTCGAATCGCAGAGGTGTCTGAGGTAGCTCGTGCTGCTGTCGTGAAACGTCTTGTGCGACCCGATCTGCCAGGGGAAAAGTTGGTGGCGTTCGTACAGCCGAAAAGCGATTGTTCTCTGGGCGGAGATTATTTGAAAGCGCATCTTGCAAGGTTTCTTCCGCGTTGGATGGTCCCTCAGATTTTCGAAATTGTCGATACGCTTCCAATCACACTAACTGGAAAGGTCGATCTGAGTGCGTTGCGAGAGAAGCCGCTCAGCTATGCTCCGCAGGGCCAGGCAAGAACTGCTGCTCTGACAGCCACGCAAGCTGTTCTTGTAGAGGTTTGGCAGAAGGTTCTCGGAGTAGAAACTGTGGGGTTGGACGACGATTTTTTTGCCCTCGGTGGCGACTCGCTCAATGTGGTTGAAGCAGTCGTGGCGGCGCATCTGCGAGGTGTCACCATTGCTCCTGACCTTTTTGCAATTGAGTCGACAATAGCAGGATTGAGTGCAGTTCTGGAGGAACGGGAGCGTCTTAGGCCAATCAATGGCGGAAACGACTTCACTAATGCCATGTGGAGCGATAGTTTCGAACCTGATATTGCTTTGAGCGGAGAGTGGGAGTCAATGCTGACTTCCGCCCGAGTGCGCGACGGCGATGTTTGCAAGGAAGCGAAGGTGATTTTGCTCACTGGCGTCACTGGATTTCTTGGAGCAAGGGTGCTTGCGAAACTGCTTGATTCGACTTCGGCGAAGCTTTATTGTCTCGTCCGTGCAAGTAATGTTGATGCAGCAAAACAACGTATCGCTCAGGCCTTATCGCTGCATGGACAGCAGCTTTCCGGCAGCGAGGAAAAGCGTGTTGTCGCTCTTTGCGGCGACATGGAGAAGGTTCGATTGGGACTGGACATCGTTGTATGGAACGCACTGGTGGAGGAGGTCGACACGGTATTTCATTCGGCCGCAACGGTTAACATGGTTCGAGATTACAGCGAGCTGCGGGCAGCGAACGTCAACGGAACCCGCGAGATTATCAGATTTCTTGCGGAAGGCAGGCGCAAGCGTTTGCACTACGCGTCGACCCTCTCCGTCTTTGTTGCCACCAGTCGCAATACCGGAGTCGTGCTCGAGTCGGACTCGCTGGAAGCGAGATGTGAAGTGTATGGTGGGTACGCCCAAACCAAGTACGCTGCGGAGCGTTTGCTTAGATCGGTTGAGAGTGCTGTTGGACCAATCTCGTACTATAGATTCGGCCTGCTCACGGGAGACTCGGAAACCGGGCGCTCCTCAAGGGATGATTTCTTGTGTATGTTTGCCAAAGGTATTTCGACTTTGGGTGTGGTGCCTGAAACCGATGATTCGATTCGAGTTGACGTGACACCCGTGGACTTTGCTTGTGATGCGATGATTCACATAGCGCTTACGGACGCCCGCAATATGTGTTCTGGAACGTATCACATTGCAAACGAACAGAGCTTATCTTTGCCAAGCTTGATAAATGCGATGAGGGGCGCCGGTTTTGCAGTAGATACGGTCTCCGCTTCCGAGTTCTTGAATTGCGTGTCTTCCAAGTTCGGCACGCTTAGCTCAGCAGAAGCGGCGGCGTGCCTGGCCCTGTGTCGCAGCTTGGGAAGCGAACAAAGCTTCGATCAATTCAGGACGATGGACCTGTTTCAGGCGACTGGAATTCGTTTCGATAGAACCAACACAAATCGATTACTGAAGGGCACGGACATCTGCTGCCCAGCGCCGTCGCAAGATCTGCTGCTGAAGTATCTCAGAGGAATTTAGGCGCTTTACGATGGCTTTCTGCTTTGCCACGAGGTGTGTCTGTCACGATTAGAGACATTGGTGAGCGCCTCACGAGTCAGCTCTCGGTCGATTTGTCGCAGCGCATCGCCGTCTATCCATAAGCCCGGAAACACTGCAATGCGATTTATGCCGTTTTGATCTGGTTTCATATAGCGTGAGTCTCGTAAATCGAACCAGTAAAGCTGCTTCGATTTTATGCACACAACAATGTAATCGACGACGTGTGTCATCGGACTGCTCCTTGTTCAGAAATATGTTGGACGGGACGTAATTTCGAATTTAACACACATACAAATGTATGTCAACGGGGGGTAATCCAGCTGCGTTCTGCGTTTTCGTCAGTCCAGGGTTACTCGGCCTTTCTTTTTGTCGATTTTGCCTTAGTCCTGTAGAGCTTGTCTTCTTCGATTCTGCTGCGCACCGCATATGGGGTCATGTAGCGAATGGAACGTCCCCGGGAAGCAAGGTCCCTTATCTCAAAGGAGCTTATCGGTAATGTCGGAGCAAACATCACTTCGATTTTCGCTTCATTGATCCGTTTTGCCCATTGGCGCGTTTGTTCGATTTCGGTCATGTCGTGTGAGTAGACAAGAAAGCGAGCCATCGAACATAGTCTTTCATAGCCCATCCAGGTGGAAAGATGATGCTCGGTGTTGGACGGATCGAGGTAGCGCGAGCCGATGATGTAATCAATCTCCACGTGTCCCCCGAACATCTTTCTTACACCTTCGGCATTGAGAAGAGCGTAGGAAGTAGTGTTTCGTTCTATGTCCATGCGTGACACATCGAAAAACGGATTTTCTGCTGTCGCCGAAACGACAAATTTGTAGCGTGTGTCCGCGTCCAATAGGTCGTCGCGCACTTCTTGCGGTTGACCCGTGGGAATGAACAGAACTCTGTCATGGCTGTACGTTTGTCTCGCCCACTCGGCAAAGAGCAAGTTGCCGTAGTGAATGGGATCGAATGGAGCTGCATAGACCCCGACGCGCTTAACCTCCGACTCTGCAACCAGTTGTTCTTGCTTCAGTAATGCGCCTTCCCGGCGATAGTGTCCTCTTTTTGCGATTAGTTGCTGCACCGCCGATGGTGTGGCATACCTGAGTGAGCGTCCTTCAAGAACGAGGTCACGCAATAGAGTGCTCGACAGCTGAGGAGTTGGTGCGTCCATTACCTCTATGCGCGCGTCCGGAATCAAATGCACCCACTCTTGAGCTTGGTGGACATCCGCTTCGTCACGAGGGAAAACGAGAAAGGTGCACAGTTTGAATAGCTGCTGTGAGCCAACCCATTTCGGCAGCCAATAAGCGTGTTCGGGGTCGAGATATTCGGCGCCGATTAGATAGAAGAGGTCAGCTTCCTCGTACTCGCGTTGCATGGCTTCTACGGTGAGCAAGCTGTAACCGGAGCCGCCGCTGTCTAAATCAATGCGAGAGGCATGGAAATACGGATTTGACTCAGTAGCCGCAACGACCATGTCGAACCGTTCCTCGGCATCCAGAACTCCAACCGGCTTATTGGGCGGCGTCGCGCTCACAACGAAGTCAACTTGGTCGAGTTTGAACTCTTCGCGCGTTTTTTCTGCGCAGATCAAATGTCCGTAGTGAATCGGGCTGAATGTTCCCCCGAAAATTCCGATACGGCGTCTCTTGCGTGCGCGTGCCCTGGCCACCTGGTTGGTTCCTAAATCGAGTTCAACATCGATTCGTGATATTCCCACTGTCGACGTTATGTTCGGATACAACTAGGGTCACGATATCACGATACGCATATATACTCGGGTGAGCTGCTACTAATGTGAGGGCCGTCCGCATGACGGATGAACTCCTAACCAGACGCAAAGCTCCTGGGCATCAGACGGAGATTGCAATTGCGCCTGGAGTGTCAGTAGGTGGCAAGCAACTTCTAATCGTGGCAGGTCCCTGTGCGGTCGAGGGTGAGTCGCAGATGGATAGGGCTGGAGCCGCCTGTGCTGCGGCTCCAGTGCAATTGTTTCGCGGAGGAGTGTTTAAGCCTCGCACATCGCCTTATGCCTTCCAGGGGCTCGGATTGGATGGGTTGAAGATTTTGAGTGATGCCGGAAAGCAGCATGGATTGCCAGTTATTGCTGAGGTGATGTCTGAGGAACAGCTCAACATGTCGCTCGACCATCTCGATGTTTTGCAAATAGGCAGCAGGAACATGCAGAATTTTGAACTGCTGAAAGCGGTGGCGCGTGTGCAAAAACCTGTAATGTTGAAACGTGGATTGTCAGCCACGATTGAAGAGTTCTTGCTGGCAGCGGAGTACTTGGTTTCGGGTGGAAACCCTAATGTGATTTTGTGCGAGCGTGGCATTCGCTCCTTCGATCAAACCACGCGAAACGTTCTTGATCTCGGCGCTGTCGCGGTCTTGAAACGCATGACGCATCTTCCTGTGGTTGTCGATCCCAGTCACGCGACGGGGCGCAACGAACTTGTGGCAGACCTCGCTAGAGCCGCCGTGGCCGTCGGTGCAGATGGTGTCATGGTAGAGGCGCACCCTGAGCCCGCGAATTCGGTTTCTGATGCCCGGCAGGCGTTGTCTCTGGAGGAGTTGCATCGCTTGGTTCCGACGCTCGCGGCAATTGCTACTGCTGTTGGGCGTTCCGTAAAGGTGAAAAAGGCGATATTGGATGCCGTTCCCTTCGACTGTTCCCCACCAATTTGCTTTGAGCCTCAGCGAGCCATCTCCATAGCCTAGCTCTTGGTGTCACCGTATTTGGTGTCAGGCTTGTTGTCCGTGACTGTGCGCGGAGCTGGCTATTTTTGAGCATTTGCGTGCCTACTGTGGCCGCAACTTCTGTTTGTGCTCAGCCAAAATACGGATCGAGAAGTGAACAAATGTGATCGAGCTTTGTTCGTACTGCGTCACCCGGCGCTAGCCTCGCGAGATTAGTACTTAAAGTTCTGCGCCATGGCTTATGTCTTCAATGATCAAATTACGAAATAAAGGTTGATTGATGTCAAGAGATCGTGTTAGGCCAGATCTATCTTTTCTCACTTGTCACCAGGTTCTGCTAAGCCCCACAAGTATTGTCTGTTAGCCTCATTCTCGCGCGCGTCCCTGACGTGTGTTTAAGACCTTCGAGACTGAAGACAAGCATGTAGAGCGGTGCTAGACCAACTCGCTCCGGATCTCTAGCTGAGATTCGTGGCGTTTTAGACGTTGTTTCTAACCTCCACGTGCCTGCAACTCGCCCCGATTTGCGGGCGGGCAGCGTGCGCGGCTTTCACACGAAGGCAGCAGCGCTGCCAAAAGGAGAACCAAGACCATGGCTAAGATCAAAAATCTCAGGCGCCACCTGGGAATGACGCTCTACGGCAAGCCGTTGACGCGTCGACCCCGGTTCGGCATCTATGGCGGTCAGTTCGACCCGATTCACTACGGCCACCTCCTGTGCGCCCAGTGGACGCGTTGGACCGAGCGCCTGGACAAGGTGCTGTTCGTCACCTGCGGCGAGTCGCCCAACGACAAGCCTGATTCGCTCAAGGCTGACGACCGTCACGACATGGTTGTCGCCGCCACGGCGAACAACCCGTTTTTCGAAGCGTCGCGCAGCGACATTCGCCAGAAGGGCACTTCCTACATGATCAACACCGTTCAGGGTGTGATCGAGGAGTACGGCGAAGACGTCGACCTGTTCGCGATGATCTCGAGCGAGTACCTCAACCCCGCTCACAAGTACTGGCTGCCCAAGTGGGTCGGTTTCGACCAGCTCGTGGCCATCGAGCAGCTCAGCTTCCTCGTCTTCCCTCGTGAGGGGGTGACGGTGGAGCAGATCGAGCAGTGGGCGAAGCTGATTCCGCAGGCGCGCATCAAGCCGCTCTTCGCGCCCAGCCCGCCGTTGTCCTCTACGATGATCCGCGAGTGGGTCAAGAAGAATCGTTCCATCTGGTACACCATGCCGTGGAACGTTCAGCAGATGATCTACAAGAAGGGTCACTACATGCTCCCGGGCCAGGCGCCTTACGAGCATGATGCACCGCCGGTTTCCGAACTGAAGCGCGTCGGCATTTATCCCGGAACGTTCGACCCCATCCACTACGGCGACCTGCTGCGAGGGGAGTGGGCACGGCAAGAGCACAAGCTCGATCGCGTCGTCTTCGTGACGAGCGCGAGCCCGCCGAACAACCGGC
>CAYZJR010000130.1:0-5894 GCA_964478655.1 uncultured Candidatus Obscuribacterales bacterium
CGTAACAAGGTAGCCGTACCGGAAGGTGCGGCTGGATCACCTCCTTTCTAGGGAGTTTCAGAGCACGTTCACTCGGTGGTGAACAAGACTCTGACAATCCGCAATCTTTATTCTGATTCGAAAGAACTCGGAGCCTCACGGCAGAAGATTGCTTCTCTCCCAGGTCGGTGCCTATGAAGTTTGTCTGGTGGGATTCTACTCAAAACCAGGCAAATCGAGGCGACATGCGCTTTTAATGGCTTTTCAGTTATCAGGGCTCGATATGCCCGCAATAATAATGCAATGTACGAAGGATTTAGTCCTTCGTTTTTTGCTTTTTGGCTTCTAGCGAACGAGATGATTCAGCCTATGTCCTAGCTCTGCTCATGTCCTTTGTTGAGCGTAATAAGGAAGCATCTTCCAGGAGCGCTGCTAGGAACCAATGTTCCAGTGCGATCGTAACCACGAACGTACAATGTCTGACCAGATGCGTACACTTCCAGACTGCCCGCTTCACCGGTACTGCTGTGAATGTCGTAGAGGTTTGAGACGAATGCACTTGCTTGATTGAAATCTGAAAGTGTCAGTCTGGAACTTTCGGACTTTTCGACTAGTTGCATGAAACGAGGAAACGAAGTGCGGCTGGTAAGCGGGTTTACGGTTGCTGCTTCAGGAACGTTTTGCAGTTCGCCTTGATTCGACGGGTAGCGACCGTATGCTCTATAGAATTCATTGAGCGCTGTAGCGACTCTGCGCATTGCAGTCGCTGTTCTCATTTCTGGCGAACTTGAACTGAACAGACGCAATCCGGCCTGGTCCACGAGCCCTTCTTCAGTCTTGCGCATCGTTACGTTTATGCCGGTCGCTTCAAAGTGAATGTCAGGTCCATTCTTCGAAACCGAAACGGGCGTAACGCGGTCGCGGAACATCAAAACAGCTTTGCCTTCCGAAACGGAATCAACTTTCTTGACACTGTCCAAGGTGCTGAACACAACAGGGTAGTCCAATGCTGCATCAGTAACCACCCGTGGTGCCGCAGTTGCTCTCGATGGCCATTCAGGTCCATCTTGTTTGGCATCATCAGCAGCTTTCGGATTGAAGAGTCCGGGGAAAAGACCAACTGCAAGCAAGCAAGCAGCAGCTGCTGCAACCATTGCAAGGTTTTTCACTTTGAACGGCTTTTGTAGAGGAACCACAGCACCAGAAGAGTGCTGATCGAAAGCCGCACGCATCGAATTGTGTGTGGAACTTGGCGAAGAAGCGGCGGCGCGAAGTTTGTTGTATGTGGATGTTGGAGCAACATTGCTTCCCGTGTTGCTGCCAGTTACTCTGCCTTTGGTGTTGACGATTCTCTTGCCGGTTTCGAATTGAGAAACCTTGCATGCAACGCTATCAGCGCCACCCAACGAGGGGTCGCGCTTCATTATCGCGTTTACGCATTCCACAACAGCCTTGGTCAAAGACGCATCTCTTCCGAAAACTCGTTCTGCCGCTTCGAGAACTTCAAGGTAGGCGTTGCACGCTTCCTTTATATAGCCGGCTCGATCGAGTGCTTTTGCATGACGGAACTTAGTCATGATGACCTCTTCCGTCTGCAAGATTCCTTCTTGCTCGTCAACCTTCAACACTTGTTGAAGAAGGGTTATTGAATCAAAGTATTTTTGTTGTCCGTAGTAAACATCAGCGAGGTCGAGCATACAGGAACAGACTTTCAAACTGTTTGCTCCGAACATTTTCAGTAGCGGAGACAGTGCTTGTTGATACAGCTTTTCTGCTTCTGCAAGACGACCGGCTTGCGTCAAATCTCTGGCCTGGCTAATTAGCAGGTCCGTTGCCTTGAGTTCTTCGATTGTATCGTTGAAAGACACTTTACGAAACTCCCGAGTGACCGCGTCATTTGAAGGGTGACGTCGGCTTGCCTCGACTTAGAGATCAAAGGGATTCTTGTGGATGGAACCGCTGAGGGGTTGGAGACCAAGCTGTTGTTGGAGATAGGAAACTTGGCTGCTCAGTTCGGACAATCTGGAAGAATCTCTCTTAGCCAACTTTAGCGTATCTTCGGTTCTTCTCCAATAATCGAGATAGCTATCAATATTTTGCCCAGCAGCTCTCATTTGGTTCACTCTCTGAAGGTTGCGAAAACGTTCAAGAAGGAAAGGACCAGAGACCGGAACGCCGAGTCCGCCAAGCTCACGGGCTGCGAGCTGGTTGGCGAGGTTTTGAACGAAGTCATCAGCAGTGCCGCCGTTGGGAACTTGAAGAAGGTCTTTGGAGTTCGGTAGAACAGCGGCGAGGCGGTTGACGACGCGTTGCATATCTTGGCCTTGAGCTCCGCGGGGGAGAGCAGAGGCGATGTTAGAAGGAAGAGCAACTTTGGCTGCTACTGGTTTTGGAGCTCTGAGTGCGGCAATCGACTTCAATTGAGCTTCAACACTGTCATTAAGAGAAGAAAGACTCTTCGAAGAAGCCACCCAGTTATTCTCAGAAGCCTTGTCAATCTCACTAAGTCTGTTTTCGAAAGGTGCTACGCCGGCTCCGAGTCCTGCCAACTTCTTGATCTTGGCTTGGAGCTGGTCGTGCAGTTCGCGGTATTGAACTTCTTCCGGAGGCATCGCAACGGAACCAACTTGTTGCCCAGCGAGTGCCAGACCGGCGACTTCGTCGGCTGATGCTGGTTGGAGGTTGGTAGTAAGAGTGACGAGTAAAAGAGCTGTGAGGCTTGCCACTTTATTTAGCGTCTTCATCGTTGCCATCTTTTTCTTCCTTGCGGACTGGGGTGGGGCTGCGCTGAATTTTTGTTAGTAAGTGCGCTGCGCTTAAGTGTCCCTATTTAAACAACGAAACGTGGCAAATTTGTGGAACGGCATCGCTGGAAGATTAAATCCAAAAAAATCCCTCAGTTGAGGTAGATGCGTAAAACTTCAATAGAAACCACATAATCGGCCAAATGCAACATCAATGCCGCATTTCTCCTAGAAATGCAACGTACATGTTGCACACATCCCGTTCGAATGCGTTTCCCCGTTCGAATGCGTTCTCCGTTCGAATGAGTTCCCCCGTTCGAATGCATTTCCCCGTCCAACAAAAATCCTGGACCACCTGCCGGAAACGACAATCAAGACTTCACCGATCATCTCCATCGGACTGCCGAATTCGATGCTATTCGCATATATTTCGTCAAAATTCATTGCAAATATAGTCTTGGCTGGAAAGATCGAGAAGTGTTACGTTCTCTCGGTCAGTTACGTGGGCGAAACAATGAGAGAATGCACGTTTGATCAAAACACCTTTGCTGAGCCGTTCTACAAGGACCTCGCGAATGCTCGACTTTCAGTAATAATTCAAAGTCCGTATCTCAGCGATTATCGAATTTTGCAGATAGTCCCCAAGCTAGAGGATCTAGCCAAACGACAAATACCCGTCTGCTTGTTTGTTCAGAAGCCGGAGATGTACGATTATCCGGCAGAATGGAAGGGCGAAGTTGTTGCACTAGACCATTCTGAATTCACTCGCAGAGTTGAAAAACTTCAGGCGATGAGCGCGCACGTGAACATCAAAGATCAAATCCATGAAAAAGTCATCGTTATCGATTTTGGTATTCTGTATGACGGCAGCATGAATGTTGCGAGCTACAATCAAAAACGAACTTCAGAACGAATGACGCGGCGTGAAGATGCCTACAAATCGCTGCAAGCCATTGCACGACATGCACTTGACGCGTGCTACTTCTGCAAGGATCGGTCTGCAAATGAACACCCGAATATTCAGGCTTTGACCAAGCTCTCAGCTGGGAAGGCACTAGCCCTAGTTAGAAAAGCTAGTGGACTTTCTCAGCAAGAGCTGGCGATTTCGACTCACTCCACAAGGCAAAACGTAGGGAGGATCGAGTCAGCAAAGTACCTTCCAAGTCTGGGTATGACCATCGACATTTGCGAAATCTGCGACTACGCTTTGGTGATGGTGCCGAAGTACTCTCTGCCATACGTCTCAGATGTTGTTCGCTTAATTCCGAAACCATACACACCTGCAAAAAACACAGGAATGCAGTCTCAACCAGAAATGCAGTCTCAACCAGAAATGCAGTTTCAACCAGTATGCTATTCACGGACCGCTGCTTCCACACCGCAATCGGGCGACATAAAACATTCTATGGTGCCACCACTTACAACACCATCAAATCAATCAGAGGGCAGTCTAGTCGAGAAACTTTGATCCAGTCTCCACACTTCGCGGTAATCTTCCACCTCAGGATAGACGATACCAAGCTTGTTCCAAAAATCCGCCATGACCCAAATGTCGTCGATTTCGAACTGATCACCTTCATACGCCAAAGTACCAGGATCAACAGAATCGACGTCAACTAGATAACCTTCGACACTCTGCGGTTCAATCGACAGTGCACGACACATCCGCTCGGGGTTTGGCTCGTAAGCAGGTGGTTCTTGACCTTCCTCGGTCCAATAACCCGGTCTCGAGCTGAAGTAGTGAAGGCTCTCTTGTCCATTCTGAAACAGGTGCTCCCAGTAGTCTCCATCGTAGATGTGCAAGCTTGAGACCATGGTTCCGAGATCAGCTGCGACCGACTTCGCCAGCGGGAAATCATGAATGTTGAAATAGGGCGGCCAGAGAATTACGGTCCAACCCGGTGTTTGATCAAATACAAGGGCATCGGTTCGTTCCTCGACTTTCACTCCATTGGTCACGGATGCAATCGGAACACCCGCCTTCTCAAAGTAAGACTCAACAGAACTGAAAATCCTAAGTCGATCACTTTCGTGAATTGCAGTGATTGCTAAAAACATCCCCATATCTTTCTCCGCCTCTTACGTCAACCAATCAACTGTTCCTTCAACCGCCAAACTGATTCACTGCCCCGATCGTTTCGCAGGCATCTGATATGGCATCGCCACTCGATACACAGAGTTTGGCTCTGGCTCATACTTGGCGATGATCCTGTCGACTGTTCCAGAATTGAGCAGCTGAATGAGCACTGTGTCGAGCATCGACTTAAACTCTGACTGTCCGCGTTTCATAACCCAACAATTCGGAAAAATCCTGACCGGAGACTTTGTTTCGACTTGCCTGATACTTCCGGGGTTGTGCTTCAGGAAATCATTCGCATTGAGCGGTTCGGAGAATGTGATGTCCGCTTTACCAGTCGAAACTGTCATCATAAGCTGCGCGAAGTCGCTCAGCTGAGGCAACGAGACGCGCTTAGCTTTTGGAAAATCCTCTTGCGCTATTTGCTCCGCTGTGGCACCGTCAATGGTGCCTATTTTGTACTTGTCGGAATTGAGAATCGACAAATCATTCGCCGCAAATTTTTTATCGTCGCCCTTCACATAGGCGCACACCGGGCTGTAATACAGTGGGTGACTGAAACCTGCAACACGAGCCCGCCCCGCGTGTGTCCACACCGGCGTGGCGACAATGTCATATCTGTCTGTTTGGAGTCCTTCCAGCATCGACCCCCAACCTGCTTCTTCGACCCATTCAACCTTCAAGCCCAAGTTTTTTGCAAGCAACTCAAGGACCTCAATGCCTATGCCGGACAATTTTCCTGTGTTTGGATCTTTGATGCAGCCTGGCTTGTAGATGACATAGGCGCAGCGGATGGTTCCGCTCTTGATCACGCGGTCGTAGACGGTAGAATGCTGTGGCGATGCAGCATTTGATTCGGTCACTGCACAACCTGAAAGCAAAAGCATTGGCAGCAACAGTATCGCGCATATCCATGCAAAAACGGTGTACATGACACAACCTGACGCAACTGGAGTATGAGATACGCAAGAAGCGTGTCGCGACTTCAACTTGACACCTCTCTCCCAATGAAAGCGAGACGAATTGTACCCCAAAGGCTGGTCCGGGGTCTGGATGCAACATATACATTGCATTTTGGCGAGAAATGCAACCAA
>CAYZJR010000130.1:5994-17531 GCA_964478655.1 uncultured Candidatus Obscuribacterales bacterium
AAAAAACCCGACTAACGAACGCACTCTCCAAACAAAGCTCCTAAGCGAATAAAAAATGTCCGTACTCGACATTCTCATCAGATACCACGAAGCCTTTCTAAAGGGGCTGGAAACTACGTTCCAGCTCGCTGTTTTAGTTTGGGCCTCGGGACTGATTTTCGGAACGATCCTTGGCGCCCTCGGCGCACGTTGGCGAATCGCAATTGGAATTCCAACACGCGTGGTTTCGTTTGGACTGTCAGGAGTTCCGCTTCTCGTCTTTCTCTTCTGGCTGCACTACCCACTGCAGTCGATGCTCGGTGTAGTCATCGATCCATTCATCACTGCTGGTATCACTCTCGCGATCGTAAACACATTTGCCGTCGGCGATGTCGTGCGTGGAGTGCTCGTTGATTTCCCGCGGCAATATATGGTCGCCGCGCAAGTTTGCGGCATGAACCAAACCCAGAGCCTCTATCACATTCAACTACCGATCATCTTTCGGCAGACTGTTCCTGTCTTGCTCATGATTCAAGTCAACATGCTGCAAGCAACACTGTTTGCAAGCCTGATTTCAGTCAACGAAATCTTTCGTGTCGCTCAACAAATCAACTCGCAAATCTACAAACCGGTCGAGATCTACACAGCGCTCGGCATCGTCTTTTTGGCTGTATGCCTGCCTCTCAACGGACTGGCACTTTACCTGAAGGCAAAATACACACGCGACTTCTCGGAGAAATGAGATGTTAGAAGGCTCGCAGATATCGAAGTCTTTCAACGGAACCAAGGTTCTGCACGATATCTCACTCAACCTCGATCGCGGCGAGATCGTTGTTTTGATCGGTCCCAGCGGCTCAGGCAAGACAACACTGCTCAAAATCATGGGTCTGTTAGAACCTTCCGATGGCGGAACGATAAAGATTGATGGCGTTCCTTACAATGCAAATCAGAACAATTCGCAATCGCCCTGGCCAAAAGTCACAATGGTGTTCCAACAATTGTTCTTGTGGCCTCACTTGACTATTTTGGACAATATTCTGCTGCCATTGAAAGTGCAGAAACAGGAAGTCGACCGAAAGCAGCTCGCTGAGCTGATCGACCTCTTTCAGATGCAAGGGTTTATCAAGCGTTTTCCCAATGAGGCGTCGCTTGGGCAGCGGCAGCGTGCGGCGCTTGTCAGAGCATTGATGCTCAATCCTGAATACATTTTGCTCGACGAGATTACATCTTCGCTGGACATTGAACAAATCGCCGTTCTGGTGCCATATATAAAGGAACTTGCCAAGCGCGGAATCGGCGTACTGGCAATCACCCACCTGTTGCATTTTGCCAAGGAAACGGCAGATCGCGTCGTCTTTATGGATTCTGGTAGCATTGTGGAGTCGGGAACCAGGAACGTTCTCATCGCCCCCACACAGGAGCGGGTGAAGAAGTTTATGTCGGTTCTGCAGTACGCTAGCTAACCGGAGCAGTCAGTTGATGAGTATTCGAGCAGCGCGCAAGGGCGTTTCGTTTTCATGCCGATCGTTTGCATCTCGATATGCATCTCGCTGTGCAGCAAGTCTTCTTGGACTACTGTGCATGATTCTTTCTGTAAGCCTCTTCGGCTGCACCACAGCCTCGACGCAAGCGCAGAAACCCGCGCAGGAATCGGTTTACGACCGCGTAATTCGCTCAGGCAAACTGCGTTGCGGTTATGTCGTGTACAACCCAGGCTGCATCAAAGATCCCAACAGCGGCAAGTTGAGTGGCATTGGAATTGAAGCCATCGAACTAGTCGCGGAAAAACTCGGATTGAAAGTTGAATGGACTGAAGAAGTTGGCTGGGGAACGATGATTGAAGGTCTAGAAACCAATAGATATGACATCGTGGCAACACCTATTTGGACCAATGCGAACCGCGCGAAGATTGTTGATTTCAGCCATTCTCTGTTCTACAGTCCAATTTATGCATATGCAAAGTTTGGCAAAAAAGTGCCTAGCAAAACAGACTTGAGTTGGATAAACGATCCGGCCCAAAAGGTTGCCACCATAGATGGTGAAACCGCAGAAATTATCGCTCGCGAAGACTTTCCAAAAGCGACGAAAGTTTCTCTTCCACAACTCTCGGATTTGTCACAATTGTTGCTCAGTGTGTCATCGGGAAAAGCTGATGTAACCTTTGCAGAGCCCGCTGTCGTTGTTGATTTTCTCAAACACAATGAGGGAGTCGTCGCGCCGCTTGCTGTAGAACATCCATTGCGAGTTTTTCCCAATAGTTGGATGTTCAGGCGCGGGCAAGAAGAGTTGAAGTCGATGCTGAATACGGTGCTCGATCAACTGCATAACAGCGGCGCCATAGACAAGATAGTGACGAAATATGAGCCCTCTGCAGGAACACTGTATAGAGTCGGATTGCCGTACCAGAAGCCGGTGCTGACCAGCAAGGCGAAGTAGAATGCGTGCTCGGTTCGCGTTTGTAGTCGTCATAGCGATGTGCTCAACCACATACGCAGCTAACGCACAGAGGCACAACGAAGACCCATGCAATACTGCGAGCACCTTGATCAAGATGCGAAACTATAAAAGCGCGCTTAAGTACCTGGATATCTGCCTAAAGAGCCACCCGAGAAACGCAAAAGCACTTGTAGATCGCGGCAGCGCATATTTGCAAATCAACGAACCAAACCGAGCACTCGATGACTTTAACAAAGCGATCAAACTAAAGCCGGATTTTGCGCGAGCTTATATGCAGAGAGCTTCCGTCTATGTGGAACTAGGAAAGATAAACGAAGCTATTGCAGACCTCAATAAGTCAATAGAGTTAAAGCCGCACTACCACGCCTACAGTCTGCGCGGCAGGCTGCTTTGCCAAAGCGGTAAGTTCAAAGAAGGGCTTCCCGACCTGACACAGGCAGTAAAAATGCGTCCGTGGTCAGGATCATATTATGATCGCGGAAGTGAGTATCTGCGCGTGAAGCAGTACGACAGGGCGATTGCGGACTTCACCGAAGCAATCAAGAATGCTCCAACGACTGAATTCGAGAGCGCTATCATCAAACATTGCTATGCCAACAGAGCAGAGGCTTACGAAAAGCTAGGAAAGAAAGAACTCGCGAAGAAAGATCGAGCGATGATTCATGCCGAAGATGGACAATCGAACTTACTGTTGGAACTGGCGAGGTGACTCCTACAGTCCACCACCAATCGGTCCGAAATTGTCACGGGCGAAAACAACAAAAGAATTCACCGCAAATGGTATCACAACAACCATGACTGTTCGCAGCCATAATGGGATTTTGCTTGGGTTTATGTTTGTTTCTCTGCCGAGCAGGAAGTATGCAGACAGAAGTAGAGAAATGAGGACGCAAAAGTATCTGATATCATCGATGGTATCAAACCATGAAGCTCCCTCGTCTTCGTGGAAAAGTTGATCACATCGAGGATCAGAATCGCCTCGATTAGTTTCTGAAGTAGTAGACAAAACAGAATTAAGGGTGCGGCTGACAGCATCGTGCTCAGTTAGCGCCGATAAATCCTTCGGTGTCAACGAAGCAATGACACTATGGGTGAGGGCAGCACAATCGATAGATGCAGCGTAGAAGAAAAAGGCTAGGGAGGCTACAAAGAGAGGTACGAGTTTGGAGGCCAAACGTTTTCCATATGATGGGTTCATAAATGTTTGCTCCTTATTTGGTTTTGAAAAACTGAGTGCTAGTCTTGAGACAGCACTGCAACGAATTTGATTGGACGCAGTTTCGCCGGAATAGCGGATCAACCATTGTGAAGAAAATCAAACCGCTTCGCAGGGTTTCAGTGAGGAAGATCCCCTAGGCAGGTACCTTTTACGAACGAACTCTCGATGCCATCACGTTGAATAAGATCTCTGATCGTGTAGAAATAGCGACTGGGATGCGACCGATTTCTTCAAAAGCAATCACGCGCGACTATATAGAACCACATTTGGTGGCACTCATAACCGGCTTCAGGGCATTTCGTGCTGGGCTGTCTCCGCCGCCTTCGGGTCAGAGGATGAAACATGGAACAACCCCGAGGATGGAACATGGATGTTCCATTTCGTTCGAAAATGCAACATTCATGCGTCATTGACAACAGTGGCTCCTTCAAAAAGACAAACCGAACTCCCCAGCGCGTGTTTTCCCCATTGTGATCGTCATATCTATTTCATATTCTTAGGTCACTCTTTGCTGTTCCAACCAAACAACAAAACCACCGCGCATTGACGGGGTCACCTTTGCGTGCCTGAAGGAAATACCGAAAAGCCAGTCACCAAAGAAGCTGAGCCCAAGCCTCAGGAGCAGCAACGCGGCGTTCCCAACGGTCTCTCCTTAATAGACCTCGTTTCCACCAATCAAATCCAGCGCCCAGTTTCGGGCGATATCGTTAGTGGTCAGCTCCACACAAGCGTTCTTGAATCAGGCGTTCACGCCGTCAGCAGCCGCGTTTTCAGCAACAAGGAAACTCAAAAAACCGTCGACCATTACGGCACCGAGTTCGTTAAGGCTGCAGCACTCTTTGGCCGCGGCTGGGCCGGCGTCATCGGCACCGGCGTCATCTTCGGACTCTCTCAAGCAAGCACCGAAACCTCCGCAGAAGAGTTCGCGGCAGACTTTGCCCTTGGTGCAGTCAAAGGTCTCGGCACAAAGGGCATCCTCCATGCTGCCACCACAAAGCTCCAATCCGCACCGCTTAAGGGCGTTTCGACCGGCATGGGCTTCCGCGCCCTGGATGCGGTCGTCAATCGTGACACGTTCACAAACCCAAGCCACACCTGGGACAGGCTCAAGTCCGAGGTCATCAACCCGAAGGTTATGGCATTCGACGCCGTGACGTGGACCATGGGCGAAGGCGTGCTCGGTCTCGGAAACGCAATCACCAAAGGAGCGCTCAAGAAGAGCCCAGTCGTGGGCACATTCTCAACTGGTGCTTCGTTCGGTATGGTCAATGGAAGCGCATCGGAAATTGTGCGCCAAGAGCAAGAAGGCGAGGACTTCAGCTTCTCGAAGGCGATGAAGCAAGGCTTGATTCGCGCAGGAATCGATGGAACAGCAGCGATCACTGGAGCGAAGCTGACTGAACCTGGGCTCTACAGCCGCATGGGCAAGAACATTAAGCAGATGGTTTCGCGAACTCCGGAGCCGACATCGTTGAAGTTGCCTACATATAGGCTCATCGATTTGACAGCGGTAGATCGCACTGAGTACCCGACACAGAAGGACTTTGCCGATCAAATTCCAACGGTAAAAGACAACGTCGGCGAAGTGGTTAAGCCCGGCGAAGCAATTAAACCAGGCGAAGTTCCAAAGCCAGGCGAAGCCGGCAAGCCGGAAGCTACAGTTCACGTCAATACCACCGGACAAGAGCGCGTCGGCATCATGTCGACCGGTCGCGAACCTGCTGTGACGGGCGAGCTCAAAGTCGATCCAAGAGTCGATCCTCGCTCGGGCGATGCGTTAAGAAACAAGGGCGGAGAACCCCAAGGAAACGAGCACGCGGGCGAAGCTAAAGCTGGAGACGCTCTCAGCCGGCTGGACATGCTGCGCCAGCTGGGAAGCAAAGCTCAAGCGCCCGAAAAATATGTCGAAGTCGATCCGAAAGACACGCAAAAGGATCTGACACCACCTGAGCCACCAAAGCCAAGAGAGTTCGTCATCTCGTCCGGTCAGAACGCACTAGATGCGTTCCGCCAAAAGCAAGGCACCGGTGCGTTTCTCAAAGTGAAGGAACTTTTGAAACAGGCAGATGGTTCCACACAATTGGGTCCTGAGCAAAATCTATTCGTGCAGATGATGGGACGGCACGGCACCAAGTTTGCCGATGAAGGAAAGACAGCCGATATCATCGCAACGTCGCATCCGGAAGTACTTGAGCAAGGCGTGAAGTCCAAACACGTCTTCCCCGAGGCGCAGGGCAAAGTGTGGATGGTGCTCGGCGACAATAATCGACTGCTGATTTCTGCCGGCGACAATCCAATTCGAGAATTGCGCCAAGCCGGTTACAAAGACTCTTTCAGGCTCGATGCGGGGCAGACGACAATCACGGTCATGGCACCGCTTTTGGTTGGCGACCCGCGCAACATGCACAGCGAGTGGTCTCAAAGAGAGTGGGCCGAGTTCGATCGTCAATTGATCGAAGCAAAGAAACTGGGTATTGACGGCGTTTCCACAGATGTTTGGTGGGGACTTGTCGAACCAACAAAAGGAAAATTCGAGTGGGCCTACTACGACAAACTGGCCGAGCACATTACGAAGGCGGGGTTGAAGTGGGTTCCGATCTTGTCGTTTCACCAGTGCGGCGGCAACGTGGGAGATAACGTCAACCAGCCGATTCCCGAGTGGACATGGGGCGACATTAAGTCGAAGACTCCCACGAAACACGACAACGCCGGTATGTCGAAGAGCGAGCAGGGAAATTACAGCAAAGAATACATCGAGGTGCATGCCGACGACGTCGCCATTCACTATTACGAGAGCGTCATGCGCGAGTTCCAAAAACACTACAAAGATCGCGCACATCAAATCGGCGAAATCAACATCAGCCTTGGTCCAGCAGGTGAACTCAGATATCCGTCATACAACTCGCACGACAAAAACACAGGGTATCCGACGCGCGGCGCGTTTCAGGCATATTCGGAGAACGCCAAAGAATCGTTCAGAGATTTTGCGATCAAGAAATATGGCGGCTTAGACGGGCTGCGTAAAGCCTGGGGTCTCGAGTCGCTGCAACGCAACGATATCAATCCCCCGAGCGATGCTGAAGGGTTCCTCCAGCGCGGCGATCACTTCAAATTGCAATATGGTCGCGACTTTATCGACTGGTACAATCAATCGCTTATCGACCACGGCGCGCGCGTCATGAGCAAAGCGTTGGAAGTATTCGGCGACCGAAACGCGCCGTTCTCTGGTATCGACCTTGGTGCGAAGGTTCCTGGCGTGCACTGGAGAGCCGGCGAAAAGTTCGGCGACTATGTGCAGCTCGGTGACCGTCTCGCCGAGATCACTGCCGGCTTGATCAGAACCAGCCGCAGTGATTGGAACAGCGATGCCGATGGTCGCGGCTACAGACCAATACTGGCAATGTTCCGCGAAATCAACCCATACACAGGAGAAGGCAGCCGTGTCGTGCCAAGTTTCACATGCCTGGAAATTCCTGATGGCGACAATGGAGCAGCAATTCGTGCATTGCCTCAAAGCTTGGCGAAGTGGGTCGGGCAGGAAGCGCATAGGCAGGGGTTGTGGCTGCGCGCAGAAAATGCACTCGCAGGGAATCTCGGCAGCAATCACAGTTGGGATTTGATGAAATCACATCTCGATCTGCCAAGCAACGACGGCGCGTATCATGGCGTCACGCTTCTGCGCATAGGCGATGTCGTGAACAACGGAATCGCACGCAATCGTGTCGCCGAAATCATGAATGAAATGAACAGCAAGCCGACAGTATCAACGAAGATTCTTAGGTTCTTCAGATTGAGAGCATCGTAGAGTGGTCGCAAGCATCGAAAAACAAGTCAAGCCCAAACTTTCATTCTGGCAAATCTGGAATATGAATTTCGGATTTCTCGGAATTCAATTCGGGTGGGGTCTGCAACTCGCCAACATGAGCGCCATTTACAGCAAGCTCGGCGCAGAGCCAGACAGCATTCCGATACTGTGGTTGGCTGGACCAATCACAGGTCTGGTTGTGCAACCGATCATAGGTGCAATGAGTGACAGAACATGGAACCGCCTCGGCAGGCGCCGTCCATACTTCCTTGTCGGCGCCATTCTATCGAGCATAGCCCTTGTATTGATGCCGACCTCGCCCGCCCTCTGGTTTGCCGCATCGTTACTTTGGATTTTGGATGCCAGTATTAACATCAGTATGGAACCATTCAGAGCGTTCGTCGCCGACAAGCTCAACGACCAACAACGCACAGTTGGTTTCATCATGCAGAGCTTTTTCATCGGCATAGGAGCGACGCTTGCAAATGCGCTGCCATTAATTTTCAGGAACATGGGAGTGACCGGAATCTCTCCCAACGGTGTGCCGTTAACCGTCGACTATTCATTCAAAATTGGCGCGGTGATGTTTTTGCTTTGCGTCTTGTGGACTGTGTTTTCGACGACCGAGTATCCACCGGAAGATATGGACGAATTCAACAAGCATCGTTCTGAAAATCCTGGGGTCGCAGGATTGATCAATGAGATTGTTCGAGAAATTCCTCAGGCGGTTCGCGATATGCCGCTTACAATGAAGCAACTCGCACCAGTGCAAATATTCACGTGGTTGGGCTTGTTCTGCATGTGGATGTTCTTCGCGTTGACCACATCATTCAACATTTTCAAGGCACCAGATGCGAAGTCCGAACTGTTTGACAAGGGAACGGAATGGGCTGGCTGGTGTTTTGCTATCTACTCCGTCGTGTGCTTTGTCGTGGCCTTTGCTTTGCCGAAATTGGCGCAGATAGCGGGTCGCAAACTCGTGCACGGTGTCTCGCTTGCGCTTGGCGGACTAAGTCTTCTGTCTGTGTATTTCATCCATGACCCCAACACCTTACAGTTTACGATGATTGGTGTCGGCATCGCGTGGGCCTCGATACTTTCGATGCCATATGCGATCTTGGCTGGCGCTGTTCCTCCTGAAAGAACCGGCATCTACATGGGTGTGTTCAACTTCTTCATCGTGATACCAGAAATAGTGGCAGCCCTCTGCTTCCAGCCACTTGTGCGACATGTTTTTCACAACCAGCCGATATACGTTGTAATGATGGGAGGTGTCTCACTTCTGATTGCTGCGCTGCTTGTCACCAAGGTTGAGGACAAAGGCGAAGCAATTCTTGATAGTCCGGCCGCCGGCCATTGAGTGGCAACTCTGAAGAACTGAATTGAGGAGGGATTTCATTGACACGAACATTGATTCAATTTAGGCTGTCATAAGATGAGCAGTTTCACAACAGCGGTATATCGATCAGCAATCCGACCTATTCTTTTTCGGCAGGATCCGGAGCAAACGCACCTCGCTGCACACAGGGCCGCGCACACTTTCAAACCATTCTTAGCCGCGTTCAAGACTGCTTTCGTATATCCGGACAAAGACCTCGCAACCGATCTCTTCGGCACCGCGCTTACCAATCCAATCGGCTTGGCTGCCGGTTTCGACAAGAACGGAGATCTCGTCGACATCCTCAATCATGTCGGCTTCGGTTTCGCCGAGGTTGGCTCAGTCACAGCTTTAGCCAAAGATGGCAATCCAAAGCCTCGACTGTTCCGCCTACCTGAAGATGACGCAGTAATAAATCGAATGGGTCTTAACGGTGAAGGCGCCGACGCTGTCGCTGCGAAACTCTCAAAGAGCAAATTCGGCTTGCCAATCGGTTTGAACATAGCTAAGACAAATGACCCAAGCATCACGGGTGATGCCGCGGTCAAAGATATCGTTTACACGTTCAACAAGATCAAGTCGCTGCCTCTAACTTACGTGACTATCAATGCCAGTTGCCCGAACACCAAGGAGGGTATCGTTTCGGAAGCTGCGTTCATGAACTCGGTTTTGAGCGAAGTTCAAGCATCCAATAATTCAAAGCTTCCCATTCTTTTGAAACTTTCGCCGGACAGCACAGACGAGTTGCTCCAACAAATGGTCGAGACTGCTGTAGCTTGCAATCTGTCAGGCTTTGTCTGCGGCAACACAAGCACTGGAAGGGACAACCTGAAAACAAGTTCGGTAAAGCTCCAAGAAATCGGCAATGGAGGATTGAGCGGTCCACCGCTTAGAGCGAAGGCACTCTCACTTGTTCAAAGAACTTTCACGCTCAAACAGCCTGAGCAGATAATCATCGGATGCGGTGGCATCAATTCAGGCGATATCGCATATGAGTTTATCGCTGCCGGCGCAACGTTTATTCAACTGTATACGGCACTGGTCTATGAAGGACCGTCGTTGCCAATGGAAATCAACCAGCGTCTGTCGCAAGTCTTGAAGCAACGAGGTCAAACCCTCAAAGAGGCTGTCGGCTCGGGGCATCGAGCACCTGCAATCAAGTGATCACACATGCCCCTAGAGACACTGATATACTCATGAGGACTCGAATCTGGAAACAAGAGGTGTGCGATTGGGGCATTGGGGATGGCTGACGACTCGTTCGATCTGAAGGATACGAAGAAAGTCATTCTAAGCGCCGATGAGGAGCAATCGGCCACCGTTGAGTCGCCGGCAGACACCGGAATGCTTTCAAAAGACAAGCTCCTCGGCACTATTATTGCCGAGAAATACCGCATCGACAAAGTGCTCGGCGCTGGCGGACTCGGCATCGTTTATAAAGGTCAGCATCTTCTTCTCAACCGTGCAGTCGCCATCAAAATAATGCTTCCGACGAGACAACTCGACGACAAAGCGATTCTGCGCTTTCAGCGCGAAGCACAAGCAGCAATAGACCTGAAGCACTCCAACATCGCCGGTATTCACGATTTCGGATTGCATCAAGACTTACCGTTTATCGTAATGGAGTTTGTTGATGGAATACCTTTGGGGTTCATCATCGACCAGCAAGGGGCAATCGAACCACAACGTGCACTGCGGCTGCTGAAGCAACTCTGTGATGGTTTAGGAACCGCCCACAAGAACCACGTAGTTCACCGTGATATTAAGCCTGACAATTTGATGATTCGAACTCTTGCAGACGGCGAAGAAGAGCTCAAAATCATTGACTTCGGCATCGCGAAAATCGTCGAAGGAGACACACGAAACCTCACACAAACTGGTGAAGTGTTTGGAACCCCAACTTACATGAGCCCCGAACAGTGCCTAGGTCGAAAGACTGACCAGCGGTCGGACGTCTATGCGGTTGGATGTGTAGCCTACGAGATGTTCACCGGCAATCCGCCATTTCTGGCTGAGAGTCCGCTGGAAGTTATCATGAAGCACATCAACGATGACCCGCCGACGCTCAATTACTTCAAAGACATTTGCCCCGGAATTCAGTCAGTCGTAGCGCGTGCTTTGACGAAAAACCCGAGCTATCGATACGCTTCGGCAGAAGAAATGGCGGAAGACATCGAGTTGATTCTGGCTGGGCAACGCCCTAAAGATCGCGGATTGATCATCGATCGCAAGTTCATTTCTCGTGCGATTTTGATTGGTGGTTCTCTCGTACTACTGGGTGGGAGCGCAGGATTTTTCCTTCTGAAGCCACCACCACCGCCACCAAAGAAAGATACTGTGGAATATTGGACCGTTCAGATTAACAAAGATCCCAAAAACGCCAAAGCTTACATTGAACGCGGCAGATTGAATTTGAAATCAGATGAGTTTCCCGAAGCACTGGCTGATTTCAACAAAGCGTTAGAACTCGATCCCAAAGGCGAGCAAGGTTATCAGGCCTACAGGCTGCGATCTCAAATGTCATTCGTGCAAGAGCGTTACGTAAATGCATTGAGTGATGCAAACAAAGCAGTGAACTTACGCCCTGACGATCACCGTGCTTATTTGGAACGCGCGGCAGCGGCGAGTGAACTGCAAAAGTACAAAGAAGCAATTGCTGACTGCGAGAAGTCCTTGAGCTTGAATCCGAAAAATGAACA
>CAYZJR010000131.1:0-17410 GCA_964478655.1 uncultured Candidatus Obscuribacterales bacterium
GTCACAACTTCTACCTCACGAACAGCAACTGCACTTGACTTGGTTTTGAGTTTAGGGTCGATTTGTGAGCAATTGGTGTCCACTTGCGAATTGTTTGGTGCGTTCATGGTATGTCTCGTTCTTGTCTTTTGGAATACGTATTTCTATCCGAAGACGCGTCGAATCAGACGGTTTTCACCATCGTTCGTTGCCATTTTTCGGGGGTGGGGGCGACAACCGTCACAATAGCCTTGACTGGTTACATGATGGTTGCTTGTTTCGAATGGGGGGCTTGGATTTGACGAGTAAACCCTTTGCTCTTCAATGAAACCTCGCAAACATTACAATGGCATAACAGATGGGGCAAATTTGAGTCATTTTCGGCCTCGTCAGCGGAACCTCACCGATAAGTGTCAAAATAACAAGCCAATTCGAAATTTATTTGAAATAGACGGAGAGAAAAATTGAAGCGACCTTCAAACCATCTGACTACGACGGCCGGTGCGCTTGGCGCATTTGCTCTTCTGACATTGGCATGGATGTCGCCTCAAGCAGCCTGGGCCGACTCGTATCAAACAGCCGTTCAGTTGTATTCTCAAAAGAAGTACCCTGAAGCCATTCAAGCTTTCAAACAAGCTGCTAGTGAAAATCCAAAGAATCCAAATCCTTACTACTATGCAGGACTCTGTCACCATGCTCTAGGCAATAAGCCTATGGCTAAGAAGTCATTTCAGTTTCTTATAGATAACTTCCCAAACGCCCCTGCAGCAAACAATGCTCGCCAGGCGCTGGCTTCGGTGGATAGCACGCCGTCGGCGCAAGGACAGTTCGGCGGACCGGCAACCGCCAGCGCAAGCGAGCCGGAAGAAGAAACCATCTCCGCCACCAAAGGCGTTGAAGGTCACATGGTGGTCAAAGCTGAGATCAATGGCAGGCCTATTGAGATGATGTTTGATACCGGAGCCAGCGCTTGTGTGTTTGGAAAGAACCACATGCAGCAGCTCGGAATTTCCATGGATGGAGCTCAGCCCGGGCCGCCGATTCACGGAAGCAGCGGCGACATGAAGAGTTGGCAAATTCAAGCAGATGTGAGATTGGGACGCATCAAGCGGCGCATTCCGATTTTCGTTCAAGAAAAAATGATGACGGACCCGCTTATGGGTCAGATGTTCTATCAAGGCTATCAGTGCGCTGTAGACAATACAAATGGAACAATCAAGTTCATCAAACAAGGTCGCGCTGTCACTTCAATGTCGGCCAATACCATTGATGTTCCATTCAAGAAAATGGGAACAACAATGATTGTGCGCGGCAGAATCAATGGCAAAGACCAGGAAATGATTTTTGATACAGGCGCATCTGAAGTCATTCTTACACCCACACACTTGAAGCAGTTGGGATTGCAGCTTCCAGCCGATGCCACTATATCTAGTGGCTCGGGATCAACCGGCATGACGCAATCTGCAAGAATGACTATCGATAGAATTGAGGTTGGTCCGATACTCAAAACCAATTTTGCAATTAAGGTGCTGCCGAGCGGGCCGCCGCTTCCTCTTGTCGGACTGTCCTTTCACGGCGACCGGCGATACGTGATTGATGCTGAAAAGTGCGTGATTAAATTCCCGCGGTGAGTTTGGCACAGTGAGTCACAGAAGGCACGAATCGAACACGAACGAACCCGAAGTCAAGTACATTTTGGCACCTTTGCCTCACGCTTTTTTGGAGAACGCGCTTACCCTGTGTGGATTCGGTATGCGCACAAATGCGAGTCCGAAAATCCTGTGAGAACGTGGGTTTCGCGACACAGGTTTTTGCACATACCGAATCCGCACAGGTAACTTTCAGGCAACGAAAAGACCACCAAACCAAGCGTGAATGAAGACGCTTTTCGCTAGATCTTGGATAAGATATAATGCGGTCAAGTTAAGCGTTTGACGTTAGAAACTACATGTTCGAAACTTCGAAAATTTGCAAATTCTGCGGCACGGAAATGCGACCGGGCGAGAAGTGCCCGACTTGCACCGAGAATTTGCAAAAAGGACTGCCCGATGAATTCGACGATAAAGTCGGGATGGGCGCGTATCTCGTGAGAGCCGACCTGACCGAAAAATTCGAACTCACCGGGAAACAGTGCCACATCGGGCGCGATGCAACAAACGACATCGTGATTGCAAATGACAAGGCAGCTTCGCGATTCCATGCCACAGTCAAGACCGAAAATGGTATGTACATCGTCGAAGACCTCAAGAGCACAAATGGCACACTCCTAAACGGCGAGCCCCTCCACGGCAGGCGCCCGCTCGTCAATGGCGACAGATTGTTAATCGGGCGCAACGAATTCGTTTTTGTGATTTCGGGTTAGAAAGAAACGAGATTGGCAGCGGAATCGATAGCGGCGGAATCGATAGCGGCGGAATCGATAGCAGCGGAATCGATAGCAGCGGCAGTCGAGAGCAGTCGAGAGCACGGAAATCGCGCAGTCCGCCTAGTAGACTTGCGTTTTCAAACAGAAGACACTTCCGCCTGATTTTTTGAATTCGCTCGTTTCGACCTCAATAACTTCGAAGCCGCGTTCGCGAAGCATGTCGTTGGTGTATTTGCTTCCGCGCTCGATGTAAACTCTGTTGCCAATTGCAAGAGCATTGCATGCGAAGTTGCGCGCGTCTTCTTCTGAAACTTCGATCACAGAAAGAAAACCTGCTTTGATCAACTCAACTCCTTTCTTATCAAATGCAGGAAGATGAGCTAGAACAGTGAATTCGTTTATCGCACAGAAGCATGTATCCAGATGGTAGAAAGTTGGATCGACCAACTTCAACATCAACACATTTACGTTGAGAAGCTCACTTAGAATCGGATAGGCAGCGCGATCGGTTCTGTGCCCATAGCCGCCCCACAACAACTGTTTGCCAGGATGCCAAATCGCATCGCCGTGTCCTTCAAAATTTATTGGCCGGGAGTTAGCACCAGAGTCAGTCGTTTCAGTCTCAGGCAATTCGAGAATCCGATATCCGTTCCTCTCAAACCAATTTCTGTAGTGCACAACTTCTCTTTGCCGCGACGCGTATTTCATACGCCCCATCACAGCATATTTGACGCCATCGACACTCTCGCCGACTAGCGCTTGGTTCGCCGCGAACACCATGTCCTCCAGCCCAGGCTCCGGGGAAAGGACATGCACGGGGCTTCCACCGGACTGAAGTGCTTCGCGCAAAGACTCCCATTGCTTGCGCGCCAGCGCGCGATCGACACTATCAATCTGCCCTTGCATGAAAGCGTTTTTTACGTCTTTCACTTCAAAGTGTTCAGGATCGCACATGAGAACCGCTTGGGGTGTGCGCTGCGAGGGAATCGCGTCCCAGTCGACTTGATTCAAATGTTGAGCAGTTTCGATGCAAGATACCGGCAAAACAGCGTTAGGCGTAGCCATGAAAGACCTCGAAATATATCCGGACGAGCGCGGAGTGCATCAATTTAATGCAAATGAGTCTTTCCAACAAGTGCAAAAGGCGGGGTTTTGGCGTCTCATGTCACAATGGTGTGTGTAATGGTTCTCAAGGCGGCGAATTATGGAGATTTTTTGGCTTTTGTCCGTTATATTTCTATGGTTCGCTCTTCAACTATGGATTCTGCCGAAACTCGGGATACAGACTTGAATGTCAAGATCCTGCTCGGGTAAGCAGGTAGAAGAAACGAAATGTTCACCAAAGGTTGAAGGGACAGATCCAGGAGGTCTCGAGAGCACGAATGACGCAGGAACCATCTCCCACTAAAGGGTCCTTCTACCAAAAACTTCTCACCGATCTCAAAAAGCGCAAACCGCTGAGATCGCCGTCGTTCTCCGGCACAGGAGATGCGCTTGAGCGCGTGCGCGAGTACGAAAAGAGTGCAACCGTGGCACAGCAAGAAGCGAATTTGGTGGCAGTGAAGGGAGAAGACATCGAGAAGCTGGCGCTGCTTGATCCGAGTACCGAACTGTACAACCACAGAGCATTCGTGAAAGAGTTGAAGGCTGAGTTGGCGCGCGCAAAGCGTTATAAACACTCGACCTCGATGTGTTTGATTTCAATCGATAACTTCGACCAGATCGTGCGCGACTATGGTGCGCTCACAGCAGATGCGATTCAAAAAGTGGTGGCAAACGTCATCAGAACATGCGTTCGCGAGACAGACATTCCGGCGAAGTATAGTTCGATTCAGTTTGGCATCGTGTTTCCACAAACGAACGCAGCCGGCGCTTCGCTAGTCGCAGAGCGCATGCGGCAGCGAATCGGAAACCAAGCCATAGTGCACAATTGGCAAAACTTTTCTGTCACCGCCAGTGTCGGTGTGGCAACTCATCCTGACCACGCACATGAATACGACGAACTGATTGCGCGTTCGCTCGAAGGTTTGGAGTACGCGACTAATCGCGGTGGAGACCGCGTCTTCGCGATGTAACTAGAGTCCGTTGAGGAACTCTCTTAATCGCTCAGGAAGCTTAGATTCCTTTTTGACTTTGGAAGCTTCGTAGTTCCATTCATGCTTATCTGTTTTACTTCCGGAGAACGCGGGCAACTGCTCCTCCCCGATGCTGCAAGCTTCTTCAACCGGCAATTCTTCCGGCGCAGCATTTTCGGGCTTGCGAATTCTTTCAATAGCACTGATTGTTTCTTTCTTCTTTTCCATAACAACCTCCTCCATAACTGCTAGAGACAGCCGAAAGCGCCGATAGTTTCCGCCTTTTTCAGCCGTCGGCGCAATCGCCCACGGGCTGCCACCGATTAAGGTACGCAATATTCACAATTCGTTCGTAATATCCATAGCATCGCCGCTTACTACAGGTACAAGCAATGGGATTGGACTCGCCGTCACGCACAGACGTTCCGCCGCCGAAAAAGCAATGGCATCCAACCCAAGAGTCCGCCAATGGCGGGCAATCCGATTCCACGCGCAAGGATGACAGAACCTCGAGCACGACAGAGGCTGGAAGAACCTCTGCAGAAGCCGTTTTTGGACCAAGCACCGACTGGACAAAACCGAAACCGAACGAACCCAACTTTCTAGATTTCGGCATCGACCCGATGGCGTGGACTGGTGCCACCAACCCAGAACACCCAAACAGCCCCGAGAATCCGAACAATCCCAATAGTCCAAACAATCCAAACAATCCAAACAATCCCGAAAATCCGAACAGTCCAGACAAGCCCAACAGCACCGACAATCCCAATAGCCCGAATGCGCAGAAGCGTAATTCGGACCTTGCAGCGCAAGCAGCAATGGGCGGAACGGCAGCAGCAGACGCGGCTGCACATGATGGGACCGCAAGTAATCTAATTAGAAACATGGCAGCGGCAATCGGCAATGCGGCTGATTTTTCTTCTTGGATGAGACCGGGTAGCGACGGGAGTCGCGGTGCTGGCAATCGCGGCGATGGAACTGGTCGCGGCGATGGAACTGGTCGCGGAGAAGTGACGCAGCAGGGCGATGGTGCCGTGAAGCTGGACGGAACACCGGAGACGCCGGTTGATGCAGCGACCAAAGCGCGCAACGATCATGCTGCAGCGGGCAAAGAGCATGCCGACACCCAAGAAAAACGCTACATCAATCGCCACAACGGCAGAGGAACAGACTCGAAGCACGAACCCGGCGAGCACAAAAATGAAGATGGTTCCTCATATACAGTCGGAGCTGATGGGCGAATCTCCAGCTTCACAACGGCGAAGACGAAAGACAATCCAAATGGTTTGACATATTCAAACATCAAATATGATGAGCAAGGAGTGAAATCTTACGACAGTCCTTGGGGGCAAAAGTATTCGCGTTTTTCTGATACAAATTCGCAAGGATATGCGCATTGGAGAGCAACGTCTCAGGACGGAAGACCGGTTATTTATCAGGGTTCGCACACGTCGCAGTGGGTCGGCAAGCCGAGTTTCTCCGAAGATGGTTTTAGCAATATCATTGGCAGCGGACCAAACAATGGAATGATGTTCGGCAGAGCAATGGATGGCAGCCACATCACCACGCGTCAACTGCGTGGCGGCTCTATTCAGACTGACACTGTGCTTCCGGACAACACGACAGTGACTCGCACATCAAAAGTTGAAAACGGAAATTTGAGTCCGGATGATTCAAGAATTCGTGTGAAAGATTCGGCAGGTGATGTAGCGACTGTCGATTTGAGCGGAAAGTCCGCAGAGTCTGGCAACAAGCCTGGCGAGCGAGCGACCGATGCTCCGAGTGGAGAAAACCAGAGCGCTGCCGAAAGAGACGCACAACGACAGAAGGAAGAAGCAGCCAAGGCAAAAGAAGCGAAAGAAGCGAAAGAAGCAAAAGAAGCAAAAGAAGCGAAAGAAGCAAAAGAAGCGAAAGAAGCGAAAGAGATCAAAGAGAAACTCGCGCTCTTCCAAAACATGATGACGCCTGAGAACTTGAAGAAGCTCGATAAGATTCAAGATCTGCACATTCGGACAAGCCCCGGCAACGATCATGCAATCGGAGTCGCTGTAACTTTGGCGGAACCCATGAAAATGACGGCGCCCAACATTACAGTTGCTAATCCTGACGGACCGGGCTTCGGCAAACCGAAAGACACATATGTGCAAAGTGTTTCGGCAGTCGTAAGCGCCAATCCCAACGACGCAGATCAAATAGACGTCTCGCAAATTAGCGGTATGCCAAGCGCGGCTGCGGCATTCGGACCACTCGGAAAGAGACGTCCTAATCGAGACAAATATGGTCACACACAAAGTATGTCCTTTGACGACAATCACTTGACGGTGAAGTCCTCTACATCGCGATTGCCGGTTAGCATCGGCGCACACTCATTCGATGCCAGTTCGCCAACATCCGCACTTGTGGGCGATGCAAATCTCAGAAGATCGGTTGGAGATGGCATTGAAGCAGTCGCGAAAAACCTCGACGAGTTGAAGGTTCACAAAAACGGTCCTGGTGATTTCAACATCACAGTTGATCCGAAAGCTACTGAAATCCCGCTCAACATGAAGCTCGAAGGGAAGTTTGCAGGCCTGTTCGGAGCCGAAGCAACGAAGCTTCAGTTGAAAGATGGTCCTATCGAAATGAACTTGCGAACCAACAACGGCTCACCTGAACTAAGTTTCAAGGAAGGTGACGTGCAACTCGGCGTCAAAGGATTGGGAATTGAAACAAATCTTTCAATTCAAACTATCTCGCAAGGGAAAGACGCGGACGGCAAGCCCGTTGCCAGAGTACTGTTCTACAACAGCGCAAAACCATTCGAGATCCCACTCGGAAACTAGTTTTGTCACCTTGCAGCGATTGCCAGTGTAGGTTTTAATTGAGCCTATCAGCTTCCTTACTACTGGAATTCCTCATAGTTGCGCAACACGGGTGATTTCGAGAGACTAAAAACATTCAGCGGACGCTGGGCAATTTTGCGTTCGGTTTGGGCTGTCATCAAAATCACATTTTCCAGTTTAACTTTGCTGTCAGCAGCGCTCGCAGCTTCGTTTGCCGTTCTGGTTTGGATTCAAGTCACAAGAGTGCCCGATCTTTCGTGTCTCACAGACTATCAACCAGGCGCTGAAATGCAGATCTACGATCGAAACAACAATCTTGTCTCGACCGTTTCGGCACATGAAAAACGGCAGATCGTGCCCCTCGCCAAGATCTCTCCGGCGTTGAAGAAAGCAGTTTTAGCAATTGAAGACCACTCTTTCTATCAACACAAAGGTGTAAGCTTCACCGGAATCTTGAGAGCGACCCTGGCAAACATGACAGCCGGACGCCCTGTGCAGGGTGGTTCTACCATAACGCAACAGTTGGTCAAGAATATTTTCTTCGAGCAAGAGAAGCGAACTCTCGATTTGAAAGTTGCCGAGGGATATCTCGCTTCGGAGTTGGAGCGCCGGTTTACTAAAGACAAGATTCTCGAGTTGTATCTCAACGAAGTGTATTTCGGATCGAGCGCATACGGAGCGCAACAAGCAGCACTCACATATTTCGGAAAGAACGCGACTCAGCTATCCATTGGTGAAGCAGCTTTTCTTGCGGGTCTTCTCAAATCGCCTGCAACACTGGGCAAACCTTCACAACGACAAGCAGCCCTCGCTCGGCGTGAAGATGTAATAAATCAGATGGTGGAGTATGGATTCATAAAGTTCTCGGAGGGTCGCTGGGCGCTGCGTCAGCCGCTCACTTTCAATTCGTCACCTCCGCCGGAGGAGCCTCTCGACGGAAAGATTCCGAAGTACCCATATTACACGCGAGCAGTTGTCGAACAGATCTCCGACATGCTTCCACACGGGCGGCTAATGAGAGGTCTCAAGGTCTACACAAACCTCGACCAACAAGTTCAACAGCAAGCAGAACGCACTCTTGCACAAGGCGTGAGAAATGCGCCGCGCGGAATCAACCAGGCCGCACTGGTATCAATTCTGGTATCAGACGGATCAGTCGTAGCGCTTGTCGGTGGAGTGGGAGATTACTTGCACAATCAATGGAATTGCGCCACCAATCCACACACAATGGGTTCTGCATTCAAACCTTTCGTGTACCTCACGGCGTTCAATAATGCAACATTGACTCCGGAGAGCACGGTTCCTGATGAGCCCATGACCATTCATGAGTTTGGGCAACCTGACTGGGTTCCGAAAAACTTTGATGGGAAGTTTCTCGGCAATGTTTCGGTCACGCAGGCGCTGGCATATTCGAGAAACCTGAGCGCGGTATGGGTTGCACAGCATATCGGAACAGACAAGATCATCGAGACGGCCCATCAAGCAGGACTCACCGATAAGATTGACTCGGGTCTCGCCATGGCACTGGGCAGCTCCGCAGCGTCACCACTGGCGATGGCAAACGCTTATGCGACTATCGCACGAGGCGGAGTGCTCATGACACCGCGATTGATAAGAAGAATCGAAGACAAGACAGGCAAAGAGCTGATCTCGATGGGCCCGGATCCTCGCCGCGTGTTCAGCCTCCTTGCAGTTGCACAACTCGTTGATGTTTTAAAAGAGGTTGTTGAAAAAGGCACGGGAACCCAAGCCAAGCTTGCCGGGCATCCGGCGGCAGGCAAGACGGGTACCGCTGACCAAGGAAAGGACATCTGGTTTGTCGGCTTCACTCCGGACCTTGTCACAGCCGTATGGGCGGGAAACTCGCAGAACAAGCCAGTGCCCGACAGCCACGTAACGGGCGGCACGGTCATGGCAAAAATCTGGAGAGAATTCAACCAGGGCTACTATCGCATTCATCCAACGTCTGCCGGTCTTCTGATCACAAACAACTCTCGCCCAATGAAAGAACCACCGAAGCCGATGACAAAAAAGATGACACCGATTCAGACTGTTCCTCTCGAAACAGCTACGGACTCCTCATCGCCGGCAGCGTATCAAAGAATGCCGGTCGCCGGAAAATCTGCGCCAGGCGGTGCTGTCGTGGTCAGGTCCAGCGGCGGTGTCACCGAGTTTCAGTGGAATCGCTAGTCGCAGCCGATGACACCGACCCGCTGAGGCGCTCCGCTCTCTCTCAAAACGCCGAATTGCAGAGCCCGTTGGCAACACCGGCTACTGGTAGACCTAGCAAAGATTCGGGTATCATTCAATTGGAGAGTTCCGCTCCAGAATAAACACTGTTGTGCAAGACGCGTTGGTCTTGGTCGGCGGGAGGCATTGTTGCAAGAAGAGACCGAAGATCTCAGAATCGGCGCCCTACTAAGGCGCTTCGAGCTAGTCTCTGAGGCGGAAGTCAACCGCGCCCTCGAATTGGCTGACGACACGGCACTGCCGCTCGGAAAGATTCTGGAGATGCTTGATTGCCTGTCACCGGAATCACTGCGCAGCATCGTTGAAATTCAATCACTCCTGCGCGATGGGCTGCTGTCGATGCGCCAGGCGACAAAAGTGATCGACGTCGTCAACCGAAAAAATTGGACGGTCAATGACGCCATGATTCTTCTGGGCGGTGACGCGACCGCCACCCGCGGAACCAAACTGGGAGAACTCCTGCAAAACTCGGAAGTTCTCGAAGAGTCGAAGCTAAAAGTCGCACTGCGCGCCTGCAGCTCGTCCGGAATTCCGCTTGGCCGAGTGCTCGTTCTTCTCGACACGCTGCCCGAATCTTCGGTGCGACAGGCGCTTCAGGTGCAGACCGATCTCAGGATGGGTCAGACGGAGATTGATGAAAGCATCGACAAGCTGAAGCGTTTGCCCAAGTCAGAGCCGCCGCCGAAAGAGGAGATGCGCACAGAGTTTCGCATCAAATTGGGCGAATTGCTGACGAAATCGAATATCACAAGCGCTACGGAAGTTGAGTCAGCGGTTGACATGGCGACTGCCAACGAAAAGTTGATGGGAGAAGTACTGGTCGAATTCGGCTGGATTGAAGAACCAATGCTGCAAGCATGCTTGCAAGTACAAAAGCTTGTGTGGAACGAGCAACTCTCAGTCGCAAAGGCGACAGACATTCTGAGAATGGTGCATGGAAAACAATGCACAATCGAAGAGGCGCTAAAGCGCTACAGCGTCGGACCTACTGAGTTTCAAAAGCGGCTTACACTCTACGACTTCTTACGTCTCAGTGGTTACATGACGAGAGATCGTATGCGTGATCTAGTGCAAACGATTTTAGACAAGTCTGAACTTACCGCAGTTGTAATGAAACATGCAAAAGGTCTTGGACAGTTCAAAGACGGAATCCTCAAGGAAGCCATCAAGCAAGGCGTCGCCGACAACTTGTTATTGGAAGAACTGCTTACTCGCACTTACAACTCAGACGTTGAGATGCTTCAGCACGCCATTACTTTGCATACCAAAGTGCAGCAAGGAAAGTTGCGTGTCGATCACGCGCTGGTGACGCTGGCAATGCAATGCGATGCAATGACTGTTTAGTATAACTGTTTAGTGGCAGTGACGATTTAACGGCCCGCGCCGAATCCGCCGCCACCGGGAGTTTCGACCACGAATGTGTCACCCGGCTCAACTTCGACCGAAGCAGTTCCTGAGAGTTCAATCACTGTTCCGTTCTTCCTTTTGAGATAGTTTCGACCAGGCAAAGCCGGCTCTCCGCCTTCGAGTCCAAACGGACGAACGATGCGCCGATCGGAAAGAATGGATGCGGTCATTGATTCGCGAAACTCGATCTCTCTAACGACGCCATCGCCTCCACGCCATTGACCTTTTCCGCCGCTTCCGCGTCGAATGGCAAAACTTTTCACCATCACGGGGAATCGAAACTCTAAAACCTCAGGATCTGTGAGTCTTGAGTTGGTCATGTGGGTTTGTACGGCATCGGTTCCATCAAAACCTCTGCCCGCGCCAGAGCCACCACTAATGGTTTCATAGTATTGATACTTTTCGTTTCCAAAAGTGAAGTTGTTCATTGTGCCTTGAGATGCAGATAACTCTCCGAGCGCACCGAATAGCGCATCCACAATAACTTGCGAAGTCTCGACGTTGCCTGCAACCACCGCAGCTGGAAACTCCGGACTGAGCATCGACCTTTCAGGGATAGTAATGGTAAGCGGTCGCATACACCCGGCATTCAGTGGGATGTTGTCTTTGGTGAGTGTTCGAAACACATACAATACAGCCGCCTTACACACCGCTCTCGGTGCATTCAAATTGTTGGGGCGTTGCGGCGATGTTCCCGAAAAATCAACATGAGCAGTCGTATGCTTATCGTTCAGAGTAACTTCGACCTCAACCACATTTCCGTCGTCCATCGCGCAAACAAATTTTCCGGGCTTGGCGTTTTTGATTACGTTGCGAATTGAATGCGCCGCATTTTCCTGGACGAATTCCATATAGCGCTCCACAGTAGGCAACCCGAACGCCTCGACAAGTTTGAGCAGCTCATGACGCCCGCGTTCGTTTGCGGCTACCTGAGCCTTCATGTCAGCAACATTTCGGTCCGGATTTCTTGCGGGAAACCTTCCTGAAGCCAAAAGTCTTCTCAGCTCCACCTCCTGAAACTTGCCGCCGACCAGCAATTGAAAGTCATCAATGAGAATTCCTTCTTGCTCGATGTGAACGCTGTCAGGCGGCATTGAACCAGGCGTACTGCCGCCTACATCGGCGTGATGTCCTCTAGACGCAACGAAAAACAGAGGCGCAGAAGGCTCATTTGCTACAGGGAAGACTGGTGTTATCACTGTAATATCAGGCAAGTGGGTACCGCCGTTATACGGATTGTTGAGCACAAAAGCATCGCCGGCAACCATCGAAGCCAAGCGACTTTTGATTATCACTTCGACAGATTCGCCCATCGACCCAAGATGCACGGGCATATGCGGCGCATTGGCTATGAGATTGCCCTGTCTATCAAAGATCGCGCAAGAGAAGTCGAGCCGCTCTTTGATGTTGACCGAGTGAGTTGTTTGCTGAAGCGTGACGCCCATTTCCTCTGCAATCGCCATGAACATATTGTTGAAGAGTTCCAGCTTCACAGGGTCCGCAGATGTCTCAACCGTTCCTTCCATTGCATTAGAATCGCAAGTTCGATCATCGCCAGTGCCACTGCCAGAGATACCATGACGTGTCAAGACAAGCTCATCGCGCTCCGTCAAGGTTGCGCGCCAACCATACTCAACCACAGTAGTGGCCGTACTTTCAGAGACGATGGCTGGTCCATCGATGACAGTTGCTGGAGATAGTGAACTTCTAAGAAAGGTGTCAACTTCCTTCCATTCACCCTGTGACCACATTCGCACTCGCCCCGCAGAAACCGGTGCCGAAGGAGCTGACGCATGGACTGTAGAGCTGCTATTCGAGCCATTCGTCGAAAGAGAACCAGTCTTTCCGGTGGCTTCGACAACCATCGCTTCTACGATCAGCTCAGTCTCGCTTGAAACGAAACCGAACTGCCGTTGATGCATTGATTCAAACTCGTGCTTGATTGAAGCGGCGTCGCTGTAAGGCACAAGCAGTGTGGTGTCAGACCCGTCATAGCGCATCAATAACTTCAAACTGCTGGAAATTGCAGAGCTTGGAATTCCTTGACTTACTACCGAATCTTCTGCAACGGACTTCAGTAAGAGCAACTCAGGTTCGACGGCGGACGTGAGATTCTGTTGTGAGAGCGGGAGCTGAACTGCCTTTTGCTTCATGTCAGTGACATCGGCAAGACCAATTCCAAAAGCGGAGAGAACACCAGCGAGTGGATGTATGTAAATGCGCCTGATGCCGAGGGACTCGGCGATTGCGCATGCGTGCTGACCGCCCGCGCCACCGAAAGAGCATAGCGTGTACTGCGAGACATCGTGACCTTTCTGGATGGAGACCTTCTTGATCGCGCTCGCCATTTTATCCACTGCAATTTCAAGAAACCCCTGAGCAATTGCTTCGGGAGATCGCGGTGACTCGTAGTGTGTGTTGACTTGCTCTGCCAATTCATAAAACATTCGCTTGACCAAGTCGACGTCCAACGGCTGATCGCAGTTGGCGCCAAATACCGATGGAAACAAGTGCGGCTGCACTCTGCCAAGCAAGACATTGCAGTCAGTGACTGTGAGAGGTCCGCCATTTCGATAGCACGCAGGGCCAGGAACTGCGCCGGCGGACTCAGGTCCTACTCTGAAACGCGCTCCATCGAAGTAGACGATAGACCCACCACCTGAGGCCACCGTGTGAATCGAAAGCATTGGTGTTCGCAGTCTTACACCTGCTAGCTGCGTTTCAAAGACTCGTTCGTAGTCTCCGGAAAAGTGAGAGACATCGGTGGATGTTCCACCCATGTCAAACCCGATAATCTTTTCAAAACCTGCAGAAATGCTGGTTTTCGCTGCGCCGACAATTCCTCCGGCGGGGCCCGAAAGAAGGCTGTCTTTTCCAATAAAATGATCGGCATCCACAAGTCCACCGTTCGACTGCATGAAGAAAAGCGGCACGGAGCCTAAATCTTCTTTCAACTGATCGACGTATCTTTTCAGAACTGGCGACAAGTACGCGTCGACCACTGTTGTGTCACCGCGTCCGACAAACTTGATTAGTGGACTCACCGACGAGGACAACGATATGTTGGAGAACCCGATCCGTTCAGCAACCTCGGCACATTGAATTTCGTGATCAGGGTATCTATACGAGTGCATAAACACGATTGCGCACGAGTGTATTCCTTTATCAAACGCAGCCTTGAGTGACACAAAGGCCTTTTCGCTATCGAACTTTCGCAGCTCTTCTCCATCTACCGTTATTCGGCAAGGCAGCTCAACGACTTCTTCGTATAGGCTCTCGGGCAGCACGATCTGTCGCGCGAAAATATCCGGACGATTCTGATACGCAATGCGCAACGCATCACGAAATCCCTCGTTTACTACTAACAAAGTCCGCACACCCTTTCGTTCGAGAAGGGCATTGGTAGCCACTGTCGTACCCATCTTCACGAATTCTATTTGGTCGACGGGCAGTGATGTTGTCGATGCGCAACCGAGAGTTCTTCTAATTCCTTCAACTGCTGCGTCTCGATACGATGAGCTATGCGATAGCACCTTGTTTACTTGGATTTCGCCACTCGGGGCAAGCGCTACCACGTCAGTAAAAGTGCCGCCTCGATCGATGAAGAACTGCCACTTCGAAGATGCATTACTGTCGGATCGCATCGATCTAACTTTCGCTCCTCGCCGATACTTTGAGTTCCAGATAACCTGTATCGGAATCTTCGACTCTTTCAAAGTTCCACTCATCGCTGAGATCAACAACCACAACTTCTGCAGTCGTGTATACGCTGCTTCCTTCGCACAAGTGACCACCCAGCACAGTTCCAGCCTTATCTGAAATACTCACGTGCACGTGAATTCCAGTAGCAGACACCGTGCCAGTTGCACTGACGATTTCAAATGGTCCTTGCAGAATCGTAGCGTTCGGGGCGTCTGCAAACCTGATGGCAGCTTGCGTGAGAGAACCAACCAGCGATACAACTGCGCCTGCCTTCAGGTCGCCTTGCGAACCGATTTGAACTAGCTCACGCCAAACATCGCTGCCGGGTTTCAATCTAAGTGCGCGTGTTTTCACTGTCTTACCGTTTGTCGACGCTTGAAGTATAAAGCGTTGGCATCCGTGAGTGAATCACGCCGCCGCGCAAGCAGATTAAATGAGCTCAAACCGCGCTGCGCTTAGGCGAACCGTTCTGTGGCGCTCTTGAAGTTGCTTGTGATTACGCCGACCACCAGCATCAACAATCCACCGAGAATCGCCGGCGTCCAGCCTGCAATCGAGATGTAGCTCGGCATGAGGTCAGAAAGCAGCTTCAAAACGAAAGCTGGTATGAGCCAGAAGCCGAGAACCCACAGCGGAACCAGGACGAGCAAAGCCATTCCGAGCGTGGTGATAGTGACTATGGCACTAAGTGCGATAGCCAAGGTTTCCACTATCCAGCCAAGGACTGCAAACACGAGGGCAGCCAGCAAAACGTGCGGAAAAGAGCCATGAACTTCGATTCCGGGAATCATCGGAAATACGAAATAAAACGTCGCTGCAATCAGCAATAAGCGGATTATCTGTCTCGTCATAACTAAAGATCTCACTCCATTCTCAACTGCGAATTGAGACTGGAATCTCTCGGAAGAGTTCCCTCGAAGGGGCGAGATGGCGAAGTCAGTGGACTATGATGCCGATCCAGATTCGCTCGACAGGTTGTTTAACTGCGAAACGATTACAGACATTGCGGACGAGAGAGCATCAGACAGGGTGCCGTTAGTCATGGCGAAAACGAGTGCAATTAAAACCGACACGAAAGCGATAATCGCGCCGTATTCGGTGATGCCCTGCCCCTTTTGGCTGCGCCTCTTTCTTTTTTGAAACCGCATGTGCCTAACGCCTCGAGACTGACCACCACTTACCGAACGATTTCAATACATCCTTAGAACGTACCCGTTGAGCCCGCTTCCTAAACGAAAGAAACGCTTCTCAAGATCCACTCACCGCCTCGTTTGACACGTTATTCAGTGTCTGTCCTACTTGGGAGAAAGCGGCAGATAAGGCGGGGGATAGGTTTCCTGGTGCATAAGAAAAAACAAGCGCAGCGAGAACAGCGACGAAGGCAATGATCGATGCGTACTCTGTTATGCCTTGACCTTTGCGGCGTCTCTTCGCCTTGATGAAATTTCGGATCTTCAAATACATACGCACCCATTAACAACCTTACGACGATAGTTGAATCGTCGCGACAAAACGCTCAATTTTTTGGCTGGCACGTACTTCTATCGTACTGCCTGCACCTTGCTTACGGATCATGACGATAGTCATCTGTTATCAAAAACGCCCATATTGGATATTTGCTCGTACGCAGTTTTCCAGTCGTAAATTTTGCACCCGCTTTCAATCTAAAATATAAGCCCTAATTACCCATTTATGTTAGGAATTGGCTAGATTTCTCATTCGAATGAAGATTTGTTCGCTTAACCACAAGCCAGGAAATGGGATGCAACATGAATGTTGCATTGAGCGGAAAAATGCAACGTGAATGTTGCATGTGTGGGGCTGAAGTTTTGCGGCAGAAACATTAGGAATAAGAATCAAAAAATCTTTAGTTGCCTGGCTTCATCTTGCGGTTTCGATACCAGATACGGTGCCGATTTGGAACGGTGCCTGTCTCTAAAACGAGCCGGCGATTTTTGTTTAGACTGTTCGAATGCTGTTAGAACCTCGTTCTGAACGCGAACATAGTTGGACTCATCGAAGAAGTCTGCGTACTTTTGCAGCAGCTCCGGACGCGTGTTAACCTCAAGCGATCCCATTGAATCGACCCATATTGATCTCACATGAGGTGCAAGCAGCGATACGAGATTTGTGGGATCGCAAGGCAACAGTGGTGATAGAGACGCATAAACATCAATTCCAGCGTTCGCAAGCGATTCGATAAGCTGCAACCTTCGCGACAACGACGGTGCCACCGGTTCGAATTCTCTGCGCACGCTTTCAATGTCGGTTGTGAAACTCACCCCCACGGAAAGCCTGTCGCCGAACGCTTTCAGAAGTTCCAAATCCTCCAACATAAGATGCGACCGCGTGTGCATGTTCACTTTTGCAGGGTGATATCTGAGGAGTTCTTCCAAACACTTTCGGGTCAGTCGATACCTCAACTCCAGGTATTGGTAGGGATCTGTGGCTGAGCTGAAGAATATTTTGGAGCCGAATACCTTGTTCCGTTCCGCCCTGATAAGTTCAGGTGCATTGACCTTAACCTCAATCCAGTTGCCCCACTCGGTAAAATCGTGTCGCGCATTGGGAAACTTCGGAACATAGCAGTAAGAACAGCTGAAGGCACAGCCTGCGTATGGGTTTAGAGTGTAGTTATAGTGTCCAGATAAAGAACCGACCTTTTGCGGCGTCAAAATCGTTTTTGCGATAACTTCAGCAACCTGAGGCATATCGACCCAGCATACATACAAATGTATGTTTTGACAAGTATCCGGCGCGCAGGCGCAGCAAGGAAGTTCTTACGTTTCTTGATTACCAAAGGCAGAATG
>CAYZJR010000132.1:0-1362 GCA_964478655.1 uncultured Candidatus Obscuribacterales bacterium
TCCTACTACACAGCATAGCACCAAAAGCACAAAAAGGGAAAGCGCCCCATAGCTCAGTGGTTTAACCCACCTCACTATGGAGCGCCTCCCGGGTATATCCGGACGAACATCACTTGCGGTGCGCTTTTAGACGCAACACGCTTGGTCTTGCCCGAGATTTACCAGAGCCTGGACGTACCGAATCAGGACGACTCCCCCGTTTTCACTTCGGTATTAGGCTTCGACGCCCGCGTCCTCTTTCAGCTCTTCGACCTTCGCCTTGGGGTACTTCTCCTTCAGAATCGCAATCTGCTCGTCGACACCACGGACGGTGGCAGTTGCGGAGTAAGGAGCTTCCCAGGCGTTGGACGTGCGAATGACCTGCAGCCCGTACAGCTTGAAGCACTCCATCACCAGATGGCCGAACTCATTGCTGAGCTCTTCCTTGGTGTCGGCTTCGACTGTGACGTCGTAGGTCTTCTTGGCCTTGGCACGAGCCGCCTTCTTGATGGCAGCGTCGTTCCGGCGTTGAAACGACAGTCCCTTGCGGGAGTCTGGCGTATCACCACCGTGCAAAGCCATGAGGTCGGCGTCGGCGATGTCGCCTTCACCTTCCGTCTTGTAGAAACTCAGAGCCTTAGCGCCCTTTTCGTGTTCGACCTCGACGAGGTCTCCCAGCGAAAGCGTGCGCTTGATCAGCTCGTTGCCCAGCGCGTCGCCCAGAAGGCGAGCAACTGTGCGCCTGATGTTTCGAGCCTGTCCCTTCTTCTTCAGCGCTTCGGCGAGGATGAAGTCCCGCGCCGACGACTTGACGTCGAGGGTGAATGCCAGACCCCGAGGCAGCTCTTCCGTCATGCGTTCGATCAAATCGTCGACTTCGACGTCGACCACCTGACGCAGCTGTTCGGGAGTGAGCTTCTCGAAGATCACGACCTCATCGATGCGGTTGAGGAACTCCGGCGCGTAGCGATTCTGCAGCACTTTCGTGACCGTCGAATCGATCATCGCCTGAGTGACTTCAGGGTCCTTCGTGACGAAGCCCATCGGCCGCTCGCCGAGCTTGTTGATCTCGCGAGACGCGATGTTGCCGGTGAGAATGAAGATACAGTCGGTGAAGTCGCCGACGGTGTTGTTACCGAAGTCCACCTCGCCGTCTTCGAAGATGCTCAGCAGGACCTGTTCGAGGTCTTCGTGCATCTTCTCGCACTCGTCGATGAGCACCACGGTCACGGGCACGTTGGAGCCGCGACGCGATGCGATCTTGTTGTGCATGGAGAGCTTGGCGGACGTGTCCATCTGACCAGGCTTCGGAGCTTCCTTCGGGTCGCTCGGGTCTTTGTACCCGACGTAGGAAGGAGGCGCGCCCAGCAGCTGGCTGACACG
>CAYZJR010000132.1:1462-17358 GCA_964478655.1 uncultured Candidatus Obscuribacterales bacterium
TTCGAAATTCCAACTTCTTGCTCGCCCGGCTTTCCGACGTCGAGAAGAATGCGTTGTTTCTTGCTTTTCATAGCAGGACTCCAATTTTGTGGAGGCCCTGCGGATTCGAGTTGAGTCTTCAGGCTCTAACTGATCTGCAGTCCTCAGAGTTAAAAAACCACAGAACACGAAACCTAACGAGAACAGGCAGGTGCACTCGCACGTGCTCAATCAGCCGCACTCCGCTTAGGACGAAATGCGACACCGACGCTCGAAACGAGCTGCTCTCCTCAGGTTTCAGTGCTCAGAAAAAAAACACTCCCGGCTTTGTTCAAGCCGGAAGTTACCGACAGTCAGAACACAGCGGCCGAGGCCGCGTGCCCTAACCCTGCGACTCCGTCTCCATCAGCATCTGCTGGTACGACATCCGCACGAAATCACGGTCGTCGCCCAGGAGTTCCTTGGCGTGTGCGACGATGAATTCGCGTACGGCTGCGACTTCGCTTTCATGCTTGACGATGACCTCTATTTCGAGGTAGGGGCCGGAGTATTTGCCTAGACCAGAGACACGGTCCAATCCGACAGTGACCTTGCGGCCTGCCAGAGTGGCGACGTACAGGTCTCGCGTCTTCGAGAACGTTGACAGCTTCTTGCCTCGCAGTCGCTGACCGACTTCCAGGATGCAGCCGCGGACGAAAGGCGTGAGAGACTCTTCAGTCTCCGCGCGTTCTTTCTGTCCGGCGACGATCTTCCAGGTCTTGCAGGTCAACACGGTGTGCGAAGCGCCGCTAATCGTTTCGTCTCGTACGCGAATCATGTCGCCTTCAGTCTCCGGCGGCACGAAAGTGTCCACCATCTCGGCGACGCCATCGAAGACGTAACCGATAGACGTGAGTTTGGCGGGCAGTGATTGAATCTCCGCTTCGGTGAGTCGATACTTTCGTTCGACCTCGAAGTGTGCGCCATCCGGAGAGCTTGACCCTCGCCAGATTCGGCTGAGCCAGCGCACGATGAGTCTCAAAAGTTTGTTCATGAATCTCCTTCTGCCGCTTTTCGCGCTGTGAGAGAACTCGCCTGTCGTCGAATCATCGACTAACAGAACGAATTCGCGATTGCGTGCGAGCGTCAACGCCGTTCAAAGACAAGACTCTCAAAGCTCGCGGAAGCAACTCGACGCTAATACTCTATCTCAGTGCGAACCCGGTTGCTGCCTTGGTGGCTGCAACCAGATGTTCGAGGAGAAGATTTCTAAGCGTACGTGGTGCTTTGTGAGCTTGAGAATCCGTTTGTTGACAAGTGAGTTATAAGTCCACCCTACAGGTCATTCTTGACAATAAGCTAGAACCCTTGAGCCATCTGCATTTCGAGCCGGTTGTCAAGCGGTGCGCTATGTGGTGCAAACGATAAATTCAACAAATCCCAAGCCAGATGCCGCTTGATAACCCTAAAGGAACGATTTTTGGGGTAGAAAAATCCAGGTAATCAAGCGCCTCTAAAGAGCCAGAGCCGGAAGCTTAGAAAGAATCTAAATAGAGTATAAATGGCAAGGTTAGCGCGAGGCTTTGATCTCTAGACCTTTGGTTTGTTAGCCTCTTTAGGCTTATTCGTTTTTTCTATTCGTCTAACCGTTCCCAAAAGAAACCTATTCTGACCTGCACCTTGATCTACAAGAAGCATTTGTGCTTCGGGGATGATCGAACCTACGTCAGTATGAGCTGTTTCTAAGGTCAAGGACTGTTCCACACCGTCCTGAATCTTTTGGAACGAGTGCTTCAACAACCCTCAGTTGCCCGTGTTCTGAAACACAGGCAAGGAGCTTTTACCGTGAAAATGAACTTCATACGCGGCCGATTGCTCATCAAGGGCTTCATCAGCACTTGGCGGAAGCGCTTCCGTGAGCATGTCGAACGCATTCTGACCAGCGGCTACGTCCCGAAAAGCTCTCGACCTCTGCAGCTCGTTGCTCGCTTCATCGCGCGCATCTGGCTGTTCATCCAGATTGGTCGAGTGAAGATCGTCGGGGCTGAGAATCTCGCGCCGAATGGTCGTGTTATTTTTTGCCCGAACCACTCCAGCATGTTCGATGCCATCGTCATCTTCGCCATCATGCGCCGCTTTCCCAAGTACATGACGGCGTACGAAGAGATGCAGGGACTCTGGGGTCTTAAGGCTGCTGCAATGGCTGCATTTGGATGCTTCGCGGTCGACCGTTCGAAGGGTAAGTCGGTGATCGAGCCTGCCATCAACGTTATCGTTGAGGGCTCGCCCCTGGTCATCTTCCCCGAAGGCAAGATCAGCAACTCCGGTACGTACCTGCCGTTCAAGAAGGGTTCCGCCCTGATTGCAATCGGCGCCTGCGAGAAGCTTCAGCACCTCGAGAAGGTCGGCATCGTCCCGATTCACATTTGCTACGGCAAGCGTGATGAGAAGACCGCCGGTGCTTCCTACGGTGCCATGGGCTTCAAGTGGCGTGGTGGCGTGATTGTCACGGTCGGCGAGCCGATTTGGATTCACGACCTCGACCCGCTCACTCCGGAGAAGGTCACGCAGGAGATTCGCGAGAAGATCACGACTCGCGCCTGCCCGACGACCAGCCTTCCGGATGACACCCAGTAACCCTGGGTCAGTCATCCCTATGAACTGTTCGGTACTAAGCAAATCTCATTCAGGTGCAGTGTCAGTGAGGAGCGAGGGCCGTTTCTAACAAAAACGCGCCCTCGCTTTCTCTTTCGACTCAAACGGGGCCGGTGAAGACCGATCGGCGTTAACAGCCCATCGACCTCTATCGCCTTCGTTTTCTTGAGCCAATTACTAAGGCTTTTAGTTTTCTAAGAAAGAACTTAGGAGTCGTTGATGAACGTCATCATCACCGGGTTTGAGCCATTCGCAGACATACGCTCCAACCCAAGTGAAACAGTGGTCGCTTCTCTTCCGAAGCGGCACACTGCGTCTGCGCGCGGCAAGCCATCGAAAGAAGTGTCGATCTCCACTGCGATACTTCCGGTTTGCTGCAAGGGCGCTCGCAAGGCTCTGAAGCCGCTTTTGAAACGACGCAGCCGCAGCGGGTCTCCAATGATCATGCTGGGTGTCGCAAGCGGTCGAAAGAGCATCTCTCTGGAGCGCTTCGCCCTCAACATTCAGGATTACTCCGTCGCTGACAATGGCGGCCACACGCGGGTCGGACGCAAAGTGTCCAAACGAGGTCCTGATGCGATCGCTACTTCTGTCGACGTGCTGAAGCTCAGCAAGACACTGAAGCGGCGCGGCTTCAAGGTGGAAGTCTCCAACCACGCAGGAACGTTTCTCTGCAACGAAGTGTACTACCGAGCACTCAACAGCTCCCGCAGAAGCGGGCGCCCAAGCGACATCTTGTTCGTGCACCTGCCGTTGCCGGAGGAGTACGCCAAGAAAGCCAATCTCAAAAACGGCGCCCCAGACGCGATCGCAGCCTACAAAGCTTGCGTTCTCGAACTCGTGAGGCGCCTCGGAAACTGACTTTCAAGGAGCGCGAATGTTTCAATTAGCCGAGACGTTCAACCTGGCTCAAGCTTCAGGTTGGAACCTTCAAATTCTGCTTGTCTTGCTTATCGTTGCATCATCGGTGGCGGCTGTGGTGAAGTGGATTCGCCTGCCTTACTCCATCGCTTTGGTGATCGCCGGGCTTCTGGTGGGCGTCTTCCACCTTCTGCCTCGAGTCGAAATGACACCCGAGTTCATCCTGGTGCTCATGTTGCCGGCGCTGCTTTTCGAAGCAGCGTGGAACTTGCGCTTCAACGAACTCAAGCAAAACTGGCTTCCAATCGGCATCTTTGCCACCGTCGGCGTAGTCGTTTCTATGCTCGTGGTTGCAGCGCTGATGTATTTTCTCAGCGGTCTGGGACTGGCAGCGGCACTCCTTTTCGGAGCCCTGATTTCCGCCACTGACCCGATTTCAGTGCTCGCCTTGTTCAAGAAGCTTGGCGTCAACAAACGTCTCAGCTTAATCATGGAGGGCGAAAGCCTGTTCAATGATGGGACAGCGGTGGTGCTCTTCAAACTCGTACTGCTGTCGGCCATCGCCGGAACCACCATCTCGCTCACCTCAGCTGTGGGCAGCTTCGCGCTGATGGTCGGCGGCGGCGTAGCGCTGGGCGTCGCCCTCGGCTTTGCCGCATCGAAGCTGACGAGCTACTTCGATGACCACCTTCTGGAAGTGACGCTCACAGCGATTCTCGCCTATGGCTCTTACCTGGTGGCAGAAGCGCTCCACGTCTCTCCAGTCATCGCCACAATCTGCGCGGGGCTGGTCATGGGAAACTACGGCAGCCGCATCGGCATGTCGGCAAACACGCGCTATGCCGTTAGCCTCTTCTGGGAGTACGCAGCATTCGTGGTCAATTCACTGGTGTTTCTCCTGATTGGTCTTCAGATCAAGATGGACCTCCTGTTGAACCACAGCGGGCTTATCGCAGCCGGAATCGTGGCGATTCTGATTGCACGCGCCGTGCTCGTCTACGGACTCAGCCCCATCATCGCTAGGCTGGAAAAGAAAGAACTGCCAACACGCTGGCGTCACGTGCTCGTGTGGGGAGGACTTCGAGGTTCGCTCTGCATGGCTCTGGCACTCAGCTTGCCGGCAGACTTCCCGCAGCGCGAGGCACTAATCGTGGTGACTTTCGGAGTGGTCTTGTTCACACTCCTCGTGAAGGGGCTGACGATAGAACCACTGGTGAAGCGCCTCAAGCTCATCGAAAAGAACGACGAGAAGAACGAGAAGAATTCACCTCCGGAAAGCCCGAAAAAGTAACGCACGGATAAGGGCATTGGTTTGACTGCGAAAGCGGCAAGCCATGCCCGATTACTGCTGCTTTTTGCAAACCCTCCACAAAACTTTCGACGAGATAGGAGATCTCGTCACAACGCATCTCACTCAAGGATGGTGCAACAATGAGCTTGTTCATTGAAATGCTCATTTTTGCTGTATTCGGGCTAGGCATCGAGGTCGTCTTCACGGCCGCATCCGACGCCAAAAAGGGCGGTCGTCCCTATCACCTGATGGGCTACAGCTCTATCTGGTACATGCCGCTGTATATGCTGGCTCCTGTTTTCTTCTCGGCTTTCGGCGACGTGCTGTTTCCACTGCACTTCGTTCTTCGAGGGCTGATCTACATGGCGTCGATCTTCCTCATCGAATTCTTCTCGATGTTCGTGCTGAGGAAACTCCTCGGCTCGTCGCCTTCGCAAGAGAGCTACTACCAGTCTGGCTGGAGCGTGTTCGGGCTTATCCGCCTGGACTTCGCGCCTGTCATGTTCACCCTCGGGCTCATTCTCGAATTCGTCTTCCGCAGTTTGCACTGATGCATGCAAGGAACGCCTGAGTAACTCAAGCGGCTCCAGCTGCCAGCCGTCGCAAGGCTAATTCGGAATTGAACCTAGCGAGCAGAGCGGGTGGCAAGACCTAACTCAACGAGCTCTTCCCACCCGCCCTGCCTGTCTTAGAACAACGCCCCATCAAGGAGCGCCTAATATGCCTTTGAACGACAACAAATCGACAAACGATTCGAAAGAGCAACCCGGGCGCAACTCGACCCTGCTTGCTTCAGCGAAAGAACTGACGCTGCTTTTCGCAGTCGCTTATCTCTCGCATGGCATCGCCACTCAGTTCGGCTTGGTCTCGCAACCACTGCAGTACTTCATGATGAAGGGGCTCAATCTCACGGCGGCGCAAGTCTCCGGTTACCTCGCCATCATGATGCTTCCGTGGGTGCTGAAGCCATTCTACGGGCTGGTGTGCGATTTCTTTCCCCTCGCCGGTTATAGACGACGCAGCTATGCAATTGCCTTCAACGCCTTGACTGTGGCTGCCTTCATCGTGATGGCATTCGCATCATCGTTGCCGGTAATTCTCGCTGCCTTCGTCGTCACCTCCGTCGGAATGGCGGCATCCACCGCAGTTTTCGTCGGAGTGGCAGTTGAAGCCGGGCGCAAAGAAGGCAAACACGGCGAGTACTTCTCGCTGCAAACGTTTTGCTATTACTGCGCGCTCATCGTGGCTTCAATCGGCGGCGGGCTCTTGTGCCACTACCTCGAACCATTGGTTGCGTTGCACACGGCGGCGTGCATCGCGATATTGCCGGTGGTATCAGTGGTGGTTTTGTCCACACTCTTTCTGAAGGAACGGAAGAGTCAGTTGGACAAAGCCGGAATGAAAGAGACGGTGCAGTCACTGCGTCAGGTTCTGCGCACTCGGTCACTTTGGCTGGTTGCGCTGTTTATCCTGTGTTGGGACTTGAGCCCTAGTTTCGGCGTGCCGCTGTACTTCTACGAGTCGAAGACTCTCATGTTCGAACAGTCGTTCATCGGGCAACTTGCCGCGATTAACGCTGCAGGCATGGCTCTCGGCGCCTTCCTCTACCGGCGCTGGATCAAGGACCTGACTCTCACCAAGCAACTCTGCTTGGCGGTAGCGTTAGGAACCTTGAGCGTCCTGGGCTACCTCCTTCTGTCGACACCAACGTCGGCTGTGATTCTGGAGGTCTTCCGCGGAGTGTGCGACATGTTCTACATCCTCACGATGTACGCGCTTGCCGCCTCCGTGTGCCCGCCCCGCAGCGAGGTCACGGTTATGGCGGCACTTCTGGCTGTGAAGAACCTGGCTGTCGACGGCTCTACCTTCATCGGTGGTCAGCTGTTCACAGCCGTCTTCGACAATCAGCTGGCGCCGCTCATCGTGGTCGCCGCGATCACGACTGCGCTCTGCGGCTTGCTCATTCCGATGCTTCGAAAGGTCAGCGCCGAAGCCGCTCTGCAAAAGCAGAACGCTGACGCTGACAAGACGAACACGGACGAGTCGAACACGGACGAGAAGTAACTCTCGGAGAAGAGGAGGAACCACGCGGTCAAACCCGCAGCTTCTGCCTCTTCTCTTTTTCCCTTTTACTAGTCGACCGGTCTGCTTTTAACAACAAATTGAAGACCGGAAGCAGGTCTCCAATTTGAAAACATTCCGTTCGTAGTTCAGTGAAAGTCACGTTTGATCGTCTCTTTCCACAGTCGCTCGCGAATCAGTCGTGAGCCCCGAAACAATTTCCGACTCAACGAAACTCGAAAGTACTGTTCATCCGAGCGCACTGTTATGACCGTGACCAGCCTCAACACTTTCTTGGCGTAAGTTATTGTCGTCGAAGAGCTACCCACATAGCTCGAGTTCGCAGGCTGCTTGTCGAATGTCGTGTAGATGTTCTTCTCGCTCAAATCAAACCGCCGCTTCTTGATGCGATAAGCATTGCGCGTCTGAGATGTGTAGGTGGTTTCGCCAGTTCCTTCGTTGAAGGTCCAGGTTCTAAGCGGGTCTGGAATTCCGTCCGGCAAAACGATAGTTTCACCATCCGGACATTCGAGCTTCTTCACCACCTTAGGCAAGCGCATCCGTTTGCCATCTTCCGGGCTGGTTACGGGCAGTACCAGCACACTTTCAGGACATCCAAGAGAAACCTTCGCGGTCATCGCTTCGGCACTCGGCCAAACCATCGGAAACTGAGCCAACGAAACAGCAAGCCTGATGCGGTGTCCCGGACGAAAGGTCCAAGTCGTGAAGTGCAACTCCGACTCGAAGCAATACTGCCTGCCGGGCACCATATATGATGGCTTCAACCGACTGTGACGCTGACTGGTGTTGAGCACCGCCGCTGCAACTAACGCGACTGTTCCATCCGGCGCAACATCTTCTAAGCGAGCGACAACATGTGCAACTTTGGCAGAAAAAGAAGCCCGAACCCTCACCTTTGGAAAGCCGATGATTTCTACAGGTTCTTCAAGCGGCTCGGAATGAAAGACTCGACTATGCGCATCATCCCGACTCATATCGCCGGTGGTATCCCCCCACCAACCTCCAGCAGAGACACCGGAGGCGGGACGATACTTGAGCAGCTCAGACCCGCGCACTCCCTTGCGCTTGGTTAATCTCGCGCCAACCGTCAAAAACAGCGCCTTATCCTGCTTGCTTTTCATCGGCCATGAAATACGTCTGAATTGCCCAGGCGCGGTCTTCATCTGCGTGTCAGTGCTGTGTCCGTTCCTGACAAACACTGCGAACTCTTTGCCGTTTCCACACTCTTTGTCGACACCGTTGCGCTCACCGCAAAGCCAATGCTTCAGCCAGCGCACCGCTTCATGCATCCATTCGAAGTTCGGTCCCGGAGTTCCATCATCAGGACATGCATGATCCCAAGGACCCATCTCAACTTTCATGGGAACATCGAGATTTTCGGCGATACGCATCATTGCGCTTCTATACCCGTCAAGCAGCCCGCCGACCAGGTAAACGGGGATCTTGATGGCGCCATAGTTCTCACGCAGTGATTTCGAACGCCAAAATTCACTGTCACGCTGCTGCTTCATGTACTTGAACAGCCAGGGTTTACGCGCGAACCGATTCTTGAAATACGCCTTATCAGTGCGATAGTTCGGTGTCTGCGGCAATCCCAGTTCGTGGTTGATAAAGAGGTGATACGAGTCGAGATGCAGGTTTCCGTCGATGTAGTGCACGTCGTCGTGAAACAAATCGTCGGACGCATGCATCGCGATCATCGTCTTCAACGCGGGCGGGCGCCTCATCGCAACCATCAGTGAATTAAATCCGCTCCAGGAAATGCCCCACATCGCTACATTGGCGTTGGACTCCGGGAGTGCCGCCAGCTGCGCTATTACCTCCTCGGCATCATTCAATTCGATGTCTGAATACTCGCGCGGTGGTATCACACCTTCGGAACCTCCGGTACCCCGAACGTCCACTTTCACAGTCATGATGCCGTTTTCGGCGAAGTATGAGTACGCCGGATAGTCGACGATGTAAAACGTGTCGTCTTTTCGATACGGTAAAATCTCGAGCAATACAGGAAACGTCTCACCATCCCGTTTTGCTCGCGGCATGTAAATCGTTGCTGCCAGACGAACACCGTCGGGCATTTTCAACCATCGCCTCTCCACGGAGAAGCGGTACTTCGCTGTTTGCGGCATGCCCCGCAGACGGCGATTTCGTAACTTGCTCATGGAAAAGTTCTTGTTTAGCTTTGCTTGAGTGGCAATAAGTTCTCGCAGCAAGAAAGAAAAGTAATGACCACACGATACGATTGAGGGCTGAGTGAAAGCGACTGAAATAGAGGCTAAATCATGAAGTCTGAGTCATAAGGACACGAGTGAAGAAATGCGAAGTTACTCGGCTGAGTCAGATCGGACACGCCGTGCAACCAAAGCGCCGGTGCCATTTAACCAGGGTGCCATGCAACCAAAAGCTTGCATTTCCGGCGAAAATGCAACATGACTGTTCCATGCTCTCTGATTCGGCGGCGACGAGCGCTCAAATCCATGTGTGACATGAAGTAGTAAGCAAAAGCACCGAAATAAGGCGCTGAATCCATCGTGGTTTTGGCCACGTTGGAGGCTGCGCGATACTTCGGTGTTACTAAAATCTTCGACTACGGAATTCTGTCCAGGATTCTCAACATCGCAAACGCGATGCGATAGGACAAAGACCGCAGCGGACGCCAGTTGGGCAACATCGCAAGCATCTTCGACTCGAGACCAAGTCTTCTGGTTCTCGACAATAACTCGAACAGCTTTGCTCGCTTTTGTACATCATCATCGCCACCACAAAGCACCACATCCGCTACCGCCCTTCCGAGCATCAGACCCGCAGGAAGACCATCGGTGACAGCGCTCACAAGCAGGCTTTCACCCGATTTGCGAACCTTCATCAACGGCAGTCCATCGGCAGGAATTATGAGGCTCGCTCTCCAGCAATGCTCAACTGGCGGCAGCTTCACAGTGTGACGGCTTTGCGCCCACTGATACAGGCTGCGTATGTGCGCATCGGACGGAGTCAGCGCCGTAAACGGTGTAGAACCAGCCATCTCCTCACCTCCGACCAACACTCTGCCGTCAGGCAAGTAGCGGACGTAGTGGTAGAGTTCAAGCGTATCCCACATGGCGATATTGCCGGTTTCGCGCACAAGACGTGCAATCTCTTCGGAAGGCTCGGTCACGAAGACGTGCCCTGTGACAGGAACCAACTGCTTCGAAATCGCCGCTGTCTCTTCGGCGTCGAGACTCTTCATCCCGATCGAGAGCACGAGGTTTTTCGCCTCGATAGTGTGCTCGCCACTCTTGACGAGGTACCGATCGCCCTCTTGCTTCCAGCTTGCGACCGGCGAATTCTCATACACCATGCCACCATTGGCGGTGACGAGCGACGCGAGCTTCAAGAGCATTTTGACCGGATGCACAGAATGCTCGCCGCGAAGAGAAAGCGCATACGGAAAACCGCTCCAGAGCTTGCTACGCTCTTTCGCGTCGAGAAACTTGGTTTGCAGCCCGTATTGCGCTCGAATCGAAAGTTCTGATTCGAGAATGTCTCGATGGCGTTCTTTGGCTGCGACATAGACTGATTTGCCGCTCTGCCACACATCGTCACCCAAACCAAGTTCTTTGCGAGTCTCGCTAAGAGTCTTAGCCAACGTAGACACTAAGAGCCGTGCGCTTTCAGCGCCCAGTTCCTGCTCTACGATTCGCAAGTCAACAGTGGTGGCAACGGACAAGATCCCGGCGTTCCAGCCGCTGGCGCCATGTCCGATCTCTGCCTCATCAAGCACGACTACTTTGCGACTTTTGCTTAGCAGCTTTGCGGCAGACAAGCCGACAATACCTGCTCCGACAATAACAGTGTCGCACTGAATGTCAGACTTCAAAGATACTGGTAGACCGAAAATCTCCCGGCGATCAACCTGCCAAAACGGCGCAGTGACAGGGTTTCGCCCGGTTAATATTGACACTTGGTCACGCACGGAACCTTCATCGAGCGCCACTTCCGCAGACTCGAGATCGGCATGAATAGCCACCCTCGATTCTTGCTCCTGTTGCGCCGCACCTGATGCATGTTGTGCGTTCACACGACTCATAATGAGCTCCCGAAGACCCTTTTCGGTTGTAGTTCTAATGGTATTGAAAGGGCTTCTTATTGCTCGCTTAAAGTTGGAAAGAAAATATATTGCAAATCTATCAAAGTTCTTGGCATTTAATACAATATTGACAACATAGATCTTCTCGCGCACACGCGGAAGTAGTGGCCTGATGCCACAGATTCTGAAATAAACAGTTAGGCCAGCTTGGCGAGCCATCCCTCCTTCAAGCGCTTGATCCGCAAAGATGCTTGAATGTAGGTCTCCTTAAAAGATTGAAGCCGATATCGAGAACAGTCCTCATGAGCAACTCGATGAATCTGTCACAGCCTGAACAAGCACGAAAAGAAAAACTCCCAAATTCGAGTTCAATCTTTTGTCGGTCCTTGTTGGTATGCGCACCAGCGTTCGCGTACCTTTTGTTCGAAGTAACGAGCCGCGCTGGCTACATTTCAAACGGCGTCGCCCTTCGCCTCGCGGCGGCGAATCGGCTGCTTAGCGAACATGCGCTTCCGTACATAGACTTTTACGAGCCGTCCACTCCATTGTGCTTCTTTTTTGCACAGCTCCCACTTCTGTTTGTGGGACTCTTCCGATCTATTGGCATTCAAACGGTTACCCAGCTTCTAGTTCTTGTTTGCATTTTTCTGTCGTTGTCGCTTACGGCAATGATCTTCGATGCCGCTTCGAAATCGAGGGGAGAAAGCGCATCGGAGGCAGATCATTTAACGCAGCTCGCATTTGTTGCGTCTATCGCCATCGCCTCCGTTTTGTGCCGATTCGAGCTGGGCGAGCTTCAACACTTTCTCTTTCTTTCAATGGCTCCCTGGGTTTGCCTGCGCAAATTCACCTGGGAGAGTGTAACAGTTCCAGCTCGTTTGCGGGCGGCAACCGGCTTCATCACAGGGATTGCATGCAGTTTGGATCCGGCCTTTCTTTTGTGTCCGATTGCGTTAGAACTCGCGATGCTTGCCTACTATAAGTTCCGCGCCGTTCTTGTAAGACCCGCAAACAGCAAAGCTGAATGCATAGCGTTTCTTCTGGGAGCATCACTGCAAGCCCTCTACCTGTTCACTTTGCCTATAACAGTCACATCAGCCTTCACTAAGTGGGTGATTCCGATCAATTTTTTGGGCTATCAGATCTTCAATGGAGAACTCTGGCGTATCGGCGGCTCACCTGATAGAAGTGACGTGGCTTACGGAATCGCCTTTGCACTCACAATTGCGCTCACTCTCACATCGAAACTGCCTATTCTGGCTCACCTGTCATGTCTTCTCTGCTTTGGTATGTTCCTCGCTCTGCTCGAACAGCAAGGGTTGAGCAAAGACTTCATCCTGGTTCAGTATGGCATTACCGCCATTTCTTGTGTCGCTTTTGCTCATGCACTTCATCATCTGCTCAAACGAGTTACAGCGGACTCTCGCAAGCAGACAAGCGCCGCTTTATTTGCGATGTCGACTTGCATCCTCGCCTTCTGCGGATTTATGCACTTGCGGTTCGATACAAATTTCAACAGCTGGAAACAGGCTGCCAGTGACAAAGAAGCAGTATCAACATTCGTCAAAAGCCACACCAATATCGGCACATCGATACCTATCCTCTCTCTTGGCGATGGTCGCACAGATCAATTGGACCTATCAACTTGTCGCAGAACAGGATACCTGATCGATTCAAAACCCCTACGGCTGCTTGATTTTCTCAGAAAGGAAAACAACCTCTCCAGAGACCTGAATAGCTTCGATACACACATCAAAAACCACCTTTTTGATGACATCAACTCCGGCCATGCAGATTTCGTGTTCTTGCGAATTGGACCTGAGCAAGCGTTCCTTAAGCACGCAGGACTGGAACCCACCCTGAAATTGAACTATCAGCTGCGTGGAAGATTTTTTGGACCGCGAGCGAATCGAGAACCAGCCGAGCGTGCAGGCAGAAACACAGTAGAGGTATTCAGCAAAAGAGAATGAGCGGGTTAGAAACCACAGCGAAGCCAAACAGATTAGCACCATATACGATACTAATTCTGGTGCTCACAGTGTCGACGGTCATTCTCTCTTGCCTGGTCTTTTGGTGGGAACATCCATTGAGAATCGGCGCAGATCAGGCTTGTTATCTCGTCATTGGTCGCTTGATTCTCCAGGGCAAGATTCCATACGCGGACTTTGTCGATTTCAATCCACCGTTAATCATGTATCTGAATGTGATACCAGTCGGATTTTCGCAACTGCTACATGTTCCTGCCCCGCTTGCCTTCAACATGCTTTTGTGGGTTGTACATGTTTGCGTCACACTATTTTCCGCGATTGTGATAATCAGGTACCGCAAGCAACTCAATTTGTATCACCTGCTTCCCGTACTCACCGTCTTTGCTTTGTTGCCGCACTCCATGGACAGAGATTACGGACAGCGAGAACATCTATTTGTTCTCTTCACATTTCCATGGCTTGTCACCCGCGGGCTCGTACATGCGCGAGGAACAGCCCCAGCACCTATCGCAATTCCATCGGCACTTTTGGCTGCCATTGGCATGCTACTCAAACCGCAGTTCACTTTTATAGCAATAATGACGGAAATCGGTTTTCTGTTAAGCAAGCGCGCGAGACTGGCGGTTCCTTCTAAAGACTTGTACGTAATAGTAAGCATCGGAGTTCTCTATTGCTTGGTATTCTTCGCTTTGCCAAAGGACTCGATGCACACCTACTTTTCGCGCTGGTTGCCGATGTACCTCGATGGAATTGCGACTTTCTCCAGACCATTCATCACCAGACTTTGCTCAGAGCCGTACTTTCGCGATACATTCCTTCTGTTTGCCATAGCTCTTGGATTGGCTCCGGCTTTCCAGAAAAGAAGCCAGTGGGTCGGCGCACTCTCATTCTTCTCGATTGCTTCGATGATCGTATACATCCAAGGCTCACAGGCCTGGACTTATCGAATAATCCCCATGGCGTTTGCCGTTCAATCTCTTTTGGCACTGGAAGCCGGAATTTTGTTGGAGTGGGTAACAGCTAGAAGGTCCTGGGCGAGCATGTTACTGATACTTTGCGCCACACTACTGTTTGTTCTTCAAATGCGAGATGTTGCCTCAAAGCAAGTCTCAATATTCGCTCAAAGTGCCGGGCAGCAAGTTTTGCTAGCTTCGCACGGCATCAAAGAAACCGCTACAGCTGGCGATATCGGCGATGCATACAGGGTCATCGTCAAAAATACCTCGGCAGAAGACAAAGTGCTCATCCTTGGGCAAGGATTGGACGGCGTTCAGCCGCTGTGTCAGAGCGGGCGCCTGCCTGCGTCAAGGTACATTCATGGACAAGCCATTTCCTTTGCCCTATCAACGAGTTCACCCAATTCAACACAGAAAAATAATTCACTGAACAGGCTGATGTCCGAGCTGGCCCAAGACATAGCTTCGAATCAACCAAAGCTGATTTTGATTGATCAGATGCTAAGCATGGAACTCACTAAGAATGCCGGTTTTAGCCAGCAATGCCTATCCCGGTATCGACAGTGTCCACGAAATGCCGATACTTTTGTCGTCTATCTGAAAAACGACTAGGTATAACACGCGCATCGGCGGTTTTCACCATTGATGGGGCGGTCAAGCAAGGGTACTATTGCTAGAGTCTACCTCCCTGAATTCCAATTCGTATGTCTCACCAACGGTGTGAACCTCTACCTATTCTTCGAATCGGGCAAGCAGCCACAACAGAGCCTGACTGCGACAAAGAGCAGGCTGCACGGAAATTGCTTGCTGAGTTTGGCCCTGCGGTGGTGCAAGTGAAACATTCACGGGGTAAGGGATCAGGCTTTTTTGTTGAAGATGGCTCCCGAGTAGTTACCAATTTTCATGTGGTTGGTACAAGCAACGGACTAATTACCGTTGAGACTTTCGACAACAAAAAAATCAAAGCACGCATCGAGAAGCTTGATGACATCAATGATTTAGCCATCTTAAAACTAGAAGGTGATGCACGTCACAGCGCCGTTTTGAAGATCGGCTCTTCACAAACCCTCAAACCAGGCGAGCCGGTGTTTGCATTAGGACACCCGAGCGGGCGTCCTGATACATACATTTCCCCTGGGGTATTCAACGATTCGGGCACTGTCAGCAAACTGATTCCTAATACCGATAACAAGGATTTGCTACAGATAAAGCAATTTCTCAACCACTCAGATCCGAGAATTGTTGAGGATGCAAACGCCTACAAAGAAGCACCAAAGGTGATGGCAGAAGCACAGATTGAACCGGGGAGTTCTGGCGGACCTCTGATCAATGAGAAAGGCGAAGCTGTGGCGGTTGCGCAGCTATCTCGCAAGTACTCATATGATGTTCCCTCTGAAAAGGTTCAAGAGTTGTTGAACAGCGCCAACAAGTTTCACATCAACTATCACCACACTCCATATCTGTTTCAACATCCCATTCGCACAGTAGCTTCAACAGCCTCCATGGCCGGATTAGCGAGTCTCCCTAAAAGTGGTGGTGCGGTTTTGGGTGTTCTTTCCACAGTTGATTTGCTTGGGATGGCTACAGCAAATGACGGCGCACCACTGACGGAGAACGAAAAGGTTAGACAGCGCTTACAGGTGGGTGCCGATGTTGCAGTGCTTTCCGGATGCACCATGGCCTGGATTCCCAAACTCAAAAGCGCAGGAAAGTACGGACTCGTTTTTGGAGTAGCGCTCACCGCAGCTCAGTCGTTAATTCCACAGCTGGAGCTGAAGGACATCACTCGTGCCGACGGAAGCAAGAGACCACCGTTTTTGTGGAACCATCATTTCCAATAGTCGTGAGCGAGAGCAGGATCAGCCCTCACCGCAGACCCTAATTCCCTGACGCAATAAACGACAAGCAACGCTTCAGATTGCTGCCGACAGTCGTATTCACGCCCGGCACCGCTGTGCAAGTCGCCATAATTGAGACAACCGCATTTTCGACCTGTTGCTTTCGCTGTTCCGTCTGCTGCGCTCCAGACATGCGCCAGC
>CAYZJR010000133.1:0-17094 GCA_964478655.1 uncultured Candidatus Obscuribacterales bacterium
CTTCGCACCACGCGCTTCGCACCACGCGCTTCGCACCACGCGCTTCGCACCACGCGCTCGGCACCACGCGCTCGGCACCACGCGCTTCGCACCACGCGCTTCGCACCAAGCGCTTAGCACCACGCGTGCCGCGTTACATCTTTTCGTACCAAACCGGACCATCATTGGCGGGCGCGCCAGGTTTCGCAGCGCCAGACGCTGCCGCAGCACCGGTATCTTCATCGCTACTAAATCCAATATCTTCAAGCATGCGCATATAAAATCGCGCGACCGCAGAACGCTGTTCGTCGGTCCAATTCAGCGGGCGGAACTCATCGAGAATCTTGTAAATATCTGACTTGGTTTTCGCCTTCTGAATCCGTTCCAGCCAAGGTTTCACATCAAGATTTGCGTCGCTCATTTCAACACCCACTCGTTGCGGATATTCATGATAACAACTGAGGCAGCCAATTTTGACTGCCTCACTCGTAGATTCAATTATTCAAAGCCATCATCAGCAATCGCTGATTCAAGCTATAAGGGCTTACTCGTCCAATTTGCCGAGGCTGAAGGAATCCGGATGGAATGGCTCGTTGAAGCCATGTACGAATCCGTTCTTGCCGCCGTAATACAAGCCTTTGGCTCCGCCGACTACCAAGCTGGCAGGCAGGGTGACGAGGCTAACTACTGCGCATACGGGACCGTTATCTTTTCCGCCGATCTTTCCGCCGACTTTGTCAGCAGCGCCTTGGGTGAAATCGATATATGTCTTAAATGATTCACGAACAACCGCAACCGGTGTGCCCACGACGAGTCCTGCGCCGAGACCGCCAACGCGGGTAACGATCAACGAACCGTCAACTACTTTATCCAGCGGCTCATCGCCTTCGGCGAGTGCCGGAGAGAATCCGCTCAGGCCAGCAAGTACTGCGAGCGTCAATCCCAGCTTTGATATTTTCACAACCCATCCTCCCAATGATATTTCCTTGGTCTTTTTCCACGCAGAGCTTGGAACCAATCTAATTACTAAGTTGTAACCCGGTGTCCCTTAAGATTATCGGCCCCTTTTCATCTGCGTAGGAGGCCTCAAACAATGCGATGGTACCAGATAGTTTGCCATATGACATGCAAATCGACAAACTCCTGTCCGCTGCTTCAAAAAAAGTTTCGAGAATATAGCCACAAAGCCTCTATTTATGCGCCTTTGGATACCGGATGTCGAGGGGCGTCAGTTCTCAATAACCGGTCTCAACCATGGGGGAGGGGGCTCAACCATCGTTCCGCACAAACTGCTGATGAAAGAATTCGACTGTCGCATCTTCTGACCAAAAGCGATCGTGATTGCCTCGATCTCGATGGAAGAAGCCCCCGTGGCCACCGTGTCGCGGTGCCACCAGTCTGATTGCAGGGTTGTTGCTGAGCTTGGCTGATGTGAATGTTTCAAAAGGAACAATAGGATCATCCTGCGCAGCCAAGATCATTGATGGAACCCGCACATCCTCAAGAATCCTAATCGCACTTGCTTTGTAATAATAATCTTTAGCCGACAAATAGCCGCCATCAGGGGCGGTGTACAAATCATCGAAATCTCGAACACTGGTCATCGACTTCAAAAGCGATGTGTCTAGCTTTCCTGGATACAGCCTGGCTTTGTCTCTGATCTTTTGTTTCAGCCCAAGCAAGAATCGTTTTTCATAAATTCGGTTCTTCGGTAAATTTAGCGACACAACCGCTGCTTCAAGATCCAACGACGGTGAAATTGCGCAAACACCTTTGAGCAGTTCGCGCCATTCATCTTTCAGTTCTGCTGCGGCTTTCATCACGAGGTTGCCGCCGAGTGATGTTCCGCATAGAAAAACGTGTTCGCAGCCTTCTTCTTTTAGATGTTTCAAAATTGCAATTGCATCACCGCTGAGCCCGCCATTGTAGAGCGTCGGCGTCAAATGCATCGTGCCACCGCAGTTGCGCATGTTGACTCGGACAACGTTCCAATCGCGTTTGCGTGCTTTCTTGGCCAAGCCCAAGACGTAGGGAGCATCGGCAGATCCTTCTAGTCCATGAAAAATGACGAGGGTTGGTTTTTCTGCTTTTTGTTTTGCATCTTCGAATCCGTGCTTTTGCACAAGCACTTTCGAATCGTGCGAAACATCGACGAGACAGCCCTTCGCTTCTCTTCTCAAGCTCACGAATCCACGCGGCAACATGGCCGGAACAATCGTCATCATGTGACCATTCAGCAGCCAATTAGGCGGCGTGAAATTTTGCGGCCACTGTTCTTCTAGATCTTGTGAGTTCGGTGCGTCGGCACCAGTAGTAATGTCTTCCATTCAGGGATTCCCGACTTTCTACGGCGACTATGGCGGAGCAATGATCTCTTTCAGTGCATCTACAAGTTTGTCGATATCTTCTGTCGTGTTTGAAATATGGCAGGAAACGCGCATTCCGTATCCTGGGTTGCTTCCCAGATAATCTGGTTGTACCCAAATTTTGTGTTTGTTCCACAGCCAGCCGCGAATGTCCGATGTGCCGACGCGATCTTTGTCGAAGTAAAACGCAAGCAAGCCTGTGCTCTCATTCACTTCGGCTTCGGTGCGATCAGGAATTCTGTAGTGTGGACGCAAAAATTCTTGAAGTCGTCCGCGCAAATATTTCATCAATTTCAATTGAGTGGATGCCACTGCCTCTGGTGTCAGTTCCATATGCAGGTCGCATGCAGTAGCGAGACCTTCCCACTTGGCCGTGTCGGTGGTTCCGACTGCTTCGAAGCGCCCCAGGTCAAAGCTGTCTTCATCAAGCTTCTCATAGTATCTATCGCCAATCGCGACTGGTTCCAACCGAGGAATCCAATCTCTTTGCGCCACCAAAAATCCGGTTCCGTTCGGGCCGCCCAACCACTTGTGCCCCGAGCCGACCCACAACGAATATTTCGAAGGGTCGCACGGACCCTGCCCCGGCGAATGCGCGCCGTCCACAAGAAGTGGCACATCCAACATCTGCACTCCCTGCTGCAAGAGCGAGAGATCGGGGCGCCAACCGGTCATGCAATCGATTTCGCTGACTGCAACTAGCTTTGTGCGCTCCGTGACGGAATTCAGAATGCCGAGGCTGTGCTGTTCGCTGTCATCAAATGCATTGACGTTGTATTTGCGAACCGTGATTCCACGAGTGTCTTCAAGGTATCGCGCGATTACATAGAGGCTGCCATGCTCGTGATCTGTCGTGACTAACTCATCGCCGGCTTTGAGCAAGAAACTGCTCAAAACCATCTGCAATCCGTATGTAGTGTTGGGTGTGAGCAAAAGCGTCGCGGGGTCGACGCCGAGCATTTTGCTGGCGGACTTTCGCGCTCTTTCTATCGCAGCGGTCTCTATAAAAGTTGTGAGAGTCGGGTTGTCGTTGAGAGCCAGCCAGCTTTTCTGAAGAGTGCTTAATACCGACTGTGGCTTGCGCCCACAACTGCCGGTGTTAAGGTATGTCACTTCTGAGGCGTCGCGCGGAAATTCCCTGGAAATGAGCTCTTTCGAGGGTGATTCAGTTAGTCCCGTTGTTTTCGCATCCATGGTGGGCTGAGTCTCCGGCGTGTTCTTAATAGTCGCACACCATGAAGGCTCAGTCTAGACGAGGCCATTATCAGGATTCCAAGTCTCAGATATAATGCCAACTATAGACCGGATCCATGGGGATTTCGCAAAATGTTAGCCGAAGGTGAGCCTGTCTTTTTCGCCTTGTTTGCAATTTTTGTCGTACTGGTCATTCTCGGTATTCTGCAAAACGCAGGCATTATCCACTACATCTAGACGGAATCAGGGACCACGCGCCAGGCAATGAAGAACCTAGCCCTGCAAGAGAACGGTTTCCTGCGTCGAATGTTTTCGCGCGCCTTGTCCCTGCGAAAGGCTTTATTGATCGCGCTTCCTGCGCTGTTTGCATTGTGCGTCGCGATGTCGACAAGTGTTGTGACAACCAGTTGCACGATGATTCCGCAAGGAGATCCAAACCTCACTGCAAACACATGCCTGGAGCTTGTCGATTGGCACATCTCGGGACTTTGGGTTATCAACTGTCCCGTTGCATGGGTCCGTGTGGCGAACCGAAACCCAGTCGCCATCAAAGATGTAACCTTCAAGTACATCACCTATGACTTTGAAGGAAAGGTGCTGGATGAAGGCACGTTTACCATTGAAGGCGTGGTTCCTGCCGGTTCGATGAAGAACTTCATTGAGCTCTATCTCGGCTTGGTGAAGCTTGAAAGTGACAAATTGAGCGTGCATCTAGTGGGCGTCAACGGCGCCTAGACAGTCGCGACAGCACTCAACTGTTCCTTCAAAAATCAATAAATGGAACTATTACTTCTGATCGGCTAAGTATGCGGACTTGATGACGATGTAGCCGATGATGCCGTAAAGACACAGAAGAATGAACAGCATGAGAAGAGGCATCTTCTCGTAAATCTTCGCGAATGGACGGAAGACGAAGTCGATCAGAAATAGTCCAACAGCCGTACCTGGCATGACAAGCTCCTTTTGACATCCGGATTATAGATCCGGCAGGTTAAGGAGAGTTGAAAGCTAGAGAATCGTCATAATTATATGTTTGTAAGCCGGCAGACTATGCGAGTTTCGCAATGGCTGAGATTTACGGGCCCGACTTATTGGCGCCAGTAGTGAAAGTGTCGCAACCATCGATGCGCGAAGACCGGCAGGATAAGGTCAGGCATGATGACTGTGAGAAGTCCCAAGAAAAGTGCTGCACACAAAAATGCTGAAAGAATCCAGATCATAACTCCGCCCCGAAACTGTTGGGGTAACGACGATAGGAGCATATGATCCACCTCTTGAGTTTAAGGGGTGGTTAAGACCTATGCGATCGATTGCCAAGAAAGTTAAAAATCCAAAGAAAAAGGCTGGCGTAGTCCCATCAACGCCAGCCTCAATATCTATACTGTTCCGCTTCGAAAATTAGTTGTGTTGCAGTGCAACATCAACGTGCAGAATGTTTTTCGGCGTCGTCGAAACAACGGTGGTTACGCCTTCATCGTTCTTCGCGGGCTTCGCTGCAGCTACCGACGATGTTGCCGGTTTCTTTGCGGGGGTGCTTGCAGTCTTCTTAACCTTGACCGGTGTCGTGGTCTTGGTCACGGACCTTTCGACTTGCTTGATCGTGGTTGGTTCAACCTTCGCAACGATCGGTTGGTACGCGATCTGAATCGTCGAAGGAACCAAATCTTTGCTTCCAGTGTTCGCCGACGCGATAAGGGTTACTTCTTGACCGGTGCTGTTGAGGTAGGCCGTAGCATCAATCGGTGTGCGGGACAGAAGCAATGTAACCTGCTCTGTGCCTGGGTTTTCGTCAAAGGTCAACCAACCGTCGGAAGGAAGCACATAGTCTTGACCGCGCGCCACTTGGTTGTCTTCAGCCGATTTGGGGTCGGGAAACAACACAGACTGTTCGCCGCGGCTGCCACTCTTCAATAGAATGTAGGCGTAACCGTCGATGTTTGCTTTTACATGGAAGCGAATGTGATCGTTTGCTGCGAAATTATGTTTGTTCGAAACCTTGAGCACTTGGTTGTCGCGCTTCAGTTCAATCCAATACTGCACGCCAGTGTTGATTTTCTCGGTTGGCTTCTGGAGCTGCTCAAAGAAAAGACCCTTAGCGCCTTCCAGTTTCTCTCCGTCTTGCGCAGTCGCGACTGAAGCGAGTGCCAATGGCATCAACGCTGCTGTCAAAACTGCAATTGTTCTTTTGGCGTTCATTTTTTCCATTCTCCAAAGCTAGCTTTATTTCAGTCGGAATGTTTGATTTTCAATAGTCTCAGATAAATAGTATTACGACGGGTTGTAGGTATGCCGAATTGTTCAGGTTTGGATTTATCTTTTGGAAACATCTCCTGAAAAACTGAGGTATTAACCTCCACGCCGTCTGCAAATGTGTCCAGTTGCAGAATATCTATCGCAGTTCCGTAGATTCTATTGATCAGATTGGGGTCTTTCAAAAGGGTTTCGGAGGGCGTTTCGCTGGCCAGAATCACGATGAGATCTTCGCCGTGCGGGCTTTGAACCTCCGTAGCTATTTTGCTTAAATCGGTATCTCCCTCGATCAGTTTTCGCCGACTCGGAATCATAAAATGCGACCCGGCGGCCAGAATCTTATCGTCTGACTGGCTAGGCGGAAAAATTAGGTTGGGTTGCAACTGAGAAGTGAACTTTGTGAACAAATACACATGGCAGCGCTCTTTGACGTCGAATTTGACGTTGATGGGAGTTCCTTGCGGCAGTGTGATGTGGTCTTCGATGGTTTCCCACACTGGTTGATTAGCCGAAGTGAGGATGGGATGCCGCGATGGGTCGAGCGCGAGGCGTGCTATTGAAGGCACCACCCACGGAACCTCAGGCAGAATGTACGTTTCCGGGTTGTCGATGCGTGCATTGGTTCGGATAGTAAGGATGGGTTTGAAGCTGGGAAGCGGCATACTGCCATGGCTGGCAGCAGCGAAAACGCCGCCGATCACGACTGCTGCGACGCCTGCAGCGATGAGTGGTTTGAGGAACCCGAGCTTTGGCCTTAAGTCTTCTGCTTCTTGAATCATGCGGTGCCCGCAAGATTTGCAGAAGCGAGATGTGCCAAGGCTTGAGCGACCACACTTCGGGCATTCGATGCGGGCAACTTCCTTGCAGCCTGCGTTTGGACGCAGGAGACTCGAGCTGCCGGCGGTTCCTGCTGAGGTGCCGGCGGAAGTGCCGCTGCCCAAAGGCAATGCGAGCGCTTCGTCACCAGAGAGGGTCAATCTGCGTGCGAGTTCTGCTTCGCCGCCGCCCTTCAAGCATTCCATGATTGACTCAACCCACAGCATTTGCTGCAAGTGACCATCGACTTGTTCGACGTTGGGATCTGGCGGCATCTTGCCGCAGTGCATGCCGACGACGTATCCGTCTTTGAACATGGGGCTTCCTGCAGCTTCAGGCAGCAAGCGAAGATTATGAATCAAGTGCCATGGGTCGAGTTCGCGCATCGTTCCTAACAGGCTGCCTGTGCGGAGAAGCACGGTTGTCTCCGGCGTGTCGAGAGTCAAATTTGTGATGTGATCCCAAGGCGCAAGTGGTGACTGAACAGCAATGGGAAGTGCCTGGAGTGGCATGTCGCCGCCGGTTCCGTTGTTTGGTGGAATGGTGAGCGCTTGCTCCAAAGCTTCTTGTCTGACGATTTGTTTTGTGATCATCAACTCGTACAGAGTCGAGAAGACCGCGTAATCATCAAGGTTTGCGAGCTGCCAGATTTTTCCTGCGCGTGTGGCACCATCGAGAACCTTCCACATCATGCGACACGACTCTTTCATGTCGGGCGGCATGACGTCTACGTTTGGCTCAGGAACCGTCGCCGTAAAAATCGCATCTCTTCCGCCAACAGATTGAATCAGTTTTTCGAGTTCGTCTAATCGTCTGTGCGACTCGATTAGGAGCATGTCTGTCGGTCTGGTGATGGGGCGTTTGACTTCCCAATCTGGTTCTTTCACCGATGAAAAATAGAACTGCCCATTGGTCAACTTCTGGCTGAAAAGCTGATACATAGCCGTTTCGTTGACGAGGTTTCTGTATGTCGCATGCATCACGCGTCCGCTCTGACAGAAGATGCGTGCTCTTGTGCGCCCTCGATCGTCGGAGATGACGAGAATGCCTTCCTTGCGTGCGTTGGTGATAGTCTGAAGCACCATCGCCAAATCCATATCGTTGAGGCTGCCGCCCATTCCCTGGTCACGCGGCGGTGGCGGCGGCGAAAGCTTGCTGTTGACGTGCTTGGTAAGGTCGGGCGAAAGGTTGGGCAAATCGTTGGTCAGCTTGAGCACTACTGCATTGTGCTTTTGCAACGCCAACGTCGGAACCGGCAACATCAACGACTGCTTTGCCAACTGACCGGCGATTTTGCGATTGAATTTCGGGTGAAACATCGCGCCGGCGACACCCTTTTCGATGCCCAATGCCGGAAAGCGAATGGACAGCGCCGCCAAAAATGGAACATACAAAACGACTAAATGCGCACAAGTCGCAACCTTGTCTTCGTCTATGAGCCACACATGACCGAGCACCTCGCCGCCCTCGACACTGTTGTCGATGAGCAGACCGATGGAGCCTTCAAATCTCCGAACGTCAACGTCTACTGGGGCTTCGGCGGTCATTACAACTTCCTGTCTGGTGGGCACTCCAGATTTTCGGATGTTCCTACTACAGTATAAAGGTGCTTAATCGGATTGATATCACCGGATTAGGATTGATGTCACCGTTCTTCGTCGGTTATTTTGGGGAGCCTAAGGTATATCGATTGGCAATGAGGACACATGACAGAAGTCAAAATAGCCGGAATAGATTTCAGCGGCGCACGCGACGCCGCCAATGAGACTTGGCTGGCCATCGGCATTTTGGACGGTCTCGGGTTGGAGATTCAGACCGTCAAGAAAACCGGTGCAGTCAAGTTGGCTGCGGAGCTTAGCTCAAATTTACCAATTGCCATGTGCGGCATGGATTTCCCGTTTTCGTTGCCGGTGGATTTTCTGGCGTTTTTGTCCGAAAAACTCGGCAAGCCCAGCTATCAAACTTGGCAAGATGTAGCCGAGACCTTGGTGTTTACAGGGTTTGATCAGTTTATGGAACTAGTCAAAGAGTTCGGCAAGGAGCCGAAGCGCTTTGCTGATTCGGCTTGTGAGCGATCCGCCCAGTCGCCATTGCATCGCGGCAATCCTTCAATGGTGCAGATGACCTACCACGGCATTCGAATGTTGGCGAGTTTGGACCCGGCGAAGTTTTACGTCCCGCCGCTGCAGGAGCCGCGCGCCGGTGCCTGTGAAGTAATCGAAGTCTACCCGCGAGCATCGCTGGCGCTTCTCGGGCTGCCCGATACGGGCTACAAGGGCAAGAGTGACAGGGCGGCGAAGGAACAGTCGCTTGCATTGCGCAAACAAATGTTGAGCGATTTGTTGAATCTAAGAGAACGCAAAGGCCATGCCGATTGCCCCCGCCTGTCGGTGGTAAAGGGGTTGGAACCAACCATCGTAGAATCAGACCACGCGCTGGATGCAGTCATCGCTTGCTACACCGCGGCAGTGAAGCACTTCGCTCCGAAGCTGTTTGCGGACCCATTGGAACAAGACAATCTGGACGTGTTGCTTGAAGGCTGGATTTACACGCCGAAAGGTTTGGCGAAGAAGTAGTTTAGATTTCATCGCAAAAATCTAATCAGAAGCCTGCCATGTATAATGTTTTTCTCCACAGTGTTGTCTGGACAGCGACTTGCGCCCGTAGCTCAGTGGATAGAGCCCCCGCCTTCTAAGCGGGTTGTCGTTGGTTCGAATCCAACCGGGCGCGCGTTATAATTTAGACACACTGCCGTTACGGGTCATTAGCTCAACGGTAGAGCAGCTGCCTCTTAAGCAGTTGGTTGATGGTTCGAATCCATCATGACCCATAGGTTTTTGAAAAGCTTGCTGTGTAACGTTCTTGGGCATCCCGGTCTGTGGTTTTTTGGGGTGGTTTGAGAATTTTTGTAGGCACTATGTAGGCAGTGGAAATAGTTGTCGCCACGCCTGTTTGCCACCATATTCGGAGGCAATAGTTTGGATGAAAAAAAATGGATATCACAGATAAGATTGCTTCTTGGGTTGTTTCTAGAGTCAGCACCTTCCTTTACGAAAAAGCGAAGAAGTCAATTGCCAAGGCGCCTGAGCAAAACGCGGTTGATGCTGTTTTGAAACGACTGGCGCTCGAAGGCAACGATTTGAATTTAGTTCGTGGCGCGTTGAACAAGTTTGCCGGTTCGAAACAACTAAAGACTTTGGTGACTGAATGCAAAAAGGCCGGACAAGAGCTGCAGGTTGCGGAGCTACATCAGTGCTTTGTAGCAGTGACAGGGTTCACCTATTCTGTCGGTAGTCAAAAGACGAGTGATTTGATTGGGATCCTGTGGGAAGAAATTGACTTTCAGTCTCGGAAGTCCGACCCCGATTATAGAGACCGCTTGAGTGCCAACATCCAGCGCCAAAGTAAGCGAGAGGTATTGGAGGCTATAGCTGCTCGATCGTATAACGAGGAACAAGTTGAAGGCATCAAGGTCGATATCGAAATTACAACCAAGCTAGATTCGGCACGCGACTTATTGAATAAGGAGCAACCAAATGCTGCTCTACAAATTCTCGAAAATGTTGTTTCGGCGATCAAGCAACCTGGTGTGAAGGTTGCACTGCACACACTCTGGCGATTGCACAGCAACCTGGGAGTAGCCTACTTGAAGCTGGAAAACTATGACAAAGCAAACGAGGAGTTTCGAACTGCGGTTGGAATTGAAAGTCATAGGGCAATTAGTTGGGTTCGCTGTGCGCAAGCTTGTTATATGCTTGAGCGCTACGACGAATCGCTTTCGCATACTCGCTCGGCACTAAACATTGATCCAGAAGACAAATCGGCTTTCGCCACTCAATTGCTGGTACTCTACGCTCTGAATGATCAAGAAAGTTTAGAAAGTACACTTAAGCAAAGGACATGGGCTTTTTCAGATTCGCGCTGCCTGCTTGCGTTGGGGCAAAATGCCCTTGATGATATGCGTCTCGATGAAGCTGAAAATCTGTTTCTGCGCTCAATCGAGATCGACAACACAGAGAGCCAGACACACTTCTTGTTGGGCTTGACTCTATACTTGCAGTTTAGAGAAGTGATTCTTCAAGATCCACCATTGGACTTGGATTTCTCCCCCGAGCTCAGAGCGCTTCTTGAGCGAGCATGTTCATCATGCACTACTGCTATTGAAATTCTCAAGTCTCAGGATCACGACCTAGCAATGGCCCGATGCTTGATCAATCGAGCCGTAGTTCGTGCTGCGCTCGGAGAAAATCAAGGCGCTCTGGATGATCTGAGCGTAGCTATCTTCAAACAGCCAGACAGTCAAATGGCAGTCATAAATAAGAGTCGGGCTCTTATTGCGTTAGGTCGGGAAGAAGAAGCGATGACTTGTCTTGAAAAATGCCAAGCAACTGGGCTAAATGAGAGCGCGAAACGGAAGATATTGGGCGCCATATATCTCAATAGGCATGAATTCGAAAAGGCAGTAACGTATTTGGAGCCAGAATATGCGCTGACCAATGACGCACTTCATGGGTCTATAACAGATCAACTTCTAGACTGTTTAGTCCAACTCGATCGTAATGATCGGGCCAACGAGATTATAGATGACATTGAGCGTAACCATTCAGAAGATGCAGAATACCTCTATTATGCTGGGCGCCATAAAAGGCGAGAGTTGAACGAAGTTCAAGCAATAGAATATCTTCGGCGAGCAAAGGATCTGGCGACGCCAAATTTCAAGGTTTGGGTAAGACTAGAGTTGGCTCGAGCACTTGCTTCACACGGATCCTTTCTGTCGGCTTGCGAGGAGTACCGGCACGTCGTTGAGCATAAAGGTGGGCAGAAGCACATGCGTGAATTTATCATGGCGCTCTATGAAGGCGGACTTCTGTTCGCTGCCTACAAGAGAGCAAGAGAACTTCGAATCGGTCAAAGAAAGGCGATTCACGACGTTACAGAAATTTGCGAGTTCTACTACTTACTAAACCGAGGCCTGAACTCTGACGCTCTCCATGTCGTTGAAGACTTGATAGCGCTTGCACCAGAGAACTCTGATTTCGTAATATACAAAACACTTTTGTTGATTGGGTTGGAGCGAAACGTTGAGGCGAAGGAGTTCTGGGAGCGAAGCAGTGCTGTACACAAGTTCTCGAGGGACTGCAATGTGCAGATCGAATTGATTGAACAATCTCTGTACACCAAGCCGGAAAGGTAGCTGATGGCGGATCGACGCAAGAGAATTCTAAATCGATCAGAGAAGGCCACCGAAGACGCAATTCGAGATGTTGCGGAGGAATTTGGTGCTCGGGTACTGCCGAAAGTCAGAATCGCCGATGTTTATGACATCACCAATAGCGGTATCAGTAATCAGGAGTATACATACGCGCTCCAGGCGCATTTTGATATTGTTGTTGCGCGAGATGAACTAATTGATTTTGCCATAGAGTTCGACGGTCCAGTTCATGATGAATTTGATGCAAGGAAGCGAGATCGTCTCAAGGACTCGCTTTGTGAACGATTTGGAATCCCTCTACTGAGAATTGAGTCGGATCAGCTTGTAAAAATAGGACAGAACTACCTTCTCGGCTGGCTAGTTCGCTTGTTCTACATGAAGGAAGCGTTCGAAAAGTTTGGACCTGAGGATGAGGATTTCTGTTTCTATGGATGGATTGACATAGATCCGCGGGCCAGTGAGTTCATAACTCATATGCTTGAGAGGGGCGAGGCGGAGTTTGAAGGCAAACTATATATGGCTTCAGACCCGGAATCTTTTGAGATCAGCAAGAAACTATGCGGCGGGAAGTACAGCGTTGCAATGGATCCGTTTTCATCTAATCGGCACTTTCTCTTCGTTAAGTCCCAGCCGCTGCTACATAGAATTGACACAATTACGGCATTTGATCAATCGGGAAGATTTCAATTTTTATCAATTGCATATCTTAGAGATGGGACCAACATAATTGGGCTTGGAACATGTAAACCAATTCGCTGGGCTGTTTCATATCGAGAGGTTGCAGAAGAATTGGCTTTCTATGATTGTGCTGAGAGACTAAGAAAGCACCTCAATGGCGAAAAGGGATTCTCAACGCCGTCCGTGGACTTGGAACGGTGGCGGTCGAAATTCTTAGCGTGGAGTGGAGCTGACGAGATGACTGCGATGGGACCAGTCAAAGCTTGACACTCGGCTGGTAGGGGAGGGGAGGGATCAAATCTCTTTTTGATTTCGAGAGGACAACCCCAGTTCTGGGCTCGCGAAAAAATGCACGGTTTTTGAATCTCAGGGGTGTAGAACCACCGGCGGTGGCGATCATATCTTTGTTGAGTACTCAGCTTCGAGATCACAATCTTTGCCTTCGCAGAGATGCCCCTTTAGGTACGCGGGTATCGGGGTCTCATCATCTGGGCGGTGGATGCCGCACCAGACTCGGTGGAACTTGATTGGAGCTGTGTTTTTACACGCGCCAATTGATTCTGGCCCAAAAACCGCTTGCTCAAGTTTCTCGAGTCTGGCTTCGACTGTACCGCTCGATCTTATTGCGCGAATGCATTCGTTTGCAAAGTAGCCCCGTTTTGACTTTGGAACACTTTGTAGAATCTCCCAGACATCTGGGTCTGCGAGAAATTCGAATCTAAAAACATCATCTGCTCTAGGCGCCATCGTCGGTTCCTCCAAACTTTGGTTCCGTAATGGTACCGGAACGGTTCCGAAAAGTCAAGGCGTTTGTGTTCCGGTCCGCCGGATCATAAGCAATGATCTTGGATCTGGCTCATGCTTTGCTTTCAGCCTGATGCCTAAAGCTGCTCTGCGCGATCTTGCAGCCACTCCACAACTTCTCCACATCTTGTAGCTACTCTTAGTCCAACCCCCTCCACGCCCAACCGAATGCTCGTGATTGTTCCTTCAATCGCTGCACATTGTGCTGCGGGGTTTGTTGAACCCGGATATGAGTGGTGCTCTCAATGGGACTCAAGCTACCGACAGAAAGCCAAAGAATTGAATCTGGCGAGACGAAAGATTCGTCCGTCGACAATCCGCTGTTGCGAGAAGTCGAGACTATTCGACCAAGCATCGCCAAGCCGACGCCCACAACGCTGCCCGAGGATTTTCCTGCCGCGCAGAGCGATTCAACGCACATTTCTTTTTCTCCAATCGACGAAGCCAAATCCGATTCACCTCCGGACGCACGTGCAGCCGAGCGCGCCGCGCGTGACGACAACGCATCAAACGGCGCAAGCAACCTCTCAAAAGAAGAAATCCGAGCCAAAGTGAGAGCCTTCATCGACGCAAGAGCCGCACGCACCGACAAAACACCCCAAACAGAAATTGGACCGTCTCGTGAAGCTTGCGATGCGATGGTTGAAGCGCTGAAGAATGGCAGCCCGAACGGCGATCCATTGATGTCACTTCTCGGGAAAGAATTGGAATCTGATGTTTCGCGCTATCTGCTCAAACAGCCAAACGAAGGCGAAGTCATCGGCGGTCCCGACGCCGCCATGCACCCGAATACATTCGGCGTCGGCGAGATGAGACCGGGATTGTATGGGCAGAGAACATCGACATTAGAAGCCGAAAGATTAAGACGTTCTGACGCATCGGGCACCGAAATGTTGGACAAACCAGCCTATTTCAACGACATGCAGACGGTTTTTGGAAATTCCAGATACTTTGATTTGGTGCGGAACCACAATCAAGTATTGTCGACTGCTGGAAATAGAACACTGGATGAGTTAGTCGCTCGAAACGAAAGAGAGTCTCTCAATGCGACAACTGCAGCAATTCAAGAGAAGCCGAACGAGCCAACAGTGCTCTTCAACTTCGACAGCCACTCCGATATGTGGGCGGGTGAAGTCGGAAAGGGGCAAGAAAGCATTGCTCAATGGGTTAACGGTGTGCTTCGCGACAATCCAAACGTCAATGAAGTCTATTGGGTGCTTCCACAAGACTTCAAGGACAATCCGGAACTTCGCAAGCATTACTTCGACGACAAATGCGCGCATCATGACCACGTTTTCGTGTACGCCGACACTGACATGACGCTTTATCTTGATAAAGCAAACGGCAGTCTCCTCATGAAGAAGCCTAGCGATTTCTCGGAAGACAAGTACAGACAGATTGAGTTCCACAAACGCACGCTGGATGATTTGCCAGACTTTCAAGGCAGACGCACTGCTGTTTCCATTGACTTGGATTTCTTTGACAATCGTGGCTATGATACCGCATTCGGTGGCGCGGTTTCATACGGCGGCGATGAAGGATTTGCCAAGTTTGTTCAGACGCTGAAAGACAAGAATGTGCGCCCGGAGTTTACGACTGTCTCAGCTTCACCTGAGTACGTGCGCGACGAGCACATGCGAGAACTGTTGCGCTTCTCGACGATGGTAGCGGAAGCAAGCGATGCGAAGATGGATGAAGTTGCGGTTCCTAAAGAAAATCAAGTCTATGGAATGGTCGCACATGACGGAAGACAGGTCGATCGTCGCGGAAACAAGGCTTTGGAGTTGTTCGACGAGTTGTTCAAACTTGATGCGCAGACGAAGACTCCGACTGACTCACTCGATCTCAATGTTTCTGGAGTGAAACTAGACAATGCCGTGGCTGCTACCAAGCGTATATACGGAGTGCAATCGGATGAAGAAGCACGCAACATTCTTCAAAAGTTGGATGCAAAGGATGGGAACGCAAATGGTGTTCTCGAGTTTGAAGCGATGGAGTCTCTTTTGATTCGCGTCTGTCGAGTAAATCCGGAAAAGAAACCACTTATTAAAGATCCGACTGGAACCCAGCGCGACGGTTGAAAGTTCACCTTTGTAATCCGCAAGCCGTTTCAGCACGCCTTGCCGAAGGTCCTGCATGCGGACTCGATCCACTTTTAAAAATCTTTCGGGTTTTAACTTCACCTTAAATTAGGACCTGTAATTTCATACATGTCTCGACCTTTTGCGAGGTTACCATGTCAGTATTGATCGGCAGAATTGAGTTTCAGGGTCCGTTCTACAATCCAACCGAGATCGAACCCCGACCTGGATTGTTCGCACTGCTTGCAGATGCGAATGATGAGTACGAACTACTTGAAATTGGACAAAGCGAATCGCTCGATTCGTGCCTTGAAAACACGGAGTTCGCTGACAATCTTGTGTTCTATGAGGAGAATTGCAACGGGAAAATTTGTGCGGTTGTTCACTATACAGATGACTTGATTGCCAGAGAACGAATTGAACTGCGTGATGAACTCTTGGGAGAGTTGCACGAAGATGAAACTAGCGAGCCTGAATTAGGTGTATCGGGGCAACTCGACACTACTAAACCGACTGTCGAATGATTTCCTGACCTCTGCTTGCGGGCAACTCCTGCATCATTGCCGCCAGCTTTGCTTGCGTTCTTGCTTGCTCTCCGGGATAAGTTTCGCCTTTTGTTTTCCATCGAGCGATTTGGGTGCGCATCGTTTGAATGACTGCTTTGTCGTATTCCTCGTCTGTAAGACTTCGACACATCAATTTCAATCGCAGCAGCTCCAACTCCTTGAAACCATCGGGAGTGCCCTTCTTTCTGTCCCATTCGACATCCCGCTGCAGTCTTTTCATCGACTCAGGATGGTGAGCCGGATAGGACGCTAAGTAAAGATCATGCGTGCTAATCGAGTGATCGCATGCTTTCGTCCACTGATTGTCGATGGTGGCTTGTTGGGTTTTCGGATCGTAATCCGTGATTGTAATAACGTGTGCAGTCTTGTCCTTTTTGTCTGATGCACCTGTCTCACACTCGGTGTGGAAAGGCTCATGCCTAGGGTCGACCCACATGATCACCGGCAGTTTGTTTTCTCTCTTGAGCTTCGCCAATAAATCGTGCAATTCGCGATCGTTTCTGTATGTTGTTGCATCCGAATCGCGATCAGTATTCATAAGAGCGACATCACGTTCTTTTTTTCCGGTGATGGAATTGCTTATCTCGCGCAACTGCGTAATTGAGAGCTGAGGATGAGAAACTGGCTTACCGTCTTTATCTTTCAACACTTCTGGCGGATTTTTCGAGTAGTCCATCCAGCGTTCGCCGCTATCGCCATTTTCGCTTGCGTGTTGTTCGTACCGAAGCTTGGATGGGTTTAGCGAGCGAGAATTTTTGTTATCGATTGCTACATTTACCGCAGTCACTTGGAAAATTCTGCTTGCGTGGCTTCGCTGTCCATCGGTCGGCGGATGAGTCGCTTCTTCCATATCGGCATAGAGACTGTTTTTGTCAAGTTGAATTGTTCGCCCTTTCGCTGTCGTGTACCTGCCGCCGAGTGCTACGTCTGCAACGAGGTGTGCTGCGGCAGATGGAGTCATCGTATATGTACGCGTCTCAACCGTCGTCACATTGCAAGTGTTGTGATGTCCTTGGCAGATTGTGGTGGGATCTGCGGCCTGCGACATAACTTGCTGAGCCAAATGAATAGCCGCGGTTCCGCTGATCACGGTATCCGAATAAGGCTTCTCCTGTGCTAGTTGCTTTGCGCCGGTATCAATGAGTCGC
>CAYZJR010000134.1:0-10208 GCA_964478655.1 uncultured Candidatus Obscuribacterales bacterium
CTCGCTGCTTCAACCAGGCGATCGAGTATGTGGAGAGTCTTTTCAACGGCAGCTTGGACCAGCTGAAATTGCCGCAATGGCTTGGATGTCAGGCAGACGAGTCGCCCAAGGCGAAGATGACGCGCCGCGCAGCATGGTTTGCCTCCGGGCTGGTGTTGACGATGCTCCTGTGTTCGGCGGCGCCTGGCTATTATTCATCGGTAGGAACCAAAGGACTACGCACAAAGCCTTATGCCAGCATCGGTTTCGCAGGGGTCGCAAATGGTATTCAATCTCGCCATCTGCGCAGTGTGGAACAGCCGGCAGCAGTGGTTGCGGCACAAGCCTTGAATGCAACCAATGGTTTCGTCGCAGATCCGATGTCCGCCATCGGTGCCTCGCTTTCGACCGTTCCGGCCCATCTGCTTTCCGACTCTACTGATTCTGAAATCCGACCATCTTTGACCATTTTTCAACAACTGCAAAACACGATGCCGTTCAAGAACCATCTGGCATTTCTGTTGCGAACAATCGGCAGAGGTTGTCAATTCGCCGGAACCATTGCATTCATCACCGGGTTTGTCGCCTGGGTGCGAGGTCGCTTCGAACGCCGTCTCGGTCTCATTGCATTTGCAACAGCCGCGCTAGCCTACGGATTGCCCGAAGTCATCAGGGTTTTGTCGCTCTTTTCGCTTGGCGTGAATCCGTTTATCTAACGCGACTAGTCGTCTTGCGCCAACGCTGCGTCACCGATCGTGCTGGCTTCTGCTTCGTCGGATTTGATCGTCTTGCGTGTGTTGACGACATAGCGACGACCCTTCCAATTAACCTGACCGCCAAACAGCACCAGATAAGCTGCGTGCAAGTAGAGGCAAGTCACAGCCAGACTGCCGAAAGGCAACAGGAAGAAGTGATACCACTTCACACCTGCGTGGTGTTCGGACGTGCGCTTGTACCACAGCATGAGAATCATAAATTGAATGCAACTGAATGACGTCATCTGCAACAAGTGCACGTTGCTGTCGCCGTAAAGCCACATCCAGCCTACGTATGCGGCTTCAACAAACGGAAGAAGCACGACGCCGTTGATCAAAATGAGAATCAGCGTGAGGTTGAATACTTTGCTGTCGATGAGTGAGTAGAGGTTCTTAGACCAGCCATGCCACAGCGTCTTTAAGCCTGTGTACATGCGAACGCTGTACAACGTTTTGCCGTCGCCGACCCAAATCTTGTAACCCTTCTCTTTGAAAACGCGCGCGATAGCGTGGTCTTCGACGATTTCGTCACGAACGCTTTGGTGACCGCCGACTGCAAGATATGAACTGCGGCGGCAAAGTATATATTGACCATATGCGTAAGCGCGTTCTGCACGAGGATCATTTACTGTGTGGAACGGATCGCCAATCAAGAATGAGCTAAGCAAAACAGGCATGAAAAGCCGCTCTGGGAAGCTGCCCAATTCTTGCACAGGAACAAAAGAAATCAAATCGACCTTTTCGTTCATGGCAAACGAAACTGAGTCGCGAACAGAATTCGTGTGGTGATATGTGTCCGCATCAGTGAAGAGAAACCAATCACCCGATGCATAACCCACAGCATGAGCCAGCGCGTTGCACTTTCCAATCCAACCGGCCGGTGCATCTTTTCCTTTTACATACTTCACGCGACTATCGCGCTTGGCAAATTCTTCGATGATTTCGCCGGTTCGATCCGTAGATCGATCGTCGATAACAATCAGCTCGAAGTTTGGATAGTCTTGCGCCAACAGCGAATCGAGGCAGCGTGCAATCTTTCCTTCTTCGTTGCGCGCAGGCACCAAAATTGAAACAAATGGCAAGTCGCGGTCTGCAAGTTTAGAGCGCTCAACCGATTTCAAGAAAATGTAGAACGCGCACGTGAGAGCGTAAAGCCCCATAATGAGTAGCGTGTCGAGTACAAATGTTCCAAACAGAATCATGCGACACCACCGTAATCGTAGAAGCCTTTACCAGTTTTCTTGCCTAAATGTCCTGCAGACACCAGCTGCCTAATGAGAGGGCAGGGGCGATATTTGGGGTCGCCGAATCCTTCCTGCAACACTTCCATCACGTGCAGCACAATGTCCAACCCCACAAAATCTCCCAAAGCCAATGGACCCATCGGATGATTGTATCCAAGGGTCATTCCGAGATCGATTTCTTGCGGAGTCGAGAGACCTTCCATCAATGCAAACGCAGCCTCATTGATTAAAACCAATCCAAGTCGCGTCGTAATGAAACCAGGAAAGTCCTTCGAAGTAATAATCGTTTTGCCGAGCTTTTCGCCAAAGACGCGCACAGATTCAAGCGTTTCTTTGGTTGTGTCGATGCCTGGAATAATTTCCAGCAACTTCATTACGTGGGCTGGCGAGAAGAAATGCATTCCGATGAATTGCTTCGATCGGTTCGTCGCCGCCGCCAGACTCGTGATTGGAAGTGACGATGTGTTTGACGCAAAAATGGCTTCAGGCTTGCAGATCATGTCGAGGCGAGCGAAGAGATCCTTCTTCAATTGAAGATCTTCTGCAATCGCCTCAATCACCAAATCAGCATCTGCCGCATCTTTGTCTGATTGCGTCCATACAAAACGTTTTTTCACGTCTGCGATTTGTTCTGCAGTCATGAAACCTTTGTCTATCGAGGTTTTGCAAATTTTCTCGATTGACGCCTCTGCTCGCTTGAGAGAGTCAGGATAGATATCGTACAGGTACACAGTGGCAGGTGTCTTCGAAGCAATGAGGTAAGCGATTGCCGACCCCATGAATCCTGCGCCAGCCATGTAGACAGTCTGAATAGCAGTACTGCCCGTCATTGTGTCCAAGCCTCCAGTTACTAAAGTATTTGATTGCGAACTCATCGTTATTCTTCGGAATGTCCAGAACTCACATGTTCTACGCCGCTCGACAATCTCAGATCCTATCACCTTGAAATTCTCGACCTTAGAGTAACCAACAGTCTGACAACTGTAGTAAAGTGGTTGCTCTTAAGTGAAGTGTGTTCATGGCTAATTTCCAATTCCCTTTTTAGGGCTTTGTTGGTAGCTTGATGTGACGCTCTTCGATATCCCGACGTAAGAGCAAATTTAGCTTGTATTTGTCTTTTTTAGTTCCGAATGACAAGTGGAACGCGGAGTTATAAATGTTCAAAAAGATTCTTATTGCAAACCGCGGCGAAATAGCAGTACGCGTAATTCAATCGTGCCGCCAACTCGGCATCAAAGCCGTCGCCATTTTTTCGGAGCCAGACAAAGACAGCCGACACGTGCTCCTGTCTGATGAGCAGTGGCGCCTCGAAGGACCGCCCAATAAGGTCTACCTCGATGCCGCACAGATTGTTGATATTGCCAAACGCGCAGGCGTCGACGCCGTTCACCCCGGTTACGGCTTTCTTGCAGAGAACGCCGAGTTTGCGCAAACATGCTTGGATGCCGGAATCAAATTCATCGGACCAAAGCCTGATGTTATTCGCAGCATGGGTTCAAAAGTGGAAGCGCGGCGAGTAATGGAAAAGGCTAAGGTGCCTGTTGTGCCCGGAACGATTGATCCAGTGACGGAACTTGCAAAAGTGAAGGAACTGGGCACCAAATATGGTTACCCAATTGCGATTAAGGCAAGCGCCGGTGGTGGTGGCAGAGGCTTGCGCGTCGTTCGCCGTGAGGAAGATGCGGAGGCAGCACTCGCCGGAGCTCAACGTGAAGGTGCCAGCTATTTCGGCAGTGGTGAAGTCTATGTAGAGAAGTATCTCGACTTGCCTCGGCACATTGAAGTCCAGGTTATCGGCGATGAGCACGGCAATGTTTGCCACTTGTTTGAACGTGACTGTTCCAGCCAACGCCGCCATCAAAAACTCTTGGAAGAAACCCCCGCTGCCAACCTCGACCCCAAAGTAAAAGCAGAACTTCTCGAAGCCGCCGTCCGCGGAACCAAAGCCCTCGGCTACACCTCCGCCGGAACACTAGAGTTCATGGTCGCCGACAACAAGTTCTACTTCCTCGAAGTAAACACGCGCATTCAAGTCGAGCATCCCATCACTGAAATGACGACCGGAATCGACATCGTCAAAGAACAAATCATGGTCGCTCAAGGCGAGAAGCTGTCGTTTACGCAAGATGAAGTTAAGCAAAATGGGCATTCGATTGAATTTCGCATCAACGCCGAAGATGCATACAAGAACTTCATGCCGAATCCCGGAACCATCACCCGCTACGTCGAGCCGCAACTCCCGTGGGTTCGCACCGACAGTGCGTGCTACACCGGCTACCAGGTGTTGCCATTCTACGATTCGCTTCTCGCGAAGCTGGTTGTGTGGGGTCGCACACGCGCCGAAGCCATCGACCGCGGCAAGGTTGCATTGAAAGAACTAAAAATTGAGGGCATTCCGACAACCACGCCGTTCCACCTCGCCTTATTGGACGACCCGCTATACTTGGCCGGCAAATTGGATACTACATATATAGAACGCGATCTGCTAAAGCGCTTTGTGCAGTCGAAGCCTGCAGCGCCGTCTTCCGACGCCGCCAAAGGCGACTCAACCAAAGGCGGGGACGTGAAAGCCGGCAACAATGGACACGCCGTATCCGCAGAATCGAAACCTGAAATCGTTCGCGATACTCCACGTCAATTCGAAGTCGAAGTGAATCAGCGCGTGTTCAAAGTTTCTGTAGCAGAGCTTCGCTCGTCCGACAGTGCACCAATCGCCTCTGTGTCTTCAGCATCGGCAAAGAGACCCGCAGCAGCAAGACCAGCGCCTGAGAAGAAAGCTCCGAAAGCTGCATTGAGTGGCTCTGGCATCATCAAAGCTTCAATGAACGGTTTAGTGAAAGAGCTTTTGGTTACAGAAGGAACAATGGTTGAGCAAGGACAAAAGCTGATCATCTTTGAAGCAATGAAGATGGAATCTGACGTTGTTGCAGATCGTTCTGGCAAGATTTTGAAGATCAATGTGAAGGCTGGGGAGACGGTTCCCTCGGAACATGTTCTTTTGCAAGTCGGTGACCCGAGTTAGGAGACAAGCGCAAAATGTTTTCGGGAACAAGCATGAACAACGTCAGAAGCAGCAATGTTCGAATTGGACATGGCTATGACATTCATAAACTGGTCGAAGGTCTGCCGATGCGCTTAGGCGGTGTCGATATCGAATTCGATAAAGGACCTGAAGGACATTCTGACGGCGATGTGGTTGCACATGCTGTCGTGGATGCGTTGCTCGGAGCTGCGTGTCTCGGTGACATCGGCATCTACTTTCCGCCTGGCGACGAGCGTTTCAAGGACGCAAACTCGATGGACTTTTTGAAGTACGTCAAACAAATGATGAGCGAGCGGTCAATGGTAATTGGAAACATTGATTGCACAATCGTCTGCCAGGCACCAAAGTTGGCACCATATTTCAAACTGATGTCGAAGGCAATGAGCAAAGCATTGGGCATCGCACAACATCAAATATCAGTGAAAGCAAAAACAGCAGAGGGACTCGGTCCTATCGGTGCCGGCGAAGCAATCGAAGCGCACGTCGTTGCATTGATTGAAGCGAGCGGACCGGCGCCGGTTGAATAGCAATAGAACTTTTTGGTGAATTTTGAAGTTGAACATTCGACGGTGCGTTCAAAAAATCGCAGAGCGATCCGTCTAGTCGACTAGACGCTTTGTCAACGACAGAATGCACCTTTCGAGACTCGGCTGAATTTCGACCTCTCTTTTTTCCCAATTTTTCGTCGGACATCCGTCTAGCGTGCTAGACACTTTTCAACTTCGAAAAATTTTTACCCGCGCGCTGAATCGACCGACAAAGTTTTGATGAGGTGGCACCTTATGTGGTGTCGCTTTCGGGAAGGTCACCCTCGATTGAACTATCCTTGTTTCCTGGATATCTGGTTTCTGTCCACTGGTTACGCATGGGTTGGTATAATTGGCAGTCATAGGTTTTGGAGTTAGAGATGAAACTTCGTCGCAGCATTTTTACTTCGTGGGTTACGGTTCCGACAGCTCTTTTGATGACTATCCCATGCGCTCAGTCCGAAACCGTGTTCAAGGTGGGTCAACGAGTGACCTTCCAAGACGTCTGGATGCGGTACGGAGGAGGCACAATCTCAGCTGTCGTTATAGCTGACCATCCAGACCGTGTTAGCCGGTATACAGTCCGAATCGAAAAGAAAACAGAAGCCGCTTTTCAAGAAAATTACTTCAAACCTGACGAGCTGCAAGCCTTGGGACCAGCACCTCAAGACGCTGCTCCTGCGCCACCGGCTGGGCAAGCACCGGGACAAGCCCCGGCGCCACAAGCGCCAGCTGTGCAACCACCAGTCGTCCAGCCTCCAGCAGCGCAAGTTCCGGCTGCTCGACCTGCTGCTGGACAGGCCCACCCTGCGGGGCAATGGGGTAACCCACCACCCCCTCCTCGCGGAAATTTCCGTTACGGCAAACCAAATCTTCAAACGATGATAGGAGACAAAGCAAAGGTTCCACCGGGCTCTCAACCCTACTTCGTGGGTACGCCACCAGGCGACGAATCCTGTATCGGCAGATGGTACACGCGCACGGGCGGTACCTGGACTGCTGCACCAGGCAATAAGGGGGACGAGCACGACAAACTCATTTGGGGTAATCCAGAAGTTGCGGAGTTGATCAATATTCTTCCTAACGGAACATGGCAGATGAACGACCGCGGTAAGGTCACGACCGGTAAGTGGTACGACATTGGCTACAACGCGATTCGCTTGATCAATATGGATGACGAATGTGATTGGACTGCGTCTGTCTATGACAAGATGATTCAGTTCAAAGGCTACAACGGCATTACAAAAGAAGGCAACCGATACTAAGGTTGCAACTTGTAGCCAACTCGATGGACAGTTGCGATCAACGATGTCTCACCATCGACATCAATTTTGCTGCGCAATTTGTTGATGTGCACTTTCACCGTATCTGGTGACACATCAGATTCTGATGACCACACACGATCAAGAAGCGTTTCCGAACTAAAAACTTCTTCCGGGTGCCGCATCAAAAATTCGAGCAACGAAAATTCTTTCGGCAACAGATTTATCTTTGTACCGTTCCGCGTCACTTCATGCGCTGCAGGGTCTAACACTAAGTCACGTGCCTTGAGCACAGTCGCGACTTCATTGCCGCCACCAACGCGTCGCATCAATGCACGCACACGCGCCGAGAGTTCGCGAGGATGAAACGGCTTGGTCAAATAGTCATCAGCACCGGCATCCAGACCCTGTTCCTTGTCGGAAATGGCAGTTCTGCCTGTGAGCATCAGAATGGGCGTCGTCCCACCAGAGTCTCGAAACTTCTTGCACAACTCGATGCCGGTCATGTCAGGAAGATTTATGTCGAGAATCAGGAGGTCATAGTGGTAGTTTTCCAAGCGCTCGATTCCGTCGGCGCCCTTTGTCAGCAGGTCCACCACATGATTCTCGTCAGTCAGCCAGTCTTGAACGACTGCCGCCAACTCCTCATCGTCTTCAATTACTAGTATCTTCGCCATAATGCCCGCCCCAACGTGCACATTCTAACCCAGGCCGGCTTGTCATTGTTCTTGAATACTGCCAAATCGACGCCGAGACTTAAGCTATGATGTTGCAGATTCTAATAATCGTGGAAACCCCGCCTCCCGGAAAGACATGCGCCTCAATCTAAAGCTGTCGCATAAAGGAATCGTGCTGGTATCAGTTCCGCTGGTGTTCGAACTGATATTTGTTGGATTGCTTTTCGTCATGCTGCAAAAATCTGAGGAACTTTCTACGCTCGAAGCGAAATCCAGATCAATAATCAGCGAAGCTCAGAACGTTTCGAAGGCGCTTTATGATGGTGGCATAGAACTCGTTTCGTATTACTTCACCAAAGACACGAAGCACATTGAGAAATACGAGAACTTCGTAAAGACAATTCCCAATTCCTTTACCGAGCTCTGGAAGCTAACTTCCGGCAATATGCGTCAGCGTGAGCACGTTGAAGTTATTCAAAAACTGACCAACAAAACACTGCATGTTTTCACCGTTTATGGCCGACCTGCAGATGTAGGTGGTGGCATGATTGGTGCCTTCATTGGCATCAGCAATTTCAAACGCAAATGGGAGGAGTCATATTCAATACTGTTCCAAGAGGTACAAAAACTCACGCATGACGAACAGGACGAACTGAACAGACTCAGCGCTGCCGTGGCTCAAGCCAAAACGGGTGTGCGAATTGTCCTATACGCGGGAATTGCATTCAACGTTATCCTCACGTTGGTGCTAGCAGTGTTCTTCGCCCGTGGTATCACTAATCGATTGGCTGTGTTGAGCGATAATGCACTGAAATTGCAGAAACGACAGCAGCTGAGTCCAGTTTTGTCAGGAACAGACGAGATTGCCGCACTAGACCGGACCTTTCATGAAGTTGCGGATGCTCTGTACAGAGCAGAACAACAAAAGCAAGAATTCATTTCAATGATTAGTCACGATCTGCGCAGTCCACTTTCATCGTTGCAGATGACACTCGCTCTCGTTGTAAAAGGAACCTACGGAAAGCTCAACGACGTCGGTCATACCCGCGTCAGTAAGGCTGAAAGAAGTATTGAGCGATTGATTTCGCTCATTAGCGAGCTTCTCGACATTGAAAAAATCGAAGCGGGAATGCTGGAACTCGATCGCAGTACTATCGAGTTAAAAACCGCAACGACAGTCGCGGTTGAAACCGTTGGGCAACTCGCAGACGATAACTCCATCACGATTACAGACAATACACCAGAGATGGAAATATATGCGGACAAGCGCAGATTGGAACAAGTAATGGTCAATCTCTTGTCGAACGCAATTAAATACTCGCCGAAGGATACGACTGTTGTAATCGATGCAGTTTCAGACGGCAATATCCTCGAGATTCGCATAATCGACCAGGGCAAGGGCGTTCCGCCTGAAGATCGTGAACAAATTTTTGAACGCTTCAAACAAGTCAAACGGGTCGAGGAAACCAAGGAGAAGAGTACTGGTTTAGGGCTGGCGATTTGCAAAGCCGTCGTTGAAGCTCACGGTGGAACCATCGGCGTAAGACCAAATGAAGAGCGAGGAAGCACTTTCTGGTTTAAGCTGCCAATCAATAAGGCATGATCTTTTGGAAGAAGCAATCTTTTCGCATCTCGGGAGGCGCTGAGTTAGACATGACTTTAGGTATTTCAGTTGCTTCCAGGCGGTCCTCGCAAGAGAAGTTGCAACAGCGCTTCCCAAATTCGCAAATCATAGATGTGACATCGAAAGGAAGTGATCCGTGGGTGAAGTTCAGTCCCTTCTACCCTCACGGCAAAATCCCGGTGCCTCTGTCTTCCGGCAGTTTTGCCGAGTCTGTCGAGGGCATCTGGCAGGCTCTTAAAGTTTTCGAGAGTTGCGACGTTGATACGTCGAAATTTTTCATAACCAACATGAAAGGCATAAAAAGAACATCGCGCTCAAACGGCAGAGTCCTTGGTCATAGAGCCGGTATCCGCGGCGAAAAGCTCCTGTCCTATCTCGATGCCAGAAAGCAGATTTATTTGCCCGCTTATCGTTGGGTGCTCGATAACAGTCTTCGCGATGAGGTGGAAACACTTCGACAAATTGCAGCAGCTAAACCGATAATTTTGCTCGACTACGAAACAAATTGCGACATCGAGAATCTTAGTACTCCTCTATCCCATGCGGGTCTGGTTAAACGATATCTCGAAAACGATTGGCCCTCGTCGTGACAGTGGTTGTTGCGCCACCTAACGTCATGAAGACAATCGCAATTTATAGCGCTGAATTTTCGTACTGCCAGTTTCCCGATTCGTCCACCGCTCCAGACTGAATGATGCCTCCAGTGCTGGGATCTAGTACTAAGTAAGCGTTGCTTGCAGAGGATTGTCTGGTTAGAAATATCGGCTTTCCATTTTCACCATAGCTGGTAGTGACGACTCTCGATTCTGTTTCGTCACCCGTAATCTGACTTTCAAGCACAGTGTGTCCAGCGCTATTTCGGAGAGTTACTATGTGTTCGCCAGACTGACCGAGCCTCGTTTCAGTAGAACGAGAAACATCTCCAGTATCCGGATCAAATTCAGTGATGATTGAACCAAAGTCAGTCAAGCTCGTCCGTGCAAGAGTGCGTCCTTGCGCATCAAAACGCATGATGGAACCATCTGATGCGATAGACTCCCACGCCTGATTTACTGCGTCACGCAAATAACCCATGCCGCGATTTTCGATGTCGTCAT
>CAYZJR010000134.1:10308-17069 GCA_964478655.1 uncultured Candidatus Obscuribacterales bacterium
CCTCTTTCTTCTAAATCACCTCCATTACCAAACGCAATTGTGGGCAGCCATGACTCTGACGCGGTCGCACCTTGTTTTGAGCTGAGGCTTTCTATGGCCGACAGATCTTGCCTTCCAAAACTCCACGCTGCCAGCCCCGTGCAAGAGCTCTCGCCCGATGCTTTTTCTGTGGGTGTGTTTTCAATCTCACGCATGGCAGTAAGACTCGATGCAGCAGTGTGGTAACTCGTTCGATGTGTATCGAACGTTGTAATGGTGGGGCATTTCTGAGGGTACTTTGGAGTCTACCGACACTTTGTGGAGTTGTTGTGGAGTTCAGGAATTGCATCTATATTTATTTGCGCAAAGCAGAAGGGCGCATTGCTGCGCCCCCTTCCCCAAACTTTGTAAATGCGATCTGCAGTGTGTTAGTCAAAAGTCGCTGGTGGAGGGCCTATCAGGCCAGACGGCCCTCCTTGCGTTCCCATTAGGGGCAACTTGGAGCTGTGAATCACAGCTAGTAAATTGACTTAATGCTCCTTGTGGTTTGCAGCGGGGAGATTTTCGGCTGAGGTTCCATCAATTCGGTAGTGAGCGGCGGAAGCATTTCTATCGTATTTGCAGGTGTGTCTCAGCCGATGAATAAATGATATGAGAAGCAAGTTATGAAATTGTAAACCGAAAACCTTTGTTCCTGTCTAACCATGCGGTTTTTCCCACTGCCTAGCATCTCCCGCAGAACCTCTGAATTTGCGAACGTTCAAGCAGATACAAAGCAGAGGAGCGCATTGCTGCGCCCCCTTCCCCAAACTTTATAATACTATATGCGGTGCTTCTTTTGGTCGTTCCGTTGTGTCGGTCAAAAAGTCGCTGGTGGAGGGCCTATCGGACCAGACGGCCCTCCTTGCGTTCCCATTAGGGGCAACTCGTGCTGTGAAACAGCTAGTAAATTGTTTCAATGCTCCTTGCAGTTTGTACTGTGGGAGGTTTTCTCGGCTGAGGTTCCATCAATTCGGTAGTGAGCGGCGGAAGCATCTCTATCGTATTTTGCTGGTGTGTCTCAGCCGATGAATAGATGGTATGAGACAGAGGTAAGGGAGTTGTAAAACAAAATGGCCCTTGGCTGAGGCTGCCATGCGGTTTTTCCCACCGTCCCGTTTCATCAAGGTTTGAAGCTGCAATGCTATCCTTAGGCGTACTTATATAAGGGGTTTTCCGATGCCACAGACCTTGCTGCAAATGATGGGAGTCAAGAGAGAGCCCAATGCTCTTTCTCAGAGCGCATTGATTGTCGTTGACGCGCAGAAGGAATATTTGAGTGGCAAGTTGCCTCTGAAAGGAATCGATGGCGCGTTGGAGCAAATCGGTAAGCTTTTGGAACGCGCACGAAAAGTTGGCAATCCGGTCATTTTTGTTCGACACATGACCAATGCTGAAGCGCCAATCTTCAATCCGGAGTCCGACGGATTTCAGATCATTGATGCTGTCGCGCCGAAGAAGGGCGAAATCATTATCGACAAGAAACACCCAAGCTCTTTTTCAGGAACAAATCTGGATGATCTTCTCCATTCGATCGGCAGAGACAAGCTAATAGTGACCGGCTTCATGACGCATGCATGCATTAGTGCGACTGTTCGCTCTGGTAGTGATTTGGGATACGAGATTACTGTTGTTGATTCAGCATGCGCTACGCGCGATTTGCCTAAGGCCGATAACTCGACGATGACCGCTGAGCAAATTCATGATACGACTTTAGTGGCTCTGTCAGACATATTTGCCAATGTCGTCAAAACCTCTGACGACATTCCAAACTAGTGGTAGCTTAGACCCTCAGTGATGATGCGCGGCTTCGCGCCCGCGCTTCTCGTTAACGGTAAACAGGCCAATTAGTCCAAGCGCGAAGTATATCGTCGTTGATAGTATCGCAGCGCGGTAATTCTTTCCTAGCGCCATCTGCACGAGTCCGAAGGTGAGCGGTCCGACCGCTGTTGCGAGTTTAACCACCAGCCCCCACAAGCCGAAGAACTCAGCTGAACGCCCTTCCGGCGAAAGTTGTCCGACAAGGGCGCGTCCTGCCGATTGGCTCGAGCCCATCGCGAGTCCAACGAGGTTTGCAACAATCCAAAAGACTGGGCGTGTTGTCGCGAAAAATGCGAGTGTCGTCGCTGCTGCCCATATGATGAGCGTAATCGCCAATGTTCTTACCGAGCCAAACTTGTCTTGCACAAATCCAAACACATACGCACCAATCGCTGCCGTGACGTTTACGACCAGCACAAGCAAAATGTTGTCTGCCGTGTTGAAGCCCATGACGCCTTCTGCATAGACTGATGCGAGCGTGACTACTGTGGTCGTTCCGCAACTGTAGAGAAACAAGGCGATCAAAAAGCGAAACAGATCCTGATATCGTTGTGCGTCGCGCACCGTTTCAGCGAGCCGCTGAAAGCTTCCCAGAATCAGGTTCTTGCTTTCCGCAACAGCAGGTAGCGCGCGCTCTTTCAGAAACAAAAATGTTGGCAGAGAGCCCAGGGCAAATGCTGCCGCTGTAATCAACATTGTCCATGGCACGTAAATTTCTGCTCCCAAATTCTGCGCCTTAGCTGAAGAAACGCACCAAAGACAAAGCCCCAAAACCGAGAGTCCACCCACGTATCCAACCGTCCAACCGAACGCAGAAATCCGACCCATTTGTTCTTTCGTTGCAATCTCCGGCAAAAACGATGCGATCAAGTCTTCGCCAGATCCATACATTGTATTGGCGATAATGAGAAGAATAAATCCCCAAACAACGGCTCCAGGTCCCACTGTCGCCAGTAGCGCCGTGCACACGACGCAAGCGGCAGTCGTGATTAGCAAGTACTTTTTTTTAGCCGCATTGATGTCTGCCATTGCACCGATGATCGGGGCGGTTAGCACAATCAGTAAAGAGGAAACGGTAATCGAGATTGTTAGTAACAGTGTGGCAAAATTGCTATTTCCCGCAACCGTTTTGACAAAGTAAGCGCTGAAGATAGCAGTGTTAACGCACGTTGAATAGGACGAGTTGGCGAAGTCAAACATCGCCCATGAAAAAATCTCGCCCTTGCTTGCAGGCGGAAACTTGGTGTTGTGCGCATCTGAGCTAGCCTGCGGATTCGCGCCGGCGGAGCTATCACTACCTTCTGAGGTCTCCAACCGCGCCACCTTTTATTGTCATATCCAGAACCACTCGGGTTCCAACACCTGGTCTAGATTCCACAATCAACGTCGCAGGAAAGAAGCATCGCAAGAGCATCAATCTTTGATTCATGCCCGCCAAACCCATGCCACCAGTGAGAGTATCACGTTGTTCGTTCTTCGCTTCGGTGTCGAATCCACGACCGTTGTCCGTAACCATCAACCGCATGTTATTGTCGTGCATCTCGACGTCGATGTAAACTTCAGACGCACCAGAGTACTTCTGAACGTTGTTAATACACTCTTGCACGATACGGAATATGTGTAGTTCGACTGAATCGGGCAGGCGTGGAATATCCGGCGGACATACAAGTTGGCACTTGATGCCGGAGCGTTGCTTCAGGTGATCGGAGAGGTCTTGCAAACTTGTTCGAAGTCCCCATTCCTTTAGAGTCTTCGGCGTAAACTCGCTGCAGATATCGCGCAACTGGTGTACGACATCGTCGATGATGTCTATGGTTTCGTCAATCGAAAGTTTGCGATCACCGGATAGGTATCGACGCAACATCATCAAGTCTGCAATGACTGAGTCGTGGAGCTCGCGCGCAAGCATGTTCTTCACCTCTTCGTGCTCACTGACCACACGAAAAGTCAAATTCTGCTGCATCAAGACCAGCTCTCTGACCGCACTCACAGGGTCTGAACCCATGTCTATTCCAGCCAATGCCAACAGTTCCGGCATAGACATCCTCGCGACTTCTTCTCGCGTAGTAATGTTTGGTTTGAAGGTTGGCAGTTCTTCTTGCGGTGCAGTCTCTGACCCATCGTCCGCCAGATGTTGAGCATGTCGAATAAGGTTTATTGCCTCATTGACGTCCATGGATCGGTGCCGCACTTGATGTTGTGTGGCAAGAACGTATTTGAGTAGGCTCTCTGTGATGAGTTCTTCTTTGAGCAGGACTTTGCCGAGAGGCTCATGATTGATGTAGCCGATTTCCAGCGCCTGAATCAAATCGCCCACTGAAATGACTTCTGATTTGAGCAGGAGCTCGCCGAGGCGATCGCCGGTTCCCTGCTGTGGTGGCTTGGGTGGTGCCTCGCCATCGGGTGTGTTGCTCAAAACCTGGCGGAACGTTCGCATTGACTGCACAGCACTTTGCAGATCTATTTTGTTTTCGCGCATCAACACTTCCAGAGTCAGGGCGGAATACAGAAGGGATTCCGGAATTGTCTTTCGCAAAATCAGGACCTTGCTGAAAGGCTGCCCTTGCGAAAAGCAAATCTCGAGTGCATCGAGAAATTCCTTTTGCGAGAGGCAACCTGAATCCAATAGGAGCTGCCCAAGGTTCCTTACGATGTAAGAGCGCTGCGGCTGCCAGCCAAGTTTATCCAAGGCGAAATCGAGCGGCATACGGTCCACTTGCACGATTTTCATCGCTTCAATCGCCATCTGCAGCGGCAGCGAGTATTCATTGACCATTCTGCGCGAACTCACCGCCGCCTGCAAAACGGTATCCGGCAGAGCCTTTTCTTCTTTCAGGACGCGGTCGACAGAAAGCCCGGTTTTCTGCGCTATTGTGGCGATACGAGTGTACTCCTGAATATCGAGAATTCCGGGAGTGACTAACAAATCACGATATATAAGTACGCCGAAAAGGTCTTCCATCTATCTATCTATGTTTTGATCTCTTCTATGATTCCAGAGCAGGACCGTAACCGTTTTCTACCGCCCATGCGATTAGCTGTTCCCTCGTTTCCAGCCCCAGCTTCAACAACAGGTTTTCGCACTGCCGCCGCGTGGTGGCAATGGAAGTTACGCGGTGATCGGCGATGTCCTGATACTTCATGCCTTTTGCCAAAAGGTGCAGCACTTCTTGCTCCGCTGCCGTGATTTTCTTTGTCGCCCCAGCCAACTGTGCCGATGTAATGCCAGTTTCCCCAGCCATCACGCGCCTGATTGCATCGGCGACCGTACTGACCCGTTCCGTCTTTAATAGGTACGCCGCAACTCCCATTGATAGAATCGCCTGAATGTATGCCATTCGGGCTTCTGCAGAGAAGATTATTACCTTTGACGAGGTGCTGGCGTCTATAAAAGCCGACACCATTAACCGCGGGCTGGGACCTCCCGGCAGGTGAAGGTCCAGCACGATGACGTCAGGTTTGAGTTCGCGGGCGAATCGCAGGCCCGCCTCGCATTGTTCAGCCTGGCCGACTACTTCAATATCAGGGGCTGTCGACAAACCCAGAGAAAGCCCATCAAGCGTGGCATAGTGGTCTTCGACGATGAGAACGCTGTATTTTCCGTCAGCCATAGATTTAAGGTTTCCAGCTGTATGTGTGGGCGTTTTGAGCCCATTTGGTGAGGCTTTCCTCTTATCAACGAAATCGTTGATACGCTTTTGTGGATTTACCACAGGTGGATGTTTTCGTACCATTTAAGTACGAGGTCGCACTCACATATCTGAAAGTTTCCCCGGAAGAATCAAAGGTCTTCCAGGCGGAGAGTTTCGCTTACTAAAAACCAGAGGCAACTTGGCAATGATGATGAACTCTGCAGCCATCGACAAATTTTACTCCGAGAGAGCTGAATACCAACAATTGTTGGGCTCTTTGTTGGTCGGAACAGGCTATGTTTCCCCCAACCATTATTCAGCGGCATGTCTCGAAGGCGAAGAGATGGACATGCTCCCGGGTTCGGTTCTTCTCGCCAAGCGTCAAGTTACTATTCCTGTGCTGGATCAAGTTGTAGTTGCAGCTTCACTGGTCAGATCCGGCAAGGTTAGCAAGGAAACCGCTGTAGCGGCGCTAAAGAAGGTTCGCGTTCGTAACATCGAGCTTGAAGAGGCCATATCCACGCCAAAGCAACCCCGACCCCCACGCCTAGGGCAATTGCTTAGCCGCTGCAAGCTTATTTCCGAACGCGAAGCAGTCCTAGCCGCCGAACACAGCGTCGCAGACAGCAAGCCAATTGGCAGTCTCCTGGTGGAAGCCAACATCATCAGCGCCGAAAGCGTCTCTGCAGCGGTTAAATTGCAAAAGCTAGTAGAGCGCTCCGTGATCACTCACGAACAAGCGTGCACCATTCTCCGTAATGTTCACCAAGACAACTCCACCCTCGCCCAAGTTCTTTCCTCCACCAAAATCCTCGCTGATGATGCAACCGACAACGCAGTTGTCGACCTGCTTCAAGTCGGCGGATTTATTTGCGACGACCACAAAGCAGCTGCGATGACTCACTTGAGAGAATTCGAAGCCGGAATGTGCAAGCGCCTGATCGCCGGAAGAATGATTGCTCCTCACACATATGAAGTCGCACGGGGTTTGTGCGAACTCGTAGAAAAGAATGTGCTCAACCAATTCCAAGCCACTCAAGCACTGCAATTCGCCTCGAGAAACCGCGCTTCCATTGAAGACACTCTCACTGAGCTGGGCTTCGGCGTCAAAGTTTCGACCAATGGCGAAATCAAAAAGTGCAGACCATTCTCCGTCGACACCTTAATCGCCAAACTGAAAGGCGAAGAAGGACGCGCTCTTCTTCTTACAGCAATCGTGATGAGCGTTGCCTTGGCAATCGCCAACACGTTCATTCCAGCCGAATTCCGCTCCTACACCGTAATCCTCGC
>CAYZJR010000135.1:0-5209 GCA_964478655.1 uncultured Candidatus Obscuribacterales bacterium
AGTGCCGCACTGGAACAGGATCCAGCGCTAATTGAGGTCGGTGTAGAGCAGCGGGTAATTCTGGCAACGCCGACTACGCTGATCGGACTGTTGCGGGCAGTTGCGTATGGATGGCGTCAAGAGAAGCTGGCCGAAAACGCTCAGACAATAAGTCAGCTAGGAAAGACCTTATACGAAAGGATTCGGGTGATGGCGGGACACTTCTCTGAGATCAGAAAAGGTCTAGATAAGTCGGTCGATGCTTATAACAAAGCTGTCGGTTCCATGGAAACTAGGGTGCTTGTGACAGCAAGAAAGTTCCAAGATCTAGGCATCTCTGATGGACAGGAGATTCCTCTGTTGGAAGTACAAGATCAACCATTGCGGGCACTGCATACGACGCAACTACAAAGGGTGACCTCACACGACTGACCACAGTATCAGTTGAATAAGTGTTTTGCTGCGAAGCTAAAAATCAATTCCCACTTTATGCTTTCAGAAGGAAGGGAATCGAGGAGGCGCAGGCGGGTGTCGCCTGTGTGGTAGCGTGGGCAGATCATTATCCGGATATCTCTGGCTGACATTTTGGTTAGTAGTCATTGTGATCCTTGTCTTTTGTGCGATGACGTGGTTCCATTTGCCTGCCGGTCGATTCATTGATTGGGTTATCGGAGCAATCAGTGCCTGGTGGTTGCTGATAATCACTACAGTTCCGTGGAACATCTATTTCGAAGCGAAAAGTGTCGAAGCTGAAGGAAGGCATTCTGCTGCCATCGGGATTGATATCGACGTGAATCATTCTGCTTATGTGAAAATGGTTGCGCATCGCGCACTCGCTGGTGCCATTTTATTGCACGTGATATCTGCGGCTGCTCTTTTCGCATTATCAGCATATGGCATAACCCCGATTGGTTACGTCGGATGTGCGGCAGCCTTGCTGTTGACGGGACTTCGTCCATGCATTCGACTCTATGAATACGTTTGGGAGCGGCTCAATTCCATCAGACAGTTGCTGAAATACCCAAGGGAGGACGTGGTCGAACTCCGGTCTCGCGTTGAGAGCATGGATGATAGATTGCGTTCGATTGAAGAGCAATTGAATCCCACTGTTCCATCGTCATTCGCATCACAACACAATCTTGTTATTGAATCCTGCAAACACCAAATTGCTGCTATGCGAAAAGACCAAGAACGATTGGTTTCGCAGAATGACAAGGAACATGAAAGGTTGTCGCAAGAAAGCAGAGATGCAATTTCCAAGCTTTCTACAGACGGAATGTTTCTTGAACACGTGCGTGAAATCATCCGTTTTCTAAAGACAGCTTGATTGTCGAAAGGAGGCAATGTGCCCAGGTCACTGAAATGTGGTATACGAAAGGAGGAATTAAATTGAGTTCGGTCCCCAATGCGAAAGAAAATCGTTTTAGTCCTGTTTTCGTCGGTGGTCATTCTGGCACTGTCGGCGTTCTTTTGGAAAGACATTCTCGTTGCTAGTCCGCTGTTTTTCGGCTACAGGGGCGACGATTTGTTCGGCGTTTATACTGCCAGATTGGATGGCTCCGACTTCCATGCGGTGATCCTGGATGCACATCGTGAGATGACACACGCTCGCGTATCTCCAGATCAAAAACACATTACTTTCACTAGATACAACAAAGTTGTGAAAGATGGAGTTTGCGAGGAGAACGGTAGCGGATATCGCAATACAGAAATAGTAATTGCAAACCTTGATGGCACACAGCAGTTTGATGTCGAGCCGTTCGGTCCCGAAATTTTCAATGCCAATAGCAGTTGGATTGACAATGACTCTATTATTTACATTCATTCAGACAATCTGAAAACGCTTCCTGAATTAAGAATCTACAACCTGTCCACAAAAAAAATTACACGCGTTCCGACGCAACCGCTGCTTGCAATGTCAGACCCCCACTGCGTTGGAAAGACGGTGGTCTCTCCAAGGATCCCACTCGACGACAAAGGAGTGTGCGCTCTCTATTCGTTCAATTTAGATGGCAGTGGGTTTAGACAGTTAACTAATCCTGCAGTTAAGCCGACATCTTCAAAACTCGATTTCAAGTTGGGCGACTACGACCCATGGATTTCTCCTTCGTTGGAAGCAGTCACTTTCATGCGTTATTTTGGAGGATTGGATTGGCGTATTTATACCGTTAGTTTGCGGGATGGTACCGAACGTGAAATCACCAAACCCGGTATCGCAAACGGCATACCAAAGTGGACCAGCGATGGTAAGTTGATTGCTTTTGTCTGCTGGGACAATAGCAAACTAGAGAATCTTGGTCTCTATACAATGACTCCCACCGGTACTGAGCGAAAGAAAATCCCGCTTCCCGCCGGCTTTTTGTACACGCACCCATCGTTCTTCCCTAACAGTGGTTCGTCAGGAAATGCAATGATGATGTTCAGCGGACGAAAAGTGCCTGGACTTCCGAAGTGAGTGCGTCTATTTTTTCTGCGCTCTTGCCCAAGAATCCTTGAGAGTCACGATTCGATTGAACACTGGTGTTCCAGGCTTACTGTCTTTGGTGTCAGCGATGAAATAACCTTGACGTTCAAACTGAAATCTATCGCCTGGGTTCGCTTCACCAAGACTTCGCTCAAGCTTGCAACCTTTCAAGACTTGCAAGGCATTGGGGTTGATTGCGTCCAAAAACTCGCTGTCTTTCCCTGTTGGAGGTGCTTCGTCCGAGAGTAATCTGTCATACAACCGCACTTCAGCGTCCACTGCGTGGCGTGCGCTTACCCAGTGAATGGTTCCTTTGACTTTTCTTCCTTCCGGGTTTGCTCCAAGAGTCGCGGGATCGTATGTGCAACGAATCTCAGTGACGTTTCCATCTGCATCTTTGATTACGTCCTTGCATGTTATGCAGTACGAATAACGCAGTCTAACTTCTTTGCCTGGAGCAAGTCTGTAGTAGTCCTTTGGTGGTTCCATCATGAAGTCGTCCTGCTCGATGTAGATCTCCTTGCAAAACGGAACTTTTCGGCTGCCTTCCTTGGGAATGTCGTGCGGCCAATATGCAGCATCGAGTTCTAAGACTTCATCAGGATAATTCTCAATCACTACCTTCAGCGGTTTTAATACAGCCATCACCCGCGGTGCTTTGTGATTGAGATCATCGCGAATGAAAAACTCCAATTGTGCCATGTCAACGGTGCTGTTAGCTTTCGCAACTCCCACGCTCGCACAAAACGCCCGAATCGCCTCTGGTGAGTAGCCGCGGCGCCGCATCCCAGCAATTGTCGGAAGTCTGGGATCATCCCAGCCGCTTACGTGTTTCCCTTCAACGAGTTCGAGCAAACGACGCTTGCTCATCACTGTGTAGTTGAGGTTGAGTCGAGCAAACTCATATTGATAGGGGCGGCTCGGAAACTTTGCATAATCCTTTAGATTGTCGATTACCCAGTCATACAACTCGCGATTATTTTCAAACTCGAGCGTGCAGATACTATGGGTGATGCCTTCAATCGCATCAGAAATAGGATGTGCGTAGTCGTACATCGGATAAATGCACCACTTATTGCCGGTCATATGGTGTTCGGTGTGGCGAATTCGGTAAAGAAGTGGGTCGCGCATCTTCATGTTGGCGTTCGCCATGTCGATTTTTGCACGTACAACGTGCTCGCCGTCTTTGAATTCTCCTTTGCGCATACGACGGAAAAGATCGAGGTTTTCTTCCGGGCTGCGGTCTCGATATGGGCTCGCCTTTCCTGGTGTTTTGACATCTCCGCGATACTCTTTTATTTCCGCATCGGTGAGACTGCAAACATAGGCTTTGCCAGCCGTCATTAAGTGTTCGGCATACTCATACATCTTTTCGAAGTAATCACTTGCGTGATAGAAGCCATCCCATTCAAAGCCGAGCCAGCGAACGTCGGCTTGAATACCGTCCTCGAAAATCGTGTCTTCCTTGGTCGGGTCGGTATCGTCGAAACGAAGGTGGCAGCGGGTACCGCTTTCAGGGAGTCGTTCTTTATATTCGAGCGCCAACCCGAAGTTCAGGCAAATCGACTTGGCATGTCCGATATGCAAGAAGCCGTTTGGTTCTGGAGGAAATCTGGTTATCACTTTAGTGTGACGACCTGCTTCGAGGTCTTCATTGATGATGTCTCGAATAAAGTCAACAGGTTTTGCCGGTGCTGGTGCCGAGGAACTCATGAATACTTCCTTCCATAACTCTTCTGTAGAGGGCTTATTTTAGCAGAATCGCCAAAAGCCTCGATGTAACGGAGCTCAGGGCAGCTTGAAATCTCGAAATATATGAGCGCCCGCTAAAAAACACCGTACAATTTGGCGAACAACTGGGGAAACGGCAATGACAAACACTAATGGCGGCAATCGGCGCGACTCAAAAACACACAACGCAACTGTGCGGAACTTTATGCTTGCCATTTCGATTGCGTTATTGTTGCCACTGCACGCGGTGACAGCGTCTGATTCTTCTCACTGCCAGACCACAGAGGAGAAGTCACAGCAGCCTGATGCCTCCGGCAAGCTATTGGACGGACTGTACCTCGTTGAGCGTAAAGATACAGATAGGTCTAAAGTTGAACCTGTTGCCAAAGGAGAACAACTTTTGATAAACGACTATCGATTCCTAGAGCCTGCTGATCGGCAAGAAACAGAGTATGTGGTAATTCAACGCAATGCATTTGTTCCGCTCATTATGAAGGAGGAACCTGAAAAAGGCATAGATACGAAGGGAAGACCAAAACTGCTGATTAGTCTTGCCGAAGATCAATCTGGGAAATTGGAAGAATTTTCAAGGAAAAACACTGGTGGTTCAGTTGCAGTCGTGATTGGTGAGCAAGTTGTTTCTTGCCACAAAATTAGAGAGCCGATCGTGGGTGGACGTATGCAAATCACGCGATGTACCGACAATGGATGCGCAGCTATTTACTCGGAATTGCAAAAGCGCCGAAAGAACTAAGCCTTAAGTCCCTGGTGGCTTTTGTTGCTGCTGATGAGGCGGCGATTCTTGCTGTTGTTTGTCTTGCTCTTGTTGTTGCTGCAATTGCTGTTGGTACTGTAGTTGTTGTTGATACTGGAGTTGCTGTTGGTACTGCAACTGTTGCTGGTACTGCATTTGTTGTTGGTACTGAAGTTGCTGCTGGTACAACTGTTGTTGATAAAGTTGCTGTTGCTGTAGCTGCTGTGGATCGAGCTGTTGCGGTTGCTGCTGCGGATGTTGCTGCAGTTGCTGATGCGGAT
>CAYZJR010000135.1:5309-16882 GCA_964478655.1 uncultured Candidatus Obscuribacterales bacterium
TGCTGCGGCGGCGGCTGCTGCTGCATCTGTTGTTGGTAATACAGCTGCTGTTGGTAGTATTGCTGCTGATAGTACTGTTGTTGTAGCTGTTGTTGGTGATACTGCTGCTCTAGTTGCTGTTGTTGCGTCAACTGCTGTTGTTGTTGTTGCTGCTGTAGGTGCTGTGGTTGCTGGACTTGCTGCTGCTGGACTTGCTGCTGCAGTTGCTGTTGTTGCTGCAATTGCTGTTGTTGCTGCAATTGCTGTTGTTGCTGCAGTTGCTGTTGTTGGAGTTGCTGTTGTTGGAGTTGTTGCTGCTGTGCCTGTTGTTCTTGAAGCTGGGGTGGTTGCTGCGGTGCTTGCTGCTGTGGAGGCAATTGCAGTTGTGGTTGATTTTTTTGTTTCTGCTGTTCCAGCTGCTTTTGGGCATCTGCATACTTTTGACGCTCGAGTTCATCGAGCATCTCATCGTTTCGTCGAGCCATCTCGCGTTCTTCTTCGCGTTGCTGCTCTTTCTGCTTTTCGATGACCATTTGCTGCATGCGAAAGCGCTTCATATCATCTTCGCGGCGACGTCGCTCCACCTCATCTCTTTGGCGTCGCTCTTCGCGTTCACGCTCTTGGCGTGCGATAGCTGCGCGCTCCATTTCTTTGCGTGTCTTATCATCTGGCATTTGCGGCGTCTCCGATTAGCAGAATATAAGTGTACGATATACAGATGGAATAGTGAAGGCTGTCAAGAATTATGCCCTCCATGGGTCAAACCATAACGTGCGGACCTCAATTGCCAGATCTTCGCTTCTTCCGGTTTTCGATAGTCCCTCAGATGCCGACCTTAAATTTGAGGGTTCGGACTCTCTCATAACTTGGAGCGAAAATGGAATACCGCCAATTGGGAGACAGCAAACTCAATGTCTCCACAATCATATTCGGTGCTTGGGCTATCGGTGGTTGGATGTGGGGTGATGCAGACGAGAATGACGCAATTGATGCAATTCGGTTTGCCATCGACAATGGTGTCACCTCTTTTGATACTGCTGCAGTCTATGGCTATGGGCGCAGTGAAGAGATTGTTGGAAAGGCAATTAAGGGGAGGCGTGAAAAAGTTCAGCTTCTAACAAAGTACGGCTTGCGGTGGGATTCTACAGAGGGCGAACACTTTTTTTCATGGTCTGATGAAAGTGGCGAGAAAAATATCTACAAGAACGCTCGCAAAAAAAGCATCATTCAAGAATGTGAGGACAGTCTGCGAAGGTTGCAGACTGATTACATCGACTTGTATCAATGTCACTGGAGAGATCAAACAACTCCAATCGAAGAAACGATGGAAGCAATGACTCAGCTTCTCAAAGAAGGAAAGATTCGCGCTGCAGGCGTTAGCAACTTTACTCCAGCCGACATGGCGGAGTGCAGAAAGTACTTTCCGATTGCATCTGACCAGCCACCATATAGCATGCTCGTTCGTGACATTGAGAAAGATGTTCTTCCTTACTGCAGAGAGCATCAGATTGGAGTCATCGTCTACAGCCCGCTTCAGCGTGGATTGTTGACGGGCAAATTCAGTACTGATGTCCAGTTCAAGAAGGGCGATCACCGCGGAAACATGGTCCACTTTCAGCCGGAAAACATCAAAAGGACCAACGCATTCTTAGACAAGATAAAACCAATTGCGGACAGTCATAAGCGGTCCCTCGCCCAGCTTGTGATTGGATGGACAATAGCTCAGCCTGGAGTGACTTCTGCAATCGTGGGCGCTAGAGATGTTGCTCAAATGAAGGATAATTTGGGCGGCAGCGATTTCAAACTCTCAAAAGAAGAGTTGGCAACAATAGTGGAACATTTGAATTCCTTGAAATTGCAAGAGAAACAGGTACGGTAACGCAAGAGGGGCAAGTTCGATAGTGGATCGAGAGCTAGATTCGAAAGTTGCAGAAGAAGCCGCGCAGAATGATGCTAAAGATGAAGTCATTATTGCTAAACCCGGTAGCCGAGCTTCTGCAATCATCGTACAGCGAATCCCCGCTGAGAAAACTGATGCCTTTTTGAAATGGCAGCGTGGTATTGCTCATGCCACCACTGCTTACACCGGTTATGAGAGAACTGAAGTCTACCCTCCAGTCGAAGGCGCGCAAGAAGAATGGGTAACCATACTTCACTTCAAAAGTCACGAAGACCTTGATGTGTGGCTGAAATCCGATACGCGTGCCGAGTGGGCGAGCAGATTTCACGAGGAGTTTGGCGAATTCGAACTGAAGAAGTTAGGCACCGGTCTGGGCATACTTTTTCCACCGACTCAAACTCCGATTCCTGACTGGAAGCTTATGATGATCGTTGTTCTAGGGCTTTACCCTGCGATCATGATTCTCAATAATACTGTGCTAGTTCCATTCAGAGTCTTACCGTTCCCCACACAAATGTTGATTGGAAATATTGTGACCGCCTCATGCCTGCAGTGGTTCATTATTCCCTGGATGATGAAGGCGCTAAATTGGTGGGTTCAACCTCCCGCCGACAAACAAGAGCGGCTTCGAACAAATCTTATCGGTGCCATGATGATTATGGCAGTTCTGTTCATTGTCGATGCTATCTGTATGGCACTCAAACTGTAGTGACATGGCAATCTCAATTAAAAAGAGTGCTCTGTGAAGAGCACTCTTTCTAATTTCTGCGATCAACGCATTCTCTCAACTACCTCGATACGTGCTGTAGCTAAATGGGCTTAGCAGCAGTGGAACGTGGTAGTGCTCATTTGCGTCGGTGACTTCGAACGCTAAGACGACATGTGGGAAAAATCCGGTGATGTTTCGCTTTTTCCAGTACTCACCCGTATCAAACCGGAGTTGATAGATACCCGTTTTTAGCGAGCCTCCTTCGACTCCCAGATCTGCTGCGCGCCCGTCGCTATTCGTGCGGGACTTCGCGAGTTGTTTCCAACCAGAATCAGTTTGATATTCCACGGTCACTTCGACGTCACTTCCTGGTTTCCCGATGGAAATGTCGAGAATGTGTGTTGAGATGCCGATCATTACTTCTTGCGTCCAATCGTACCTTTGATTGTGCCGTGCGGTTCGCTCGTCGTCATGAAGATTTCGTTATTGTTCTCCATACCGAACGGTTTGAGATCAAACGGTAGACGGTGCAGGTTCGGCAACACCAAGGTGACTTCTTCAACGTCCTTAACTGCGTTGAGCACTGCATCGCCCATGGCATACAACGTTTGTTGAGCGGACAAGCTGTGGTGCTTCGCGAATGTTTCTAGCATCACTTTGCGAGCAGTTTCGTAACCGGCATTGAAGTCGGCCTTCTCATTGTTATATGTCCAGCTAGCCATGACTTTGGTTCCGAAGATTCTGTCGTGGGTTTCTTTCAAAGTTGTGTACTTGTCTTTGATGTAACCTGCGAACTCTGAATCAGTAATCTTCGCGACGACAAGATTTTCGATTCCGGATTGGATATCAGTCTTCTTTCTGTCCATGCGAATTGTGACAACGCGCAGATCTTCGCGAGACTTCACGAACGATGTCGGATGCGGAGTTCCGTTTACATCGATTTGGGTCCAAACGTTTTCAGCGATTCTGACGATTACTTCGGTGATGTGCGAATAGTCATTGAGATAGTGTTTTGCAAGGTGGATTCCGTATTCTTCAATGCTGTTGAGATTGTGCTTTGCACCTTCAACATAAACAGTGTTCTTCATTGAATCTGTTGCGACGATTCTGCTGTTATCGCCGTCGTAGTAGCAACCTGCGAACTCAGGTCCGATAAGTTCTGTTTCGACGGTAATTTCTTTCCACTTCGGTGGAGTGCTGTCGCGAATTACCTTGGTTAGTCTCACGAGACTTTTGCCGTACGAATCTTTGACGAGTGTCGTGTTTTCGAACGTAGTTTTTTCCTTGGTCACACTCATGTGAGATCCTCCGGTGTGAGATGATAATACGGGGTCGCCGCAACCTGCTCCCTCAGGGAGTGATGCCCTGAGTCCGAGTCGCTGTGCGGAAAATAGTAGTCTATTTTGGACCCTCTGATGTACCCGTTTCGAAAAAATGCCGACCGAAAGCGAGAATTAATCAGGATGTTGTCATGACGCAACAAGATTCCGTTGAAGATTCACTTGCAGCCGGTGTGACCACTAAAGTCACATTACCCGCTGCTCTAGATAGTCAGAACCACGCCATTCTCACAAAATACTTAATGGCTTGTTCGACGCTTCCCGGATTCCTGAATGCAGAGATTACACCACCACACTCGCGTGAGGGGGAGTGGATAGTTGTGCACAGATTTCGTACGGAAGAGCAGGCGAAATCTTGGCTGCAATCAGACGATAGGCGACAGGTTCTTCTTGAGCTTCCGAAGGAAAAAGATGTGCGCGAGAGCATGCAGCCGCATGTTGCCGGCGGATCAGTTTTTGTGTCTGTGACGAGCAAAGTGAAGCCTGGTTGCGAGGTGGAGTATCGGCAATGGTTGCAGAAGATTCAGGCAACTCAATCGCAGTTTCCCGGTTATGAAGGGAGTTACGTGCAGCCTCCTGCGGGGACTGCAAATTCTTGGATGACACTCTTGAAATTTTCGACGCCTGAGACTCTGGAAAGCTGGTTGGGTTCTGAGCAAAGAAGTAATTTGATGAACGAGGCGAAGGCGTTTATTCAAACAGAAAATATAAGACGTATGACCTCATCGTTTCCGGGTTGGGCGCCCGTGGATCCTGAGACGCAAGAAGAGGTTGCTAACTGGAAAATAGCAATGCTTATTGTCTTGGGTGTTCTACCACTTGGTCTTCTAGAGACTCGCTTTGTGACGCCGAATCTTCCAAAGATAAACACTGCACTTCAAGCACTGATAGTCAATCTCATCAATGTTTCCATAATCACATGGATCACGATGCCCATCTGCAAGTTCTTCTTTCTGAAATGGATGCTGCCTGAAAAATCACGACGCAAGCAAATTGAGATTACCGGCGCGGCAATTATTGCCTCGCTCTATGTCTTGATCGTATGCGCTTTGTGGAACCTCAATTAGTTAACATCTTTTCTCGACGCCACACCTTTTCCGGTTGCGGCAAGCGACAGATTGCTAGTTGTCACACCACACGCCTGCTGAATTCGTTGGCATGACAACGGCACTGGAAGTTCAATCCACTCATCAGAACCTGTCTGCTCCTCACGTGCTGCCATAATTGCATGCTTGATTGCGAAGTAGACGGAATTGCCGAGTGACAAGGTTGGTTCACTAGTTGATTTGGAACCCTTAACAGCCAACAAACCTGCTTGCTCTTGTTTGAAGCAGCTGGCTGTATCACGCTGTACAAGCGAAACTCTCAAATCAAGTGGAATCGTTTTTGTGCACGGTGGCTTGTAGCTCCAGATGTTATCTGTCACCAATTTGCCTTCGTGATCGAAGATCGGTTCTTCGGTAGTTACAAAACCGAGACCTTGCATAAAGCCGCCTTCGATTTGTCCGATGTCGATTGCAGGGTTTGGCGAGCGTCCCGCATCATAAAGGAGATCGGTTCGAATCACCGAGAACTCTCCGGTGAGTACATCGATTTCTACTTCAGAAACAGAGAATGAGTATGTGAAGTATGCGAAAAATTTACCATGTTCATAGTGATCTACCGGTGAGTCATAGTGCGGTGCTTTGTAGAGTTCAGTCGCATGTAGATTCACTCTTTGCAGGTAAGCATGTTGAATGATTAGTGGCCATTTTTCACGCCATTGAAGTCGCAAGTCTCCAACTTCCGGTTTCTTTTTGAGAACCTCCTCGCAGACGCCTTCCAAGCGCTTTTTCAGAGTGCGGCAGGCGAGGGCAACGGCGCCACCGTTAAGGTCAAATCCAGTTGACGCGGCGGTAGCCGGAGCGTTGGTTATGATGTCCGTATTGTTGCGAAGAATGCGAATAAATGGGAGTGGAACATTGAGTTCATGTGCCACCACCTGTGAAATCTTGGTGTGCAGACCTTGCCCCATCTCGACGCCACCATGGGCGACCGTAACAGAGCCGTCTTCCTTGTTTATATGAACAAGCGCAGTTGAGGTGTTGAGCGCCGGCATCTGCTTGAAACCGATACCGTACTTAAGAGGAATCATCGAGATTCCACGTTTGCGCCAGCGGTTCTTACTGTTGAACTCTTCGACCTCCTTTAAGCGTCTTTCGAACTCGCTGCTTTCATACAGCTTGTCCCATTGCTCGCGCATGTCGCAATACCACATCGGTTGACCGAAGTGTGTCGAATCAGCTTGTTCGTACTCCGACGAAACGTAGAGGTTCTGTCTTCGAATCTGCTCCGGCGTTACTTTACGTCCGGTGCGCTTGCTGAGATCGTGCGCAACGTGTTCGACTGCATCTTCGAGCAACAAATGCGGTTGAACTTGACCGAATGTACGCATCGCGGTGTTGCTGGTCTTGTTTGTTTTATATACAGTACCTGCAGAGCGGAAAGTCGGCGTGCGATAACATCCGTCAGACATCATCACGCTGCCTTTCATAACAGCAAACGAACAATCGATAGTGCTGCCACCGTCAGATCGCAATTCGAGAGACATGCCGGTGAGAGTTCCATCATCGTTGTAGCAGACAGTGTAGTCACTGATGTGCGGGTGCCGTTTGCCGACGACATGCATGTCCGTTTCACGGTCGAGCTTCAACAATACTGGGCGCCGAACTTTCTTACATGCGATCGCCGCCATGGCGCCGATAAACACCGCACGATTTTGTTTGCCACCAAATCCACCACCAAGCTGTTCCACTCTGATTGTCACTTGAGCAGCTTTAATTCCAAGAACTCTGGCGATTTGCGCCTGGTCTGCGTTTGGGTTTTGCGTAGACGAGAAGACCAGCATCTCATCGTAGCTACCTGGCATAACCAGTGCGCAACATGTTTCCATATAGAAGTGCGATTGTGCTGTTGTGCGCATGGTGCCGGTCAACACTGTGCCACCATCTAGAGGTACGCCGGTGTTTTCCAACCATTCTTTATTGCTTCCCAAGCGAACGACATCAATCAGCTTTTGTTTCGGATCGGGAGCTTTGCCTGGCATCGCCATTACGTGACCCTTCGCAATAGCGTCGTCGAACGATATCACAGCTGGCAGATCTTCATATGAGATGCATTCTGCGCCAACGTAAGCCGCTGCTTGTCTTGCAGTTGTTTGTTTATCTGCCAGCGCCAAGCAAATTGGGAAACCGACGTTTAGCACCACTCCATCTGCGAAGACGGGGTCATCGCCGCCTAGTCCGATAACGTTCGTGCCACCATGAGGGATGTCCTCAACTGTGACGAGACACTCGAATCCCGGAAATTCTTTTTTGAGTAGTTCTTCAGTTGCTTTCAATCCAGCCTTGAATTTAAAGCGTGCATGTGGACGAGAACTGATAACAATCGCCGCATAGAAACCACCTGGCGGTAACGCGATGTCGTGTGTGTATTTCACTTCCCCTGTAGCTTGGCTGACCGCTGTGCGTCTTGCAATTGGGCTAGTCAAAGGCAACAAGTGGTCGTCGATTTCGAACGTTTGCATTCCACTCGATAAGGGGCGCACAGGTTTTTCTGACGCTGACAAATTGGCAGCAGAGATCGATTTTGCATCGGTCGATTTGAGCATGTAAAGGTAGAACTTGTAGAAGAAATTCTCTGCCAATTGGCTGCGATACTCGTTGGTGAATCCTTCTTCTTCCATGGGCACAATGATTTTGCTCACTTCTTGGCGGAGCACATCCAATGCGCCTTTTAGTGTTGTATCGTTTAGGGATTTGCCAATCAACCAGTGTTCTGTTTCTGGCAGCCTTCCATTGCAAGTAGCCAAACCACCGTAAATGATTGACGCCTCCGCAATTGCATTTTTATCGTCGAGAAGACAACGGAAACCTGCATTGACGACTGGGTGTGCCATTTGTGGGCGGCGTGCGATTCTGTAAGTTTGAACTAGTTCGCCTTTTCGTGTATAGGGAATTCTGAATGAAAGTAGAATCGCATCGGGGGGCAATTCTTCTGCGATCGGCATATCTGGAATGGCGAATTGTTTTTCCTTGCCCGGGTAGGTCGCCGACCAAATCGTCACTGTTGTACCGAGTGCCGAAAGCACGGTGAAGAGATCGGAGGGAAAGGGCACGCCCGCTCGAGTGTGGCTCTTCGTAATGAAGATATTTCCTGCGATGCTTCCGGCATTGCGAACCTGAATGCCTGCAATTGTCTTAGCGTGCGAAGCAAATTCACGAAGTCCACTGGTGGATTCCTCAGGACGATCGGCGATAAGTTGTTCGGCGAACTCCAGGAGATCTTGAATTGCAACAGCAGCACCGGCAACGATACCATCTTTATCCTTCGACTCAGTCAGTTGTGTTAACTCTTTGATGTGAGAAATGTCAATGATGTATCGTGGTTTCTCTGTCGGATAGATGCCTGTCGCCGTGTTGCCTACGACCAGTTTCACTTGACTCTGTCCGGCGTGTTGGGACAGCGCTGTCTTGAGTTCTTGTGCTTCTGCAAGCGTGGCAGGGCGTATCCAATGAACCTGCTCATTGTGGAAGTAGAGAGGCTCAACCGAAGATGCGTCTTCCAGGTGTGAGGGGTCGACTTCGATTGGTTTTTCTTTAACTCTGAGCTGAAAGAATGGATCAAGGGCGCAGGCCTTTGTGCAGTCGCTGCTGCCGTCGTAGTCACATCCGAAAGTACGCATACCATGCAGAATCGGACGATAACCGGTGCAACGGCAAAGGTTGCCGCCGAACAAATCTTCAATCTCCTGCTGGGTTGGCTTCTTGTGCTTCTGCAAATAGGCGTGCATGTTCATCACAAAACCCGGTGTACAGAATCCACATTGGGTGCCGTTGTAAATCGCAATGCGATGTTGCACCGGGTCAAGCCCGTCATGCAAGCTTCCGATGCCTTCTACCGTCGTGATTTCGGAACCAGCCAATGCCACTAGAGGTCTCAAGCAAGAATTGATTGCCTTATGATCGACACCATCTGCGGTGCGACGGCTAATCATGACGGTGCAGGCTCCGCAACCGCCTTGCTCGCAACCGACTTTTGTTCCTGTCAGACCCGAATCATGCAAGAAATTCACGAGCAGTTCGCTTGGGTTGGCATTTGCGATTTTTATTTCTCTGCCGTTCAACCAAAACTTCAGTTCGTTACTGTACGTGGCCAAACGTTGCTGAATGTTTGCAGGAAGTTCTTGTGTCATTGGATTTTTATCCTTGATTCTTGCCTATATTGACTACCGAGGACCGGATACCTGATTTAAACGATTTCGTTTGGAAAGCGGAGTTGCACTCGTCAAGAGGTAGTCGGCGACCGGCTCAAAGGCTGAAACCTTTGGCTGGCCGCGGCTCAAACGAACATGAGCAATTGTACATATATATGCGGCAATATACATGAGTGGGATGCGAATTCGAGCAGGTCTAGCTGTTTATGAGAGGCGTGCAATCAAAGCGAGCAACGAACCCCTTACAATCCGCAAGTCCCCCGCACAATGGGCTTTTTTGAAATTGTCAAAGCAAATGCACAACTATTCGGTTGGACCTTTTGCCAGAAGCCGAAAAACAATTTTCGATCTAATCCAAGTCGTCGGAAAATCGGCTGATGATGGGTTCATGTGGTCTGATTTTGAAATGACTTGGGCGAACGACTTGCGCAAGCGCCTCAAGAAGGCAGGACAGAACGTTACTGTCACTGCAATTTTGCTCAAGGCAATTGCGGTTGCCCAGAAAATTCATCCGGAAAGTAGAACAGAGTGGCTGCCTTTCGGGCAACGTGTAACTTATCAAACGATCGTTGCCGGCTTTACGGTTGAGCGAAACATTGATGGACAGCAGACTGTATTGCTTGGGGAAATCGAACATCCAATCGAAAAATCGTTCGATGAGATCGCAGCAGAATTGAAGGCGCATGCGGAAGGACCCATAGAAAAGGTACGTCCGCTTCACATGCAAAATGTATTTTCGTTTTTGCCGTACTTTCTCAGGCAAGCGATTCTGCAGATTGGGAAGCGATTTCCATTTCTCAGATTGACCTGCCAAAAGGCGACATTTGGCCTTACGTCGCTGGGGAAATTCGGTGTGAGTGCGCATACTTGCCCGTGCTTGTGCGCATGTTCATTCTCAATAGGCAGTATTGAGGATCGTTTAGTCGTGCGTGATGGAGCAGCGGTTGTTCGATCTATGATGACCGTTGGTCTCAACTATGATGAACGTGCACTGGATGGATTCGCTGCTGCTCGCTTCATGCAAACTGTGCGAAAGCTGATGGAAGGCGAACTTGAGGAGTGGCTGCCGCCAAACTGTTCTTCTCAGTCGCGCGACGTTCAAACCGAAACTCAAGGCGAAGTGCCATCGCTGGTAGGGTCAGGCGTTTAGAACTGCCCGAAAATATCTTCAACGGATTGGCGTGTGCTGTCCAGGCGTCTCAGTGTTTCCTCGTCCTTTTTCGCCAGGTCATTCTTACCCATCTTTAGATAGACGGTTCGGCGCAATGTATAGCCATCTGTTGCCTTCGGTCTCAGACGTATGTATTCATTGAAATCCGACAAGGCTTCAGGATATTTTTTCAAGCGAAAGAACAAGTATCCTCGGCGAGAGAGAGCTTTAAATTGGCTTGGGCTGTGCTTGAGCACCATTGTGTAGTCGTCAATCGCTTTCTTGTCTTGCTTGAGTCCTGCATATGCATCTCCACGATACATGTAGAGCAACGTGTAGGGTTTGTTCATTGCCAAGCCCTTGTCGCAGTAGGTCACGGCTTCATTGAATCGCTTGGAACGGTTTAGCGTTCTTGCACATTGCCAGTAGCTGCGCAAATAGTTTTTGTCGATTGAGATCGCCTTTTTGTATTGAATGAATGCCTGTTGATGCCGATTTTGCCCATCGAGTGCGTCCCCGAGTCCAACATATGCCTGAACGACACTTGGATCTTTTCTGATGGAGGACTCTAAAAGCTTAATAGCTTTCGCTGGGTTGCTCGAACCAAGCGCAAAATAGCCTTGAATCAGATCTTCGGTTGCGTTAGAACTCGAGTCAATCTGTCTGTCCTGTCCTGACGCAGCACTAATGGAAGTCGTACTCGCAAAAACTATAGTTAAAACTATGCGCTGGGCTAGCCAGAGTGATATGCTGCGATGATTCACCGACTGTGGTGCCTCTTGGTCTCGTGCAGTCTCATTTGACTGGCTGTTTCGCTGCCAGCCAAGCCTCCATACCGCCTGACAAATCGGTCACGCGTTGAATGCCTCGTTGTCTTAGCAGGCTTGCAGCGATTGAAGAACGATGTCCAGATGCGCACAGAATAACGACATCCTTGTCTTTTGGTAGTTTATCTGCACTGTCCAGAAGATCGACCAGAGGAATCAATTCACTGCCGGCAATGGAGTTTACTTGAGTTTCGCTCTTGTTTCGAACGTCGACAACGATTGGAGGATTTGCAGATTTCAATTGATCTGACAAATCGGTTGCTGTTGCGCGAGAGGCGCTTTTCAAAAGATCTTTCCTGTCGGCGAATGCAGTAATTCCGCCATCGACATAGCCGACGACGTTGTCGAGCCCGACGCGTCCAAGTCTCATCACTGCTTCTTTTTCCTTTCCGGGATCTGCAATTACGATCACAG
>CAYZJR010000136.1:0-13929 GCA_964478655.1 uncultured Candidatus Obscuribacterales bacterium
TGACCGTCAATCGCTTGCAATCGTCCAACATGTCGATAATCACGAAGAGATCTGCACTGTTGTCGCAAGCAGAGTCAGAATGCCGCCGCGCAATTCAGATTGACCCGAACCTTGCAGAAGCGCATACCATGCTCGGCTTGGTACAGAAGGAACAAGGACGATTGACCGAAGCGAAACAAAGCTTCAGCCGCGCAATCAAGATCGATCCTGACTTCGGAATGGCTTATACGCAACAAGGTTTGTTGGAAGCACAAACCGGCGATTACGCAGCTGCGATGCAAGATCTCAACCAAGCGATTTCGTTGCGTTCGACTAACTCGACCGCTCACTACGGACTCGGCAAAGTCTATCTAGGACAAGGCAGAATCGATGATGCCATCAAAGAGTTGAACACTGCGATGTCACTCAATCGCAACAGCGCACCGATTCACATCGCGATGGGCGACTGCTATAGAACTCAAGGCAACACCGTTGCTGCTATCAAAGAATACCAAGAGGCGATTCGCATCAAATCCGAAAACGAACAAGCCTACATCAACATCGCCGACATCCGCGAAGGCAGAGGCGATCTCGAAATGGCGATGGCTGAATTGCGTTCTGGTCTAGAGTTGAACCCAGGCAGCGTCAACCTCCACAGCAGAGTTGGCGACATGGCGTTGCGACTCGAAAAATTGGATGACGCGATCAAAGAGTTCAACACTGCATTGCAGTTGAATCCTGGAGATACGCCTGCAGTCAAAGGTTTGACCAGAGCCTATTACCTGAAGACTCAGAAGGAAGCGAATGGTGCATTCTTTGTATCCAACAATTTTGAAGATGCGGAGAAAATGATTCAACAAGCCATCAAGCTCAATCCTAATGATATGGAACTGCGTTTAGCCGATGCGAAACTGCGCTCATTGTCTGGCAAGCCGGTTGATCTTTCCACAATCGGAACACCAACGAATGACGCCGAACGTCTCGCATACGCAGAAGCTTTGCTTGCGCAACAACGCTTCGACGAAGCCTCGCAGCAGATGAACACAGTTATTTCCAACGCACCGGACGCGAAACAAACATTCGCGATCGCCGACATGGCGTTGATGATTCGCGACCTCGACTCGGCAGAAGCAGCGTACAAGAAAGCAGCTTCTTTCCCGGGTGGCGCAGATCGTTCGAAGCGTGGATTGTATGCTGTAGGCAATGCACGCGATACAGCACGCAAGTCATACACATTGGCTGATGATCTGGCTCGCAAGAAACAGCTCGCCAGCGCCATCGACAACTACCGCACATCGACATATCAAAATCCTCGCAATGCAGATGCGCACTACGGGCTTGCTGAAGCACTTAAGAAGTTCTTCGACAAAGACCCAGCATCATTGCGTGAAGCTGCGCAGCACTACCGCTCTTACGTGAACTTGTCGACAAGCATGCCTGACAAAGAAAAAGAGAAAATGGAAAAGCGCGCACAGCAATGTCTAGAAAAGGCATACAAGATCGAGCAAAAGAAACGCGCTAACGGCTAGTCGCATTTCAGATTCGATCTGGGGTCTGCGATAGGGGATTAGTTTGAAGCTTTAATGTTGTACTGCTGTTCGACGCGGGCGGCATCTGCTGCTTGTCCGCTTCTGCGCAGCAAAGCGGCGTATCTTTTCGCGTACAGTTTCACATCAGGGTCGGTTGGTCCCAGGAGATCTTTTTCTCCAGCGAGCAACTGTTCGTACAGAACTTTGGTTTTCTTGTCATTTCCAGCAAAGGGACTTTCAGTTAGCTGAATGAGATCTGCTAATGCATCGGTGACTGTATTGTTGGCTAAACCACCGGATTTGACGAGAAGCTGCGTCGCGCGCTCGAGCAGTGCTTGTGCTTCGTCGCGGCGGTGATTTGCGTAGAGATCTCGTGCAAAGCCGGTAATGAGTTTGGCGCTTTCAAACGCTTGTTTTTTCTGCGTCGCTAAGTTTGCTTCGCGCATGGCGAGCGCCTCGCGATAAACGTAGATCGCATCTTGCGATGACGTATTTGGGTACTTGCCGAGTTTGCCTCCCCAGAGTTCCAGGAAGTCCGCATTATGTGGATTCTGCGCACCAAGTGTCAATTTCAGATCGGCGACAGCTTTTCTGATTTCTGGCGCACTCTTCTCGTAATGATGATGCCGGAGTAGATTGATTGCAAGACGTGCGAGTGATTCTGCATGTCTAATATCTTGTGCGCCTGGCTTTGCAGACTTGGCTAACGCCGCTGCCTCGGTCACAGCCGCAACAGCGCATTCATCCTCATCTGGTCCTGACCGCCCAGAATTCTCTGCCAATGGTGAGGCGCCTTTGATCAATTTGTTCCACTTCTCAGAAGTGAATGTCACTCGGGGCCACATTGAAAACACTGATTGTTCGATCGCCTTTGCTTCTTTCGCTTTCCCCTGCGCAACAAGCAGATCGTATTTTGTATTCATCAGTTCTGCGATTTCGAAATCTTTGTCGTTGAAGACTACATTACGCATGGAAATTGCCTTTTTGAGGCTGTTGTCTGCATCTGCTAATTGTTTGTTGGCAATTTGTGCTTTCGCCAGAAGATGAAAGTAATCAGAACGGAGCAACGGATAGTACTTGACACTATCCATATTCTCTCCGATACGCACAGCCATTTTGGCCGCTTCCAATCCTTTTTCAGGTTCATTGTTCTTGAGATACCAGAACGTCATAGTGCTCAGCTGATCTGCAAGATCTAGCGACGGTCCCGTTGATGGAGAAGTGACTTTGACTTCGTGGTTCCAGTCTCCGATTGCATCTTTCAAGATCTCTTCTGCACGTGCCATACTTTTTGCATCGCCTTTAGCGAGATACAAATTAGCGTAGTCGCTGTACATATTGAATGATGCTGGACGCCCGTTATTGAATTCCTTGCTGTAGGACTGAATCGCTTTCCTGTGGTATTCATCAGCCTTGGCTGTGTTCCCCATTTGTGTGTACAGCTTTGCAAGATTGTCCAATGAGTTTGGATAATGTCGATAGCCGTTTTTTGTTCCAAGCGCTTCGCCTTGCAACAGCAACGTCTCCGCCTTGCGGAAGTCACCCTTTTCCATCGCCTCGTATCCGGCTTGGGAGAGCTTTTCCTCTGCATTGTTGTAACCAAAAGCCGGCGCCGACCACGAAAGGACACACATTGAAATTGCGCCTCCTAGCGCAATATTTTTGAGTACGAGAGTACTGAGCTTCAACGTCTTGAACATCTGATTTAACCCATTCCGCATGCTGGGCAGATCCTGGCTTCCGTTTGTCTCAGTTTCTCGAGTTTTGCTTTGTATGTTCCATACTCTGCTTTTTTCCCAGCTTTCAACAGGTAGCGCGTGTACGCCTCATACCACGGGATTTTCATAAAGGTAGACTTTTCGTAAGTAGCTTTTGATTTCAGAAAATACTTTTCGGCTTCAGTCAATTGTCCGAGTTCAGTGCAGGCAATTCCAAGTTTTAGGCAATATTCAGCAGCATCATAACTGATGTCTCGGCCGCTGCTCTCTTTCTCTTCATGTGCCAAGCATTGCTTCAACAGAGGAATGGCGCGATCGTACTTCTTCAGCTTCAAGCACAATTCTGCAAAGCCTTTGGGTTCGTCTTGAAAGCGATCCTTCATAGCAGCTCGTTTTTCATAATATTGAATTGCGGTTTCCGGTTTTGGTCCGCTCTCGAAATAGGAGATTGCGTGATTGAGACCATTGATCAATGCCAAGTTTGAGCTGCCTGGATTTTTTTCGTAAAGGGCGAGTGCCTTCTTGATGAATTGTTCTCCTTCCGGATATGCTCCGGCAGATGCTAAATAGCTAGACATTTGCTCGTATGTGCGTGCGAGTTCGATTGGACTTGTTCCGTCTTTCTCTCTTATTGAGATTACGCCGCGATAGGCTTCAACTGCCTCTTTCGGTTTGCCTCGATTTGATTTTTCTTTTGCTTGACTCTCCAAAACACTCGCGACCTTCGGATCGTTTGGTGTCTTATTCTTTAGCAGTGCGGCTGCTTCCGCGAGATAGTCCGGCTCATCGTCTTTGAGTCCCGGACTTCGTCCTTGTGAGGCTACACCTAACGCGGTCAGGCAACTTATGATTGCGGGATCGTCCTTTGCTAGGTACTTTCGCATCGAGACAAGTGCGCGCCGAAACACTTTTGCAACGTCACCAGTTCTGTTAGTGAGTCCTTGTTGAGCTGACAGTTCAAGCGCTTCTCCAAGTGATTTTGCGCCTGCTCCTTTGTTAGCGTCCATGATCTCGATTGAGCTGTTAAACAAGTCCCTTGCGCGCGTATAGTCGCGAACCCAGGTCGCCATGTACGCGGTTTTGTTCATTGCTTCGGCGGTCTTTGTGCTGTTCTTGCCATAAAGGCGCTCACGAATTTTAAGAGCCTTGTCGACTTCTTCCATCGACAAGGAGCGCGCCTGGAATCTATAGTCGGCCATGGCCAAATAGACGTCTGCAAGCGTCGCATCGTCATGTGCGGCCGTTGCTCCCTCTTCTGCTCGTGCCAGAAGCGTGTGCGCCTCGCTTAAGTCATCCGAACCGGTTCCTCTGCCACGCGTTTGTTTTGAGGAGTTTATCTTTCCGACGGCGGCTTTCAACTGTTCCTTATATGACATTTGACTCTGTGCCGATTTGTTTTCAGCGCTGACCGGGAGGGTCGCGGCAAGATTCAAGCAACATGAGCTCAAGGCAAGCGTCATCGCCAATTTCTTTGGAAGTTTCATTATGGTACCTGGAAAGGGTTATTGCGATTCTATTTCAGGCTTAACGGTGTGCGAATAGGGAAGTTCCTGATCTTCATACCCTCCATACCCGGCATTGTAAAATATGCTCTGGATGTGAGGAGAAACCGTGAAGGGCGCTATATTCGGACTTTTAATATTTGCTTTGCTGGTTGGAGCAATCGGAACCTTTTGGTACCTGACGAGCCCCTATTACACGTTGCAATTGATTGGAACGGCGCTCTCAGATCGCGACTCGCAACGGTTTTATCGACATGTAGATGTGCCGACGATCGTCACGAATTTAACGAGCGAGATTATCTATGAACCAGCGATGAAGACGCCTAGATTGAGCCAGTTTCAGCGGACCATTGTGAATGGTTCGATCGGTGTTGGAAAAGACACGATCGATCGCGCGCTGATTAATCGCATTGATAGATTTTTTCATCCGAGCATACGATCTAATGTTCCTCATGGTGATAATCAATATATAGAACTGTGTTCCGATGATGCCGAATATCCTGATGGATACACGCTTGTTGATACTACTGGCGAATCGATTGGTGCGTTTGCAAAAGAACTTGGGAAGGAACTCACGGGCGAGTCGGCGGAGTTGAAGCGGCAGGTGTATCAACGCATGATTTATTATGCTGAGACTCACCGAGATACGCTTATCGGCGCCATTTTCGCGGCTCCGACTAAAGGAATGCCGATGCAACAAATGTGTGAGAACTACGGATTTGAATTGAAGGAAATTCGGAGTTTGACGTTTGGAGGTTCCGATACTGAGCAGACAGGAACCCTCGTGTTCTACTCACCAAAAGTCAGGAAGAACGTCGCGCTGCTTGTTGATTTGGTTCGTCCCGGCGGCGACATGTTCGCGCCTTGGCAGATTCGAAAGTTTAGAGATTTGCGGCAAACGTTTCTAGATTTGGGTGAAGACACTGATAGGCAGGTGCAGGACATGGTTGCTTATAGTGTTGAAGGCATGACGCAACAGAATGTTTTTAGAGAGACTGGAAACGTCTTGAAACGGCTCGGCAGGAGCGATGCGGCGAAGAATCTGTTGCAGAATCTCAAGAACAGATTTCGATAGTCCACAATCGTTCCATCTTATTTTCACAAAATTCACACAATCACGCGGTATGTTGAGTTTGGCAAGGGGCGGTCGACATTCTGAATACGGTGAGATATGTGGAACGAAATCAGAACTAAGTTGGGAATGAACAACCAAGCGCGCGAGCAAGATCGCAATGCGCAACCGCAACGTTCGGCAGACAACTGGCAGGCAGCAAGAGCTGGTGGCAGTCAGGCATCCAGCGCGTCTCACGCTTCGAGCGCGTTCGGCTCTGGCGCGAATTCCGGCGTGAACTCCGGCGCAAATGCTAATCAAAATATGAACAATTCCGGCATCAACAGTGTCAATGCGATCAAGCGCGACCCGAAGAAAACGACGACCGAAAACGCGTTGACGAAGCATCGGCACAACTGGTATGCCGACCCTACGACGTTGATTGAAGCGTCGTTGACAGACAAGTGGGATCAACGCAAGCAGCTGTATCCTGAGGATGTGGCGGTTCCGAATAAGACGAAGGTAACTTATTCGCGGCTGGCGTCGTACGTGAGCACGCTGTCTGATGAGGAGCGCGAAGCTGCACTGAACGATCTGCGGGCGCATGGTGCGTAAACTCCGTTGAAAAGCGCATGACAAGACGTGTAATGTTGTTACTCGGATAAGCAAGTACAATCTGCTTTCCGGAGTCTCAATCACGTCTTGATGGAGAGCAGTCATGCCTACAACCAAACACATGTTCGCTGGCGTCCAAGATGTATCAATAGCAAAAGTGGCACCGCAAACGTTTCTTGTGACTGTTAAAGGCTCTGAGCCAGACGGTGGCTACATCGTAAATCTGCATGCACGAATGTACGAAGATATTCCTGAGACTTGGGAAATTCAGGCAACCGCGACGTCAACGATGTTTGCGCATCCTCACATTGTGAGTCCGTGGGAAGTTTCGATTACGATGCAACTCAGTCAAGACACCAGCACAGTGACTGTGATTGGGCGCGGAGATGTGATTACGAAGAATGTTCCGCACTGACGTTTAAGCGGATATGAATGAAACCGAATTTTGGAACTTGATCGACGAGTCGCGCGCCAAGTCAACGTCGCTTGATGAAATGATGGCCGATCTTCTCGGCAAAGTGAAGTTACTGTCGATCGAAGAAATATTTGACTTTGAATCGCGATTTTATGAAGTCTTTGATCGAGCGTATCGCTGGGATGTGTGGGGTGCAGGATACGTGATCAAAGGGGGCTGTTCTTCTGACGCATTTGATTACTTTCGCGCGTGGTTAATAGCTCAAGGAAGAAAGAATTTTGAGGATGTTCTAAAGGATCCAGAAATTTTGTCCGAGTTTGATATAGACGGCGATGCCGAGTGCGAGCTTCTCCTATCAATCGCTTATGATGCTTACAAGGCATCTACAGGCAAGAATGATTTTTTCGAACGATATGCAGCGTCGCGAACCGAAGCCGTGAGTGCGGGGTCCGGTGAACCGAAAGGAACTCCGTGGGATGAATCCGATCTTCCGATGCTCTTTCCGAAACTTAGGAAACGCTTTGGCCCGAAACCTAATTGAGCTTGGCTTACCTCATCGCGAGATCTTTCCTTGCGAGGACTGTTCTTTTAAGACCCAGGAGTTAGTTTGGAGTTCAAACAAACGAAGCTGGTTTGGACTTCACCAAATTGTGCTTACTCCTTGATTCCATCGAAAAGTCGATCGCTGCAAGCTGGCTCAGTTTGCCTTTCTCCAAAAGATAGATTACATCAACCAGCGAAATTGATGCGAGGTAAATGATGTCTCCTCGTTTCGTTGTCTCATCCAGAGCGGCATTCGCTCTACTTGAGAGTCGTGGGGATTGAATCAAATACCAAATCGCGGCATGGGTGTCTACAACTAACGAAGGCCATTAGAAGTTCTCTTTGGGAAAGTCTCCCCACATTTCTCTACGCGCCTGCACCAGATCTTCGTTGCTGATATCAAAATTCAGATCAGACCATAGCCCTTTCAGACTACGCTTTGGACCAACTGTCGCAGCCTTTTTGTGGAGAGTTTCAACAAAATCTATCGCTTCGCGCTGTTTATCTGGTGGCAGCTGACGCAGTTTTTCTAGAAATGACTCATCTAAGTTCATTTTGCACCCCTGCTTTCATTTTACTTCAACTTCACCAACTCTTCGCCGTTCGCAATCCGCTGGGCGAGCGCTCCTACGGTGCTTGTCTCACCCGAACATCCGTGAAAATACATCACGGCAGTCTTGTCCGCTTTCATCTTATCGAGTTCTTTCGACGCACCTTTCGCATCGAATTCCTTCAAAAGGATTACCCCGTAAAGACGCCCTGCCGGAGCTGCTTTAGCAATCAGCGTAATAATCTCATCTTTAGCCGAAGCGCCAAACTTCTTGTATTTCTGAAAGGCTTTCCATGCCGGACTCGGTTGGTTCGTATCACCCTTTTCTCGATGAATCAGCACGGTCGCTTCCATGAGCGTTTTTCTGTCGCCGTCGTTCAACTGGGTCTCGCCGCAAGTCTCGCCTTCGCGGCTGGCTTTAGGTTCTGAGGATTCTGCATTTGCCATTGGCTGACTCATCGCAAGTAACGCTGCAACCAGTATCGCACTCACCGACATCGCCGCCACGAACCGCGCACAAAGACTCCTCGGATGTTTTCGCATGTTCCCCCAAATCTCCCAAACTGCCATTCGCTTCCGCTATGCTACCAGCACCCTCGAAGTTGGCCCACCCGATTAACTAGGGAATAATGGTTACATAAACCCTAGGTTTGGGAGTGGAGCAGGTGGCATCGGCACTAGACATAGCTTACGTTTATCAGTTTCCATCGGCATTGGAGCTCGTTTCGGGCAAGCGGCATTTGCGCCTGGCGACGTCCGGCGGCGTTGAGAAGCACCCCTATTTCTTCAAGGGGCGACTTGTTCAGCCGAGAATGACAGCCGATATGCTTTTGTGCGTGTCGCTTATCAGTCGCACGCGTTTTTATTCGCCGACTGAGCTGCGCGAAAGGCTGCTGGCAACGGCTGATCCGGTGGTCACGAGTGGCGGCGATCGACTCAGGTTCGAGGCGTTTTCCGTGTGCTGTGGCGCATACGCGAGGCTTGATTTGAAGCCCGAAGCCATCGACGGCGAGTGGGTCGGTCGTGGCACGACCAATGTCGACTTCAACCCGCCCATGCGCACGGCTCTCATCGGTCTATTGGAGTCGGAGAACGTTGGGCTGAACGTCGGAGAGCAAGGCGTGGAGCTCGAAGCCGGCGGCAAGTCTGTTGTTGAGAAAAAGGTGAAATTGCCCGTGCGGTGGCTCAAGGGTTTCGTCGAAGTGCAGGCGTATCAAGCCAGAATGAAACCCTCGTTTGAAATATCGGCGAATGAGGCGCGGCAGTTTTTGCGCAGCCTTCCTGTGCAACAAACTTGGTCGAGAGGGTCGGTATCGTATATAGTGCCCGCCGGAAAAGGCATTAGATTGAGTCAGCGCGAGGCACCAGGTGCGGTGGCTATCGGAGCACCTGGCAGATTGAAAATTCTAGAAGAACTTTTGCGCCATGCAAAATCAGTTCGCATTTACGCAGGCGACGATGGTGTCACCGGATGGGAAATAACCTTGCCTGAAGCTAGTTTTCATCTGGTTTTGAGCCCTGAGGCTGCGCGTGGATTTTCTGGTGAAGGACAAGCGCTCAGTCACCTTGTTACCGGTGCCGATGCCAATCAAGCATTGAGTAAATTGAGGGCGGAACTGCAGTGGCAGTCGAAGATCGTTCCTGAGGTTTTGAGTTCTAAGGTCGGCATGGATACCAAAGAGGTCAATGGTCTTCTGAGCGTTCTAGGAACCCGCGGTTTAGTCGGTTACGACCTCTCCGAAGGCGCGTATTTCCATCGCGAGCTTCCTTTCAATCTTGAACTCGTCGAAGATTTGCAACCACGACTCATACGCGCGCGCGAGTTGGTCTCGAACAAAGCAGTGCGCATTTCTTCGAAAAACGACAATGGCAAAGTCGAAGCATACGTCAAAGGAACCGAAACCGAACACCACATTCAACTCGACGATAACGTGGCGCGATGCACGTGCCCATGGTATTCGAAACATCCTGGCGAACGCGGACCATGCGCCCACATTCTCGCAGTTGAAATCACCGTGCACGATGCCTGAGTAGAATCTATTTATGAAGTCGCTTTTTCTGGATGAGGTGCTTGTCAAACACAATCCGCAAGCAGCTATTTCATTGTTTGAAGGAACGGACGAAGCGTATCGAAAAAGCGTTGCAGAAAGAGCACTCGCCTGGTTTAAGGTGAGTCAGCGAGCTGCGCGTGTAAAGCGAAATCCATGGATGGCGAATCCACTTTTTGCGGGTGAGCCAAGCGAGCGAGAAAAGAAACAGCTAGCTGAAATCGAGAAGTTGAAGCATGAACTACCCAGGCAAGCGAACGATGCAAATGCGCTTGAGGTCTCACGAATTGCGGTACTAGCTACTTGCGGGATGACAGAGATTCGGAAGTGTGGTGTCGGCGGAATTCCTGAGGCTAAGCACTGTTTGGAGGTTTTGACCGCCCGAAAGCCAAAATGGTTGGATAAGTGGATGGGATTTGCATGCGAAGAAAGACCCATCACTCATTGGAAGATCGTGCGGGAAATGGAGAAGGCGGGACTCGCCACGGCAGTGCGAGAGTCTGGCTATTGGCGGGCCATGGCGTTTACGTTGCCTCAGGGTGATGCGTCGCTGGTCGAAATTCTAAAGCAGGATGCCGAGTTGCTTGATCACCATATCTGGTGCATGCTTGATGACGAACCCACAATGTCTATTCTCTCGAATCCGTTTGAACCAGAAGACTGGAGATCGTTTATTCGCGCTGAAATGGATCAACCTGCCGAGTTTTGGCGGGAAGCATCAGAGAGAAGAACACTTGCAAACAAAGCGTGGCACAAAACGTTCATTCAAATTGCCAGCGATGAAGTGATAGACCGCGAGAAATTTAAAGAGAAGGTTTTGTATTGGATCGCGAGAATTGGTTCTGACGATCAAATGAAAGATGCTCCGAGTTTTCTGCAACTGCCGACAAGAATCGGATGGTTCGTTGCGATATTCGAGGCGTTTCCTTTTAGTGATGCCGAGAAGGCTAATCTTCTTCCGCGCATCATTGGGCTTTTGACGTCGAAGGACACGGAGGTTTTGAGATGGGCGCTTAAGAGACTTTCGACATATTCGAATGATTCAATTCCAATTGATGATTTGTCCACTAACATGGGTTCACTGTTCCGAACCAAAGGAAAAGACCATGGAGTCGAGGCGATAAAGTATCTCAAGTCGCTTAGCGATAGTCGTCCCGATGATCGAACCAAACTTGCATGTGTTGCGCTTGCCGGGCTAGAACACCCGAGTCAGGAAGTTCAAAAGCGCGCGTTGGATTTTGTGGAGAAGCAGAAGCTTACTGAAGACCAAGCTGTGCTTGATGAGCTTCGGTATCGGGCCGAATCATTGAGTGGATTGCTAAGGCAGCGTGCAGACAAACTGCTCGGTGTTTCCGCATCAGATGCGGTGGCGGATGATGGTGGCGATTCTGCGTGTGCGGGTTCTACCGCAGCATTGGAAAACGAAGCAGCATCGCATGAAGAACTTGAGTCACTTAAGAGAGCTGCTGCCGCAATTAATCAACGCTTCCGCGATGTGTGCGGCATAGACGAAGCCTTGAAGGCTGTTGATGGGGAGGTTCTTTTTGCCTCGGCGCTGGAGTTGAAGTTTAAAGATGTTCCGCGCATAGATGCTGCAAATGAACTCACTCCAATTTCAGACATCGATGACTTGAGTTACCGGTTGCTCCATATTTTTGAAACTGGTGTGGATTGGGTAGAGATCGAATTGTGTCTTGATGGCATCGTTCGATTAGCTCCCAACAGACCCAGCGATCTTGGCGAGCGTCTCGCACCGTTGCGCGCGCGCGCGATTGAGTTATTGGGTGGTATCACCGATGCTGGCGCGGCTCCCTTTGCAGGGTCGAGCTATCATTGGGATCTTGCCGCGGTCTGCATTGCGTGGACCGATCGACATGTGCTCGAACCGCAAACCGGAATGAACAATCCGCTCGTTGGCATCGCCAATTTTATTGCGGGCAAACAATGGCTTGTTCACTACAAAGCGCCTTGGGGTAAGTGGACTGCCAACGGGCGCACCGACACTCAAACTATTACTGCGTTCAACTCGAAACGATATCTCGCGGTTGCGCATATGGTGGCGAAAACGAGCGCGCTTCCTTTATTGGCGACACCAACGCACAAAGGTGGTTGGATCGACCCGCGAAAATTAGTCGAGCGCATACAGGCGTGGGAAAACGCAAAACAGGTACCTGCCACTCCTGACTATATTCAGGCGCTGTTGCGAATTGCACCAGACAAGCGCGAAGAGGCTCTGGCAATGGCTGAATCGTTGCGCGGTGAGCTTGCTGATTCTTTGCGTTTCGCTCTTGGCGGTAATTCGTCGCAAAGCATGACCAAAGCAGAATGGTGGGTGGCTGCTGGGCGCGCACGTGCTCCGCTCAATGATTTCGAAGCTATGGCGCAACGCTTTCCGGGGCTTGGTCCCGATGCTGCGATTCATGCGACGTATCACGACAACATCGAAAACTTCAAGCCTTCGAGCACAGCTGTGTTTGTTCCCAAAGTGTTTAGTGTGTCTCCTGAGTTCAAGCAACGTGATGGGGTCGTGCTCTTCCCGACAGAACTTATGCACGCAAGGCAAGAGTTTTTCCTCACATCGGGACCGGGAATGCAAGGCATCTGGCTTCAGAATCGTGAACCATACTTTGCATGTCAGGTGAGATCGCAAGTCATGAATTTTGAAAGCGTATCAATGTTTTGGGAAGGAACATGGGAGCCAGTGTTCGACCCCGATGTATCTGCGACCGGCTTGGCGCTTTGGTTTCTGGCGCTCGGATTGACGACTAAGCAACCAGATAATGCGCGATTGGCCTGTGATGCTTTAATTGCTTGCATTGATGATGGCAGAATCGATGGTGTCATATTCGGTGACGTTCTTGCCAGCCTTCTTCCAACCGGTCGAGTGACTTTGGTACGTTGGGTGCGCGCGTTTAAGGACTGTGCGCGGGTTTCGCCGCTGCATCTTCAGGTTGTGCGAACAGCTATCGAACGTTCCTTCCAGAAAATGGTGTGCAGCGATACGACCACACCAATCAAATTGATCGAGCTGCTGCACGATCTCTGTATAGAGAGTGGTGAGTCAATTTCGACACCAAAGGCACGTGAGTATTTCGAGAGCATCTGTGTGTTCAGCCCGAAGAGCAAAGCGGGTACGCTCGCGAAAACACTACTCAATCTTTCTGAAGGGCGCGCCGCAAAGCATCATCGGAAAGCGGCGGCGATGCATGCGCTTGCAGCTCGAATCGCGCGTGGGCAGCGATATACGCGGGTTTTTGAATCTCCCGGCTAAGCCATGGGAAAATCACCATTGTCAGCCGAGTCGGAATATATAAGATAGGGAGGCTGGCCTCAGAAAAATGCAACCCCTCTCAGTCTGCAACTCAGACCAGCCGACACATTGCGACGGATGCCGCTGCGCCACCCCTGCAGCACGAAGCGTCGAAACGCCTGTGGATACCTTTACTTTGGTGTGATTGATGCCTAATCGTTTTAGCGATTCTCAACCTCCTGATTTTTCCGACCCCAACAACGATGGGTGGAACCGCTCACCGCAAGGTGACGGACGTGGGTCGAACCCTGCATCTCAAAATGATGCGGCGTCGCGCGCAGCTTGGGAGGAACAGCAACGACAAGTCGAAGCGCAGCGGCAAGCGGCTCTGGAAGCGCAGCGCCAAGCGGCTCTGGAAGCACAGAGACAAGCAGAGCTGGCGGCTCAAAGACAAGCGGAACAGTTGCAAGCGCAGGCAATGTTGGAAGCGCAACAACCTGTATCTGATTTCTCTGGTGAGAGCCGAAATCGCGATCGCCATCCGAGAATGTCGCGCGATATCGTGATGGATAGTGCGATTATTGAGATTGGACCTGGCGGGTTGCGCATTCAGCCGACATCGCCTGTGCGTGGATATGAAGATCCCAACTGTCCTCCGATGCATCGTCGACCGTTGCCGGATTGGCAATACACAGATCCGAGATATCCGGAACCGCGTTATCCGAATCC
>CAYZJR010000136.1:14029-16327 GCA_964478655.1 uncultured Candidatus Obscuribacterales bacterium
CCGAAACCTGGCGATCCGAATGCAAAACCACCTGAGTCTGAAGCTGAGAAGTTGAAGGCGAAGATGTCTTCGGCGGCAGACGAAATTCTGCAGAAGCACAACGACGCGTTCACGATTGCACAAGAAGCAATGAAAGATCAGGGCATCATCGGTCAAACATTTGATGCCGCGAAGAACAACATAGGCACCACGGGTGAAGGCAAGGCTTGGTACAACCCAGGTCGTTGGTGGTCGGCTGCGTTCGATTCAGATCTCGGTTCAGACGCGGTCAAGAAGGAAATCGACGCCGAAGGCGGCAAAATCGTCAAGCTGCAAGAAGCAGCAGCGAAGGGCGACGAGGCAGCATTTAAAGGATTGTACAAAGAAGTCACCGGCGTCGATTTCGACCCGGCAAAGGCGGAGCACACACCGAAGAGTTCCAAGCTCGTCGCCGAATTCGACTCGTCGCAACGAGCAGGCGTTGACACCATCACCGATGTCTCGGCGGCGGTCGTCACCGCAGTCGCTCTGCGTGGTGGCAAGGGCGCGTTGGCGTCCAACATGGGTCGGGCAATGGGCACCGGCGCCGTAGTCGGCGGCGTATCCAAAGCAAGCTTGATGCAAGTCGACGGCAGATACGCCGACCTCAAACGCGATGCCGCAATCGGCGCGTTGTGGGGCGCGGGCATGCCCTTGGGCGAAGCTGCAGGCGCAGGCTTGAGCCGCGTCGTCGGCAAGAAATATGGAATGGCGGTGACAGGCAACTTCATCACCGGCCGCATCGAAACCATGGGAACCGGCTTCAGCCGCCGACTCCTGAGTTCTGCCGTCAAGTCGGGAACATCCGGCGCAGTCTTCGGCGGCATCGAAGCGCCGACGCGTCACACAATTCAAAGCATCAACGAAGGCAAAGCGATCACAGCCAGCGACCTGCTGAAGAAGAGCGTCACAGGTACGGCGTTCGGTTTCGTAGGTGGTACCGCATTCGGTATGGTCTTCGACGGCGTCGGCGACGCATTCAAGAGCCGCCGACCACCAGCAATGGACGGACCTACTCCAACCAAAGTCAATGGTGTAGACGTTCCCACCTCCGGCGCAACATCGTTTGATGACGCGGCGAAGATGAGTGGGCATGACCCGCTCGAGTTCCACACGAAAGCAACGAAAAATCCTTACGGCGCCGTTGACGATGTCGTTCAGTTGTACGAAAAGCACGGCGTGAACATCAAGAAGGTCGACCCGGCAACAGGCAAATCGACGCTTCCTGAAGAATTCGACGCGGCATTGAACAACGTTCAAAAGGTCGATGCCTTGACCGCCGACGCGAAGACCGGTTTGCGCGAGAAAGTCAAAATCGTGAAGTCGGCAGACGAATTCGTCCAAGCCAACGCGAACGAAGTCGAAGCCTCGATGTCGAAGATCAAAGCCGACCCGAACTACCAAGAAGTCGTCAGACTCAAGGGCGAACAAGGCGGCGCGGCAGCAGTCGATCAGTTCGAACAGTCCTTCCGCACAGGTTTTGAGAAAGACCTCAAGACAAACATGGCAGTCGACCGCGTGCACAACCCGGGGCTCGATGATGCCGCCGCATTCGGTGCGCAAAAACCGAAGATGGAAGAGGCCTACAAACAGAAGGCTGCAGACTTCTTCAAAGACATGACCGACCCGACGCAGCGCGCGCGGCTCAATACCTTGGTCGACGATATCTTCGACAAGTTCAACCCAGAAACAATTTCCAAAAAACAAGTCGCCGAAATTCTAGAACAAGTTCCTCCTGGCGATCGTGATCTCGCAGTCGCATTGCTCGCCGACTCGGCAGGCAATTCTTCGGACGTCATTCTGAAGTCCAGACTCCAAGCACTTCGCCACGAGATCGAATCCGTCGCTGGTAGCGTCGATGGTGTCTACACATTGTCACCGCACTCGTCCGGCAACATGCTCGGCTACTTGTATCGCAAGAGCAACAGCATGAGCATGTCGATGCAGAACATTGATGGTCTCTTCGATTCCTTGAGCAAAGGCAAGAACCCACCAAACAGCATCATGATTTTTGACGACCTCTCAACCACACCATTGACGCAGGAACAGAAGGCGTTGTTGGCGAAGGTTCCGAATGTTTATGTAGTGGATCTCGGTGCGTTCGAGAAAGGCATCAACGTGCTCGACACCGCGAAAGGCCCGCAAGCCGTCGCCGAGAAATTGAGCAAACTCGTCGCCGAAGCGCGCGACATCGCAGGTCAAAACACAGGTTTGGTGCCGACCGGCGTCGCACGCGAAGTGCTCTCCGGCTCCGTCGACAAGGCAGCCGCATCAATCGGA
>CAYZJR010000137.1:0-12971 GCA_964478655.1 uncultured Candidatus Obscuribacterales bacterium
GGAGTGTTAGATACAACCAAAAGGAAGCGCTGCGATGTCTCAGAAAAATCTTGCGTCTTCTTTTGTGTTCCTGTTGATCGCTGCTTTTGCTTTTGCAGTTCCAGCTCGAACTGAGGATGGACACACGTGTCCAGACTATCCACAGCACGATGCGGTGCTGAAAGAGGGGAAGGAACGACTGAAAAATTTCAGTTTTGGCTCGGATTCCCCTATGTATTCACCAATGCGGGATCTTGGGGCGTTAAGTGTTCCAAGTTCCAGATTAGACCTTTACATGGGAACTCGATTCGGAAACGCTTTCAAAGTTCCGACGGAGAAAATTCCAGACGCATCGTTGTTGCTAGAAGAGATTAAGTCAATGCGCCGGAAAAACACACCGGAACAAATGAAGCAGTGTTACGCAACATTCCTTCGACTTGCACAGATGGCAATTCTTTTGGGGCATCCCGAATCCAGGTCGCAGATTGGTTCATCAGTTCTGCAAACGTTCGACTTTCGGGAAGCTGTAGTGCAACAGCTTCTCAGAGCGGCATTGGATGCTAAAGGGACCGTCAACGAGGCCAATGACAATAAACTATGGAAACAGGCTAAATTAACGCTAGAAGAAATTGATGCGGCTCATTCAACCAATGAACTTGATTCTATTGCTCTTGCAGCTCTGTATGACTGCTATGGCAATGGCGCGGTCGCCAAGAAAATGTTCCAACACTCGTACTCGCGCTGCAATTGGAGCGCAAATCAGAAGAATTGCTTCGCATTGGCTTTCCTTATTGCCCATGCTGCCAAAAACCAACAGTGGAGCGAAGTAAAAGAACTTCGAAAAGATGTCTTTCGACACAGGGACAACATTGCAGGACGCGCAATGTGCATCGCATATACTCGCGCAAAACGAATAGACGAAGGAGGTTTGGAGCTGAATTCTGGAATTGCAGATCTGATTTCAAAATCGGATTCAGGCAAACCAAAGCGACTGCCGCGTAACACCAAGACACTCGAAAAGATTGCAAACGGATCGCTTACACTCTCGAATTTCATTGACGATAGCCTGTATGCAGATTTAGCTCAGCAAGTGTGTTCTGGACAAACAACTATGAAGTTCGATCAGATAAACAGTCTGTTGAAGACCTTGCCGAGCCTAACAGGTGCCTCCAGACGAAACCTCCTTTCTTTAGCCAGCCTGCACCTTGAGGCAGGAAATCGGGAAGTTGCCAAAGAAATAGGTGACGCAATGATCGAAAGGCTAGAGCGAATGCCGAATGGAACAATAATGGGTTTAAGATTCAGCATCGGTTGCTTTGACGATCTGATTGCTGACTTGTCCAAGGAGCCCTTTCTCACAGACCCGTCTTTCAGCCAAATTTGCGCAAGAGCAAAAAAGTGCAGTTCTGATCTCGAAAAGAGAATTGCGTCCATTGAATGCTTGAGTCTAGCCAATTCATTGGAACATACAGGCGAGCAGCTCCTAAACGCTCGCTACTGGGAGGGGGCACTAAAGATGTTCAATTCCGTTGTGGACATCCGACAAAAGAACCTACCAGCGCGCGATCCACTTGTCGCTTCAGCAATTCTCGACAAAGCTCTCGTGTATTCAGGAATGAATGACACAAAGCAAGCCGAAGCAAGCTTCGCTGAATGCCTCAGCATCTTTCGTGCTGAGAAGTCACGATGCCTTCCGCAATTGAGGAAAGCTCTCGGGGGTTACGCAAGCTTTCTTTTTCACAATCAGCGGATGTCGAAATTCAAAGAGATCACAAAAGAACTTTCGGAAGCAAACAGCGAGCAGTAGCCTCGCGATGTTCCTACGGCAAAGTCATTATCGTAAACACTTCCTTCCCTTGATCCGGCGGCGCAGAATCGGGTGGGTCGAAGACGAGTTCGAGTTTGAAGTGAGGATCAAACAACGCAAAGAGCTCGTCTTTTGTGAATGCAAAAGGTGCTCCACCAGAGCGTCTTGACCCCATCCACCAAAGCGCGATAAATATTCCGGTCGGCTTCAATAGTTCGCGAATCACCGTTGGATAGCGGCGACGTCTTGAGGGATCAATTGAACAAAAGCATGTATGTTCCAACACGTAATCAAATGCACCTTTGTATTCGTCTAACGCAAAGATGTCTTTTTGAACAACAAAGCCTTTTGAGCCAAAGACACCTGCTTGTTCAAACTTTTGTTTGGTAGCACTGAGGGCGGTGGGTGCAAAGTCTATTCCATAGACTTCAAAACCTTTGTTGAGGAACAGCATGCAGTCATGGCCTGTGCCACATCCGAGAACCGCAATCTTGCCGGGCGTCATTGTCCTAGCTCCTGGCGAGTTCAAGAACGATTCGAGAGGCGGCGCATGTTGACCCAGCTCCCATGGGGTTTTGCCTTGTTCATAGCAAAGCTCCCAGTACTGCCAGTCATCGACAGAGTAGTTCGGTTTGGCGGGTGGAAGTGACATGGTTTGATCTTTAAACCGTCTCTAATGACAACGCCAATGGTTCATCGACAAAACAATATGGTACCGGTTAGAAGATTAAATGTGCCATTTTCTTTGAACTTTTTGGCAGCCTCAAGCGTTTATCTAGTATGGACCCCAAATTTAGGTCGGAGGGAAACCGTGGATAGACTAGCCGTATCGCTCCTCTTGCTTGCGGTGACGACTCTGGGTACACCCAGCACCTTAGCTGAGGCGTCCTCTGAGATCCCCGCTTCAAAGACGCAAATAGAAACGAAGCAACTGACAGTTCAATCTCAAGATCTTTTGCTCAATGACATAAAAAGAGGTAAGACCCTGCCGATTAAAGTGTCCTTTCCTCAAGAGGTGGGGAAGTATCCGGTTATTGTCTTTTCTCACGGCGCAAGAGGAAGCAAGAACAACTATCAACCTTTAATCAGGTACTGGGTCAGTCACGGATTCGTTTGTATCCAACCCACGCATTCCGAGTCATTGACTCTGATGCGAGAAGGTGGCTCTCCTGCACGCGGCTCCATTCAAACATCCGACTCCACAGGCTCTACCGGACGCATGAATGGTCAATTGAGGGCTCGACTGCGCGAACGCTTAACTGGGTCTGCACTCGGAAGAGACCGTTCTGCTAAAGACCTTCTTGGAGATCGCCCGTTTCAGGACTGGCACAATAGACCGTTGGATGTTTCGTTTGTGCTAGACAGTCTGCAATATCTGGAGGGAACGGTTGAGGGTTTGAAAGGCAAAATGGATATGTCGGCCATTGGAGTTGGTGGACACTCGTTCGGAGCACACACATCTCAACTTTTAGGTGGCACCAAAGCCGGTGGCACAGGTAGATTCGAAGACAAGCGGCCGGCAGCATTCTTGCTCATCTCACCTCAAGGACGAGAAGACGGGATAGGCGGTGCCCTTCTAGACGACAATTCGTGGTCAACGTTCACGCGTCCAATGATGGTCATTACCGGAACCAACGACACAGGGCGCGGCGAACAATCATATGAATGGAGAAAAGACCCATATTACTTGAGCCCCAAAGGAGACAAGTATCTGCTCGTAATTGATGGCGCCTATCACCATTTCGGTGGCATATCCGGAGTTCGTCGAGCTCATATGAAAGGTCCGGAAGATCCAAACCAAGTAGAACTGGTTGCCAAAACAAGTTTGTTATTTTGGGATTCCTATTTGAAGAAGAACGATACAGAGAAGAAGGCACTCAAGTCTCATGCTCTTCCTGAAAACAAGTCAATCAAGTATAAGTTCAGTGCGAAGTAGAAGGTTTGGGAGCATCGGTCTTCACCGCTCCACCTTCGTGTCCAAAATAGTCGGCATCGAGCAAATCGGCATCACCTGTGCGTATGTCAGGGTAGTTATCTTGGTGCCCACTATCAAATCGGATCTGCTTCTTGCCTAGTTTCGGACAGTATCTTCGGATAAGCTCAATCCTAAGATCTTCGCGCAACACCAAAATCGTCAAGTTCTTCATGCTTTCGAGTGGCTTCAGATCTTTCTCCCCTATCTTTTTGCTTCCCAATATCTTCAGTGTGTCAACCTGCAAATCTGCCAGCCCTGGCAAGTCTATCGGACGTAAATCATTTCGAATCAGACTTAGCTGTCGTAATTCAGGAAGACTCTTGAGGCCCGCCAGAGCATTGCCGCCAGTGCGCATCTTGGACCAGTAAAGTTGCTTCAAGTTTGGTGCGCCTCCTTTTGAAACATACTCCATAGCACGTCCAGTAAACTCATGGTTAGATGTGTCCTTGCATTCAAGTAATCGAAGAATCTTCAATTTTTTGCTCGATGCGAGCTTTTCCAACGATTCTGGAATGAACGAACAACTAGCTATCTGTGCGATCTCCAGACTATTGCTATCAGCCAAGCAACCTAGTCCATCTCCTAGTGAATCTTCCGCGCTGAGGTGCAGATGCACCAAATGCGGTAGCTGACTTATCGCCTTCAAACCGGCTGGAGTTGTGCCGCAACGATTTATGGAGAGTGCCACAATTGGAAGCCTGCATCCTTCAAAGCACGTACCGGTTATGTGATTGCAGTCGACTAACAACTCAATCGGTTCTTCAATTCCTGCCTTGCGCTCATCTCGTTTTTTCTGCTCAGCATCGAGATATTCTTTGGCTTCCATATCATCGTGAACCAGCGGCATCTTAAGCGCATTCTGAACTCGTGCATGAAGACTTTCACCACTCATTTGCGGCGTGTCCAAGGTAAGCACTTGAGCAAAAGGCTCTGTCATTTGAGTGCTAATTTCTTTAATGGAAACCAACTCTTCGGTTCTATCTTTCTCAACCTTGCTGCCCAACGAGTTAAACATAAAGACAGCAACGCAGACAGCAGCAATACCGACCGCGGCAAGACCTGCAATCAAATACTTTGTTTCCAATGGCTTCTGAGCGACTGCAATTTCACCTACGCTATGCGAACTAGAGTCATCGTGTGCAGCTTTGTATTCTCCAGTTTTTAGCGAAATCAGATCGTTGCGAAATTCATCCATTGATTGATAACGTTCATCAGCAGACAACGCCAACGCCGTCGCAACAATTTCTTCCAATCCGGCTGGAAAACGGAGTTCGCGATCGACTGAGTTGATCTTCGGCGCTTCCACATTTATTTTCTGGCTCAAAAGTTCTAGAGATGATTCAGCTGTGTATGGTTTTCGACCAGTCAGAGTTTCAAACATTATGCAGCCGAGGGCATAGATATCGCTGCGTTCATCAATGTTTCGCCCGCGGACCTGCTCAGGACTCATGTAAGAAGGCGTGCCAACTATCACTCCGGTTTTTGTCAGCGTGGAAATTGCGTCGCCTTCATCCATCATCGCGATTCCAAAATCGATGATGACAATGTCCGGATTCGACGAATCAAAGTTTCTGATCATGATGTTTGCGGGTTTGAGATCTCGATGCAGTATGCCGTGCTTGTGCGCATGCTGCATGGCTTCTGCAACCTGAATGAAGATGTTCAGCCCTTTATACAATGGAAGATAACCGCGCCCCTCGATCAACTGTGAAAGCGGTTGTCCCTCTTCATACCGCATCACCATATATGGTTCATTATCTTGGGTAAGGCCAAAGACAAAAAGTGGAACAAGGTTAGGATGTTTCAATGCAGCAAGCGCATTGGCCTCTTTTTGAAATCGAACAATAAGATCGTGGCTGAGCGACATGCCTTTCCTTATCGTTTTTATCGCCACCTTGTTTTTCAGAAGTTCGTCTTCGGCTTCGTAGACGACACCCATTCCGCCAGCTCCTAGCTGCCGAATCACTCGATACCTATTTTCAAAAAGATCGCCTTGCATATTCGGACATCACTGGGTGTTCCCGAAAGCAATAATAACACCGAAAAGCGCCCTTACAAGGTCGAATTCGCGCTGTGATCCGGTTTAGTGAAAGTTGCGAGCCGGAACATGCACTTGCGTATCACTCGGCAAAGGCGGAAGCGCCTCAAAGTGCTCTGCGATTAAATTGCTTACTCCTTCTTCGAGTTGCAATTTTCCTTTTACACACAAAAACGATGACTTCATTATTACCTTGTGATAGCTCTCGAAGACTTGCGGCTTGATGATTACATTTGCCATTCCTGTTTCATCTTCAAGAGTCATAAATACAAAACCTTTTGCCGTCTCCGGGCGCTGACGGCAGATGGCTCCGCCTGCGACTTTTACGATTGTTCCGTGCTCTCCCAACTTCAAATCATCGCAAGCAAAAACATTCCTTTCTTGTGCCCACTTGCGATAGAACACCATTGGATGATCATTCACTGTGAGTCCGAGCAATTTGTAATCGGAAATTACTGTTTCCATCGGACTCATCTCTCGCATCTCGGGTCTTGCCTTTTCCATTTGCGCAGGTCCGGCGTTGAGCAGAAGAGCATCTAAAAGGGGAGTTGGTATCTTGGGTCTCAACTCATCTAGAATTTTCCACAATGCTTCACGGCGCCCCGGAAACAATGTTTCAAACGCACCGGCGCGAGCCAACACCTTTAACTCAGATGCATCCAATCCGCTGCGTTGCAATACATCGTCGAGAGATTTGAATGTTCCTCCCAATTCCCAAGCTTTCTCCAAGTTCTTTCTAGATTTGGGACCAAAGCCACGAACATAACGCAAGCCGATTCGCAACGCCGGTCCTACAGATGAAACTTCAGAAGTCGTATCATCCTCTAGCGTGCAATGCCAACTGCTGTGCGCCAAATCAACCGGACGCACGACAACACCATGCCGGACAGCGTCATTTACTAACGTAGCAGGACTATAAAAACCCATTGGTTGTGCATTTAACATCGCACAGTAAAATTCCGGAGCATAATATCGCTTCAAATAAGCCGATGCATAAACGAGCAGCGAAAAGGAAGCGGCGTGACTCTCAGGAAAACCATAGTTGGCAAAGGCTCGCAGTTGGTGAGTAATGGTGGCAATCGCTTCTTCGGCAAAGTTATTTGCTCGCATTCCAACTGCGAGTTCGTCGCAGAGTTTGGCCATTCTTTCCAAAGATCGTTTATGGCTCATCACTCTTCTTAACTGATCGGCTTGAGAAGGGCTAAAACCTGCTGCCACTACTGCTAGTTTCATCCCTTGTTCTTGAAATAGCGGAACGCCAAGAGTGCGTTTCAAGATCGGTTCTAGGCTTGGATGCAGATAAATGACTGGTTCATCTCCACGGCGGCGGCGCAGATAGGGATGAATGATGTTGCCCTGAATAGGTCCCGGTCTGACGATGGCGATAGAAACAATAATGTCGTAAAAACATGTTGGTTTGAGCTTTGGCAAGATGTTCATCTGAGCTCTCGACTCAACCTGAAACACACCTACCGTGTCAGCTCGTTGGAGCATTTCATAGATATTTTTATCGAACATATCAAGCCGCCCAATGTCGAGCTGCACACCTCGATATTGCTTGACTAATTTCAATGCTTCTTGAATCATTTGCAGCATTCCAAGTCCAAGCAAATCGATTTTGATCATGCCGGCTAAATCAATATCGTCTTTATCCCATTGAATGACGGTGCGACCTTCCATTGCTGCAGGTTCGACAGGAACACTCTCGCCGAGCAACTCTCCGCACAAAACAAAACCACCTACGTGTATAGATCTATGGCGTGGCAATTGGTGCAATCCGAAGACAACACGAATAAGCAATTGTACGCGCTTATCTTTCAAGTCTAATCCGGCTCTTTGCGCACCTCCTTCAAGCAAACTTCTGGCGGCATCCGCTGCCTCCCATCGTGCAGCTTCGGCCGATAGTCTGTCGGCTTGGTCTTGCGAAAAACCAAGCACGCGAGCAGCATCTCGCACAGCCGATCGCCCTCTATAAGTTATGACTTCGCAAACCATGGCGGCGTGCTTTCTGCCATATCTTTCATAGACATATTGCAAAACAGTTTCGCGCTCTTGATGGGCAATATCAAGATCGATATCCGGCGGTTCGTTTCTTCCTTCGGAAAGGAAACGCTCAAATAGAAGATCCATTCCAATGGGATCGACAGCTGTAATCAACAAGCAATAACAAACGGCGGAATTGGCGGCTGACCCGCGCCCCTGCACGGCAATACCGCGAGAAAGAGCGAAACGCACAATGTCCCACATGATCAAAAAATACGGCGCCAACTGAAGGCGAAAAATCAAATCAAGTTCGTGATTTATTTGTTTTACGTGCTGCTCAGTTAAATCGGGATATCTTTTTGCTGCTCCATCCCAGACTAATTTCGACAACAATTCATTGTTAGGAAGACTACTCAATTCGTGTTCGGGAGGCAATTCAAATGTCGGCAACGGTGGTTTTAGCAAGCCAAGCCGAAACTGACACTTCTCCGCCACCACGAGAGTATTCTTTATTGCCTCAGGATACTGACTAAACATTTGCGACATTTCTTGCGGCGACTTGAGAAACCAACTGCCATTGGGGCGCAGCTTGCGTCCAGCTGCAGCCAAAGTAACCTCATGCCTCAGACACGTCAGAACATCATGAACAATGCGCTTCTCGGCGGTTGCGTAATGAACATTGTTTGTCGCCACATATGGTATCGAAAGAGTTTTTGCAATCTCCAACATGCGTCGACCGATCACCAATTCTTGAGCAATGTTGTGATTCCATATCTCCAGATAAAAGTCTTCGCCAAAACCATCAAGCATGTTTCGCGCATACATCAAAGCGGCGTCGGTATCACCTCTAGCCAACTCAGTAGGTATTCGACCGCATGGGCAGCCAGACAAAGCTACGAGTCCTGAGGCACGCTCGAACAAATTGTCGTAGAGAACTCTAGGGCTTCCTCTTGTACAGTCAGAACGAGATTGCGTAATCAAATAGCAGAGGTTTTTATAACCAGTCAGATCTTTGGCAAGAACGATTAAATGCGAACCATCCTCCATAGAAAGCTCCGCACCGACGATAGCATCGAGTGATATTTCCTTTGCTGCGTAGGAGAATCTGACAATGCCGCCAAGGTCATCATGATCTGTTAGGGCAAGGGCTTTTAAACCCAATTCTTTTGCGCAAACAACTAACTCTTCGGGGTGGGATGCCCCATCTAGAAATGAAAAGGCGGAGTGGCAATGTAATTCGGCATATTCTGGAATTGACATAGTTGCGCTGCTCTGGGGATGCCGTAAAGATGGCGAAAGAAGCGGGACAGAGCCTAATGATTGAAACTGCATTGAAGGACCAAGAAGCGTCTTTCCGCAAGTCTGGTCAATCGCAAAAGGCTGATGCAGTTCATCGCGAATTGAGCAAATTTGCAAAATAGGTTACATCAATCGAATTCTCCTTCTATAAACCATCTATGGTGCTGATGGTCATGAACAAGCAGCACAGTCGTTATTCGAGAACGCAGGTTTGCTTCCATCTTTTCTTCAAGCAAAGCAACGTAGAAAGACTTTCGAACAGGGTTTTCCCACCATAAACCAGAGAGACATTCGGGAGTAGTTATCTTACTGATGCGCCTCCAACGTCCTCCATAAGTAATGGCAGTTGGATTAGTACCATCAAGCTCAACAAAAACAGGTGCCGGCGTAACATACTTTCGAAGAACTAATGCTGATACCAAGCCACGAGGTCCCAGTGTCTTATCAACATGCTCTACATTGACTGGTTGAAATAGCTGCTGTTGCTTGCCGGATATCGGCACCCAACCACCCATTTCATCGTAAAAATATTGGTCGTTAGCAACAGGTCTGACTAACGACTCTTCTCCAAGACGCATGGCAAAGCGTTGCAGAAGCAACGATGTTGCATTCATTGTAATTTGCGTGTCATGCGCGGACTGATCGAGCTGACCATCGGAGGCCAGTTTGGTTTGCTCCCAAGACTCTTTGATGTGCCGAGAGATACCCAACCTCAGCGCAGTAAACTCTTTCATAAGCGGGTGCGCTTCCAACGACAAACGCAAAACCTCAAGTAAGAATTTGCTGTTATTTGATGGTCGTATTAGTTTGATGGGACGCTCATCGAATAGTTCATTTTCATGAAAAAACGATGCGGTTAACTCTTCTGCACATAAACCTGAATCTCGAAGTTCTACAGTCAATCTCTCCAACATAGATTTGACAACAAACATTGTCTCTTGCAGTTCAGAAAGAGGTGCGCCTATTTCTACGAAGCATTGAAAGTTGTTTTCTCTCGCCGGCATTTTCGGACTGCGGTTTCCCTTGTAGTCATATCCACAAGCGAGTGTGTGCGCGATTTCTCCTTCTATTCCAAATCGATCTGAAACAGAGAATTTCGAGAGCTGAGCGAATTTGCCCATCGAGCGAACGCCTAAATCAATCAGTGTTTCTCTCGTCTCTTCACTCAGCGGTAAATAGCGTATGGAATGAGACGATAAAAACTTTGCAGCCATTCCTTGGGGAACGACATACCATCGCGTGTTATGAGGACTGCACATAGTTGCCATCTGTGCAGCGAACGCGCTGTCAGCGACACCAACATTACCGGTGACATATCCAAGTTTGCTGACGAGTCTCAAGATATTTCGGCAAAACTTGTTCTCTCCGCCTAAATGTCTTAATCCGGATGCGTCAAGAATAAATATGCCTGATTCGTAGCTACTGACTCGAGGAGAGCAAGCGATTAACTCGTTGATAAGCTTTTTGTGAGCATGTTCGTACAATCTGCAGTCATACTCTTGCCACGCGAGGTCTGCGCAGATCGCTCGTGCGGCTGCAAGTCTCATCCCAGCAAACACTTCCCTTTTGTTTGCTTCATCAGAACATTCCAAAATGACCGAACGCCCCAAAGCCTTTGTTGTAGCCGCGCCTTGAGGCAGTAAGACGAGCGGTTTACTTTTGAGATCTGGGTTTTGTTTTCGTTGTACGGCGATCGGGAATTTGGGTATGCGTAAACAAGCGATTCGACTCATGAGCGCTAACAGTTACCTCTACATTTTGAGACATTCCGTCTCTAGAAACACAACCGTTAATTGTTGGAGACATAGAAGCAATGCCGAACAGACCGTAGCGACAATGCACCGGTGTAGTCCAGCTAAATTGCAGTCGTGTGTGACAACCCCAATCGGATTGAATTGTTTTTACGGCAGCTTCTTGAAGATCGTCATCTCTGACGATCACCAATGCGGCTTTCGACCGATCCAATGATCTCTGCAATCTGGCATAAGCACGGCTAGACACCGAGAAAGAAGAACCCAGATCGAGAATCACTACATCAAATACTTGTGAGCGAATCAGTTGTTCTGCTGACCAAAGTGCATTGTCACGACCCAGCACTTTCTTGTCGTTGTCAGAATCATTTTTTTCATTACTGCGAACAACCCAGAATGCACCTGATTTCTTAGGTTGCTCTATGCGACGCTCTATATATAGTTTCGTTGAACTGTTTTTGGTTGCACTATTTATAGATAGTCCTAAATTTCCTTGTTCGACAAAAGCCCAGTCAGAAGCAACAAGACGTGACTGTGCATCAACATAAGCCACATAAAATCCTGACGAGCACCAGTTTGCCACTGCCGCTCGCAACAGTGTTGATTTGCCTGAAGAAGATGTGCCTATCCATTCGCATATACGCCTCCTTGCTAAACCTTTACCTAAAACCGAATCGATCTCTGCAATACCGGTAAAAAGAGATTTGCCATCTCTTTGATCTTGCAGCCACTTGCCAGGGAAAAGATGTTCGAAGTGTTGTTTTAACGCAGCAACGTTCACACTGCCTGCCATCGATCCTCCCTACTGCGTTCCAATAAAAAACACAGGCAATACTTCCGAAGCTCAGCAAAATGCCTAACACCGGATTTGCGTCCACCTGAACGATATACGCGCGCTTTTAAATGAATATCCACCATTATAACCATACAATTGTATGGTTTGTCAATCCTTGAATTGCAAATTCTCCGATGCACAATTTGAGCGTCTAAAATATGACTGTCTAGGACCTGATTCATGACTGCTTCGATTTCGACCTTCGCATTGGACCGCGTGTCGATTGAAGTCACCAACCGGTGCTTCAAGGCATGTTCTTTCTGCTACAACGGCAGCGCACCTGCCGGTGACACAAACTGGACTGCCGATGAGCTTGTAAGTTTCGCAAAAGATCTCGCTGCCAACGGTGTAAAAGCGGTTTCTTTTGGCGGTGGAGAACCGATGCAGTTCACAGAAATATTCGATGTCTTCGCTCGCTTGAAGGGAACGCTGTTTCGCTCGATGACCACCAATGGGCTTTTGCTCGATGAGTTTATGGAAAAGCTCGTCGCGGCCGCGCCAGATAAAGTGCACATCTCGGTTCACTTCCCAGACGACGACGATGAAGTCAATCGCGTGATCGAGCAGGTGAAACTGCTATCTGCAAGAGGCATCACCAGTGGTATCAATCTGCTTGTCGCAAAATCCCATTTGGAATCGGCAAAATCGGCAGCCGAAAGAATTCGTTCAAATGGAATTGACAATAAAAGAATCGTTTATTTGCCAATGCGAATCAACGACACGCCGTCACCGGAAATGGTGGCACAAGTGGCTGGAGAAAACGCATTTCAATCGATGTCGTGTCTCACTGGATGCAAAAGCAGCCCCAGGTTTTGTTCTATCGGATGGAATAAGTCAGTTGCCTGGTGCTCGTACACCGAATCAAGAGCGTCGTTATCCGAACTCAGTTATCGAGGGCTCTTAAATAGCCTCAAAGACCTAGGTTTAAAATTTTGTGGTGGCACTGAAGACTTGAAAGCACATGGAGATTGAGCGAATGCAGAACGACTATCCGGCAGCGCATAGCATGGACACTGAGTGGTTTGCCATCGATAAGGATGGTTTCGTCGCACTAATGACGTCAGAAGAAACTGGTCCGGTGCCGATTGAAGTCTACCAGCATCTCGATCAAGGTGAAGGTTATGAACTGGTCGAAAAGATTGCTAACGCGCTGAAGCGACCGCTCAAAGAAGACCAGTGGGGTGCTCCTGATGCGCCGTCGATAGGCTTGTATCACTTTACTCATGAAGGTTTTCTCGAAGAAGAATTAGAAGATGAAGATGAAGAGGCGATGGTTCCTTACTCACGTCCCAAAGAACAACTTC
>CAYZJR010000137.1:13071-16260 GCA_964478655.1 uncultured Candidatus Obscuribacterales bacterium
GAAGATGAAGATGAAGAGGCGATGGTTCCTTACTCACGTCCCAAAGAACAACTTCCCCAATCGCCAGTGCATATCACTCAACTTCCGGAAGACATCGCGAAAATGATTGTTCCATTTAAATTCGATGTGGCGTTTGCAGATACTGTGCGCTTACAACCGCTCTCCTCATTCCCATGTGAAGTGTGGGGTGAGTATGAAACCTTTTTGGATGCAAGCCTCAAATCGCAGCCGATGCCGCCACCACCCGGGCGCCTTCCTCCATTGCCTCAATCGAAAAACGACACTGAAGGAAAAGCAAAATCATGGTGGGACAAGCTGCTCGGAAAGTGATTCGTCTCCAGACACGCCGGACGCATTTGGAGCATCAGGTGTTTCAGGCGCAAGCCGATCGAATCGTCGTAAAAGCATATAGACAACAAATGTAGTGAGCCAAGACTGGAGCGGAGCGACGCCGAAATGCAATGGTTCCAAAGCCGGTATCAGTCCCGATGTCACTATTCCTGCAGCACTGCCAATGAGAAAGGCAACGAGTGCTGACCATCGCACCGCGGGTAGTTGCGCAAATTCCGGAATCGTTGCGTAAAATGGAACCGCGTCTTTGCCCCTCGTCGAGCAATACCATTCGGTCATCGCGATGATTGTTGCACAGGGTAAGACAATCGAAGAGATCGAGCACACAGTTTCCAAAGCTTTAGAATCTTTGCTCAAAATGGCTCCAGCCAGAGCACCAATCACAGTTAGCACCATCGTCAATTTCTTGCGCGAATACTTTTTGAGATTCGCTACACCATTGATTGCTGCATAGAGATTCGCATCGTTCAGTCCCCAGTACGTGACGATCAAAACAATGGCAGCCAAAATAGAAGCACCGCCAAGTGCATATCGAGTCATCAAGCCGCTAGCGGCGGCATATTCAGTGATGCCCGTCTCCCTGGCAAGCAACCAACCGGTGATTGGAAAAACGAATTGACCAATTGCAATTGAAATCATCAAGGGTATCGCCGTATTGCTTAGCTTAGGCTTTGCGTAACGCCAATAGTCTGGTTCGTTCCCCCATGCAGAATTGCCTATGATCAAAGCAGACACAAGCGGCAAAGCTTGTGAAAAGCCGACGTGTTCAGGTGCCGACCATACCGTAACTGGCGTCGCCACAAATACTTTCACAAAGGTCAGGACAATCCACGCAATCAGCACCGGTGCCGCAAGATATCCGGCGAAGTTCGCAACACCGGAAAATCCAAAGAGGTTATTTACCGACATCACAAGCGCGATTGCAACGGTGAGCCACATCGTATCGACAGGAATCGGCATGACACCCTTCAACCCATCAGCCAGAAGCAAAGCCGCCAACCCGTACCATGCAAGCGAAATCCACGACACGTTGATTGAAATGAACATGGAGCCGAGGCGACCGAAAAGTCTTCTGCTCATAAGAGCGTAGGTCTGTCCGCTTACGGTTCCTAAATGACAGGCAGGAACGCAATATGCCATCAGAATCACTGTGCTGATGACTGAACAATACAAGATTTGAGAAAGCGTCAAACCATTTTGAAACCATGTGAATCCAGCAAGAACAGCCGGGAATCCTGTGACCATGGTTATCCACAACAACCCCATAAGAAACGGACCACGGCGCTCGGACAAAGGCACCGCTCGCGTAGTGTTGTCGTCGCTGTTTATTGCTTCTTCTAGAGTGTGGGTTAGTTCCATCAGCCTTGCAGCACGTACATGCGCATTGTACCGACTGCGACGCCGAGATCCATATTAAGGATGGGCAGCGAACATTAGAACAGGGTACAAAAAGTTCACAAATCCCCAACTGGAGCCAATCTTAAGGCGCTGTTAAAAATTCGCCGGTTGTCAAAAACCACGATTATAGTCTTGCCATCGAACAACTCAATAAGCGCCAGGGCACGGCGGCAGAAGCCCCCTGCGCGCGCAACTAATACTTTCGATTTCTGTGAGGTGTGGTATGCCATCGATCAGTCGTTCTTCGCTTGGGCAAAAATATTCAGGAATAGTTAACAGAGCGGTCACCGTTCTTGGTGCAACAATTGGTCTAGCGGCATCGTGCATGTTTACGCCGGCAGAAGTTCATGCTGCCACAGGCACGACGGCACCTGCACCGAAGACCTATTACGTATCTTCTGCCACCACATACAATCCATCAAATGACGGAAGTTCTTGGCAGAAAGCATGGACTTACACCAATCAAATCAATTGGTCAGCAGTGCAACCTGGCGACACAATCACCTTTGATGGTGGCACTTGGGGTTTGTATTATCCGGGCACCTTCACCATCGGAAAATCCGGCACGTCCAGCAAACCAATCAAAATTGTGACGTCGCAAGAAGCCGGTCACAGCGGACAGGTCACGATTAGTGGCAGCACTGCGGCAGCACCGTCATATGTCGGAATCGACTTCGGCAACAATCAATATGTGCAAGTGGAAGGCAGAAAAATCACCCAAGGCACTTTCTCTCAAAAGTCAATGAAGGTCTGGGGATTTGCAAACTACGGTGTAAAAATCGGCACGACCAGTTACAGCGACGTGCTGAGAAACGTCGATATCTCAGGCAACGGATACAACTTTGCAAACGTATCAAACCCATGCGGTCTGCTTGTGCAAGGACGTTCGCCAAGAATTGAAAACTGCCACATCTACAACAATAAAGTAAACGTCGTCATCGAATCCGCATATGGTGGCTACGGTCCGATGTTCAGAAAATGCAGCATCTTCAACTATCCCGTTGCCGCTGCAGCAGGTACAGGTTATGGCGGTGGTCAAACGTTCCAATTCAGCTGGGACGAAACCGATGGCGTCAGAGTTAAGGACACTTACAGAGGCGGATTTAGCTGGTTTTCGTTCTACGATTGTGTGTTCGGCCCAGGGCTAGGAACGAGCATCGAATTCGGTCAGAAAAACGGCGGACTTTCGACCAACAACTGTTTGTTCATCAATCCCAAAACTGCAGCCATTAAGAAAGTCGCGACAACTTTGCCAGACTACTATTACAGCATCATCAGTCAATCAAAAAATACAATGTTCCTCACGCCGCTCAACAGAGACGGAATGGGTCACTCGAATCTCGATTTCACAACCGGTCAAGATTCAGCGTACAACAGTATTTACTGGGGCGGAACGGTTAAGGTAGTCGGCAACAAGACATTGGGATTCGGCAACTTCCA
>CAYZJR010000138.1:0-3623 GCA_964478655.1 uncultured Candidatus Obscuribacterales bacterium
GGCGTTCTTGTGTCTCTGTAGAATGCGACCACCAGGGCGTTTCCCAGAACGGTTTGCCGATGACTGTGTCTGCGTTAATGCCTGCGAAATCCAATGCGGTTCGACTTGATTCCAGAACCGTTCCTTCCGGTGAAAGCAAGCCGGTGAACTGAAACGTCTGATTGAAAACGGCTCTAAATCTGCGTTCCGCCTCTGAGATTGTGCGCTCGGCTTGTCGCCTTTCGGTGACGTAGCGATTGATGACGATCAGAATCAAAACGAGAATCGTCAGCGCGACAGTCATCAGAATTGATATGCCGACAATCGTGTCGAAGCCGGCGCGGTCGAGTTCGCGGTCGCGGGTTTCAACTTCGAGATCGACGCTTTGTTTGAGGTCGCGAACCTGCAGTTCGATCTCCTTCGTCAGGGCATCCTCTTCACTGAAAGTCAGCGTGCGCAGCGCCTCTTCGGCTCCATTTTCTGTGCGGATTTTGACTACGTTGTCGCCTATGCGATTGCGTTCTTCTATCGCACGCAGCAGCTTGCCCATCATTTGATCGTATGCAGGATTGCGTTCCATAGAGATACGCAACTGCGAGAGCGAGACGCGGATGCGTTCGAAGTTTCGCTTGTACTGTTCGAGAAATTGTTCATCACCGGTGGTGACATAATTATGCTCGCCTGCTTCGGCGCGAGCAAGATTTGTAAGCAGCTCGCTCAAAAGCACCACAATGTTGAAGATTTCGGTCGCGCGATAACTGGCTTCCATGCGCTGGAAGCATTGTCTGAGAGAGATTGTTCCGATGTGTACTAGAAGAGCGACAGTGATCGCAATTGCAATTGAGGTGGTCGTCGTTAGTGACCAGTTTTTCATTGATCAACTATGCGGTAACCGAGACCGCGCTTAGTTCTGATCAATCCGCTTTCTTCGGTGTCTCCGATCTTTTTGCGCAGCGTCTTCATGTGCGTGCGCACCGTGTCGATCGATGCGGCGGAATCTGAATGCCACACGCGATCCAAAATTGCTTCGAGTGAAAAACTCTTGTTGGGGTAACGCATCAGCAGTTCCAACAAACTGAACTCCTTTGCTGTGAGCTCAATTTCGTCGCCCTGGCGTGTGACGCGACCGGTTTGCGTGTCGAGTTCCAAGTCCTTAACCGTGAGCGTTTTTCCCGCCCAGGAAGTGGGTCTTCTAAGCAGTGCGCGCACTCGCGCTTCCAGTTCCGTCGGGTGGAATGGTTTGACCAGATAATCGTCAGCGCCCGCGTTGAGCCCCGCTGCCTTGTCCTCGATTGCACCCTTGGCGGTCAACATCAGCACAGGAACCTTGCCGCCGGTCTGCCTGTACTGCTTGCAGACTTCGATGCCTGCTATGTCTGGCAGCATCCAATCGAGGATGACGAGCTCATATGTGTGTGACTGCAGCTGGCTAAGAGCGTCGAGTCCCCTTGTGACGAGATCGACGAGATGCCGATCGTGCTCGAGCTGCATCTGCAGAAGGTACGCCAGGTTTTTGTCGTCTTCAACAAGAAGTATTTTGGCCATTGAACCCCGCCCCAGTCTTTGACTTGAACCATTATATTAGGTTCATAATGGGGTGGAAGGGGTTGGCAACCCCTGCGATACGTTAGTTCAAGGGATGCTTCAGATTATGTTGATGATTTGCGACGAGATTTGGACGAGAACGTGGTCAGGTCAGGGTTAGCCGGGTCAGTGCCACAGCTTGGTTGAACTGAGCTTAGTTGAACTGAGGAATCATGCGATCCATGCGAACGATCGGCACATCTTCAGCAACCGGTGGTTCGAAACTGATGTTTTGCGAGCTTTCGATAAGCTTCGGCGTCACGGTGTAGCTGATACCAGGCAGAACTGGACCATCAAAGGTCGCTTCCGGTGGAGCGTAGTTATCCACTGCATCTTGCCATCTCGATCTGAGATCGGTTTCGAGGGCTCGTTCGAACTGAACTTGTTTGGTTTCTTCTTGATAGAACCAACGCGATTTCGCTTGACGGTCTCTCGCTTTGAACGAGTTTGACGGGTCCATCGTGATGGTGCTGCAGCGATTGCGAACACGGTCGAGATCAAGATGGCTGGTGGTTTCTATCGTTTGCATCTTCGTGCGCATCTTTTGCAATCGGAGATACGATTCGTTCATTTCTTGGAAGTCGATTCCTTGTTCGCACGTGAGTTTCGAAGCTTCAGTCGCCATGCGCCTGATCCATTTTTGAACGCCTACGATGACCTGATTGAGCATATGTGGTGCCATCCTTCCAGGAGTGTTCCGGGAGCCTGCAGTAGATATTATGTATTTGCGCCGAGTTCTGTGAACCAGATTAACAGTATATTAGGCAAGCGCTTTACAAGAATCAACTAAAATCCGCCTCAAGCTTCGTATTTTCCGTATCCATAGAAGTTTTGCGTGATCAGGTGCGCTGCCTGCCGCGATGCGAAAACCCGCATGGCATAAGCTTTTTCGAAAGCCGCACGCTTAATCGCGCAACGAATGTTCTAGTCTGCAAGCGCGGTGCAAACTATCGAAAGATTGTCGCCTTTTGTCGATACGTCTCTTCGTTATGTCCGGTTTTGCGTAATAATACGTAGTCGCAATCCCTTATATAGGCAGCTTTCAGTGGGGGAACCCACATGAATTTGATGCAAATGGAAAGTTTCGCACTTCTATCCGATAATTTTTGTCGGGCACCATATATGGTGCGGAACGGATCGGTGCTGTTTGTGGCGGCGCTATTCATTCAACTGTTCCTTCTGGTGTCCTCATCATCTTTGCCTGTTTGGGCTGCCAAAGAAACTTCTGCTCTTTCCGGCACCTCGGGCACCGGTATCTCCGGCACCGGCAAAGGCTGGCACCTGTATCAAGAAAGCAAGCTTTTCGGCTCACACGAGATTTTTGCATCCGCCGACGGCGTCAAGATAGTCAACAAAAAGCTCGGAACCTGCGTCGTAGTGCGCCTCCCATCCATGCAGTTCGCAATGTACAATCAACGGATGAAGTTGATACACGAGCGGAAACTCGCAACCTGGAAGGGTGGAATCGCGCACCGCATGAAGGTTATCTTTCCCGACCAGTTGGATTTTAAATTTGTAAAAGCAGGCACGGAGCAGATTGCCGGGGCAAAGACCACGATTTGGGAATGCACCAATGTAGGGCAAAACCGCCTCACCAAAAGCGGTGAATTGCGAAAACCGAAGTTGTACAAGTGCTTTTTGGCTGAGCAGATTAAGGTTCCGGAAGCCGCGGCCAACATGGTCGCCCAATACTATGACTTTCCTCGCCTGGGCAAGATTCCGTTGCGCGTGACGCACGGCAACGGCCCGCACAAAACACGTCTTGATACCGTGAAGGTGGAACGAATGGATGTTCCTGCCTCTGCCTATGCAATTCCGCAAAACCTGAAATTCGTAAAGGACGAAGGGCAGCTTCTGCTTGAAGGAAGCGATCATGGATTGCTGGATTTACTGGGCGGGGAGTGACGGAAAGTCGACGTAGGCGTAACATAGAATCGGAAGGTCTGGAACAAACATCTAGGTGACGGCTATGAGAAAGTTTGTCAGTCTTTTGTGTGTGGCGCTGTTGAGCACAACAGCCGGCTTTGCCGCCGAGCGCCAGACGGGAACCACGGCATCCG
>CAYZJR010000138.1:3723-6704 GCA_964478655.1 uncultured Candidatus Obscuribacterales bacterium
ACCACGGCATCCGAACCCTCCGCATCCGGCACCTCTGCAAGCGCCGGCGTCTCCTCCACCAAGCGCATCGACCGTCCGATAAGAGACAAATGGGCGCTTGTCGTGGGCATCGGGCAGTTCGCAAGCGACAAAATTCCCAAGCTGAAGTACGCAGCCAAAGACGCCTCGGACTTCGCCGCGTTTCTCGTCAAAGAAGCGCACTTCGCGCCAGACCACGTACGGGTTTTGCTCAACGACAAAGCGACGGAAAGACGCGTCATGTCAGAGCTGGGAAGCAAGTTTCTCGCTCGCGTCGTCGAACCGGACGATCTCGTCGTCGTCTTTTTCTCCACGCACGGAAGCCCAGCCCAACTCGATCTCCGCGGCGCGAACTATCTCGTCGCCTACGACAGCGACCCTGCAGACTTGTATGTCAGCGGATTGGACATGCAGAAGATTCTAGAATCAATCAGCGAGCGGGTCTTGACCGATCGCGTGTTGCTTGTCTTGGACGCTTGCCACAGCGGCGGCGCCGGACACGCGTCCAAAGGACTAAACCGCACCGGAAACTTCGATGCCCAGGCGCTTGCACAGGGGTCGGGGCAATTGGTCATTTGTTCCAGCCTGCCAGAACAACAATCATGGGAATCCGCGCGCTACAAAAATGGCGTGTTCACTAAGCAACTGTTGGATGGGCTAAGGGCCGGCGGCATGAAAACCAAACTGGGTGAGGCATTCAAATTTGTCGAGCACGCGGTTGCCGATGAAGTCAAAGAAGATCGCCCTGGGGCGCGCCAAACGCCAGTCTTGAACAGCAAGTGGAACGGTTCGGACTTGGTTCTGGCTGCGGTTCCTGCGCAACCACAGCAGGTGCCGGCATCTGTTAAGTCTGAGCTCGAGCCGGATAGCGGGCTGGTTGTAGCCACTGCGCTCGATATCGCCAGCAAGCCGAAACCGATCACGCAAAGCAACGAAGAGCAAGCAGAGAAGCCATATCCCGAGGTTTTGAAACTGACAAGAAAGTATTTTGCGCACAACGGCGACGCGAAGACCCTGGCGCAAAACTACGGACGTGCGATTCGCAACAACCCCAAAGATCCCAATCTGTTCTACCATCGCGCTCGCGCCCATATCATGCTGGGCAACTGGTACGGCGCGCTCAACGACCTCTCCGACGCGTTGATGAATGACCCCAACAAATGGGACTGCTACCTGGCTCGCGGCTTTGTCTACCATATGCTGAAAGATGAAGTCTTGGCTCGCGAAGACCTGGCCCAAGCACGGTTTTACAATCACGATTTGCCCGCGCAAATTGAGTTTGCGGAGTAATTGAAACGCGACTGAAACAGTGAGCGACCGGGTAAGAAAGTGACAGACCCGACGAAGACGCGCAATGTTTCGCCCAAAAGACAAAGCACAGCTACCCTTGCGCCTGACGATGTTGTCGACCCTACCTGGGTATGAGGATGTCTTTCACATGCTCAGCCAGGGGCAACAGCTCGCAGGGCGGCAGGTCGAGCTGCCGTGGAAAGCGGCGCAGTATGCGAAAGAGTGCTTGCTGTGCGTAACTTGCGATAAAGATGGCAACGAGCCATTGTGGGTTTTCAATACTATTTCTGGAACGGCAAAAGATGTCGTATGGAGCTACCAGAGCGGCGACGTGGCTCTCATACACAACCTGGTTTTGCGCGAGTGCCTGGGCGGCGACACCGGTGAGACCAGTGCGCAAATGCAGTCATTTGCGGGCATTCCGAGCCTGGCTAACCAAGAACGTTATGCCGGTGTGCAGATGCCTCCGCACGCAGGCAAGGCTGAAGACATGGTCGAAGCCGCGGCTGCGTCGCTTGAAGGCGACTTGAAAAACATGAAGTTTCCGCATCTTCTCCAGTCGATTTCGATAAGTCAGATGACGGGAAAACTGACTATTCATCAGACTGACGAAACTGCAGAGTTTTACTTCGAAAACGGTGCGCCGGTGCATGCGCAAGCGGCAGAGAGTCGCGGCGACCACACCATCATGGAACTCCTGACCTGGGAGCACGGCAAGTTTCGCTTCATTCAAGACGAACGCACCACCGAACGCTCCGTCACGAAGCGCGCAGAAATGCTGCTTATGGAAGCGGCACCACTGCTCGAACAGAGCCGCTATCTGACGCGCGCCGGGCTTGCACTGCCGGCTTACATTCATCGCAAGAGCCAAGCGATGACAGAAGCAGAGTTCGAACAGCGCATATCTAAAGGCGTTCCTGCCGAAGTTGGGCTGATGAAGCAGGTCTACCAACTCGTCGACGGGCAGCACACATGGTTCGAGATTCTGCGCAAACGACCGATGGCAAAGGTCGAGTGGATTCCTGTGATGTTCAATCTTCTTTCGTGCGATTTGGTGTCAGCGTCTGATAAACCGGCGCAGGGTCAGAAGCCGCTTCCCATCGAAGCCATGGGATTGGATCGCGCAGCCATCACCGCCGGAATGAAGTCGCTGTTGCGCCCAGAGAGCGGCTTGATCTCATATCCGCTCATTCTCTACTTCCTCGAGCAAGAGTACTTCCGCTGGGAAGCAAGCGGATCTCCATTCTCACTTCTCATTTTCGATCTCTGTTTGAGACAACCAAACGGTGGTCTGATGCAGCTTCCCATCACAGGCATCAAAGAAGCCGCGCGCCGCATAGGAACCCTCAAACGTTCCATCGACCTCCTTGCGCACTTTGAGACGTTCAGTTTCTTGCTGCTTTTGCCTTACACGCAGATTACAGCAGCCACAATGGTTGCGCAGCGCATTCAGACGATTCTGAAAGATGAATCTATGGGAACTGAGTTGAACTCTCGCGAGTTGGCGATTGCAATCGGCGTGGCCGGAATTCCCGAAGATTGCAAGGATCTGGGGCTGCTGCTTTCGGCGTGCAAAGAAGCAAACACGCAGTCGAAGAAGTCGGGACGCCCCGTCGTGGTTTATCGCGACATCGCGCATCGGGGCTAGTGCACCGAACTTGCCGCAACCCGGC
>CAYZJR010000138.1:6804-16067 GCA_964478655.1 uncultured Candidatus Obscuribacterales bacterium
AGCAATAAACACCAAAAGAGAACCGGCTCCCCAGAAGGGAGCCGGTCCTAGTAATCGCCATACAAGTCGTGAGAGCCTGGAATATGTTTTGGGTTTCCCCAAGTTCCGGCTGTTGGGCTACGATTTTTTTCTTGCCGTCCGACCAGGTCACGCGCGCGTGCCGGCACTTTTTCGGCAATCCCGGCAGGGATTTAGGTTTCGCCCAACCCTCTTCGATTGTGTCTTATGTGTGTATGCTCCAACAGTTAGGGCATAGCGGTTACAAAACCCAAGGACGCCAGCGGACTCAGCATGTTCCTGGGAATTGCACATTTAATCTTGGAATTTTTGGCGGACACATTTCCGCCGCAGAACTACACGCCTGCCGCTACGACCGAACCAAGTTTTTGGTCGACATAGACTTGCTTGATCGATTCTTCCAGTGCCTTCAAGAACGTGTCCAACTGCTCGTACGAAATTACCAGCGGGGGCTCGATGCGGAGCACGCGGGCGTTTATGTAGGTTCCTGAAATCAGGATGTTGCGCGCAAAGAGATTCTTCGCGACTGCATAGCCGATGTCGTGATTTACGAACTCCATTCCCAACATGAGACCTACGCCGCGAGAGCTGCTCAAAACTTTCGGATACGCCTTTGCCAGATCGGCGAGTTTAGGCAACAAGTAGTTGCCCTTCTCGGCTGCTTGCTTTGGCAGATCTTCTTCGAGCAACACGTTTATCGTCGCAATTGCAGCCGCACAGCACACGGGATTGCCACCAAAGGTGGTGGTATGCAGGAAAGGATTCTCTACATATTTTTCCCATACCTTTTCTGTTCCTGCGCAAGCACCAATCGGCATGACTCCACCGCCAAAACCCTTGCCTAGAGCCAAGAGATCTGGAGTTATGCCATCGTATTCGCAGTAGAACATCTTTCCAGTACGACCCATGCCGCATTGAATTTCATCGAAAATCAAAACAGCACCGAACTTGTCGCAAAGCTCTCTGGCTGCGGCGAGATAACCGGGCGGTGCAACGTTGATTCCGCCTTCGCCTTGAATTGGTTCCAGAATAACCGCTGCTACACGATCGCCTGAGAAGTCGCAGGATTCCATCATGATCTTGAGAGCATCAACGTTTCCGAATGGCACATGCGACCAGTTCAGCAGGGGCAGAAATGGTTCTCTGAAAACTGCTTTCGATGTTCCGCCCAAAGAACCAAGGCTCTTGCCGTGAAAACCGCCAATTGCGCCGATGAAATGATGTCTGCCTGTCGCCAACATTGCCATCTTCAAACAGGCTTCCATCGATTCGGTGCCTGAATTTGAGAAGAATGAATATTTGAGATCGCCAGGTGTGATGAGCGATACGAGATGTGCAAGGTAAGTACGCAAAGGATCGATCAATTCTTGTGAGTGAATTGCTTGACGATCGAGTTGGTCATAGACTGCCTTCATGACCTTCGGATGGCGGTGTCCGACGCTGTAAATACCGAAGCCTCCGAGCATGTCGATGAACTCTTTTCCTGCGACGTCACGAAAAACCGCGCCCTCGTCTTCCCACTCAACGGCTGTGTAGTCGGTGCTGACGGACTTCCGATACTGAAGGAACCCCGCATTAACATGATCCGTCCAATACTGCACGGACTGTTTGATGACGCGCTCGCGCTCGTCTTCAGAGAGGCGCTTTTTCGCGATCAACTCAAGGACTTCGCTTGACTCCGCTTTGGCGGCTTGCAGATCTTGTGACATGATCTCGGGCTCCACGTAACTGCTAAATTTGGGTGTTGTGAGTATGCTTGCGCATGATTTGTTATCTTGATTAGGGGCAATAAGGATACAACAAAGTAATAGCCATGTCTAAACTTTCAAATCATAAGAAATTATTGGGACCATCAGTCTTTGCAGCGATCGCTGTAATCATTGCAACCTCGACATTCGGAGTGAATAGCGGAATGGCATTAGAAGGTCCCGCGCTGACGGCACAGCAAGTGAAAGAGTTGAAGAAGGGCGAGTTTCGCAAGGCGGCGAGCCTTAAAGATTTACCTGCGGATGTTAAAACCGCACTCGGAGATATTGCTGATGCCGGCAAACCGTGGGCATCCGGATGTGTCGGTGGTCCTGAATTGAAGCATGTGCGATTCATCTCTGCGTTTGTCGGAGACAAGCAGTGCTGGGTTTTCTTTGAGTCAGGCGGCTTCGCGTACTATAAGAAGCTTGCGTTGTACAGTTGCGGAAAAGCGGCAGACGGCAAGTCTATAATGCTTTGGTCGATGATGATCTCAGACCCGATGGAAACAGTGGAGTCGCTGAGAACCTTTGTTGAAGCTCAGGCGGCGAAGAAAGAAGGTGCCTAGATAACGTTATGGACGCAGTCTCCGGAGATACACAGTCGAATCATGACGCAACGCTTGCGCGCGCAAAGGGCAAGCACCTCGTTGTGTATGACGGTGTTTGCGGGCTCTGCAACGGGTTCATCAAGTTTATAATTCAATACGACAAGAGTCGCGACTTCTACTTTACTCCTCTTCAAAGCGAGGTTGGGCAGAAAGTTCTCGCCGGACATGGGCTTGATGCTCGCGAGTTGAATACTGTTTATCTAGTTTGTAATGTTGGTGGGAACAACGAATCAGTCTTGTCGAAATCGCAAGCAGCATTTTTCATCATGCAAAAACTTGGTGGGATCTTTCAGATCGTCGCTCTTGGGCGGCTGCTTGGCGTGGGCATCGGCAACTTCTTCTATGATCTTGTTGCTGCGAATCGCTATAAAGTGTTTGGAAAATCTGATGCGTGCATGATTCCGACACCTGATATTCGAGAGCGCTTTCTCGACATGTGATCGACTATTTGACCTGCTCGTGATCGTCTCGCGATCTGCGCGCGATCGGTATTCGGACGAACGTTCGTTCAAAATTGGCGATATCCTTTTGACATGTCCTGGATGGATAAAATGTTGTTTTCAAGCGCACTTTGCTTCTAAACAGTTAATGGTTGTCAATTCGATTGAGAGCCGGAAATACAGTCACAGAGAGCGCTTTGAGACTCTGCAAAGGCCGTCAAGAAAAACCTAACCAACGAGATTGCCGTGTCGGGTTATCATTTACCAGGCTACTCAGGTTGGCTTATGAACATCAAATCCGAACGAACCGCGAAATCGATCGCCGTTGCAACATTCTCTTTGTTGGCGGCAACCGTTTCTATTGCTTTTACTAATCAGTCCGTCATCGCACAAGCTTCCGCACAGAATCAGTCTGCAGCGCAGACAGTTTCGCAGGCGGCTGGTGAGGTTCCAGCCAGTGAATGTGTGTTGACGCCGCAGCAAGCGAAAGCGACCACCGAAAGCAGTGGCTCTACCCGTGGTGCCAAGGCGGAAAAGGCTCAACCGGAAGCGAAAGCTAAGAAACTTGCCGGACCTCTCAAAGGTTCAGTCACAGAAACTGAGATTGTCACTGTCTCCGTGCCAGATCCGCATGCGCGTATCGATGGGCTCGTGAAGCTCGCAATCGAACGAGACGAACAGACTGCACTGATGAATAAGAAGGCAAAGACCTACGGTAATGTCTTTAAGAAAGCACTTGTGCGCACGTCCGACATGTTGCAGTTCGCGACCGCATACAAGGGTTTCGAAGCATCAAGCGAAGCGGCCGATGTGGTGCTCGATGAAAAGCTCAAGTTGAAGAGCCATGCTGCTGTTCAGTATGCGAAGCAGCGCCAATACGACGAAAAGCACACCAAGATTACGTTGTCGATGCTGCATATTGCACAAGCATTGGGCACCACCGACGAGGCGCGCAAAGGAAAGACAATCAATGCCGGTTACGAGCAGCTGAAAGAGCTCCTCGGAGAACAGCTGGCCAAGCAGACTGTCAATGATTTGGTTGCATGGTCTCGTTCTGTTCAAGTCGATGATTCTGCTTTTTCACAACCTGCGTGGGATGTTCTCGATCTAGATGAGAAGACCAAAAAGGTCGTCAACTCGACGATGGAGCAAGACGCGGTCGTTGCCGAAATTAAAAGGCAACTGCACAAATACAATCACAAGAGCATGTTGTCCCGCGCGACTTCGAAGGTGGTCAACACGACGTTGAGCATTGCTATGTTCAGCCCGACGATTATTTCACCTGCTGCGCAGATTGCGATGTTCGCTTATGTTGCGGCAACCGGTGGTCCGGAAGAGGCGAAGCTGCTCAACGAACTGTACTTGGACAGACGCTTCGAAAGCCGCTGGAAGTCAGTAAACTCCGAAGCGAATATGTCAGTGCACAACTACAACACTGCTGTGATGACCCGTAATCCAGTTCTGCTGCGGTTCTCCGAATCGCTCATGAACAAGATGGCAGGACCTGATACGGTGGCGAAACTGCAACAACCGGAAGTCGCGCCACAACAGCAACCAGCTGTTCCAGCCGAAAACAAAGCGATTTCGTCGACTGGAAACAACGTTCAGTAAGGCTAAATCTCTATTGAATTTTCGTCTTGATGTCGCTCAGATACCATGCGATATCCGTCTTCAATTTCCCGGTCGGGTTGAGCTTCGCGGCTTGCTGAAACGCATCTTGCGACTCCTTCAATTTGCCTTGTGCCCATTCGGTCGACCCGAGCAGAAACCATGAATAGACGTCGCCAGGCTCTAATTCAGTGGCTTTCTTGAATGCCCCCTCCGCCTGCGCAAGGTCGTTCATCTTCTTGAATGACTTGCCCATATTGAAGTAGTACGCGGAGTCATCGCCGTAAACTTCAATCGCCTTCTTAAACTTCGCCACTGCCAGCGCGTGTTTGCCCGCCTTTGCCAGAGCCGCCCCTTCGGAATAGCTGCTATTGGCTTGTGTCCAGGCATCCTTGCTGCCTTTTCCCGGGAAGTTGCCCTTCGAGTCAGCCAGCGACGCAAGCGGATTGACCGACGCAAGCACCATTGCCAAAACCAATCCACTGCTGAACGCCAAACCAAATGATTGGATTGACCGAGCCTGCTTGCTGTTCCGCCCCATCATGTTTCTCCATGCAAAATGACAAGCCCCCGAGGGGCAGAGAAAATTCGATCAAAAGCATACAGGAGATCCCCGGCGATGTCCTAAAATGAGGCATTTGCCTCTTTTGGGTGATAACTCCAGATTCGGAGCAGGTGTTACCATTAAACGTGTGTATCTGAGGTGGGCTCTGTTGCACACCTTGACATTGAAAGTTTGAGATGTCCGAAGACAAAGCATCCATCACGGTCTTCATAGCAGAAGATCACCAAATAACGAGATTAGGACTGAAATACCTGCTGGATACAATTGCGGGTGTGAAGCTGATTGGCATGGCAGAGGACGGCATCAAGGCGGTGTCCGGCGTCAAAGATCTCAAGCCTCAAGTAGTGCTGATGGATATAGGCATGCCGGGCAAGGATGGTATTGCCGCGACGCAGGAAATCAAGGCGATTTTGCCTGAGACTAAGGTTGTGATGTTCACGTCCCGCGAGAGCCAGGAAGACATCTTTGCCGCGTTTGCGTCAGGCGCAGACGGATATTGCTTGAAGGACAGTACGCCGGAACAGCTCGAAACAGCCCTTGCATCAGTCGCTAAAGGCGCCACCTGGCTGCATCCTGCCATTGCCCGACACGTGTTAGGTGCACTTCAGGAACGCCCAAAAGCCAGCGGCGTCCCCGAGGTTTCTCTCATCGCACCGTTGTCGGAGCGCGAACTCGAGGTGTTGAAGCTGGTTGTGGATGGTTTGAGCAATCAGGAGATTGCGGATCGCCTGATTCTGAGCATAGAGACGGTGAAAACACACATGCGGCACATCATGGAGAAGCTCTCTGTGGCTGACCGAACGCAGGCCGCCGTCAAGGCTCTTAGAGCTGGTCTGGTGTAAAATAGCGGGTTTGCAAAAAATCGGTTCAATTGCGACAATTGTCGCGAGTGGGGTCTTGAATATCTGAATTGCCGTTTGGTGGTGTGTCTGTGAGTGCAGGAGGCGTCCGTGCACGACAGGAATCCTAGACAACTGAACTCTCAGCTGAACTCGCAGCGAAGCGCTTTATTTGGGGCGCTGTACTTGATTGGCGACGCTCAAGCTATTCCCAAACGTTATCTGGTTAGACGTTATCTGGTTAGTCGTTATCTGCTTGGTCGTTATCTGCTTAGTCTAATGCTTGTGGCTATGGGTGCGGGAACAGTCGTGGATTGTCGGGCACAGTCGAATGCTGAAGTTCCTGAGATTAATAATGATGCCCAAAAGCCGGGTGTTATCAAGATGCCTGGAGTCGTGATTCAGAAGCGGCAGCCACAATCTCATCGCAGTGCGCCTTCGCATCAACAGCGACTGGCAGCGCAGCAGACCCTGGTGAAGGCCGCCGCTGCGAAGTGCGAGACTGGAGACTATTTGCACGCGATTGCAGACTGCAATAGCGCCATCTCGATGGGAACCTTCGCACCCGCCTACTACCAACGAGGCTTTGTTCGCCAGAAGATTGGTCAATACAAAGAAGCGTTGGCTGACTACAATACGGCAATCAGACTTGATCCCAAGCACACACTCGCTCACGTTAACCGCGGGTGGTGCAAGCGGAAGTTAGGGGATGTTCCTGGTTCTATTCAGGACTTCACTCAGGCGATTTTCATTGATCCGACTTGCTCGCAAGCGTTTTCAAATCGGGCTGCATCGAAGGTTCAGATGGGCGATTTGCAAGGTGCGTTTGCAGATTCAAACGAGGCATTGCGACTAAATCCTGATGCGGCAAAACAACTGGCAAAGGTCGTCTCCAAGCCTTATGAACACAGCGCCCTTACTGCAGACAAATACGAAAGCGGTGGCAAACGCCCGCGCGCTGTCGCTCCCGAGCTAGCAAGGTTGAACAACCAGGCCGTTCAATTCATCAACCACAAGAATTTCCCAGGCGCCATCAAGATTCTGGAGACCATCGTAAAGAACGATCCCGGCTACGAATACGCAAGGAACAATCTTTCAATCGCCTACAATAATTTCGGACTCTCGATGTCCAACAAGTATCCGTTGCAGTCTATCAATCAGTTTAGAACCGCGTTGTTCTTCGCGCCCGGCGAGAATACAACGAGAGACAATCTCGACGCGATGCTCAAACATGTCGGGCAAGATCCGCGTTCTGCTGACGTGCGCGAGCAGCTCGGCGACGAGCTGAGAACTACCGGAGATTTGAAGGCTGCATATGTTGAATACACTGAAGCGTTGCGCTTGAAGAACGACCCGGGATTGCGCAAAAAGTTGGCGCAGGTTCTGACTTCTTTGGATGGTCCTGTCGAAAATTCTAATTCACTCGCCCAACAAGATGAAGAACCAACAATCATTGGTTTCGGCACCAGAAGCGGCAACGTGACCGTCGCCTCCGCGCGTCGGAAAATAAAAGCCGGCACCGCCGGTGATGACGAAAGGACCGATGCTTCGCAGAGTGCTGATGCGTCGCAGGGCACTGTTGCGTCGCAGAGCGCTGATGCGTCGCAGAGCGCTGATGCGTCGCGGAGTACTGTTGCGTCGCAGAGCCCCATCGCGGTTACGCAGCCTAGCGATACGCCAGAGAATGCATCCGCCACGGTTGCGGCAGCGTTGCCTGAGGTGAAGGCAGCGCAAGCTGAAGCAACAAGAGAACTGTCCGTTTCAAACCCTGACACACTAAAACTCACTTACGAAAAACCTGTCGTGCAGCCGGATGCATTCAAGTCTGACGGCGTTGTTGACGAGCCGTCCACCTCGCCAATCAATCCGATTGGAACCTTACACACATCCCTTACCCCTGCCGCCGCATCCACTACTTCCGCTGCAGCAAGCGCGCAATTGACCGCCGCCACCAAGCCGAGCACACCAAACTCCGGTACGACTAGCTCCAGTACGACTAACCCCGGCACGACTAACCCCGGCATGGCTAACCCCGGCATGGCTAACCCCGGCACGGCTAGCCCCTCGAGCAAAGAACTGCGCGCCGCCAGCATCGCTCGATGGGAACAAGCGATGAAAACCGGCGTTCAAGAACTCGATCGCGGCAATTACCCCGCTGCTGAATCTGCATTCAATCAATCCGTGAAGCTCGCAGAGATGCTAAACAACGATTCGTTCTTGCTCGTGCGAAGTCTCGATATGCTGACTACAGCGATCATGAGCCAAGGACGTCTTTCCGAGGCGGCTAACTCAATGAAACGTGCATTGACTATCCGAGAGACGACCTTGCTGCCCGATCATCCGGAGATTGCCCGTTCGTATGAGCGCTACGCTCGCCTGCTTGCGAAAACAGGTAATCGTGGCGAAGCTGCCGTATACGAAAATCGCGCGGCGGAGATTTGGAAGAAACGCTCACAAGAAGACGAAGGCAATTAAACACACTTGATTGAAACTGGAAACACACTGAATTGAAATGAAAGGGACCACTCGAACTAAATTGATGATCTGCATTAGTGCCGCTTTACTGGTAAGCGGGCTGACTGTTGATCAAGATGCGTTCGCGAAAGGTTCCAAGCGAAAGACCGCAGGTGCAAGAACCGCAGGCAAAGCCGGAAGAGTGAATCGTCACGTTGCAGGGAAGCGTGGAAAGTATGGCCGCGCGACAGCACGAGTAACAAAACCAGCGGAGCCGCCGCCACCAAATTTGGTGAGCGAAGCGCAGAGCCGACTGGCTGATGGAAAGACCGATGAAGCTGTTGATTTGCTGCAAAAGACGCTTGCAGGCTATCCGAAGGATGTGAAAGCTCACATGCTTCTGGGAGAAACTTTGTTCAATCGCAAAGACTTTACGAATGCGCGTCCACACCTGATTTCGGTGATGCGTCTGGCCAAAGGCAGCAGTCATGCCTGTAAGGCAAACGGGCTTCTATTTTCGATGCCACCGGATGTGATTGCTCCTCACGTCGGACCTGAAACAGTTGCAATCTCTCGCTCACTCGGCGGCTGGTTTGCAGAACGCGGCATTCAGACCGGCAAAGGACTCAAGCCAACAGTTATCGACTTCTGGGCGTCGTGGTCTCAACCATGCAAGCAACTTAAGCCCGCAATGGAAAAGGCAAAGTCTGAGCTAAGCGACAAAATTGAATTTCTCAGCATCAATGTCGATGATCCCGAAAATGAATACATGATCGAAAAGTATGGTATCAGCCCCATTCCCACCGTTGTGTTCCTCAATGCCGAGGGACAAGTAATGTCGTACTGCCTCGACGGTGAGAACGAAAAACTAACTGAAGAACTTCGAAAAGTTTTGGCGCGCTAGCACCACGCGCTTCGCACCACGCGTTTCGCACCACGCGCTTCGCACCACGCGCTTCGCACCACGCGCTTCGCACCACGCG
>CAYZJR010000139.1:0-3545 GCA_964478655.1 uncultured Candidatus Obscuribacterales bacterium
CGGGTTGGGCGTCAACTGCGGGTTGGGCGTCAACTGCGGGTTGGGCGTCAACTACGGGTTGGAGTCAGCGCCTGATGATGTCTATGCGTTTTGGAATTGCGGGTTGTGAACCTTATTGAGGAACTTCGTGATGCTTGATTGGTAGAGAAGATCCACGGTTCCGGTGGGGCCGTTTCTTTGTTTGGCGATGATGATTTCTGCTTCGCCGCGTTTGTCGCTTTCAGGGTTGTAGTATTCATCTCTATAAATGAACATCACAATGTCAGCGTCCTGCTCGATAGAGCCTGATTCTCTCAAATCCGACAACATAGGCCGCTTGTTCTGCCGCGCCTCGACTGCACGCGACAGCTGCGACAACGCAATCACAGGAACATCAAGTTCTCTTGCTAACTGCTTCAAACTTCGCGAAATTTCCGATACTTCTTGTACGCGGTTGTCCGTGACTTTCCGACCCTGCATCAGCTGAATGTAGTCGATGATGATCAGTCCCAGACCTTTCATCTCTGCTTTGAGTCGGCGGCATTTTGCCCGAATCTCGAGCGCATTGACCAGCGCCGAGTCATCTATATAAAGTGGCGCCTCGCCCAATCGCCCCATCGCCATTGCCAGTTGCGTCCAGTCGTTTGTATGCAAGTGACCCGTGCGCAGTCGGTTGGCATCGATTTTTGCTTCTGCGCAGAGCATTCTCATGACGAGTGATTCTTTGGACATTTCTAGACTGAAGATGGCGCACGGAACGTTCTGTTCTACGGCGCAGGCTTGCGCAAGGTTGAGCACGAATGCTGTCTTACCCATGGATGGTCGAGCCGCGAGAATGATCAACTCAGACCCGTGGAACCCGGACGTCATCGCATCGAGGTCATAGAATCCGGAAGATACGCCCGAGAGGCTGTCGCGCTGTTCGTAGCGCTTTTCAATTTGCTGGAACGATGTTTCAACAATGTGCTTGATATGCACCAACTGCTGCAAGTTGCGGCGTTGGGCGAGGTTGAAAATGAGGTGTTCGGCACGGTCGATGGCGACTTCAGCGTCGGTTTCTTCGTAGCAGGAGGCGACGATTTCGGTTCCTGCTTTTATAAGATGGCGAAGCAACGCCTTTTCTTGAACGGTTCTTCCGTAGTACTCAAGATTGGCAGTGGTCGAAACGCTGAGAGCGAGATCGGTGATGTATTGGCGGCCGCCGATATTTTCTAATGTTCCCTGGTCCTTTAGATATTGGGAAACAGTGATGATGTCGATTGGTTCGTTGCCGTCGTACAAGTCCAGCATTGCCGCATAAATCACTTGATGAGCTTTGCGATAGAAGTAGTCGGGTTCGAGAAGGTCGACAACACGCGAGATGCCGTCACCTGAAACGAGAAGCGCACCAAGAACCGCTTGCTCACCATCCAAAGACTGTGGTGGCAACCGCTCAAGGGAAGATTCAGAGAATGTGACGTCGGAATCCATGATGGGGACCTAAAAGGAAAGAGGGGGCAAATTAGGTTCGCCAAGGTTTCGCGTGAATTCTTTGCTGCATTGGCAGTCGTCGATCACCAATGGGGCAGAGAATTCCACATACGAACCCACCCGCAGGCGGCTTCAGCGATTCTTGATGCGATTTTTCTCGTGCTTAAAGCATACGAGATTGTTGAGACAAAAGTGGCTCCCAAAGCCAAAAGGGGAACAGAATCTAATTGCCGATCCGATACTTTGCGGATATATATCAGATGTGGATCTAAATATAGATATTGATCTAGTTCAGTTATTAATTCAGATACTTTATTACATAAGATCTTGATCTGATTGGGGAATACCGTATGTCCACGTATATAGGGCACTGTTAAATTTGTTTTCCACTGGCGGCATCCGAGAAAACAGATATGGCATCCTGCGAAGTTCCCGTCCTGCGTGTTGACAAAGGTGCACAATACGAGGATGGCTGCGGGTCCTCGGAAGTCACACACAAGCTTTATAAAGACGCGCTTGAATCTTCCGTTATGGTGTCGACCAAACGGGGGAAAGCGAGTGGCTTTTTCCTGCAGGGAGGAAGTGAGGTCGTCACCAATGCGCACGTTGTGAAGAACGTTCCGAGGGTGAAGATTGAAACCACTGAAGGCAAAACCTACGTGGCTGAAATCCAGAAGCTTGATGACGTTAACGACTTGGCACTGCTCAAGGTCAAAGGCATCGAGAACTCCCACCCGCGCGGGCTCGAACTAGGAACCAGCACCGGACTGGCAAAAGGAAGCGATGTTTTCGGGTTGGGGCATCCTGATGGTTCCAAACTGCCATGGATCTCTCCCGGTAAGTTTGAGGCGACAAAACCGATGCCTGATTGGGTCGTAAACCCCGAAGCCGGCGAATGGCCGCAGTGGGTGAAGGCTGCCAACGACGCCGATTCTAGCGTCGCTAAAATGGCTCAAATGTATCTCATGAGTGAACGTATGGGTGCTGTCATTCGCGGCTCTCACGGAAGCTCTGGGAGCCCTCTAATGGACTCCAGCGGTAAGGTTGTCGGAGTCATGTCCAATGGTTTTTCGGAGAACGACAGCCGCAATTTGATGCTTTCGGTTCCTGTGGAGAAAGTCCGCCAGATGGTGGATTCGCCGAGCAAGTATAAGTTCGTGTATGAGTATCGCAGCGCATTCCAGGACAACCCAACCGGAACCGCCGTAGTCGACGGCTTCCTCGTCGGCTCGTCTTTGCTGTTCCCAAAAGCTGCACCACCAATGGTTGGCATGCTCAGTGTCATTGATGTTCCATTCCAATTGAACAAACTGGGCAACGACCAGTACAACCAGACCAATACCGCGCTCAAGATTGGAACTGAAGTAGCTACATTTGTGGGTGGAACATTGAGTCTAATGCCCAAGTACAGAACTGCTGGGCGCGTCGTGTACGGCATCGGCTTGAGTGGGTTGGTCCTTTCGGACTTCTTGCCTTACGAGAAAGGTTTGACTGAGATCAAGGACCAGGCGGGCAAGATCGTGAAACCGTTGTTCTGGGAGAAGTAGTAGCTGACTTCTAGCCTCGATCTAGTCTCTGCGGAACATATCTGTCGGCAAAATCACCGTCACACCGGCAGTCAATGTCCATGCTTTTATCGGGTTGTCGTGAAATCGATTGAACTCGTAGATGTGCTTGACGCGGGCGATGACGGCAGAGCGATCCAGCTCCGGTCGTGCGTCTTCGACAATGGAGGTAATCGTCTGTCCGGGTCGCAACTCGTATGCGAATGAATCGTCGTTTTCATCGAGAGCGCGCGCGATGGCTTGTCTTTCTTGTTCCGTGAGATGAAGCTTGCCGGCTTTTATTTTGCTTGCAGTCAAGCTGAGTTCCATTGTCGCGTGATGCGGCGCCACCGGCAATTCGTCCGCTGGTGCCTCTTCTGGAGGAACGGCCGCAAGATCGAGCGGAAACGCGGCGGCGAGTTCGTCGGGGCTGATTAACTGCCCAACGAATTCTTCCTCTGTAGTTTTCTCATCGTTCTCTTCTGTCAGAGCCAAAAAACCATCTGGAACAGTCGGTCTCTTCACAGTCTGCGAAGGGAACTCATTTGTGCG
>CAYZJR010000139.1:3645-15977 GCA_964478655.1 uncultured Candidatus Obscuribacterales bacterium
GTACCCGGCTTCTTCAGGTCTTGCGTGGCCGGTCTCTTCAAATTTTGGGATGTGACCGGTCTTCCTGCGCTCGGCGCCTGAGCTCCGGCTGTGTCTGACCCTGGTGGCGCGGGCGGTGCTGGTGGCGCGGGCGGTGCCGGTGGCGCGGGCTTTGTCGTTAGCGTTGCGATTGCAGCAAGCGCGCTGTCATAATGTTCAACAAATAAGTCCTGTTCTGCTTCATAGGCGATAACGTTTATGACTTCGGTGTTGGAGTCGTCAAACCAGAGGAAGAAAAGTCCCTGGGTTTCGGAAGAATCAACTTGCAGTGACAGCAGCGGACCGGATTCTTCGAACTGTTCGATCGTGATTGCATTGAGCGCAACATCATCGCGGTTGAGAAGATACCTGGTAAATGAGTGAACTGCTTCTTGTCTCGCCACGCCAAGCATTTGGTCGGCCATAAGTTGTTGAACGATTCCGACAGACTCGACGGTTCTATCGATGCGTCGTTGGTGCCAGTGAAACACGACATTTTCGGTTTCAGGTGGCGACCATGAGATGATTTTGGCCGGAACAAGCAGAGATGCTTGGGCGCCTTTGAAGGTTGATTGTTCCCACCATTCAGGAGGAATGATGCTTCGTGTGGCATCCGGTAAATCAACGCTTCCTGGTGGTGCGTATTCTACTTCTCCTTCATTCGATCCATCCTCGGATGAATCGGACTGACTAATAAGCGAATCTCGCGTATTGCCAGACAAAATCAGAGTCTCGTCCCCGTCAAGCTGAGCGCGTACCCAACCCGAACGCATGTCGGGAACTTCGGCGCTTCCCGATTTCGAAGATTCTTGCGTTTGTTTTGATGATTGGCGTTCGCCTGATTTTGAAAAACCTTTGTCGAAGTCCAACGGGAAATCGTCTTCGCTTTCTGCTGCTAATGGATCGAATGCATCATCAGTATCAGATTCAGTATCACCTGCATCGCGTTCATCTGCAGATTTTCCAAACAGATCATCGCTGAGCGATCGCAGTGATTGTCGCGCAGGTTCTTCAAAGCGGGAGAAAAACGGGTCGACTCCTTCATAGGCGAGAATTTGAACCTCACCGTCGTTTCCGCTTTTGGCAGGTGCATAACAAACTATGCCGCGGTAGTTGCTCCTCGAGTCATGATACTCCAGATACAAAAACGGATTGGAGTTCTCGAATTTTGAAATTTCGGCCTTGGTGATCGTGTCAGGCGTGAGACGAATCAAAGCCGGTTGAAGAGGCTGAAGCGCCTCGATTGGCAGTTCTCCAAGATCTTGTTCGATGACGATCTTGAGAAATTCGACCACCTCGGGCACGACGGTTATCTTCGCAACCTGCCAGTGAATCTTCGCCCGGCATTCTCCTGGCGGCGTCCAAGTTACTTTGTTTTTGAGCTTCTTCTCGAGGTTCTCTTCCGAGATTTTTCCGGTCTGCAACCAGCCCTCAGGCGGAGAGATACTCAATCCTCCGCCGAGGAATATCTGTTGAATTTTGCCGGTATGTTCGCTCATGCTCTTTCGGTCTAGTCGTCCTCGAGCGACGATGTGTCGCCTGTTGGAAGACCCAGTTCCCATGCCTTGAGGAGGCGGCGCATGATCTTGCCCGAGCGCGTCTTCGGCAAGCTGTCTTTTATCTCGATTTCTCTGGGATAAGCGTGTGCTGCCAATTGGCGCTTGGTGTGTTCTTTGATCTCTTCGAGCAACTGTGGTGAAGCCGTGAAGCCATTGGAGAGAACGATAAACGCTTTGATGATTTCGCCGCGTTCTTTATCAGGCTTACCGATTACGCCTGCTTCTGCCACTGCTGGGTGTTCCACAAGTGCCGATTCGACTTCAAACGGACCGACTCTGTGGCCTGCAGTGTTGATTACGTCATCTGCGCGTCCGACAAACCAGAAGTATCCTTCTTCGTCTTTCCACGCGTTGTCGCCACTGAAGTACCAGCCTGGAATGCGGAAGTATTCGTTGAATTTTTCTTCGTTTCTCCAAACTGTTCGCAACATTGACGGCCAGCCCGGACGAACCACGAGGCGACCCAGTTGTCCCGGCTCGATTTCTTCGCCGTCGTCATCGACTACGGCTGCGTATACGCCGGGAAGAGGTTTGCCCATTGAGCCCGGTTTGATTGGCGTGCAAGGCAAGTTTGCGATCAACTGCATTCCGGTTTCTGTTTGCCACCAGTTGTCGTGAATCGGCAATCCATAAACTTTCATGCCCCATCTCACGACCTCGGGGTTGAGTGGTTCACCGACGCTCAATACGTGACGCAAGCTTTCGAGGCTGTGGTTGTAAACCACTTCATCGCCTGCTTTCATCAGCATTCTCAGTGCCGTCGGTGCGGTGTACCAAACAGTGACTTTCATGCGATCGATAACTTGGTACCATGCATCCGCATCGAAGCGACCTTCGTAGCTGACTACTGAAGCGCCGTTCGACCAAGGTCCGAAGATACCGTATACGGTGCCTGTTACCCAGCCTGGATCAGCCGTGCACCAATAGATGTCGTCGTCTCTCAAGTCGAGCACCCACTTCGAGGTCATGTGGTGCCCGATGATGTCGGCATGAACGTGCACGACACCTTTGGGTTTGCCGGTGGTTCCTGAAGTGTAGAGCAGATACAGAGGATCTTCCGGGTCCATCTGTTCGCATTGCAGTCTGTCCGACTGACTTTCGACGAGCTCGTCCCATGCGAGTTCTCTGTCTTTGAGCGCGCTCTGATCGCCGTCGACGACGATGACGTATTCGAGATCGTGAAGCTGTTCGCGAATGCCGTCGAGTTTTGGTTTCAATGCCGGGTTTGTGATTATGACCGTGGCGCCGGAATCTTGCAGCCTGTCTCTAAGCGCATCGGGACCGAAAGCGCTGAACAAAGGACCCGCAATAGCGCCAATCTTGGCGATGGCAATGGTAGCGACATAGAGTTCTAAAACTCTGGGGAGGAACACAAATACACGATCGCCTTTCTTGACTCCGAGGCTCTTCAGGGCGTTCCCCACCTTATTAGAGAGCTCGTAGATTTCTTGGAACGTGTATTTTGTCAGCTCATTTTTTGCATCGATCGAATAGAGCGCGATCTTATTGCGGCGCCCATCGTGAAGGTGTCTGTCAACAGCGTTGTAGGCTGCGTTTACCTTGCCGCCTGCGAAATAGGAGATTTCTTCGCGCGCCGATTCCCATGTGAATGTCGAGTACAAACTCTCGTAGTTTTCGACGTTGGCCTTGACGGGAAACTTTTTGATGATTTCCTTGCGCACCCCGCGCGGAACCTCTTCTCCGACGCCCCTCTTTTGAGTGTCTTTGCCCTTGTCTTTTGCCTTGCTTGGTGTCTCAGCTACTTTCATTCTTACCTCCAGCCCCAGCTGTACGGCTATTCCTCTATACTCACGCGCGGCCTATACTCACGCGCAGCCCATGCGGCATGAAGGTCGCGCCGCCATCCGATAGGAGCGGTCAACCTACGCCAGCCTGGGCGTTTCGAACTTATTAGTTTACGATGATTTGGCTCTATCTGATCCTTTTTAGCGACTTTTAGCTAGGATTGATGGTTCGAACGCTGAAAGGGGCTTGACATGGGGCAAACAATGAAGGCAATGGTTGTCAGGGAACATGGCGGTCCCGCAGTCATTAAGCCTGAGCAGGTCGCGGTTCCGAAGGTTGGGTTCGACCAGGTGCTGCTTGCGGTAAGAGGCTGCGCGCTCAATCACCTCGACTCCTGGACGCGAAGCGGTATTCCAGGCATCAAATTGCCGCTCATTTTGGGTTGCGACGTCGCAGGCGTAATCGAAGAAGTGGCAGAGGGCGTGCGCAACGTGAAAAAGGGCGATGCCGTGATGGTCTCGCCTGGCTTGTCGTGCGGCGTCTGCAACTACTGCATCGACGGCGATGAAATGCTTTGCCGCTACTACCGCATCCTTGGTTCCGGCTGCGATGGCGGTTACGCGGATTTTGTGCAAGTTCCTGCTGCAAACTGCTTTGCAATTCCCAAGGGGCTCGACTTTCACCAAGCCGCGTCCGTTCCGCTTGTTTTCATCACCGCCTGGCACATGCTCCTGACCCGATGCCGCATGCGCAGCAATGAAACGGTTCTAGTGGTCGGCGGCGGCAGCGGCGTCGGTTCTGCTGCAATTCAAATTGCCAAGTTACACCACTGCAAGGTCATCGCAACGGTAGGCAACGACCAGAAGGCTCAACGCGCCCGAGACCTCGGTGCAGACGAAATTATCAATCACTCGACTCAAAAGATTGCCGAAGAAGTCAAAAAGTACACGGAAAAGCGAGGAGTCGACATCGTGTTCGAACACGTCGGGCCGGCGGTCTTTTCCGACTGTCTAGCATCCCTTGCAACCAATGGTCGACTCGTCACGTGCGGCGCCACCACTGGTGCCAAAGCCGACATTGATATCACTCGAATGTTCATGAAACACCAGAGCATTTTGGGTTCAATTATGGGAACCAAAAGAGAGTTTGTTGACATTCTCAACTTCTTCCAGAAAGGTCTGTTGAAACCCGTGGTAGACCGGGTATTACCTTTATCGGAAGCGCCAAAAGCGCATGAGATTCTTGAATCTCGTCAGCATTTTGGTAAGTTAGTTCTCGACCCCACGCTCTAGCGCAATCCTTTTCCGGAGAACCTCAAATGTCATGGACTGTTTACAAGGCTGCCGCCGTCAAAGCGTATGACGAAGGCAACTACTTCGAAGCCGAATCAAAGTGGCAAGCCGCAGTCAGAGAGGCTGAGCAGTACGGCAAGAACGACGGCCGCTACGCAATGAGCGTTGACAAACTTGCAAACATTCAATTTCAACTCGGCAAATATGAAGAGGCTCTTCCTACCTACGAATTGGCTCTGTCGATTCGCGAGGATGCCTATTCACCGACAGCGAAGGAAGTTGCCGTCTGTTTGATGAATCTCGCCACTGTGCTGTATTACGCGGGTGTGTACGACCGTGCGGAAGCCAATTTGAAGCGTGCCATCGAAATCCACAAGGCGAACCTGTCCAAGGAGAGCCCTGAGCTCGCGAAGTCCGTTTATCAGATGGCTCTTGTGTATCATCGCCAAAAAAGATACGAGCAAGCAGAACCGTTTTACAAGCAAGCCCTCGAAATTAAGAACAAAGCGTTCGGTCCCGATCATATAGAACTAGTGCATCTCCTCAAGAACTACGCGGATCTTTTGACTAATACCAACCGCGAAGCAATTGCAGTCCAGATGCAAGATTTCGCTAAGTCGATTGAAGCAAAAAACAGGAAGTAACTGCAGTCGTGTTGCTTGTTCGTTGCCCGTACTCTAAGTGCGGACACACATTCGAAGTCGCAAGCGAACTCTCATGGCGCGCGGGACAATGCCAGGCGTGCAACCGTGCAATCACTTTGCGAGATGATGCAATCTTGACTCGAATCGAGCAGCTTCAGGCGAAGCGTGTCGCTGCCAATGCGCATATGGGTGGAACGGTAGACAGCAATGGAAATGGCTCAGAGCTGTTGTCTGCACTTGTCGAAGATGTGCGAAGTTTATGGAACGTCGGCTCAATCTTCCGCACCGCAGACGGTGCTGGGTTTTCTAAGCTCTACTTGTGTGGTATCACCGGATGCCCACCCCGAAAGGAAATCGCGAAGACGAGTCTTGGAGCCGAAAACAGTGTGCTGTGGCAGTCTCACGTCTCAGCGCTTGATGTGCTTCCCGGACTGAAGACCTCTGGAGTGAGAATACTAGGGTTGGAACGGAATGAAAAAAGCAGTTCATTGTCCGACTACCTAAGCGATCACAAAATTGAACAGCCAATCTGCCTATTGCTCGGAAATGAAGTCACCGGACTGTCCGCCGAAAGCCTGTCGCATTGCGACTATGTTCTTCATCTTCCGATGCGCGGAGTGAAAGAGTCTTTGAATGTTTCAGTCGCATTTGGAATTGCCGCTTACGCAATTGCCGAAGCGACTACGCAGTGAAATGCAAAACTTGCTACAGCAATGCCTGAATCGTTGCTGACACAATACAGACCAAAAGCAGTATGAGGCTTATGCTCCGGCATGCGCGCAGATCTGCTGAGGATGGTGCCCAAGTGGCAGCTCCGGCAGTTGCTTGTGAACGCCAGAAGAGCAGTATCGCTAAAATACCTGTGACCATCGGCAAGAAGTAGTGCATGATCACCAGCGGCATTGCTGGATTGGTAACTACACGAACGACAGCGTTGTCCGGAATGCCCTTTTTGGCAGCAAGAGAAGGCGACTGCGGTTTCAATGTCTTGTCCTTGTAATTCATCGACGACGCGTCAAGTACGTAACATGAGGCACCAAACTTGGTGCCGGCGATCATCTTGCCGCCGGTTCCGCATCCGGTTACTAAAAACTTGTAGCCGACATAATTCTTGTTCTTTGGAACCAGAATCGAATAGCAGTTGATTGACCCGGCAGTGTGCGATTCGGGACCGCGCTTGTTTGATCTTTCGAGATCTTCAATGATCCCCTGACAGGCTGATTCACCTGCTACAGTGGCTGTAATTAATGGTGCAGTTTCAGGTTTGCCGGTAAATGGATTTATGTAATAGAGTTTCTGGCCAAGCCCTGGAGCCGACGCCTGCGTCGGATAGCTGGGGCCGGCAACTTGCTTGTATTCTTCGACATATGCGGCGATGTCTCGCATGCGCGTTAGCACACTGTAGTCGAGCGAAGCCATTGAGTAGACCGGCACGCCTTCTTGTGTCTGCAGACCTTGCGGAATGACTTGATAGAAATATTCTCGATGCGAAAGTGTGCTTAGAATGAGCTGTGGAAGGTCGTGCCATCCCCCCTCGATAGTTATGCATTGAACCTGTTTTCGGTCTTGTCCGATCGACAACTCGCATTGAGTTGGGCTCAAGATCTTGATTGTTATCGATCCATCAGCTGACTGGAACGTTTTTGATGCAGTCGCCTTTGCCGGAGTCGTTGCCACTTTGGGCGGTGGCGGTTGGTTTTTTTGCTGGGTTGAGGACTTGATGAGAAACATGCCAATCGCGGCAAGCAAGAGAAATCCAAGCAACGGAGGCAGCGTTGTCTTGAGCGTCTTTGCAAAGTTGATCATCTGCTCGCTCGAACCTTCCTCGCGCCGAGCGATGATCTGTTTCGCTCCGGTTTGCAAGCTGTGACTGCCAGTCTCGTACTGATGGTCGTATGATTCAAATTCTCTGGATTTGCTGCGTTCGCTGCGACTCGGCATTCTGATTTCGTCGCTGACGATCCAACTGTTGTTTGTGTCAGCAAGGTCTTTGCCGGCGTGACCCGGCCAGCCGGACATCATTTGATTCTTCCAGTCTCTGTCTGCATGGAGTGGTTGTTCCTCACCTTCTTCATCGTTTTCGATCTGTTCGCCTTCGCCGACAGAGTGCCAGCCTTCCTCTTCTGTACTGCTGAAATTGAATGAGCCCGGGTTGCGGAAAAAATCTTGCGAGGTGGTTTCGTTTAGGGGCGTAGCAACAGGCTCGTCGTGCCGCTGCTGTTCGGTTTGATTGAGTGGGTGCGTGTAGGATCCGGTATTGAACTGCGATGGATCGATCTGTTTCGGCGCGGGTCCACGCTGCGGCATTGGCAAATCTTGTTGCACATGATGCGAGCCTGTCAGCTGTGATTGCGCGAATGGATGAATGAACGAGCCAGACTGGTATTGTGATTCAAGGTCGTCTGAATTTGGATCGGTTCCATGAGAAGTTTGAGAATCTGTTCGTGAGCGTGGTGTTAAAGATGGTGGCGCTGCGAATCCGTCTGCAGAACCGGAACTCAGCTGAGGGCGGCGAGCCTTTTCCCCTCGCTCGGAAAAGCTTGCTTGAGATTGCGATGTTGGTTGAGGGGCCTGGGGTTGACCAAGTCCCGGTGGACGTTTGGGGCGTGCGGCTTGTTGTTCGCTTGCAACCGACATTTGTTGCGGCGACGGAGTCACCTGCTGAGATTGCTGTGCCACCTGCTGAGACTGTGCACTTTGAGACGGTGGCGCATTTTGTCTTTGCTGTGCACTCTGACCCTGCTGCGCGGTCTGACTAGGCATCTGATTGCGACTTGCTCTCGGAGCATCAGATCCTTGATTGGGCAGCGTGCTAGGCGGATGTTGCGGTTTGAAAGGCTGGCTTGCCGGTTTCATCAACGCCTGATAAAGCTCTCGCAAGAGACCCAAGTTCGGATGATCTGGAGGAAAACATCGGCGGGCGACATCCAATGCGCGTCCCGCGTGTGAGATGGCGCTGTGTCGATCGCCAACTTCGTCATAACACTTCGAGAGTTTGTACAAGACGTTCGCGACGTTGGGATGGCTGTCCCCAAGCAGCGTTTCGCCGACAACGAGCAGTTGCTGATAATACGGAATTGCTTCTGCGAATCTGCTGACGTGCAGATATGCGTCACCAAGAGTTTGCAGTATCGTGGCTGTATCCGGGTGATCCTTTCCAACTTGTTGTTCGGTCAGTCTCAAAGCTTCGATGTACAGCGGTTCTGCATCATCGAAACGCCCTTCGTTCATCGCAATGAACGCCTGCGCTTTTAGTGTCTTGAGGTCTGGTGTCCCTTGCAAGATTCTCGATCTCTGAAGGTTTATAGGAACAAGTGATGTCTACGGCCCTTAACGACCATATACCAAGATTCTCTATTTCTTCTCACCTAGGCAGAGACTAGCTTCACAGAAACAACGTGAAGCTAGTTCGTGTGAATTGAAGCCTGATTAGCTTTGAGCTTTGGTATCTGGGAAGTGAGATTCGTCAGTGAGGAAGCCGATTACCAGACCAGAGATGCCGCCGACAACGCCGCCCCAGGCAAATCCGTCCCAAAAGCCGAAAACCGGAGCCACGCTCTGTGGTTGCGGCCAGTATTTGATTACTTCGAAACTCGCTCCCGAAATGATGGCGCCAAGAAATCCCAGTAGCAACATTCCAGCGGTGGGAAGTCCGATGCCATTGTCCTGCTTGCCGGCCATTACAAGTTCCTCAAAAGTCTCATTACAACTGCTTTGATTGATTAACTCCGTTTGCATTCGAGGAGCTAATCGACAGTGGCAAAGTATAGCATGCACGGCACTTCGAGCTATGAGCCGTTATTTCCTGATGGCAGCGGGTTCGAAGGGTTTAGATAAGGGTCCGAGAATCACCAGCGACAGCCCGGCAATCGTCTTGGCGTCCCGAATTTTGCCCGAGAGAACGAGCTCCCAAGCTTCGTTGAGGGTCAGTTCGACGACATCGGTTTCTTCGTCGTGATCCAGATTTTTTCCTCTAAATGTCAAGTTGGAAGCCAAGTACATGTACAGCATCTCGGAGCAGAAACCTGGCGCGCTGTACATGTTTGGCAATTGATGCCAAGTTTCGGCGACAAAACCGGTTTCTTCGGTAAGTTCTCTTTTAGCTGCAAGATACGGGTCTTCATTCTTTTCGATTCGCCCAGCCGGTAGCTCCAGCAAATCTTCGTCTACCGAATAGCGATATTGGCGTATCAGGACGACCTTGTCCGGCTCTGGTTGAGCCACAATGACGACGCCTCCATTGTGTTCGACGACTTCTCTGATAGTTTCAGTTCCGTTTGGATGTTTGAGTTCATCGACTCGGACATTGAAGACGTATCCCTCATAGATGCGTTTGCTGTCGCGCTTGTAGTCTTTGGTGAAGAGCACCATCTGTGAGTTTCCTTTTAAATAAAGTTCTTAACGAGGTTACAGTCGCTCAGAATCTTGTCTTACTCTCGCTGAGAATCTTAGCCGACCAAGTAATATATGCAATGATTTGGCTGCCAAATGAAAGACATTGGCTGAATTTGTGATGAATTATTCCGACAGCATTTCGTATCTCGAAGATCTTTCTCCAACCCTGGCGCATCCAGATGTTGCGCGAATTCGCCTGTTCTTGAGTGAAATTGGTGATCCTCAAAACGAGATTCCCACATTTCATGTCGCGGGCACAAACGGAAAAGGTTCTACCGTAGCCATTCTTGACAGTATTTTGAGAAAGGCCGGTTTCAAGGTAGGTCGCTTCACGGGACCACATTTGTTGCGGTGGAACGAACGCTTCCACGTCGATGGTAAGCCAATTTCGGACGATAGGTTCGCCGAGGTTGCAACGCGTGTTCGGAAAATTTCGGAGGAATTCGCAGCCAAGCATCCCGAGCATGGCTGTTTGACCTGGTTTGAGTTTTTGACCGTAGTTGCGTTTCTTCATTTCCAAAATGAAAAAGTTGACTACGCGGTACTCGAAGTGGGACTCGGCGGGCGCTTCGATGCTACCAACGTAGTCAGTAATGTTTGTGCTTCGATTATCACGACTATCGATTTCGACCACACCCAAATATTAGGTAAAGACCTCGCCAGTATTGCGTTCGAGAAGGCTGGAATCATCAAGAAAGGCGTGCCTGTAGTGACCGGTGCCACTGCCGAAGCGCTTGACGTGATTCGAAAACGAGCCTCGGAGTCGCAGACTAACCTGACTGAGGTTGGCTTGGATGGGGTTCCACCGCCTACCATCACAGCAGCAATTGAGAAGAAAATTGCACCAGTCAAGTTTGGCAATTTGCTTGATGCCTTAGTTCTTCGCGGTTCTCACCAACGTCTCAATGCCGGTCTTGCCTTGACTGCTTTGAGCATTTCGAATGTATTGTTCCACCCGAAAATTGATGGGAACGCCCTCAGTGATGGGCTCAAAGAAGTCTTTTGGCCTGGGCGATTGCAAGTGTTGCCTGACCACAATCTGATATTGGACGGTGCCCATAACCCCGGTGGAGCCAAAGTTTTGCGCGCCACGCTCGATGCAATGTTCGGCGACGAGCCAACTGTCTTTGTGATCAGCTGCTTCGACAACAAAGACGTCGAGGGCATGCTCAAACCCTTGGTTCGCCCCAATGATTGGGTGTTCGCGGGAAAGGCCCGGGCCAAGCGCGCGGTCAGCCCGACCGAGCGTGTCGCCGAAATATGTCACTCGATTGGTGCATCGGTTGTGCAGTGTCCATCTGTTGCAGAGGCTTTGGGTGCAGCTCGGACGCAATTCGGACCGGACAAACCGATTGTTGCGACTGGCTCATTTGCCACAATACGAGAGGTTATGCAGCTTCTTGGCTGGGTGCGAGTCGAGGATGGTCTGGAGGAAACGCTCACCAAATTTGAGGAAACCCTAACGAAAGGCGTCGATGGGGCTATACTCAAGCAGCCCACTTACGGTTAAAATCTTCTGACGTACATTTTTGCGACGCGGCAACCAATCTTTGACAACCACTGAGCTTTCCTACAATCTTGCCGGGCACGTCAGGCATCAAGGTCTTGCGGTAGCAAGCGTGTTGGTGCATATCTACGACGTATATCCGACAAATTCCGGAGTCATGGCAGGTGTGTCGGAGTCGCCGTTGTTCACGGTTCGTACGGGGCAGCGTGGCGAGTTCACCTTTTCGGTTCGCCCCGGCAGCTATCGCATTGAGGTGATTCCGGACAATACCACGCGCTTCTTGCGGCATGTCGTGCCCGAAATCAAGGTCAACGCCAACACCACGTGCAATCTCTCTCTGTCGACAGGCTCCCTTTTGAGCGGAACCATCACCACTAAAGGCGGCTCTATCTTAAGCGGGTGCGAAATCGTTGCTCTCGGCATCGAGCCGTCGAGTTATCGCTCATCCGCACCAGTCGAGTCTTCCGGGAAATATTCATTGGTTTTACCCAAGGGCAAGTTTCATATCGCGTCTCGCGTCTATACGAATGGAACCGCCAATGGTGCTAACGGCGATGAAGAGCAAGATGAGACACCATCAAGTTTGTCGATGTGTTTCGTCTCCACGCAAGTTGAAGTGATTAACATTGCAGCCGATGACTCTTATGATTTTGTCCTTCCCGAAATGGTGGCATTCACCGGTGAAGTGACTGATGTTTTCGGGGCTCCTGTCAAGCGCGCACGCGTTCGAGTGGCGCCGTCCTTTTCGAAAGATCGCATCATCCTGCTTGAGATGAACCTAGCAGCAGAGAGTTTGACTGACGAAAACGGCAAGTTCCAAATCTATGTTGAGCCAGGCACCTACGATGTTTCCGTTGAGCCATCCGAGCCGGGACCGTTGTTCGGACTGAAAGAACATGCAGTGGAGATCTCTTACGATCTTAATCGCAGATTCTCATTGCAGGAAGGTCACAGGCTAAAGGGGCAAGTTCTCTACGATGACGAGGCGCTTTCAAGTGCGCTGATTCGATTGCAAGGTTTAGATCGCAAAGGCGAATACATTGCAAGAACCGATCGACAGGGGCTGTTCTCGGTTGGAGTCCCTGGGGGAACATATAAAGTCCTCGTCATAGCACACCCCAAAGATTCTCCAACTATCACCATAGATGGTGCCGAGTACAGCGCATTGGCC
>CAYZJR010000140.1:0-15793 GCA_964478655.1 uncultured Candidatus Obscuribacterales bacterium
CGCAATCTCCGCTCCATGCTTCATCTCTTCAAGGTGTGCGGGAGTGAGTGCAACGTTGAGTTGTCCGGTTCTTTCGAAATCGCAGCCAACTGCAAATTGTTCCATCTCATCAATGTTCGAGATGCCCAAGCGCATGAGGCGCTCTGCTTCTTCTCTGCCAAAATGCGAAATCGCAAGTGCGTGCGAATGATCGATGCAATTGCTCACCATTCCCGCGTTGCGGCCGCTCGCGCCGTAGCCTACCACTCCTTGTTCAACCAATGCCACATCAGCGTTTTCATCGAGCTGCTTGATAAACCAGGCGCTCCACAATCCGGTGAATCCGCCACCGACAATGACTATCTGAGCCTTCGTCTCGCCAGACAGTGGACTGCTTGGTTGATAGTTCTTTCGAGAGGCTAGCCAGTAACAGGATTGCTCAATTGGAAGCATGGTCGCAGCAAATCAGTAGAGTAAACCGCAGATTATAATTGGTATTTGCACAAGTTTCTAATTGGAGCCCAGATTAATGCAACCGCACTTAGAGCGTCGCTCTTCTGACTCGTCGGGACGCCCGTCCTCGGCGACAGCGAGCGCCCCGGTGGGTGTTGATGCATTTAAGCAGTTGTTGATCCGGCACGGTCAGCGCTATGTAAGAGACGGAAAGCCATTTTGCCTCGCGTCTTTAGAGATATTGGAGTACGAGCACGTTAAGCATGAAAAAGGCGCGGCACAAGCTGATGACCTTGATCAGCTCGGGAGGCTCGTCTTGAAGCATCAACTACGGGTTGAAGATCGAGTCTGCGCTGTGCAGCCTGGTAAATTTCTGGTTTTGTTGCCTGATACCTCAATCGAAAATGGTCGCAAAGTCATGGAGCGCATTTTGCAGAAATTGAATTCGAGTCATCGCAAGCGCAACTCTTCCAAGAATCGAGCAAGTGGTGTATACCAAGTGGCGTCGACAGGCTCATCTTCTGCTGAAAGAATCGAATCAGAACCTTCCAGAGCGGCGGTTCGCGAGTTTCACTTGGAGGCTTTGGTGGAGTCAGTCGGCTATCGCGTCGACTTGAGCGGCACCATATGCAAAGCGGTATACGATGCCGATTCGCAGGGCTTTGCCGGTGCGCAATTCTCGGGCAATCAAGAGCTGTGGCTAGAACGGTACAGCGCAGGCTGCGAATATGCGCCGGAGTGCAAGTCCGAAAAATTCAGCATTGTGAGCCAACTTGCGCAAGATGAGTGGGCACCTGGCAAGTGTGTGGTGCTGAGAGCAATTCGATGCATCGACAGTGGATGGATTTTAGATTCGGATGGTTTGGAGGAACTATTGAAACGATTGCGAGTGCTGCAATCTATTGAGCACACTGGAATTTCGAGAGTTCAAGACTTTCATGTGGCGACGAAAGGCGGCAAAGGTCTGACAGTCTATGTCGTCGAAAGTGTGCCGAATGCCGAACCGCTCGCGGCAAATTCGCAGATGTCGCCAAGTGAAAGTGTCGAACTTATCCTGCAACTAGCAAACTTGGGCATATTCCTTCAAAGTCTGGTGCCGCCCATCTCTCCCATAGACTTTTCAAGTACGCACATTGCAAGAACTGATGACGGAAGTTTCGTTTTAACCGATTATCAGGTGCCTTATATTGTTCGAGCGCTTAAAGCGTCGAATTCGCGAAGCATGGGTCTGCAAACAGAGCAGTCACTCGCCAGTCTTGGCAAGTTGGTCGACGAGCTAAAGCACACATCAGCCGAGCATGATAAAGTTTTGAGCGATCTTGCCGAACGGCTTTTGGCGAACCCCGTTGCTGACTCGTTGAATTCAATGTTCAAGGTGAGAGCGGAAGCGCAGCGACTATTGCAGCGGTTGGCCCGCTGAGCAATCTCAGTTTCAAAAGTGGCTTCTCATGCTGGATTTCACAAAGCTGTTAGAGCAGATTGACGCGGTAGGCGTGGAAAGCCTTGTCGATCGCTTTTCCTTTCTGGAGACATTGACAAACGCGCAAGAAGTGTTTGACGAAGCCCAGGCACAACCCGATAGATTTGAACAACGGCAAAACGACAACTCCTCTTTTGCCCTTTGGCCGGTTGCCTTGCCTCTAGAGCCGCTGGATACGATTGACCTCGTTCGTCCGGTGAAAGACGCTGTGACGGTCATCGGTGTCGACGGTAGTCAAATATTGCCGTCGCATCATGAAGTGCACAATTGTTATCTGCTGAACATCGGAATTGCAGCAATTTCTTACGGCAGTCGCCATGCTGCAATTTTGGAAACTTCACCTCGCTTGTATCACCGTCCTGAGGATCTGTACCCGCTGGTCGATCGCAGGCGCATGCACATTGACGAGCTTTATGTCTCGCTCGAGCGCGGACTGCTTGAGTTGGAAGTGCTTGCAGACAAAGCCATTCAGATGAAGGAACGAGCATTGCCTGTGGTGGCACTATATGATGGTTCGCTCATTTCTTGGTCTGCAGAAAAAATGCCGCCAGGGTATCAAGAGACTTATTTCGAGAGAATGGATGTCGCACTCGAACGCTTCAGAACAAGCGGTATTCCATTAGTCGGCTACCTTAGCCATAGTCGAAGTTCTGACGTCGTAAATTGCTTGCGTGTCTTTACTTGCCCCTACGAAGTCAGTCATTGCAGAGTGCACTGCGGTCACCTCAACGAAGAAGAGTTTCCTTGCTCTCGTGTGTGGCCGCTTGCCGATCGCCAGTTGCTGGAGACTCGTTTGGACATCTCCGAAAGGTCTTGTGTTTTCGCCAGTGGTGCCAGTGCATCTAAGATGATGGCAAGCATAAACAATGCCTGTTTTGCCTACATCAGATTTCCCAGTGAAGTGGCCCGCCTGGAATTTCCCAGATGGGTTATGGATTCGCGAGAACTGTTTGACCTGGCGCTGGGAGCTGTTTCCGCTCAAGTGGATAAGGGGCAGGGGTATCCGGTCGCATTGCAAGAAGCACATCATCTTGCGGTGATTCGTGGTGCAGATCGGCAAACGTTTTTTGACCTGATGACCAAGCATCTTATTTCAATCGGTGCTGATCGAATACACGTAAGTCCCAAAGAATCACGGAAACGAACCGGCTTCATCTAAGCAAGAGGTATCTACAATGTCGACTCAACTCGTGAAGATATCTCCCTCCGACCTCTGGAAGTGGGACGGAAAAATCGATCGAGGTCCTTACTTCACGCTCGGGCTGTCGTTACTCGTTATTAAAGTTTGTCTCGATCTCTGGGTCAGCGAAACCTTTTTCCATCGTTCTTGGTCATTACTGGAGTACATCGCCCCTGGTGCAGGTTTTGCCATCACAGCTTTAACTCAAGCGGACAAAGTTTTCTATCTGACCATGCTGCTTATCTCATTGCCGTTTGCTTGGGCCGGCAGTGTGTTGACCATTCGAAGACTGCGCGGCGCGCAACTTCCGCCATGGCTTGTCGTATTTTTCTACATTCCTGTTGTGAACTTGATCTTCTTCAAGATTCTCACATGGATACCGTCGAAATCCGAGGAGGAAGTTTTAGAACTTCCCGAAGGTGACGGCGGAGAGCGGATGGCTCTGCCGGCACCGGAAGCGCCTGCTGCTCACATCGCACCAGATGCAGATCTGCCTGCATCATTGCAGCCCTTGCCTTCTCAGCGTGCTGTTCCTGCCGCAACATCGTCTTTGAAGTGGGATAAGAAACAACGATTCCTTGACCGGCTGATTCCCGAAAGTGATAACGGAGCCATGTTTGTATCGGCACTATTGCCGGTGCCAATCGGAGGCGCAATCTGTTTCCTCTCGACTTTTATACTGGGAAACTACGGGTGGGGTCTCTTCGTGGCGCTTCCCTTTGCGGTTTCTGTTGTAGCGCCGTTGCTTTATGCACACCACCAGCGCCGCCGTCTGCGTGAATGCATCAGCAATGCGACGCTGAGTATCTTCCTATTGTCTTGTGGTTTGTTGCTGTTCAAAGCAGAAGGTGTAATTTGCCTGATAATGGCAGCACCGATAGGCTTAGGCATTGCTTGTCTCGGCGGGCTTCTTGCGTACTCCATTCAGGGGCGCGTGCATGAGACGAATCAGTTGCCGAAAATTGTCAGCAGTATTTTCATTCTCGTTGCTGCTCTCAATGGTCTCGACCAATCGAATCCCGACAAATTTCCTTTGTACAAAGTGACGACCTGCATCGATGTCGATGCTCCACCCGAAAAGGTTTGGAAACATGTTGTCGCATTCTCTCGAATGGGGCCGCCATCAGATTTCCTTTTCAAGGCTGGAGTAGCGTATCCGACATACGCAAAAATTTACGGGCGTGGCGCAGGTGCTGTCAGGCATTGTGTTTTCTCGACGGGAACTTTCGTCGAGCCGATTCATGTGTGGAATGAACCGAATCTCTTGAGGTTCTCCGTAACCTCTCAACCCATGCCGATGCGTGAGTTGTCGCCATATGACATTCACCCTCCGCATTTGAACAACTACCTGGTCTCCAAGCAAGGTGAGTTCCTTTTGACTGAAACCGCCAATGGTGGTACTCGCGTTAAAGGTACAACGTGGTATCAAAATCGAATGTCGCCGGGGCCATATTGGCAAGTCTGGTCTGATGCAATCATTCATAAAATTCATGGGCGAGTACTCGAACACGTAAAGGCTCTTGCAGAAGGTCGAGAGCAACCCGCCAAAATTTCTATTATTATGGATGAGGATTCCTTGAGCACCCAACCAGACGAATAGAGAGTAGGGCGTAATGAATTATTCAGGCGTGCAAGCGGTTTTTATGGCGTTCTTCTCCAAAGATATCTACCGCGCAGTAGTGACACAGTGGAAAGGGCTAGCCTATCTCTACTTGTTTTCTCTGATTGTCTCGACTCTACTTGTGGTCGGCATGGTGTTTCATTTCAAACTCCAAGGCGTCGCATCGGGCATTGCAACGCCGATGGTTAATGAGATGCCGGTGATGACTTTGACTCAGGGCAAGCTCAAGATTGACAAGCCGAGCCCTTATCAAATCAAGGATAAATCCACAGGCAACCCAATCGTCACTTTCGACACCGATGACAACATCACCGAAGTGCCTGGTGAGACGGGGGTTTTGGTAACCAGTTCTAAGCTCATAATTAAGAGTCCGACTCGCGAAGAAGTGCGAGATCTCAGCGACTTGCCCGATTTTGAACTCACTCCCGAAATGATCAATTCGAGTATCAAAGCGTTTTTGAACTATTTCGTACCTGTCCTGTTTGGTGTGGTTCTGCTTCCGTTCTTCAGCTTCCTTTGCGCGATTCAGTCTCTGGTTTATGCCGCCATTGGATTGGGGTTTGCCAAGATCACGCGCACCAAGATTACCTATGGCGAGTCTGTGAGAATTGCGGTTCTGGCAATGTCGCCCATCATTTTGATTCATGGCGTTTTGAGCCTGGTTCAATTCTCGATGAATGGATTTCTGTGGAACGTAGTGGCGATGTTGGTGACGATTGGCTATCTCTATTTCGGAGTCTGGGCAAATTCCCCTGAACAAAGCCCTGAGCGCTACGCGACCTCTATGACAACCCCGCCGCAAGATCCCCCAATGCCTACTTTGTGAGTAACCGAACCTTGCAAGATGTTCATCTAGAAAGCGTTATTAAATAGACGTTTTCTGCGATTGACATCCCTCTGCATGTTAGGATCTGGCTCATTCGACGAGTAAAACGGGAGGATTTTTCCATGTCGGCGGTACTGGAAAAGCTCAAGTCTCATCCATTGACGGATATTGCCAATAAAGTCTACGCGGGCGAACGCATTACCCGCGACGACGCAATTCGCCTCTATCAATCCGACGATGTTGCTGTTGTGGGCGCATTGGCAGAGTTCGTTCGCAAGCGCAAAGCCGGCGAAAAGCAAGAACAGTACGTCTACTATTGCCACAACATGCATCTCAACCCCACCAACTTTTGTGTGGAAACATGCCGCTTTTGCTCCTATGCCAATCCTGTTGAACGTGAAAAAGCGTACACATGGACAGTAGATCAAGTTCTCGAAGTCGCAGCTAAAGGCGTGGCTTTGGGTATTACGGAAATTCATATGGTCGGCGGTTTGAATCCGGCCTGCGACATCAACTATTACGAGGATGTCCTCAGAGGCATCAAAGCTCGCTTTCCACACATTCATATGAAGGCGATGACAGCAGTCGAAATTGAATACCTTGCAAACCTCGAGGGAATTTCATACGAAGAGACGCTCAAGCGTTTGATCGCAGCAGGCCTTGATTCAATGCCTGGCGGCGGCGCCGAGATTTTTGACGACGAAGTTAGAGAACGAATGGCGGTCAAAAAAACGCCGGCTTCCACATGGCTCGAAATTCACGGAATCGCGCACAAGCTCGGGTTAAACACCAATGCGACGATGCTCACGGGCATCGGCGAAAACATTGAAAACAAAGTCGATCACATGCTCTTGCTTCGCGAGCAGCAAGACAGCACCGGCGGATTTTTGTGCTTCATTCCACTGAAGTGCTACTACGAAGGCACCACCATAGCCGGTGAGGTGACAGAACCAAGCAATGTCGACTTGCTCAAAGACGTCGCTGTGTCTCGCATCTTGCTCGATAACTTCCCGCATATCAAAGCCTATTGGATTCAACTCGGAGTGAATCTGGCTCAGCTGGCACTCTCGTTTGGTGCCGACGATATGGATGGAACGATTCAGGAAGAGAAGATTACACACGCAGCAGGAGCGAAGACGCCCCTTCAATTGGCGAAGGAACGCATGGAAGAACTCATTCTTTCTGCTGGGTATATCCCGGTGCAAAGAGACACGGTTTACAACGTGAGAAGCGTGTCTACCGAAACACCTGCCAAATTGCCACCAATTGAAGAACGGCTTGCCGGCTTGAACTAGAGAATAACCTGACCTATTTGCTCGCCTCGTTGAATTAGCAACTGCGCACTTTCGCCTTGCTGCTTGCGCGAGAGAATGTCGTTTATTTGATTTGTGTTGTTGACCTGTATTCCATCAACTGCTCGAATGACGTCGCCTCTTTTTAATCCTGCTTTCGCCGCGCGTGAAGCGATACCGACAGTGGTGACGGTCACGCCGTTTTGAGACGGACCTGCAATGATTCCGAAGCTGGACATCGGGTCGCTGTGCGACTGTTGAAGCCCACCGCCACCTCTGGATTGACTCGATTGCTGATACGACTGGTTTGGATTTACGAACTGCGGCTGACTTGAATTGTTGTCGCCCTTATTCTTCTTCGAAGGTTTTTTCTTTTGTTCTTTACCCTTAGGGTCCTGTTGTTGCGGGTCGTTCCACGCGGAGGTCGCTTGCTGAAACTCCTGCTGATCCTTTTGGATGTTTCCTTCCAGTCTTGCGCATGCAGTTATATAGCGCTGATCGTCCGGCTTGAGTTTGCGCGCCTGCTGATAATACTCCAGAGCCTGAATGGGACTTTTCATCATTAGGTATGTGTTTCCAATGCTATATTTCACGGAGTGCTGCTTTGGAAATTTATCGTCGAGTCTCTTGTACAACTCTAGTGCCGAGAGCAATTCTCCGCGTTTGAAGGCCGCTGTCGCTTCCTCGTGCAATGCGCGAATCTCGGCCTGCGCATCGAGCTGCACTTGCTTGGCCGCCGCCTTCTTCTCGGCCAGTGCAATTGCTTGTTTGTATTCTTTGCTGTCAGGATTGTGTTGATTTGCTGTTTTGTATGCTGCGAGCGCTTCAACATAGTTGCCGCTAGCTTCATATATGATGCCTAAGCTGAAGTGTGCCTCTGCGTTCTGCGGGTCGAGACGAATTGCCTGTTCGAACTTTTCCAGCGCTTCTTGTCTGCGCCGCGCTTTCCATAAAGAGACACCGTCTGCAAGCAGCTTGGTGACTTCTTCTTCACGAGCTTGCATTGCTGCTATTCGATTTCGCTCGGCCACATCTTCGGGATCTTCTTGTGCCGGTTGCTGCTGACGTTGGGATTGTTGTGGTTGTACCGGTGGTGCTTCTTGTTCTTGCTGCTGTTGCAGCTGCGGTGCTGTAATTTCGACTACGCGTGCATATCGCTCTTCGAAACTGCCTTCGCCGGGATCACCAAAAATTCGCTTTTCAATGCGCACCAGGCGTGAGGTCACATCTTCGTCGCCATACGCCTTCGAGAAAATGCGTTGCTCGATTGCAGAGAGCTTTGCCTTGACCTCGGCTTCTGATGCCGCCTCAGCCGGTGTGATACTAACCGATTGTATGAAACTGCAAGAGAGCAGCACCGAGAATGCAAAAGAGTAAAACTTGTTCGACCTTCTGCTCAGTGCCTGGCGACCGGCATTTGTGCCCATTCTCTGACGTTCTCCTTAGGGAAGCCCCTGCCGAATGAACCCGGAATATAGTCGCTCTCGCCCGGACGTTTTTGATGTGACTCCCATCCCTGCACCAGTGTAACTGATGTGTGTCTGGTACCCCGTGGAAACGGCGGAACAGCGACCTGACTCAATGCTATCATCTGCAGTCGGTCATATGCTGGAACGCCTGAACTCTGTTTGAGATACACGTTGCCAATCTGTCCATTGGCAAGACAAGTAAAGTGGATCTGAGCCGGACGAAGAGTGTAAAACTGCATGCCCGAGGCTTCTTCCATTCTTCTCAGCGCAAAATACCAGCGGTCGGCGAACGTACCTATCCACTTCGACCAATCAATATCGTATTCACGCATTTGCTGCTGCGTCTGAGCGGCGAGTTGAGGCGCTTCAAGGGCTGAGATACCGGCGTTTAGAGGCTGGGCCAGACTGATTTGTGCAGGCGGTGCGGCCGTAGCTGCTTGCCCCTCCAGATCTAAATCGGAGCGACTAAGTTGTGGGCGTTCTGTCTTTTGCACTGTTAGTTGAAAGGGTGTCGCTTGTTGTGCAATTGCTTGCGGAGCAAGCGAGATTGCTGAACCCATTAGGACAATCATTGACGCGACAACGATATTCGCACGTTTGTGCACGACTCTTCCTCACTTCCGGCGTGTGAAAACGACTATAAAAAATGCGCCAAAACTTGTAACTGGGAGAACTACGAATTTTGCTTGCGCTTATTTAATTTCGCAGGGGCAATTTGGGATGACGGCAGATTCTCTGGGATTCGACAGTTTCGGCGGCGTGCAAGAGAATTTTGCTCTGTAACACGTCAACATTGTGCGCTGTCGATACTGCCGATGTTCTAAACTGATTTGTGTTCTCGGTGTGTCGAATGAGGCAACAATGTCAATCGAATCTTGGTTCGGCGATTCATCACATGATTGGAATGACGATGAGATAGCTCATTGGCTGGCTTTCGACCAACTTGTCGGTGGCACCGGTCTTGGTCCCAAGCGAGTGAGAACACTTTATGAGCGCTACTTTCGGCTCAAACCGTTTTGGAAAGCGAGTCGCGCTGATCTGATTGAAACGCGCGTGTTTAGCGACGATCAAGCTAAGTCGTTTATCGAGCAACGCTCGAAAATCGATCCGGACGAATTGCTTGAAACTGTTAAAAGGAAGAATGTTTCAGCGTTTCCTTTTTATCATCCCAATTATCCGCCGCTTCTTCGGCACATCGCTGATCCGCCATTGGTGCTGTATCTCAAAGGTAAGCTGGCGGTGCATGAGCTCGACCGCTCGATTGCAATTGTAGGAACCCGCAGCTGCACCAAGTATGGCGAAACGCATGCTAAAAAATTCGCCGGCGATCTCGCTGAGATGGGTGTCACCATCATCAGTGGAATGGCTCTGGGTATCGACTCTTTCGCACACTGGGCCGCGATTAAGGCAAATGGAAAAACCGTGGCTGTGCTCGCCAACGGAGTGGATGTCTGCTATCCGTCGACCAACAAACCGCTCCATGAGCGTCTTACAGAAGATGAGAATTGTGCGGTTGTTTCAGAATTTTTTCCGGGCACCACACCCGAGCCTTGGAGGTTTCCGGCGAGAAACCGCATTATCAGCGGGCTTTCGCAAGGCATCATAGTTGTTGAAGCAAGCGATGAGTCCGGCGCATTGATCACTGCGAAGCTAGGATTCGAACAGAACAGGCAAATATTTGCTGTTCCTGGAAAAACTACCGACAAAACATCTGTGGGCTGCAATCGACTGATCGCGGACAACACCGCCCGACTCGTTGGGACCTGTCAGGAGATTTTGACTGAGTTGGATTGGGTTGCGGTTGCAAAGCCGAAAGAAGTTCCAACCATCATTGAATTGTTTGGAAAAGAGCGCGAGATCTTGTCACTCTTGTCCAGTGAGCCGGTGCACTTCGATGTTTTGGTTGAGAAGTCAGGAATGTCAGCCGGGGAGTTGTCCGGAACGCTCACGATGCTCGAACTGGCGGGGGTTTTGGATAGAATGCCGGGTGATTGGTTTACCATCAGCTCTAATGCAATTGTCAGTTCTAATCCGCAAGTTCGACCGGAATGAGTGGCTCACAGCGCATTTGAGTGGGTTGTAACAGGGTACAATAGGGGAAGTGCAGAAGCGCTGTTATCAGCTGCCGAAGGGTTGGTAACGCATTGTAATTCTGCACATGCAGCAGACTTTTGCGGTAGTGATGGCGGGTTGGCGTTTGTAGATGCTGCACTGGTGAGCGTTTGTTTGAATGCAACCGCAAGCCGACGAAATTAACCTCTAGATGATGTCCGATAATCCGGGTCTCAAGGTGTAGGACCATCATAAGCGGGTATCTTTATTCTTGGGGATGGCATGTATCCATTGCGAGACTTTCTCGTAACGGCACAAACAGAGGGGAAGATCCTACCGAAGCTCTATGAAGCTGTGTTTACGATGCAATCAGTATTTCGACGATGACTTGCAGCAGTGCCCCACTGATCAGGCACAGTTGGAGTCCGTTGGAAAAGATCCGTTGATCGGTGCCCTGATCAACGATCGTTACGTGGTTGAGTCGGTTATTGGCAAGGGTTCAAGCGGAATCGTGTACAAAGCCACGCGCCTTTTGATGGGGCGTGAAGTGGCTGTGAAAGTCATCCACAGTTTTCTAGGGGCGGACAGTGCCTCACTCGATCGGTTCGTAAGAGAGATTCGAGCCGCAGAAAGACTGCGACATCCACACATCATCACAATCTGGGAATCCGGAACCACCGATGACGGGCAGCCGTACTTGGTTATGGACTACCTCGAAGGGATCACCCTCGCTGATCTCGTTAAGCAGAAGGGCGCGCTGCATCCATCTCGCGTGTTGCATATCACGAAGCAAGTTTGCGAAGCGATTGGAGAAGCGCACAAACAGGGGCTTATACACAGGGATCTCAAACCCGAAAACATAATTTTGCAAGAGACGGATATGCCGATATCCGGTGACACTGCCGATTTTGTGAAAGTTCTCGACTTTGGAATCGCAGATACACCGCAAGAAAGCGCCTCTCGAACACAGTTTTCAAAACCCAAGACAGTTGCCGGCAGCCCTGCTTACATGAGTCCTGAGCAATGTCAGGGATTTGCTTTGGATCACAGAAGCGACTTGTATTCGCTCGGTGTCATCGTCTACGAGATGTTTTGCGGCGTGCGCCCCTTCGATGCCGATGATCTGATGGGGCTTATGTACATGACTGTGAGCGCTCCTCCACCAAAAATGGGTGAGCTCCGGCCTGACATGAAGTTCTCCGATCGAGTTGAAGCGGTGTTGCAGAAGGCCCTTGCGAAGAGCCCCGACCAACGATACGACTCGACAAAGGATTTTTGGAAAGACCTGGAGGAAGCATCACAAGGGGGGGAGGTCAGACCTTCTCGAGAAGTAGTTAACGTGTCTGAGTTTGAGTTTGACCCGTCCGAAATGCTTTTGGGCGGAGGTTTGACATCAGGCGTCGAGATGCCTGCCAAACGGCCGTCCAACCCGAGCGTGCCCAACCCTCTCATGCCGCCGCCTCCACCTCCTCGCGGAATGTCAATTTCTGCTGCAATGGCAGGCGCATCGCCGATGCCCGTAGCGCAACCACAGACTGCACCGACACCTCCTGGTTCCGGCTCTCCAACCCCGCAACCGCCCCCGCCTCCATCTTTGACACAGCCAACACCTCCGCCAGTTCCTTCCAACGCTTCTCCAAACGCCGCACCCCAAGCCGCGCCTCAGAATGCAGCGCCCCCGCCTGCTTCTCTTGCACCGCCCTCGCCTAGCGCACCGGCTATGCCAGCCGGAGGTTCGCCCTCTTTAGAGGCAAAGGTTTCGCCTAACATTACTTCGAGGCTGACCTCATTGGTGAAGAAGCCCGGACCACCTGGTTCTTCATCGTCCGCATCGGCTCAAGCACCGAGCAATGGCGGCGGCAGTCAGGCTGCCAGCGATGCTTTCAAAACTACTGCGAAACCGGCACAGCCGTTTGTTCCTCCTCCTGAGGCAAAAGCGCCCAGTGTTTACAGCTACGTGCCGCCGCCGGATGCCAGGCAAGAAGCCGTGGTGCCGCCGAAACCGGCACCTCCGCCTCCACCGAAACCAGCTCCGCCCGCTAAGCCTGCAACTCCGCCGAGTCCGGCTGCGCCTGGACCTTCCGGACAAGCCGCGCCACTGGGGGCGACGCCTCCTGCGCCTGCAAAACCAGGCGAGATTCCGCCACCTCCGCCAAACTGGCCGCAACAGCCGACCCAAGGTCCCAGCCAAACGCCGCCTGGCGCTTTGGTCAAACCGGCGGCCGGCGCGACACCCAATCCGCCCAAGATGGCGGAGCCGACTAAGGCTCTCGAGCCGTCCGAGCCGTCGGAGTCGAACGCTGAGAAAGAACAGGAAGTGTCCGAAGCGCTCGGCAAGTTGATGAAAAACGTCAACTGGGAAAGCGAGATGGAAAACCTTCAGAAAGGCACGGATGCGCCTTCGTCATTTCCTGCCGAGCTTTTGAGAAATCCTCCGAAATCGAAAGCAGAGTCGACTGCGAAGCTGGATGCAGACAATGCGGCTCGAACACAGCCACTGGGTTCGCCATTGCCTGGAGCTACGCCAGGACCAGGAATGCCGGGAGCAGCTATGCCCGGGGCACCTATGCCCGGGGCGCCATTGCCCGGAGCACCAGGCATGCCAGCACCGGGGATGCCAGCACCGGGAATGCCCGGAATGCCGGGAGCGCCAGGCATTATGGGAATGCCAGGGATACCGGTTGACCCAAACATGGCGGGTCAATTCACTGGTCAACATCCGCAGTACCCCGGACCCGGGCAAATGACCGGACAACATCAGCAGTATCCAGGACCCGGTCAAATGACTGGGCAACACCAACAATATCCGCCTGCACCTGGTCAAATGACGACTGGGCAGCACCAGCAATTCCCAGGACCAGGACAAGTCACTGGTCAGCACGTTCAGTATCCCGGTTATCCGCCGCCTGACATGACGGCGGGTCAAGCAATGCAGTCGTATCCTGGTTTTCCGCCGGGCTATCCGCCGCCTGGTTATCCGCAGGGTTATCAGGTTCCGCCACAGGTGCCGCCAGGTTATCCGCCCGCTTACCCGCCGATGATGCCTCCGGGCTATCCGCCCGGATATCAGTACATGCCCGTCGATCCATCGCAAATGGGAATGCCGCCGCAGCAGATGATGCCCGGCATGACCCCGTCTCAAGGCTCACCGATGATGCCCGGCATGACCCCGCCACAAGGCTCACCGATGATGCCCGGCATGACCCCGCCACAAGGAACGCAGATTCCACCTGGAATGTTTGGAATGCCCCCGCAGCCTGGTCAGCCAGGCGCGATACCTGGCCAGCCCGGAGCACCAGGTCAGCCTGGAGTCCCGCCTAATCACAACGAGGCACCCGGGTTTGTGGGCAGCTCTGGAAACTCGCCAATGGAAGATTCCGGTAAAAAGCCGTCGCGTTCGAAAGCGCTCGGTGAGCTGCTTAAGAAAGTCTCTGAAAGTGACACACCGTCACCGACTAGCACAGCCGCAAGGTTGAAGGCGCTTGTCGAGCAGTCATATGCCGGACCTTTGCCGACAGAGTTGACCGAACGGAAAGACGAATCTAAGGGACCGCCGCCGTCAAGATCTGAGGTGCTCAGCCAATTGATGCGTGCAGTCACCGACTCGCCGGACAGCATGGTGACTCCGGCACCAAACTTGCCACCACCGCCTGCACCAGCCCCGACACCGTCGCCGCTTCCCAATCCGATGTCTGATCCGCCCGTGAAGAAAGGCCTCGGCCTGGGTTCGTTGCTCGCCTCAGCTGAGCCTGCACCAGAAGTGCCAAAAGGTTTCGGCGGAACAAAACCTCTCAGCGATGAAGACAAACCATTCGGATTTTCCAGTTCGATATCAAATTCAATCGGTTCGCTAAATCAAGTTCCTGAAGCAGAAAACGCATTTTCCGATGCTATCGACAAGCTCTTTGACGAGCCTGCCGCAATCAATGTTGATAAAGCATTGAAGGAAGCAAGCGAAGCATCTCAGTTTGGATCTTCTGATGCATTCAATGCAGTGTCTGGTTTGATGGGAACGCCCGCCAGTGAACCAGTTGCACAGAAGCCTGTAAGACCGCTCGATGCCTCTGATTCAAGAGTCGATGCTTTGAGTCGGTTGCTTGAAGCAGCGCAAAAGGCACCAGAGAAGCCACCTGAAAAACCCGGCGAAGATCCAAAGATCTCTCGGTCGTCCGCACTCAATCGCATGCTTGATGCCGTTTCGGGAGAGGCACCCGCAAGCGCAAACACACCTGGTGCAGGCGGCGGCAACGATCCTTTCCACGCACCGGACCCATTCCGCGGCGGCACTGGTGATGTGGTTTCCGGCCCATATGGTACACCGAGCACTCCGCCACCCTCGCCCAATATGCGAAAGTCGCAAGAGGATCCTACTGCTTCGAAAACTTCGCAAGAAGCAATCAGTGCGCGAATTGAAGCCCTCAACAAGAAATTGGAAATGTCCAGCAACAGACAAGCTGCACCGGAAGATATGCTTGCTTCAATGTTGCAGCAATCTCAGGATTCTTCGATGCCGATGGACACGCAAGACGTAGAACCACCTTCAAGAGCCGCAGTGATGAATCGCATCTTGGAGCAAGCCAATTTTGCCGAATCATCCTCCGGTGCGGGAGCCCCCGAAGCTCCGCCGCCACCGACATCGCAAGCAAAATATTCGGCCAACGATTTGCAGGCTTTGCAGAAAAACAAGACCAAGGCGCAAAAGAAGACATCGAAGAAAACAGCCAAACAAAAAATGTCCGGCCCGGGCATCGATTGGAGAACACCAGTCCTGGTCATTGCAGTTTTGGCAATCGGCGGCGGCGGTTTCTTCGCGTATCAACAGGGACTCATTCCCGGTCTTTCGCCGAAAGCGGAGCAAGGCATCACTGAGTCATCTGACCAAGGCGCTGATGTTCAGGCGCTTTTGGATGAAGGGAAATACGGTGACGTCAGAAAAGCTTTGGAGAAGAAGCAGAAAGACACCAAAGGCAAGTTAAGCCCAACCGAAATTGATCAGCTTTCGGAGGCATATATCGGACTAGCAAAAGAAAGTTCAGACGAAGGAAAATACACAGACGCATACACGCTCTTGCAAAAAGTCTCATCGAAATCCAGTCACTACGCGGAAGCTAAGAAGCTGGCAGCTGAGGCAAAGAGCAAGGCCAAACCAGCTAAGAAGAAGAGACGGAAGAGGTAGGCGGGGGCTTGGTTGAATGGCTGAGCGAGGTAATCCGAACTCCCATTTACGAATACGCAGTTTGTCGCTTTTACTATTACTAGAAGCGATGTACAGGCTCGTTTCGAGTGGTGACTCATGAAACTGTGTCTTCAGTGCAGCACTCATTACAGCGACGAGGAGCAGTCGTGCCCTGAGGATGGCACGCAGCTTGTTCAAGTCGGCAAAGACCCTCTTCTAGGTTGTCTCCTCGATGAGAAGTATCGTTTGCTTTGCCAGGTCGGAA
>CAYZJR010000141.1:0-7027 GCA_964478655.1 uncultured Candidatus Obscuribacterales bacterium
ATCCGAATAAGGCTTCTCCTGTGCTAGTTGCTTTGCGCCGGTATCAATGAGTCGCGAAATCTCTTGATACGTTTTCGATACTTCCGACGCAGGGAGATTGCGTTCTTTAGCTCGTCGCTCAAATGTTTCCATATCATCGAGAAATTTCTTGCGTTCAGCTGGATCCGAAATTGATTTCTCTGCAAGTTCCTGAAGCTTCTTTCGCTCCGCTTGAACTTCAGGGCTGTTCGAGAACTCCCCTTTGTTCCGCCCTTCAAGACCTTCAATCGATACAGGCGGCAAGTGCGCGTCGCCTTTCGACTTTTCTTGCTGGTCTTTGCCATGCCTTCCAACTGGTTGCTGCGTCCAAGCTTCGTTTCTGGCTGCGACGAGACCTGAATTTTCAAAGGCGACAGGCGCCGAATAGTCAAAAGATTCTGTCCAATGTGTGGGCATGGCAAAAGTTCTTATGGTAAGTGCATGGGGTGCCTCTAGAGCGTACGTTTGCCCTGTGACTGCGTGGTGACCGAAGTGCAACTTGTGACTCAAGTGAAATCCCTAGTTTCAAGGATTTCCGATTCGGCTATCATTAGATTGAAAGCCCGAAGAGAGCCCCGATGACGAAGAATCTGGCAGCAAAGGACGAGCGTCTATTCGAGCTTGTACTTTATCGATGCCAAAAGCACCATCATGAGTGGTTGAAAGAGGTTAGAAAAGCCTGGCTTGAAGGTACAGGCGATGTTCGACCTGAGCTCTTCAAGAGGTTTTTTGACCTGATTCGCCAAGATGGGCTTCGCAACACGGTCTACAACTGCTATCGAGCCGTCGTTGAAAGCCGAGCAATTGATAAAGTAGAAGATGAACTTTCCGCAATTGCTGGTTACATAATTCGCGATTTTGCGCCGCTCGAACTAATTTTCGCCGAGATTGTGTTGGATGAAGATTACCCGCAAGACAAGCGTGTATTCACTATCTCGGAGATGGCACAGCGTTTTTTGTATCACGACTATGATTGCATTGAAATACTTGAAAAGGCGATCAGCTGTCGTGACGAGTTAGTGCGTCAGCATGCTGCGCTAGGACTTGCTCAGTATCAAAGAAGAAACGTCTTTAATTTGCCGATGATGAACGAACTGCTTGCAGCGATTTTATCTGATGAAATTCCGCATGAAAAGCGTATTGCAGGCATTGCCCCCTTTGTTGATGAGGGACTTTACAGGTTGGAGTACGACTTAGTTCCGCCGCCTTCGGGGCCTCCGCGTGCATGTATCAAGACGATTCAACATTGCGAGCCAACCAATCACGGCAAGGCTGAGGAAGGTGTTGCGGCAATGTACAAATCGTATGGTATGAAAACACCAAGCATTCTATGGGTCGACTCACCACTGACTGCTTGGCTGTGCACAATTTTCCTATTTCTCTACAAAGAATATGAAAAGAACGAGAAAGTAATTTTTTCGCATAAGCAGAGACCGAATTTGAAGATTCTGAGCAAGTTCGGCCGACTTGTGGGACTCGCCAGGTGGGCGATCTTTCAAATGCACAGGAACGAAGAGAGAAGTTCGACAAGGCATTTAGATTGGCTTCTCGGAGTTGAGGCTTACCGCAGTTTGATGTCTGTGCTAAACATGAGATCGCATGAGGAGTTTCATGATCCGGAACTATCAGTTCACTTCGAGACGGCTATTAATCTCGTGTCACCGTATATGACACCGGAGGGGATTCAGCATGTTCGAAAAACTCTTAGCGACGCAAGTGGTCCGCAAGCCCCTGCGGACGAGTACATTCGTAGCACCCAGTTTTTGGTGACGGAGTGTAAGTATTTGTTCGTCGAGTCACAACGCATTGATTGGGTTGACATGCTCAATCATTTTCGACTACTCGGACTGAAGCCTCCCAAGATTGAAGGAATCGAGGATATTGTTTACTCATCATATATGTGTGTTCCTTTTGAAAGCGTGTGCATTTTAGTAGAGAACCCAATCACCACTACTTTGGATGAGCAAGGCGCGCTTCACAATTACTCGCAGAAGGCTTATGCGTTCAAAGATGGTTGGGGTATTCGCGCGTTTCATGGAGTGAGTGTTCCTGCCTATGCGTTGGTGCCACCAGATTCAATGCCTGTCGAAAAGATTGAGGCGGAACAAAATGTTGAGGTAAGAAGAGTTCTGATTGAAAAATATGGAACTGCAAGATTTCTTCAAGATACGCATGCAGAGCTGATTCATGAAGACTCGTTCGGTAAGTTGTATAGGAAGGGTCTTTTAGGTGATGAGCCCATTCTGATGATTTGCGTCGATGACGCGACTGTAGGCCCTAGCGGGAAGAGAAGGCAGTATTTCTTGCGGGTTCCGCCGACGATGACCACGGCTAAAGAAGCCGTGGCATGGACTTTCGGCTTCGCTGCAGAAGAGTACAAACCGTCGATCGAAACGTAGTTCGACGATCACGAATTGATATCAGTACACAAGAGCAATGAGCCCCGCCGGTGATGGCAGGACTCAGAGAGATTGTAGAGCTGGTGGGTCAGCACTATCGGGTTAGCATCCAGTTGGTTTAAGAGAGATAAAGAAACCTCGTGCACCATTCACTGCTTTCATCGAACCGGTGTTTTTCAACTCTTGCATTTTGATTCTTGGGAGTTTCTTCACTGCCGACCCTGCTTTGGTGCTGACCGCGTTTGTTGTCTTTCTTACTTTGTTTTCCATCTTGATACCTCCGTTCTTCTTTGCTGTAAAGGTTTGAACCCTGTCCCGGGAAGCCTTGCGCTCTTTGGGATTTATCCAGTGATTGGACAACCGGTGTGCGGTTCATGCAGGGGGGGTATTTGCTTTAGGCTGCGGATTTCGTGGCGATCTCAATTATCTCGTATAACAACTTGGTTGCTGTTGTTTCCCGCCACTAGCCGAGTTTTTCATTGGTTAGTGCTGCTTTCCAGCGAAACAAGGAACGCAACCAGCCTTTGCAGCAGCTCCTGTAGAGCTCTTCATTGCTTTTGTGCTCTTCAGTTCTTTTACTCTGATCTTCGAGTTCTTTTTTACTTTCGCTACTTCTTTGGTGCATGCTTCGTTTTCAAGCTTGGTTACTTGGTTTTTCATGACGCTACCCTCCTTTTGCCTTGATTGTGTGGTGAGAACAATCTGCGGCGTTCCGTACTCTTCTACTTTAGGACGGCTTTGTGAGGAACGTATGAGGAGCCTCAATCGCAGGCAGGCGCGGCGATGTATTGGCGAGGCGGGCAGGTCAAGACCGTTTTGCGAGCTCAAGACGGTCGTCATCGGAGAGCAGTTTCAATTTGATTGCGAGGGCATCGAAGTCGACATTTAGAACCGGATTACTCGATGCTTTGTGTATGTTCACAACATCTTGGTGCCAAAACTCGACACGAGATTCAACAAGCCAACCCTTTTGAAACCAAGCTTGAATAACTTGAATTTCAGCAGGCGTGAAGTTCGCGTTATCTGAACTCTTTCCTTTCTTTCGGCTGGTGGATTTCTTTGATCCGCTACTAGAAGAACCACCTGTTGCTTCTAACTTCTTCAGGAAGGAGTGGGGCTGCGCAAATGTCAGTGTTTCGCGAATGAAAAATTCTGGTGGGTTGGAACAGCCACGCACATCGCATTCAGTTTGATGTGCGGACGCGGTCTGGAACTCAGCTGTTCTGTCTATGATCAGAACCGCAAGAAACTCCCTCTTGTGACGTTCGCACAGCCCAAGCAGTGGTTCAAACTCCATTGCATACCTCAGTAGCTACGTTACACGTTGGTGTTCCCGTATATTGTAACTTTGCATGGTGCGGACGTCATGCACCCCTGCACCGTGAGTTTTGCTTTGAAAACCTACGACTTAATGTACCGGAGTCATAGGACCATATCTTTCTATCAAATATCTCGTGAAGCTATTGCCGGTTCTGCCCAGAACATAATCTAATGCTCCATGCACGGCATTGGATTGCATCTGTTCATAGGTAGCACGTCCTGTAATCTCTTGGTTGATGAAACCGATCGATTTTTTGCGAACCTCACTTGCCGCTTCCACTGCCATTGGATCCTCCACAATGATCCTTGCATATCCACTAACGAGCTGCAGTTTTTGTTGTGCGTCCGTGCTGAGGTTTCGAGGATATCTTATTGACTCGACTCCTTCATTTCCAAATACAATGGATGGCTCGGCGTTGTTTTCGAGGGAAATCATTCTAGGTAATCGGGCTAGTCTGATATCTGAAATTGTGCCGTGCGGTACGAATCGATAATAGTGAGAGTCACCCTTGTGAGGTTCTGCAGAGGATTGCTCAGATGACGAGGTCGATAAGCTGGACGTGGCGGCTTTCCGAATGCGTTCAAGTGAAGCTGTGTTTATGCTATCGGCGCCTAAATCAGAAAGGCGAACTTTAACCTCATTGGGACCTCGCACCTTATTCAATGTGACGTGATTTGGTTGAATGGATGCAACGGGCTGCGATGAAACACTCTCCACACTATGCAAAGTCTCCGGTATTGGAATCACTGATCTTTCAACTGAAGCATTTGACTTCGCTGGTTCGGAGGTGCGCAACTGAATATCTCTTGCAGAAGAATTCGTAGTGCGCCCCACTGTGTGAAGCGCTCCTAGAGCACCTCCGACGACAGCAAAGGTATAAGCTGACTTGAGACTTTCCATAGCGCTGGCCAGTCCCTTTCCTTCCATTATCGATGACAATTGCGCACCGACAACTCCAGCAGGTGCACCGGCGATGGTGCCGATTGCTACTTCGCCTATACGACTAGCACCCACTCCAAATGTTTGACCGAGACCTACTTTGGTCGCCGTTAAAGTTGCGAATGTCGCAGCTCCTTGAACACCCTGCTTGAGGCGAGCGACAACGAGATTTTGATCGGGATCACTAGCGCGGAACAGCGATTCGTAGGTTGCACCACTAATAGCCGCGTTGCCAACTTGACTCGACAGCGATACGGATTCTGCTTTGCCAATTGCCTCTTTGGTTGAGCCTTTCATAATTTTTCTGACAAGCAAATAATCCGCCGCTATTCCAAGAGCGGCGCCAACTTGTTGGGCGTGCCACATTGATGATCCGAACTCAGCGGAGTTTGGCGCATCAATTATTTGAAGGTTTGATTGCAGAGACGTGTTCAATGTCCGATCCGCAATCTGACTCAATCCATCAATAGGTTGCTGAATCGCCGCGTGGAGGAATGAGTGAGCTGCTTCGACGGTTAGAGTCGCCATATCCGGTGATGGTGACTTCAATGAGCCTCTGTCCATAGTCCGCCTCCGACTTGGATTTGCGCAATCGTAATTGCTGGGGGGTCACCGCAGTCTATGTCGAAACCATAACCAAGGGATAACGAATGGGGCGGCTGCAAACAAGAACGCTTCAAAGTGCGGCAAGGCGTCGTTCATGCTTCCAATATGCCGTTTGACGGCTGTCCTGTCGAACAGGGTCCTATGCCCTACTCTACACGCAAGTCCTGAGGATTCGTGAGAGCTTTACTTCGCTTTCGCAACGAGCAATGTACCACCCATGATGCCATTCTCGAGTGCCGACAACAGATCGGAATACTTTTTTCGCACGGCTTCGATTATTTCTAATGAATACGTACTTTTCAGCGCGGGTTCATCAAATCGTTCAAGAAATCTTCGATACCAATTTATGTATTTATCGTCGAGATTTATGTTCTTTTCAATGGTCCAGTTTGCGTTTGTTAGTAGGGATTCGAACTCGTCTGGTGTCGGTGGCTTTTGATTGAGCATAACTTCCGGCAGCGCCACGTCCGGTTTGTAATATGTGTAGTCAAAAAGCGCGATCACCGAGTTTGGTTTTGCTGCTTTTCTGAAACTGCTCATTCCTAATGCTTTGTCCGGAACGGCATAGAAGACGTTGAACAAATATATGAGATCAAATGTTGATGGAAACTCGTTTCCCACCTCGCAAATATCACATGCCTTGAACTGAAGATTTTTGTACTTCTCGTTTGCGTATTCGATTGAATCTTGGTCGATGTCTATTCCAACCACGCTTCCCCAGCCTTGTTTGTTGACATAGTCCGCGGTTCCGCCGCGACCGCAACCGGCGTCAAGCACCTTCCAATCGGGTTTTGCATCGAGTTCACTGAATACGAGGTCGATTGATTCGCGCTCACCCGCGTGTGCGAAATCTTCCTTTCGCACTGCGGCGAGAAATGCTTTTCCGTCGTATTCATCCATTTTCATGGCAATGATCTCAATTTATTAGATGATCGGAGATATCAATGAAATAGGCGATTAGTGTATCTCATTTCGAGTTGTGAAGTCCGGACCTAACATCAATTTTCCGAAATGCCTGAAGACGCTGGCGACGTCACAGGAAGTCTATTGGGATACGCACGTGACGAGCGAGAACACAAAGCTATCGCTCGGCAGTTTTTGGAAAAACCACAAGTTTCATGACTCTCCGAGTTCTGCTTGTAGCTGGTCACCAGTTGAACACAAACCGGCGATAAATTTGAAACTCGATTGTTCGCGTCGCATTACTAGACCATTGCGCTCATTTGCGGGGACCAACCATGTCATATGACAATATTCGTGCGCCTCAAGGCGACGTTCGATTTGATAACGGTTCGCTGATTGGTAATGGAAATTTTGATGTACTTCAACTGCATCGTGATCGAAACACAATTGACTTTCAGCCGGGACAATTTGGTAATGCAAAACAACATTTACCAGGACTAGAGCTATTCGATCCTTCTGCCAATCAGCGTGATGCATTCGATGCTCAGCGCGAGTTGGTGCTCCAGCACACGGAACTCGTTCGCCAAGAGCAAGTGATGATGAGAATGCTGATGGAACTGGCGATGATGATTCAGAGGATGAATCCTGAGCAGCTCAAACTGTTTGGCGATATTATGCGGAACCTCATGTTTGGCGGACAGCCCGGAGATCAGCCGAGTCAGCCTGGACCAATGCAGCCAGGAAATGGTGGTGGCGATAAGCCTACGAAGCCAGGTTCCGGCGGTGGCGACAAGCCGACGAAGCCAGGTTCCGGCGGTGGTGGAGGAGATAAGCCTACGAA
>CAYZJR010000141.1:7127-15723 GCA_964478655.1 uncultured Candidatus Obscuribacterales bacterium
GCGACAAGCCGACGAAGCCAGGTTCCGGCGGTGGTGGAGGAGATAAGCCTACGAAGCCAGGCAACGGCGGCGGTGGAGATAAGCCTACGAACCCAGGCAACGGCGGCGGTGGAGATAAGCCTACGAAGCCGGGTAATGGTGGCAGCGACAAGCCGACTAAACCTGGTGACAAACCTATCGATGCTCCTGACGACAAGCCAGTCGGCGGCAAAGTTATCTGGCGCGTGGATGCCGATCATACGCCGGCTGACGACAAGAACCTTTCGTACAGTATGGACGACAATAAGAAGAATTTCGGCGGAAGCAGCGTAAAGTTTCTCCACGACAAAGATGGTGATGGCTACATCAACTTCAAAGTCGATCGCTGGCCGAATTTGCCCGAAGGTTGGGAGAAGAATCCACCAGCAAATGTTTCTCAAGAGCAGCTCGCCGAAATGAAGAAAGCGACTTCGTATCGCGCAGAGTTGACCTCGTACCAAGAAGAAGACCGATTCAAGCCAGGTCACACATATGACGTCAAATTCGATAATCAACTCGCTAAGTGGGATCACGACAAGAGCGCGTGGGGAGACATTTTCTTCCAGATGCACCAATCGGCACCATATGGCGTTCCTGAATTCGCATTAGGCACACGCCAAGGCAAGTATGCAGTCATGTTGAATGGACACTGGCAAAATCTCGATTTGCCTCCAGTCGATCAAACCATTGGTGATTGGCAAGACTGGAAGGTCAAAATGACAATGCCTAAAGAAGATGGCTCAGGTGGCAAACTTCAAGTCGTTCATGATGGGAAAGTTGTCTACACAAACAATGACTGGGAGTTAAAAACCGGCTATGGGCAAGGTAACCCATACGTCAAAGTCGGAATCTACAAAGCCGTGTATCATGAAGATGAAAACGGTAAGTACACCGGCACTGGTGGCTCACGTCATCGTGAATTGAATGTAGGAAGTTTCTCGGTAACGGACGTTTCCTAACGACATTGGACGACCTCTGGATGACGCCAGCTACATGCCAGTCTCCTTGAGCATGCCATCGGCGCGCTTTTTGTCTGCTTGCGCTTCTGCCGTGCGACCGAGTTTGGCCAGGACTGCGGAGCGCTCGCTATACAAAGATGCAATGTCCGGGTGAGCCTTAATAAGTTTGTCGAATTCTGCGAGCGCTTCTTTATTCTTGTTCAGCGCGGCTAGACAATGCGCATGTTGAAGTCGTGCTCGCAGTGAGTCTGGACGCGCACGCAAAATAATCTCGTTGAGTTTAAGACCTTTGGCATAATTGCCAGCTTTCTCTGCGTACTCCGCGCGCAATGCCCACAACTCGAGATATCGATCTCGCTTCACTAGAGGCTCGTTTGCTTGAAAAGTATCTTCCTTGAACCCGACGGTCATCCTTTTGAGAGTGTTCGCCATGTCGCGCTCTGCTTGGTCGAATTGTTTAAGCGCCGCATAGCATTTTGCGCGACTGTTCCAAATTTCAAATCCCCAGCCTAATTTCTCCGCTGCATCGAAGTCCTTGATGGCGCGTTCATATTGACGCATCTCACTCAAAAGGGAACCACGCAGATAGTACCAACATTGCTTTGTGCGAGCCTGGTTTAGACATGTCGTCAAATCTTCGAGCGCGCCTTTTGCATCATCGTGTCTGCGGCGAAAAGTCGAACGCATAAAGTATGCTCGCGCACCAGGATTGTATTTGACCATTCTGTCATAGCACGCCTTTGCAGAGTCTTCATCCATCATGTCTTGATAGAAGTCACCGCTTAAGTTGTTGACGTCAAAGTCTTCCGGATTCAATTTGATTGCTTCGGCGAATTTCTTCATCGCCTCTTTGTTCCGTCCATATTTGTAAAGACAGTGAGCATAGATAGCAACGTTCCGTCCGTTTTTTGGATCTAACTTCAATGCCATGGTGATCGTTGTCATCGCGTTTTTCAAGTTCCTTCCTGAGGACTCGGGAAAATTAGATAACACCAGTGCATACGAACCTTGAATATGCGGGTTTCTTGGTTCTAGCTTCGCGGCTCTGGCTGCGTCTTCCACGGCATGCACGTTATCGCCGAACATCTCAGTAAGCGCGGTGATTTCGATCCACTCCGCTTGATTCTTTTGACTTGCAATCGCTTTGCCGAGTAGTGGCATTAGCAAAATCGTGTCGCACTCGTAATACAGTTGCCATGCGTATTTCAGATCCAGTGCGTCTTTTGCAAATGCTGCGGAATTGCAAAGAATGAAAGGTTCAAATGAAACAATATTGAACGTCAATAAACCGCAGGAGAGCGATGTGGCGAGCAACGAAAACGTGCTACGCGACCTTATTTTAAACATTATGCGCCTGCGCGTTCTAGCATTTGATTCAAACATTTTTTGAAGAACGAAATATCGTCTTCGGACAAATCGCGGCAGACAAATTCTGTCACTCTGCGCGCAATGGGTGGCAAAACTTGAATTAGACCATCGCCCTCTTGTGTCAGCCAGACACGATAGCAACGTTTGTCTTTTCCGTCTTGCTCGCGACGGATGAGCCCGCGTTCTTCCATGCGTTCGAGGACACCAGTAAGCGAACCGCCGACTTGTTCTAAATGCTGACCGATTTCGGAAACTGAAACGCCATCTTCTTGCCACAGTCGACAAAGCACCAGCGTATGGCTTGCAGTTACGTTGTAGTCGACAACAGCATCAGTAAATCGCCGCGTCATCAAAAGTTGCAATACTTTGAGGCGATAACCAGGAGAGCGTGGCGGCAAGACGAACTGATATTTGGATGAAACTTGTTCACAAATTTCTGGCAAGCACACTGAGTACGTTTCATCACAGTTGTGAATCATGTGATCGAGAATGCTTGAGAATCTCAATAGCTCATCCTTGGACAAATCTTCCCAAGCGACGGTCCATATATCGTGCACTATAGGCGGCAGAACTTCGCTGAGCGAGCGGCCTTCTTCTGACAGATACACACGCAGAACTCGGCGATCTTTTTTGTCGCGTCGGCGTTTAAGAAGCTTCCGCTTCTCCATGCGTGTAAGGAGATCTGAAAGCGTTCCTCCAATATGCTGCAACTGGCTTGCAATGTACATTACCGGCAGCCCGTCCTTTTGCCAAAGGCAGGACAAAACCACCCAGTGATTCAATGTAATGTCGTGCACACCAAGCGCTTCGTTAAGCTTCCTGGCCATCAGTGCAACGGTGCGGCGCACGAGATAGCCGAGTGTTTGTCTGGCAAACATCTCTGCGTATTCGACTCTAATTTGTTCTTTAGTGCTCAGATTTTGCTGCATGCGGCATTTCGATCACGTTTCGATCACGTTTCGATCACGTTCTTCGTCACATTCTACCAGCAGATAGCCCCGCAAGTGGGGCTCTGTGGCGGGTTGTCACGAGAAAGATTAAATATAGTTGGCGCGAATAGTTCGTATCACCTATAATGGCAAAAGAGCCAAAGATGGGTGGGCTTATGTGGATCGTCAAGTTGGCGCTTCGGCGTCCGTACACGTTCGTTGTTGTTTCTTTATTGATAACCATACTCGGTATCGTCGGCGTCACGCGGATGCCCACCGATATCTTTCCGACCATCAACATGCCGGTGGTCAGCGTCATCTGGAGCTACAACGGACTGCCTGCAGAGGAGATGGAAACCCGCATCACAACTATATGCGAGCGCGCCATCACTACGGTGACTAGCGACATCGATCATATCGAGTCGTCGTCTTTGAACGGAATCTCCGTAATCAAAGTCTACTTGCACCAAAGCGCAGATGTGGGCAAAGCGGTGGGCACCATCGCCTCGCTCTGCCAAACCCTCCTGAAGATTTATCCTCCAGGCACTACTCCTCCGCTTATCACTTCGTTTAGCGCGTCGGATGTTCCTGTGTTGCAATTGGGTGTCGGCAGCAAAACATTGTCGGAGCAGGAGCTGTTTGACTATGGCTTAAACTTCATTCGCACTGGGCTTTCGGGGGTTGAGGGCGCGTCGATTCCACTGCCTTATGGTGGAAAGAGTCGACAGGTCATGGTTGATCTTGACCCACAAGCGCTCCAGTCGAAGGGACTTTCGGCGACTGATGTTTCGCTCGCATTGGGCGGGCAGAACGTGATCTTGCCTAGTGGACAAACCAAAATCGGTTCGCAGCAGTTTGCGGTGCAGCTCAACAGCACGCCTGAAACCATTGAAGGCTTCAACAATCTGCCGATAAAACAGATAAATGGAACGACTGTATATCTCAAAGATGTCGCACACGTGCGAGATGGTTTCGCGGTGCAATCAAACATAGTGCATCAGGATGGGCGGCGATCGACTTTGCTCAATGTGTTGAAGAACGGTAGTGCATCAACGATTGCGGTGGTCGACCGCGTGCGCAAGGCGTTGCCGCAGGTGTTGTCGACGGTTCCTAAAGAGATCGATGTAGCGTTATTGGCCGACCAGTCGCTCTTTGTGAAAGCTGCTGTGGAAGGCGTTGTCCGTGAGGCATTCATCGCGGCGGTCCTGACAGCGCTTCTCATTTTGGTGCTGTTAGGCAGTTGGCGAAGCACCATTGTGGTGGCAATTTCCATTCCACTTTCAATCATCGCATCAATATTGTGTTTGTTCGCGACGCATCAAACTTTGAACATCATGACGCTCGGCGGATTGGCTCTGGCTGTGGGAATGTTGGTTGACGACGCGACGGTCGAGGTGGAAAACATTCACCGCAATCTTTCGATGGGCAAACCGATTATCACTGCCATCCTCGATGGTGCCGATCAGATTGCAGCGCCTGCATTCGTTTCGACTTTGGCTATTTGCATAGTGTTCGTTCCGGTCTTGATGCTAACAGAACCTGCACGCTCATTGTTCGTTCCGCTCGGAATGGCCGTGGTCTTTGCCATGATGTTTTCGTACTTTTTGTCGAGAACGTTGGTTCCTGTTATGTGCAGATATTTGCTGAAGGGGCATGAGGAGGAAACAAAGACCCACTCCGTCGGAATCTTCACAGCCATTCATCTATTTGTTATCTCCATTTTCGATGCGGTGAGAGGCAAGTATCGATTGATTCTCTCCTACTTCCTGACCAAGAAGTTCGTCACGATGTTTGGCTTCTTGGCGTTCTTCGGCTCGTCGCTTCTGCTCATTTCCCACATCGGAATGGACTATTTTCCGCAAGTTGACGCCGGGCAGCTGCGCCTGCACCTGCGCGCCCCGACCGGAACCCGCCTCGAAGAAACCGAGCGCCTCTTCCTTCGAATTGAGGATGAGATCAAAGGGCTTCTTGCGAAAGGAGATCTCGAGGCAATTCTCGATAATATCGGGTTGCCGACGAGTGGTATCAACTTGGCATACGGCGACAACATTACCACTAGTGAGTTTGATGGTGAGGTACTTATCTCTTTGAGTGAACACCATAAGAATTCAACGTTCTACTATGCAAAGAAAATTCGCGAAATGCTCAAGCAGAAGTTTCCTGAAGTGACGTGTTTTTTTCAACCCGCAGACATTGTTAGTCAGATTCTCAATGCCGGTCTGCCTGCGCCAATTGATATTCAAGTCACTGGGCGGAACAAAAAGGAGAATTTCAAAATTGCACAGAAAATTCGGGCGGAAGTCGCAAAAATTCCCGGCGCTGCCGATGTCACTTTGCACCAGATTACCGATGCGCCTCAGTTGCGTTTGACCATCGATCGAACCAAAGCCAGTCAGCTCGGTCTCACGCAAAGAGACATTGCGTCGTCCCTGTTGATCAGCTTGAGCTCTAGCTTTCAAACGTCTCCAGGGTTTTGGGTCAATCCTGAAAGTGGTGTCAATTATCCAGTTGCTGTTCAAACTCCTGAGCATCGCATGGGCACCGTCGACGATATCATGCTGACGCCCATCACGGGATCTGCTGCAACGAAGCCGCAACTGATGGCGAACCTTGCTTCCGTCAATCGTACTAGTACAAGCACAGTGGTTAACCACTACAAGATTCAGCCTGTGTACGATGTTTTCGCCAATGTTCAAGACAGGGATTTGGGTGGCGTGATGGCTGATGTCGAGAAGGTAGTTGCGAAGATCAAACCGACGTTGCCTCGTGGAAGCGTCTGCATTATCCGCGGACAAGCTCAAAGCATGACGTCTGCATTTGTTGGATTGACAAGCGGGTTGTTGTTCGCACTTATCCTTGTGTATCTGCTATTGGTCGTCAACTTCCAATCATGGACAGATCCGATGATCATTCTCATGGCGCTTCCTGGCGCATCCACTGGAATACTTTGGGCGTTGTTCGCGACGCAGACGACGTTCAATGTCCCTGCGTTGATGGGCGCGATTGTTTCGATTGGGGTCGCCTCGGCAAACAGTATTTTGCTGATCACGTTCGCCAACGATCAATTGAAGGAAGGTTTTTCTGCAGAACAAGCGGCGTTGGAGGCTGGATTCACCAGGTTTCGCCCGGTGGTCATGACTGCAGCAGCAATGATAATTGGGATGCTTCCGATGGCTCTCGGACTTGGTGAAGGCGGCGCTCAGAATGCGCCTCTCGGACGAGCAGTCATCGGTGGTTTGGCAGTCGCGACTTTTGCGACACTGCTATTTGTTCCTTGTGTATTTGCTGCGATGCGGCAGAACTCGAAGCCAAAAGACTACGAAGAAGAATTTGAACGGAGCCTTTTGAAGGCTGCAAGTGGAAGGTTACAGTAATGAAAGATCGACTGATGGAAATTGATGAAAGTTTGCCGCGTGCGAGAGGTGACAGTGAGCGAGATGAAACCAGATCATCCGAAGACAGTGAGATGGTTTCTCTGTCACCTCTGCCACACGCAAAAATGCCGCTTAGTGTCGGCATCTTCGTTGTTTCGACATTACTAGTGTTCGGGGCAATCTTCGCGTTTGGATTATTGCCTAGATTGCAGCAAAAGCATCTCGCTGCAGAAGAAAAACGAACAGCCGCTCCGCCATCATATGCGGTGTCGACTGTGGTTGCCGGTAAATCGGAGGTCGAACTCAAACTTCCGGCAAATATTCAGGCAATTCAGGAGTTCAGCATTTATTCGCGTGTTGACGGATACCTCGAACAAAGATTCGTGGACATTGGCGATCGCGTGAAGAAGGGGCAAGCGTTGGTTGAAATCGATGCACCTGAGTTAGACAAGCAACTGAAGCGCGCGCAAGCCGATTACAAGCAGGCTGGTGCGCAGATGAAAACCGCAGAAGCAGATTTGGCTCAGTCACTTTCGGTGATAGAAACCAACAAAGCTTCGGTAAAGCGACTCGAAGCAGAGATTAAATATTCAACTACTGAACTCGCGCGCTATCAGGGGCTTGCGAATGAAGGCGCAGTCAGTATCGAACTGCGCGATGAGAAATTGCGCAATCTGAGTACAGATAAGGCTTTACTTGAAGCCGCACATGCTGCGGTTGCCGCTGCCACTGCGCAAGCCGCTGCTAACCGCGAGAAAATTTCTGCGGCGAAGGCAAACTCTGAAGCCGCGCTTGCGAATCTCGAGGAGATCGCGACCACCACAGGCTTTCAAACAGTCACCGCACCATGCGACGGTGTAATCACATCGCGCACGGTCGATGCCGGAGCGTTGGTTTCGAAAGGCAGCAGCACCAACAACCAAGAACTGATGAAGATGGCGCGTACCGACACGCTTCGGGTGTTCGTATATGTTCCGCAGACTGATTACCAGGGCGTCTACGTTGGCATGCCTGCGAAAATTTCCGTTGCCGAAATGCGCAATCAAACTTTCGATGGGCGCATATCACATTTGTCTGGCGGTCTCGACCCCACCTCTCGCACATTGCAGGCTGAAATCCAGATTCCGAACCGTTCCAACAAACTTTTACCTGGCATGTTTGCGCAAGTAAAACTGATTACGAAGCGCCCGAATCCGCCTGTTCTCACGCCAGATTCCTCAATCGTCGTGAAACCGGAAGGTCAATTTGTGGTGCTGGTCGCCAATAACTCAACCGCTCACTACCAGCCAATCAAGCTTGGCCGCGACTTCGGAAAGAAAAGTGAAGTCATTAGCGGACTCAACGCAGGCGACAAAGTGCTGACCCAGCCGACTCCTGACATTCGCGAGGGGCAGACTCTCGTAACACAATAGAGATGGCAAGAACCTCACTTTAATATCAGATCGTCGACATCTTTGTATGATTTGCCGGTCTCGTCTGGAGGATCTGTCGTGAAGACTTTGCATCGTTCTATCTTATTTGGCATCGCTTTGACCGTATCTCTTAGCGTTTGCGCTGTTGAGCCCGCCGGCGCTGCTCCTAAGAAGTCGTCTGCATCGGGACCGGCAGTAAAGAGATCGAGCGCATCGATTTTCCGCGAAAAGAACATATTCAAGGGCAAAGTGAGCGCCGGCGGCGCGGAAGGTGAAAAGTCGCTGCTCAAGGGCGACTACGACATGGCAGCTGCGTCGTTCCGCAAAGCTCTCAACAAAAACGGTCGCGACTCCGCAGCCTTGAATGGTTTGGGTTTCGTGCTCGCGCTTCAATTCAAGCTTGACGGCGCCGATGAACAATTCAACAAAGCTCTCAAACTCAATTCCAAAGACGCGCTCGCACATGTCGGCAAAGCATATGTGACCGTCAATCGCTTGCAATCGTCCAACATGTCGATAATCACGAAGAGATCTGC
>CAYZJR010000142.1:0-15312 GCA_964478655.1 uncultured Candidatus Obscuribacterales bacterium
CTTCGCGTGCGCTTGAGCCAACGCATCTGCGATTTGGCGAGCGATTCTCACCGAACGAACAACACTGAGATGTCCTTCCGAACGCAAGAGCTCCTTTAAAGTTCTACCATCGATAAATTCCAAAAGCAGGTAAGGACGCCCGTCTTCCAGAACACCAGTGCCACTTATTTGGACAATGTTTTCATGCGAAAGCTCCTGGATCGCCTCACACTCTTTCAGAAATCGCTTAGCCGCATTCCGCTCACGCAACAATTCAGCCTTGAGTACTTTGACTGCCTTGATTGAGCCATCAATCTTCGACTCTACCTTGAAGACCTCCGCCATTCCACCTTCTCCAATGAACTCCAACAATCGAAATTCGTCAGAAGGAATCAACTGCGCAACCTCATTCGACCGATTCTCCACCAAATCAACTGAGCTGTGCGAAGGAACTTCTTGCACCAAGACTGTTTCTTCTTCTTTCTCGATAAACTCAACCATCACGCTTTACCTGAGTGCCTTCAAAAACACTGTTTTGCAATAGCGCTTGCTTCCGAGCCATCAAGCGATCTTTGATCATCTTTCGTGCACGTAGATAGAAAGCAAGTGACGGTACAAACGTGGCGCAGGTGGCAGCCGCTAAAACCGCAGCGGCAACAGCAATGGCTGATGCAAATCCGGTGGCAACGATTGGCAAAAAGAAACACATCGTAGAGATGATGATTAGACCACCGAATGCAACGACGGCAGCCTTCATCGCCTGCAACGCACGAACCAGTTGAGATAGAGACATCTCCGCTAAACTAGTAGCCTGCTTGCGTTTAGGCTGCACCGGCAACGTCAGAAGTCGCCGATCTACAACATATGATCCTGTCCAATCTTCCCAAGCCTCTCCCTCAAGAGCACCCCAATTTATGCGCCACCACTTCACCATCTCTGCAACTTGCGACTTGCTCACATTTTGCGCCATTTGCATGTCTGCGCTGAGCATCGTGATGCACATGTAGCACCACTTAAACAGATAGCGCTTTGCTGCAGCACGAAACGACAATCGCTTCATTTGATCGTCAGCCACGGCAAGTCCAAACACACGCTGACCCGGAGTAGCCATAAGTTTGGAACTTTCGAAGAGGGAGTGATACAAAGCGAGCGTCACTACCGGCACGAATGCGAATAAAGGACAAAAGAAAATCTGATCTGAAAGCTGGCCCAGAATCGGAAGAGCTCGACACGTTGATATTCCTGATGCAGCAGCGATCGAAAATGTCATCAGTATGGCGAATCCTGGACCCCACAGCATCAGCACTAGAAACAGCCATGGCAACGAAAAAAGGGTAAACAAGAAACCTCTATAACTATACGAACCAGCCACAGCCACAGTCGGATCGCTTAGAATCGTCCACACGCAGACACAGATAATCATGATGTAGGGAACAGCCAAAATTGTTCCATCCAATATCGATGCCGCAAATCGACGCCAACGCCCTGGTCGTCCAAACCGCAGATAAGCAGGTCTGCGACCATCACGAGCTGCAATCAGATCCTGCAAAACTTCGTCGACAGTTTGGAATCGATCTTCCTGATTCTTCTCCAAACATTGCATGACGATTTTGGAAAGCTCTTCCGGCACGTTCGCCGGCATTTGCGAAGGTCGTTCCTTGAGATGACTCAACACCACTTTCACCGCATTCTTTCCCGGAAATGGCGGAGAACCAGTCAATGTCTCGTACATGACACAACCAAGAGAATAAATGTCGCCTCGTTTATCTACCTGCTCTCCTCGACATTGTTCGGGGCTCATGTATAGCGGCGTTCCAAAGACATCACCAGTCTGAGTAAGACTGGTGCTGTTTGTGTCCGTTACTTGAAGAATACTCGCCACGCCAAAGTCGATGACCTTCACAACATCAGTGCCGTTTTCATCGGTACGCACCATGATGTTCGATGGTTTGAGATCTCGATGCACAACGCTCTTCATATGCGCGTGTTGCAGAGCCTCACACAACTGAATGAAAATATCCAAGGCGCGATCGACCGGCAGCTTTCCGGTATCAGCACCTTCGATCAACTCAGAGAGCGGCTTCCCATCTATCCAATCGAGCGCAATATACTTTCGTCCGGTTCTGGTTTCGCCATGGCCAAACACGGCCCCAATATTTGCATGAGTGAGATCTGATACGGCTTTCGCTTCCTTTTCAAATCGCCGCTTCATCGCTTCGGAGTTTCCATCATCCCGAAAAACCTTGAACGCAAACGTTTTCTCCAAGCGCTTGTCGAACACCTTGTAGACCGTCGCCATGCCGCCCTTGCCGATCTGCGCGCTAACTTCGTAAGAGTCACCCAGTTCTTGAGACAAGTTGGCAATCTCGTTTTCTGCTTCGGACCGACTGACTTCATCAGTCACCGCGGAATCAATTTCACTGTCGAAGATGAGCGCATCAAGCGAAACAGGAGGACAGGTGCAACTCTTCTGAAAGAGCCATTGCGCTCCATCTCCACCGCGCGTACGCGAACACTTGGGGCAGACGACCAGTTTGTCTTTCTCTTTTGTTTTGAATTTCAAGAAACTTGCTCAGGGTTTAGATCTATCTGCAGCTATATACCCGAAAGAAGGGGAGCGACTTTTTGCAGGTTGCTAAGTGTCTAGTGGACTAGACGGATAGGAGACGAAAAACTGGGAAAAAACAGAGGTGATCCCACGGTCGAGCCTGAAAACGCGCATTTTTTCGTTGATTGAGCGTCTAGTCGACTAGACGGATCTCACCGACCGTTTTTTGAACAGCGGCAAGCGGCAATGAGTAAGGTTTTTGTTCACTATACTCCTTAGTACCCAAAGGCGAAAAAGCAATGAAGCATGGGTTCCTGGGAGGAACCCATACTCATTGCAGTGTTGCAGCTGCGCTTACTGAGCTGATTTCAAGAGGTGCGCGTCGGTCGGAAACTTTCCGATCAGCGCACGCACTCCGTCGACATCGAGCGTCGGGTCCTCCTCCAGTGCGCAGGCGGCGAACGCTACCAACTCCGGCAAACGGAAGCTGATCGGACCACCACCCTCCATGAGCACATCCGGCTTAGCCGAGATGTTCTCCTGGTCATCGCAGTAAGTACCCGCTCGCAGCCCGGCCGCGATGACCGTCGGGAAGATCGCAGGCTCGGCGATGAGAGCGACGTCAGTCAGATTGCGGAAAGTAGCGGAGCCACCATCCACAACCCAGAGGTCAAATCTCGCCGCCTCACCATGCGCCAACCGCATCACGAAAGTAAGCTCTCCTTCGCCTTCGACATGGAAGGTCAGCTGCTGCCGACCGTTCCAAAAGTTCGCAGGGATGAACCGCCCGTGGTGCTCCTGCTTCAGCACACCATTGAGATAAACCTCGACGGTCCACTCATTGGATGCACCAGCAGACGCCCACAGGCTGTACATCGCGGAGCGTTCTTGGTTTGCCGAGACGATGACGTTGTCACCGCCGGCGGCGCGCCAAGAAGCGTGCACATGACGACCGTCACCGGGGCCCGCACCGGCAATCATGACGTGGCCCGGTTTCCCGGAGCCAGTCACTTTGCCGATGTTGAAGGACTCCCAACCGGTGCCGTCCATCGCATGCGTAAACCCGCCGAAAGAGCAGTTCGCAACCGAAGAATATCCGCGAGCCTTGCACAGCTCGACCGCCTGCAGATATGCTTCCACCCAGCCGTCGCGGATTTTTGTGCCGTTCTCCCATTGCGTGCGAATCAGTCGCGTTTCGCGACCGTACGCACGAACGAGAATCACAGGAACGTCCGGACAAGCCGCCAGAAGGCGATCTACGACGATGGAGCCGTGGTTCAAAGCATCGATGGCGAATTCATCGAGCGCGGGGTCGGCACCGTCGATGAATGGCTCACCGACAATGCTTCGCCCGCTCTCGACATCGAAAAACGCCACGATGTTGCGACACTTTGACAAGGCAGCGCGATTGAAACCGCTGTCAATCACGATGACAGCCGTCTTTCTCACTGCACTAGGCTTCATGTAAACACCCCCTGACGCGCAAGCGCGCCATTACTTGGTGATTTCGAACTGGTCGATCTGGTGTCCGTCTTCGTCCACCTGCCGCATCGTCAGCGTGTTGCCTTCGATGTCGATGATGGAGAACGAGCGCCGATCGCCGATAAGAACCTGCGTAAACGGCTGCCACAGTGCCGGCTTGCCGGTGATGTGGACCGAGTCGAGCTTCGCACCACCGGCACCCGTGACGACGTAGATCACGCCCTTGGGTCGAGTGTTGGTGCTGCCGTCGAAGCTCTTGTCGCAAGCGATGTCGCCAGCGACGAAACCCTCTTCGTGCATGGCGGCGCCGTTGGGCTGCCGACGATGCGTGAAACGAATCGGGTAGCTGCGCTCGTAGCAGTGCGCATGGCCGGAGAAGACCACGTCGACACCGTACTTCTCGAAGACTCCGGCAAGCAGACGCATGCGCTGCTCACGCTGGTGCTTCGTGTTGGACGTGAAACACGGCTGGTGGAACATCACGAACTTCCACTTCTTCGTGGTCGTCGCCAGGTCCATCTCAACCCAGGCCCGGAGAGCCTCGTCGGTCCAGTCCATGTACGCGTTTGCATCGAGCACCAGCCAGTGCGAGTCCGCGTAATCGAACGAGTAGTTCGACATGCGCGGGAAGCGCTCACCTGCGGCCCTGAGCAACGCGTCGATCCTCGCCTTGTCGCCAATCGGCGCAGGCGTGTTGCGTGCACCAGGCGCCAACGCAGGACCGTTGAGCGGCATCGACCAGAACAGGTAATAACCCATCAGGTCGGCAAACTCATTGAAGTTGGGCACCTTGGTCATCTCGGGCTTGCCGACGTCATGGTTGCCCGCGCAAGCGACAGTCAGCGTCGAGTCGATGATGCGAGCACCATCTTCCGGCGTGTTGTACTTGCTGTGATAGACCGGGAAGTACCGCTGCAGGTACTCCGAGATACGCCCGTCCATGTACACCACGTCGCCGGTAACGGCGATGAAGTCAGGCTTCACTAGCGACATCTGAAACGCGATTTTCTTCTGCGCTTCCTTGCCGTTGCCCATGTCGCCGACGGCGATGAACTTGAAAGGCTGACCAGCAGCCCGTCGCGGCAGCGCCCAAGCGTGATGCTGGCACCTGCCGTACTTGAGCACGCAATACTCGAACATCCAACCGGGCTTCAGCCCAGTAACAACGACTCGGTACTGCTTCTGCGGCGGAATGCCTTCGATCTTCACATCAGTCACCGTCGGAAAGAGCTTCCGCACGCGACGTGGCGCAAGAAAGCTAAACCAACCGGTATCCTTGGTGTCATTGACCTCGACGTTCCACATCTCGGGCTTATCGGGACCATGCCAGATAATCTCGAGGCTTTCGGTGCCGTCAGAGGAAGGCGCGCTGCCGAGCTGCACGTAAGGCTTGATGACGAACGGAGAATTCTCTTCGTTGTCCTTAGAATCTTGACGCTTGTTAGGCTTGTTCTTCCCGCGAGAGAAGAACCACAGCCAGAATACAGCGTTCAACAAAAGGAGGAGCAGGATTGCTGCTATGAGAAACATTGCGGTAGCTCCAGTTTTGAGTGGTTCTACGGCGCGTCAAAACAATGCGTACGCGCACGAGACTCCAGGCGGAATCAGGCGCGGGCAACGCATCAAACGCACTCACGTTTGAATTAACTTCGAACTAAGACACGCCATGAGATTGCCGAACAGCGATCTCTGGCTGGTTATGCATGAGCAATGAAAACCCTGACGCACACTCATTGAGAGTCCGCGCGGTCAAAAGCTCATGCAGTTGGGTTGATGGATTTGAACTAGTTGATTAGTTCTCTAGTTGAAAAGAAAAGTCAGGATTCCAAAATCTATTAGGAACATTGAGCATAATTCAAGGAAATCGAGACTACTTGGAAACGATCACTAGTTTCTCAGCCACTGGCGCCCGCGGGATCAATTCGCGAGGCTTACACATCCTGACATCTCAAATTACGCAAAACAGTACTCACTCGGCTCATTCGGCTCGCCATACCCGTTTCCGCACGCTGTATACTGACCTAATGCAGAGTCTAGGTTGTCACAGACACCTCGCGGACTTCTGCTATTTGCTGCCGCAGCGGTTTTCAACAGTCCTCCATGCAACCCAATCTGATCTTCTGCCCTGCATACAACACCCGACTCTCCGACTTCGGCGTAGACAAACCATTCGCCCTTGATCGCGGCGAGTTGGTGTTAAAGCAACTGGGAAGAGATCTCGGTCAAACCGTGCCATATTCTGAGCCTCAGCCACTCACAGATGACGACATTTTGTTGGTGCACACTAAAGACTACTTGCAGTCACTGACCAAGGCTCAAACTTGGCTCGATATTTTTGAATTTGACAGCAGCGAGTATCACCCGGAGACCGCCAAAAAGCCACTTCCTGAGCTTCTTTCCGATTTCAAACTCAAAAGTGGTGGAACATTGCTTGCTGCTCGCAATGCACTGAATCTTGGATTAGCCGCCAATCTTGGAGCTGGATATCACCATGCATTTCCAGATCGCGGTCGCGGTTATTGTGTTATTCACGATGTAGCAATCGCCATCAAGAAGCTCATGAATGAAGGGCTTGCAAAGAAGGCAATGGTAGTCGATTTAGACTTTCATCAAGGCGATGGAACAGCATTGATCTTCAAAAACGACCCCAATGTCTTCACTCTATCAGTGCATTCAGAAGAAGGTTGGCCCGAAGAAAAACAGCTAAGCGATCTGGACGTTCCTATTCTCACCGGCGAAGAAGCGCTCTATCAGGAGAAAACCGAAGCGGCAGTGGCACACGCATTGTCGAAGTTTTCACCAGACATCTGTATTTTTGTGGCCGGAACAGATCCATACGAAAAGGACGTCTTGCCTGGTTCGCGCTTTATCAATCTTTCATTGGAACAAATGAAGAAACGCGATGCATTCGTGATCGACACATTTGCCGATCGGGGAATTCCTCTCGCGTCAGTGTTTGCCGGGGGCTACGGTCCTCATGTTTGGGAAGTTCACTATTGGGCGACTCGTCGCCTCCTAGAAAGAAGTGGTGTCAAGTTTGGTGGTACGGTTGCCTGTGGCTAACAAAGCAGATTATCGAGTCGATTCATCTTCGGCAGGTAGAATCCAATCTGCATCACCGTTTCTAAAATGGGCCGGTGGCAAATCTCAACTGTTGCGAACATTCGAAAGTATGTTCCCCAAAAACTTCAATGGATACTTTGAGCCATTCATCGGTGGTGGCGCGGTGTTGTTTCACCTGCTGACGAAAAATCCCGATTTACAAGCGACCCTCTCTGATTCAAACGAAGAACTCATTAATTGCTATCGATGCGTCAGAGATGAAGTCGAAGATGTAATTGACGCACTTCGCAAACATCGCAACGACATTCATCACTTCTACAAAGTTCGAGCCCAAGACGTGAAACGCCTTTCGAATGCAGAACGCGCAGCGCGACTCATTTTCCTCAACAAGACTTGTTTCAACGGTTTGTATCGCGTGAATCGAAAGGGGCAATTCAATGTTCCCTTTGGCCGCTACAAGAATCCCAAGATATGCGACGAGCAAAATTTGCGCACGGTCTCACGGGCGTTAACGTACGTGCAGCTTTACAGCAAGCCTTTCGATAGCGTCTTAGAACGAGCAAACAAGGGCGACTTCGTGTACTTCGACCCGCCTTATCAACCGCTCTCGAAGACAGCAAACTTCACTTCGTACACTTCAAAAGCATTTGCCGTAAGCGACCAGCAACGGCTTGCCGACGTCTTCAAAGCACTCTCCGAGCGCGGCTGTCAGGTTATGTTGAGCAACTCGGACAATGAAGTCATTCGAGATCTGTATCGTGATTTTCGCATCGAAGAAGTGCTGGCCACGCGAGCCATCAACAGTGACCCACAAAAGCGCGGCAAGATAACTGAACTCTTGATCCTCAATTACTAGAACGCAAAAATCCCATTTCAACCGGTTGCAGCCGGCAAAATGGGACTTGCGTCGTGTGGCGACTTACTGCACCCTATTTTCAGTTGCGCAGAAACTACTCCTGTGTGTGCTTGTACAGCTCCCGGTAATCGATGGTTACATCAGTGCTCTTGCCCCATGGATTGTGGATCTTTACTAAGCCTGTCTTTGAATCGTAACTAGTAATGTTCACAACGTGCCAGCCACCCCTGTTGTCACCGGGATCGAAAGGCGCCGCCGAGGCGTATACTGCAAGAACCGCAGGAAACTGACCTTTCGCCTTCATATCTTTCAGCGTGTGCGCGAAACTTTGTGCGTCACCGAACAGGACGGATTTGTCACTTCCGAGCAGCTGCCCACTATCACCAGCTTCGGGATGTTTGTTCAACAACAAGAACTTGGTGTCACGAACACCCGCAATTTGATTGTAGATGTCACCGACGCGTTCAGTCGTGAGATCCGGACTGTCATCAACAATCTTGCGCTTGCCGTCGCCGTAGCGGGTCATCTCTTCGCCGGTAAGTTGTTTGTCTCTGCCGACCTGACCAACATTTTTTTGCACGTAGCGAATAGTGCCTTCTTCTCCTTCGGTGTTCGCAGCGATTTTTTGCCAATACGCATTCACAGCTGTAACCTGAAAGACTTGACTGGCATACGATCTCGCCTTGTCGTCCGGCGGGTGCAATGAGTCGAATTCAGGTTTCATACTTACTCGATTCGGCGTCAAAGTGAAACCATCATTGGTGGTATAAGTTCCCGTCAAAATTTGATCGGCAATGAGCCGAGCTGCTTGCTCTGGATGTTTCGAATAGACTCGATGTTCCGCACATGCAACATTGCATGTATTGTGAAAACCCTGAGTGATGCGATCTGGCTGTGCGGCTTGTTCTACCATCTGCAGCGCCAGGATCTTTTTAGCTTCGGGAGAAGCAACGTTATTGGTGTCGCGCCCGTTAATCAGCCTGCCGACGTGCATGTAGAATCTGCCGACCTGTTCTTCCGAAAGATTCTGATGCAGCGCACGCTTCTCAAAAGTATCAATGGCTGCCTCCAAGCGCTTCTGTTCTTGCGGGGAGAACTTCTTATGCGCGCCTTCCTCAAGCTGATCTCGCCAATGATCGACAAAGCGCCCCTTCATTGGATGACCGTGATCGATTATCAAATGGGGGACATCCATCTTGTCCACCTTGTCGACATGCCGATCTTTAGCGGGATGATGATCTTTCCCGGCGCCATGCTTGTCTTTAGCGCTTCCTGGACGCATATTGCATTCGGGCGCATTCATTGTTTCTGCAAGCATTTTTCGGGACACGTCATCTGGCCGAGCCTCTGCGCGGGCGCCCTGAAAGCTTTCCAATCCATTAGTCATATAAAATCCTCCCAGGTGTGTGGCAGTTCCACTGGGCACGCTTGGTTTCGTTAGTAAATGCGGGGGAACAATCCTCAAGGTAGCCGGAATATTTGGCAAAGATCTGGCACCGGAATCTTCAAAAGGTATCCCAATGCAGGACTGCGGCGCGACTGCTTCAACGGCTTCCAGAGCAAAAAGAACTGCAAAGGGTTTCATGCTCTTAGCCACTGTCGTATTGCTTCTGGCAGGTTGCGCCGGAAACTCGACTTCGGAGAGACTCACCGAGTTTCTGTCCTCAAGTCGGAAATCCAGAGAGAAGGGTGATATTGAGACAGCAATACCTTCAATCAAGTTGGCGTGTGAAGCCGCGTCATCTGCATCCGGCACCGACGCGCGGATGAAAGAGTTGCAGAAGGATACATATGAAGAAGCGCTCAAAGTCGCAGATAGTCTGACCGGGTTTGGGCACGTGAAACCGGCACGAGATGTACTTCATGCAGCTATTCCACTTGAAACTGTGTGCGGCATCTCGCCGAGCGATTCCAATTCGGCATCGCAAAAAGTGAAAAAGCTTGCTGAGGCGGAGTTTCACGAATCACAGATTTTCGAAGAGGCAGCCGTTTCCAGGTCCGTGGTATCCAATGACAATGATTTTGCCACTCGAAGACAGACCCTGTCAGAGATCTGGAGTCTTATAGAAAAGAGACAGTTTGAAGCCGCCGAAAAGCGCTCGCACGAAATGATGGCATCGCGCAAGAAGCTTATGGATTACACCAACGACCAAGGATATCGCGAGTCCTTGGAGGCGCTGAAGACCATCTATTCAGCGCAAGGTCGACACGAGGCAATCGTAAAACTCTTCACGCAAGATGCAGAAGTGCAAAAACGCGGATTGACCAAAAAGGATTTAGAACAAGCCGATCCCGCGGCTTTCTATAAAGCAAAATTCTATGCCATGGACATGATAGAAGTTGCTGGTGCACAAGCCCGCATTTGGCAGAACGAAAAGGCTCTGCAAAGCATCGGAGTCGCGGAGAACTTGCTGAGAAAGTTAGGGAGAACAACGACTGACTTGCTGCCATGCCTCATGATAAAAGCGAGCATTTTGGAGAACATGGATGACGCGGACACTGCATTGCGTTACAGAAAAGAATGCCTACGAATAATGTCTAGCACTACCGAGACACCCGCATTCGCTTACATCGAGTGCCTACAGCGAATCGCTACGGATCAAGAGAAAACATTTAAGTGGCAAGAAGCAGTGCAAACTTATGAACAAGTCTATGCCATTCTCAAAAAGCATCCGCTCAAAATCGAGCTTGCACCCACGTTCATCCTTGAAGGCGCTGTGATCGCGCAACGAGCTAAAGATGCATCGCATGTAACATTGTTCCTCCAGAGAGCCAAAGAATTTGCAGAAATGAAGCGACCGCCACACGCCATGGGCAGTTACTATTCGACTCTGGGCTACTTCAATCGCGAAGGCGGACGCTACACAGAGGCAATACGCGATTTCAAAACAGCAATATCTTATTTTAAGAAGACACCTCATCTTGATTGGCGCGCCCATGTTCGAAGCCTAGCGCCTGCGATAGCACTAGCCTACAGCATGCAGGAGCGCCACTCCGAAGCACTTAGCGAAATGGAGCAATATCTCAAAACCGACAATCCTAAGTCTATCCACGAGAAAACGGAACACATGCGCAACATGTCTTCCTATGCAGATATGACACGTTCAGCCGGTCTCACGGCAAAAGCGCATGAGCGCTTCCGAGACATGGTCGCATACATGGAACAACAGCTCCCGACTCTTCCCGGAGACGCACCACATCAATATTACAAGGCGGCCTATCAAGCCAAACGCTTCGAGGCGGCTACAAATTCAAAGTGCAAAGGAGCGGAATGCGAATCACAGCAGCTGATACAAAAGGCAATCGATGCTACAAGACAACTGCATCAAGGCGCACCGTATTCGATGGCAAACACTTACTGGAAATTCGGAACGATGTTCTTCGAGCTTGACGAGCTATCGGCTGCGATTGTTTATCTCAACAATTCGCTAAGCGAGTTCGAAAAGGCGAGAGCCACACAGCCGAATTCGGATTGGAACAGAATGTCATCAGGCCTTAGGTACTTGGCACTTGCAGAGTTTAAGCTCCTGAGAAATCCACAAAGCGGAGAAAAGAAAATTACGAAAGCAATGCAGTTGATCGACAGCGAAAAGGACCTGATGACCTACATGTGGAACCTTGAAGCAATGGGCGACCTCTATGAAAACATGGGTGCCACCAATCACGATAAGAAACTGCTTGAAACAAGCAAGAAATATGCGCTTGAAGCATACAAACTAGTCAGCAAAACTCCATACAGTTTCGAGCAATCGGTGGTGCTGCTTAACTTGGCGCAGAAAGACATCAGGTTGAACAATCTGGATGATGCAGAGAAATTCCTGCTCCAATCGGACCAGGTCGTGAGACTCGATCATTTAGCGATGAACACACAACAACTGGCTACATCAAAGGCTTTGCAAGCGCATGTAGCGCGAAAGAAGGGCGACATCATGAAGGCTCGAAAATTGCTGAAGGAGGGCATTTCGGAGGTCGATGCACTGATGCGACACAAGCCTCCCGTCGATTGTGCGACGGCAACAATCGCACTGGCGAGAGTTTGCCGAAAGATCGGACTGGCGAAAGAGTCGACGCACCTGCAAAAGGTTCTTGGCACCTTGTTGGCAACCCAGCCAATCTCTGACGAGACAAGGAAGAAGCGACTCGCCGACTGCGCAGACAACAATGAGTTTTAGAGATTGAGCCCACGTTAAAGAACGTAACGGGCGGGCTCAAGAGGATCATAATTACAGTTCCTCCTGGTAATCTTCTATGCACACAAGGGATATCTGTTCGCAAACTGCCAAACGCAGTCCACAGGTACTTGTAAAGAATCAGCGTCCCGATGGAGGAATGTCATGAGCAAACAGAGCGAGCGATGGCTCGGCCGGAGAATTGTTGTTCCCGGTATCTGCGCTTTCGTCCTGTGCACCGCATCCGGTGCCATTACGTTTGCAGCAGATGGAGACGGCGACAAACTCACCGCTCAAATCGAACATAACGTCGGCATGGCGGAAGATCTTCTTTCGCAAGGACGTTACTCCGATGCCGAAGGACTTTATCGCGAAGCCCTCGTCAACAACCCGCAAGACGTGCGCGCCAGCGCCGGCTTGGGAATGGCATTGGCGAAGCAATTCAAACTCGATGGCGCCGACGACCTCTTCAACCGAGTGTTGTCGACAGATCCAAACAACGTCCGAGCCCACGCAGGACGCGCCACGATCATGCTCAACCGTCTGGCTTCATCATCTGGAACAATCATCGCCAACCGCGATTCCATGCTGAAGCAGGCAGAATCAGAAGCACAAATCGCAACGAGACTTGGACCCGCATCCGCCGAAGCGCACTACACACTTGGACTCGTCCTCAAGGAACAAGGCCGATTGGACGATGCAGGCGGCGAGTTCAGAACAGCCACAAGCCTCGACCCAAACTACTCACACGCCTACGCCGGACTGGGAATGATCAAGCTCAATCAAGGCAGCTTGGCTGAAGCAACCGAACAATTCAAGCGCGCAATCAACATCAACAGCAACAACTCAACCGCACACTTCGGCTTGGGAACAGCGCTGTTCAAACAGGGTTTGACTGACGACGCAATCAAAGAATTGAACATTGCACTCTACCAGTTCCCCAATAGTGCACCCGTGCACATGACTCTTGGCGATGCATACGCGAAACAAGGCAACACCGCTGCTGCGTTGAAAGAGTATCAAGTCGCAATCACCATCAAGCCTGAAGTGGCAGAGCCGTATTTGAAGATCGCAGACATCAGAGAGCAGCGCGGCGACACAGAGTTGGCGCTTGCAGAATTGCGTTCCGGTTTGGCACAAATGCCTTACGATCTCGACTTGAGACTTCGCATTGCACAAAACTGCTTGAAGCTGGAAAAGGCTGACGATGCGATTCGCAACTACAAGACAATCCTCGGAATGAGCCCAGGAAATGCAACTGCAGTGAAAGGACTCACCCAAGCGCTGTATTTGAAGGCTCAGAAAGCCGCTGTTGGAGCACTTCTTGCCTCCAACGACTACGATCTCGCCCTCAAGACTTTGGATGAAGCAATCAAACTCAGCCCAGATGATTTGGAACTGAGATTGGCTCAGGCTAAGCTTATGGCTATGGCCGGTGCAAAACCTGATTTGAGCAAAGTCGGTCAACCACAAAGTGACGGCGACAGATTGGCATACGCTGAGGCCTTGATGGCACAAGGCGAATTCCAAAAGGCGCAGGAACAATTGGGTATGGTCGTGGCAAAGGTTTCTGATGCAAAACAAGCATTTGCAGTGGCCGATCTAGCAGTCATGATCAAAGATCTCGACAGCGCCGAAGCCGCATACAAGAAGGGCTGGACCTTCGACGGCGGTGCTGATCGCGCTCAACGTGGACTTGCAGAAGTGACTCGCCTCAGACAAGCAGCACTCGACGACATCAAAGTCGCCGGCGAATTGCTCAAGAAAAAGCAGATGGACGGCGCCATGGAGCGTTACAGAAAATCGATTGCAACCAATCCAAAAGTTGCTGATGCAAGACTTGGTCTGGCGCAATCGCTCGAAAAGATGCAAAAACCGTCAGGACAAAACTTGAAGGAAGCGGCAACACAATACCGCACATACATTCTTCTCAGCCCAGATCTGCCGAACAAAGACAAAGACAAAATACTGAACACCGCGGACAAGCTTGATGACAAAGCCGCGAAAATGATTCAGAAGTCGAAGAACGGCTAAGTCGAAAAATGCAATCAGGGAGCCACTGTTAACGCGGTGGCTCTCTTTTTATTGCCCGCTAAATTTTCTGCTCGGCCGGACGACGCGACAGCTCATTCGCTTTTGCCCTGTCTTTCGTTGCCAAATCCGGTTTTCCAATCTCATGATAAACCTTCGCACGCGCGCGATAAGCAGCCTCGTAGTTCCTTGCAATCGCAATCGCCTCGTTGTAGTCCGCAAGCGCTTTGTCGTATTTTTTCAGAACCGCATACTCATTGCCGCGCCTCAAAAACAAGTCCTCATCAACATCATTGAGTTTGATCGCAGCGGAGTAATCATCGATTGCCTCTTTGTGTTTTCCCAAAGTGATTAGATACGCAGCTCTCCGCATTCTGTGCGGATATTCAGAGGGTTCCACCTCAATCGCTTTCGCATAATCTGCAAGCGCCTTATCCGGCTGTTTCAAAATCTGATAGATACCGGCTCTGGAAATATAGCCCGAGCCATCTGTTGGAGCCAATTTGACGAACATCGACATATCAGCTAAAGCTTTGTCCATCTCGCCAAGTTCAGAATGCGCAGCAGAACTGAATCGCCACAACATCCTGTCTTTAGGCTTCAGTACCTTCGCTTTGTCATAGGCAGCACATGCAAGTTTATTCTGCTTTTGAGCACTGTAGATAACACCCAACAGGTAGTAACCGTCGTCAACTTTAGGATCAAGCTTTACTGCGGTCTCCACGTCTCTAACAACGGATTCGTTACTGGCCTCGCCGCACAGATAGCCAGCCTTAGCGCGTATAGCATAAGCATGCGCTTGCTTCGGGTTGAGCCTAAGCGCATGATTCGCATCGGCTATTGCCTCTATATAGCGCTTCTTTCGCGAATATGCCGTGGCTCTTATGTCATACGCTTCTGCGTTGCGAGGATCGAGTTCAAGCGCTCTGGTAGCTAGTTTTATGACCAAAGCCTCGTTGCTATCTCCAAGAGCTTTCGCCTCTTTCAAGTAGTCGGCGGCTGTCTTTGCAAGCGCTGGCTGGAACGCACCAAACAGCAGCACAAATCCGAAAAGAGTTGCAGCACAAAAGTTTGATCTAAATGCTCGGTCTGCTGATTGTTTCAACAGCCTATTCCAATGCCATAGCCTCTTTCACTTTACCACCAGATCCGTAATCCGTGATCCTTGATCCCGGAGCGCGTGG
>CAYZJR010000143.1:0-15156 GCA_964478655.1 uncultured Candidatus Obscuribacterales bacterium
CAGTCCTTCACGTGGTGCGGGCTTTCTTCTACCGTTTCTGGTCGACGCCGACCTGGTGTTTCCGAATTGCCCCTCGGCTCAACGCACTTAACGTTTTCGTAAGTGCTCACCGTTCATGTGTATTAGTCTATCGCACCATCGTCTAATTAGAAGTCCCCCTTTAGACATTTAACAGTATGCTGCTTGGCAAACACAAGACCAGCACCGGATATGCAAGCGACACGCCAGAATGCATTAACAAGCGCCTGAACCATAAAGCCCGCCAATTGCGCGCCGATTGCATATACAAAGGCTATGCTTTTCTTCGCGCATCCAAATACGAGCGCAGAATAATCACGGCAGCTTCCATGTCTACGAGATCGCGATTTTTTCCGGTTTTGATTCCACGTTCCACGAGATTTTCGATGGCGGTGAAGGTACTCAACCGTTCGTCTTCAAAATAGATTGGAACCTTCACTTCGCGCTCAACCTTCTGTGCAAATGCACGAACTTTTTGCGCCTGTTCGCCCTCGGTTCCGTCCATGTTTTTTGGAAGCCCGAACACAACAGCGCCGACTTCTTCCTTTTCAATCAACGTCAAGATGCGCGCAACATCAACTTTTGCATTCTTCCGATGCACCGTTTCTACAGGCGACACCGTTATCCCCAAAGCATCACAGACCGCGACACCTATTCTTTTGTCGCCAACATCAAGACCAAGAATTCGTATCTGTTCCGAACTGCTCATGCGTTCCTATTCAAAAAGTGCACAAACAAAAACACCATCCGAATTGCTCCGCGATGGTGTATTTGCTACTGCCTGGCTGCCCATTGCGTTGGGCTCAGTATTTCGCCACGCTTCAGTCAGTCCTTCACGTGGTGCGGGCTGCTTGCTACGGTTTCCGATTGGTACCAACCTGTCGTTTCCGCAAAGCCCCTCGGCTCAAAGCACTCAACCTTTTTTGTAAGTGCTCACCGTTGATGCAATAAGTTTACCGCACCAAGCTCATCTGAGAAGTCCCCCATTAGACATTTAACGGTATGCTTCTTGGCAAACACAAGATGCTGTCTGGATATTCGAAAGTGCAAGCCGCTTGCATTAACAAGCGCTAGAACCACTTAACCGGCATGGCTTGCGACGATCGCATATGCAACAGATATACATTCGAAGCTTTCGAAGGACTCTTTGTATAGACAACCGAACTGACGCAGTTTTCGAAATTTATTACAACTGATATCCGTTGGCAGATGCTGAATTCTGACCGCCCAAATCCCAATCGTTTGTTCGTGGCTGATTGTCTAAGAAGGTCGGGTAGCCTGGTTGAGGATTGTAGTTAGGCATTGGTGGCATTGGCGGTGTGAATTGCGGATACGGCGAGCCGGACATGCTGTACTCGGCGCCTGTGAATTCGTCTCCGCCCCATGCGTTTGGCAACACTGAGCCGTGACCAGTGGTTATGCCTGCGGCTCTGGGTCCGACAATTCCGGCATTGATTCTGTGACCTTGGGTGAAACCTTCGTATGGTGGAAGACCAGACGCGCCTTCGTCTCCATATATTTGTTCGGCCATGCCGCCGGCATTGAGTACGAAACTATCCAAACTAGTCTGCGGCAAGCCATTGCGCCCGCGTGGTCCAAACTTGGGTGCAAGATTTTGGGTACCGGTGGAGTTCATCAGAATGTTTTGCGCCATCGTTGGAAACGAGAAGCCCTCTCCCATTCCTGCAGGTCCTTGACCTGTCATGGCTGATTGGCGTCCGAAGTCACCGGTGTCACCTTGTGAGTCATATTGCGCAAAGGCTGGCGATGAGAGTCCTAGCACCATTGCACAACCTAGAACTAGACGGGAAAAGAATGCTTGTTTTGTCATTTTGGTAAGCCAGTCTGGGGAGTTGGGTGACAGAGTGAAGTCTATGAATGATTTGTGGCTTTTGTGTACCTCCGGAATTGGGTGCGAACTCGACCCCGCCCCAGGCGACTTCCCCTAAAGCCGCCTGAGAGCAGGCAGAACCGCCTGAGAGTCAGCGATTCCGACTGAGAGCCGTCCAGCCACGTAGGCTCTGGGTACATCTTTATTCATTTGGTTGGTGTTCGAGTTAAGGTTCTAACTTATCCACCAGCCGCCTTGGTCCGGTCTATATAAAAGCGCTTTCTTGCTGAACAAGTCCTGAACTTAAATGGAACTTGCATGATTGGTCGAAGACCGCTATGTGCGCGGTGGTGGTCTATAACCCTGAATCTCATTGATGCGGCGATCAATTGACTCTGCTTCGGGGTTTCGCCCCTGCGCGCGCAATAAATGCGAGAGATGACTGAGAACAGTCGCCAATTCGGGATGCTTGATTCCGAGCAGCTCTTCTTTGAGGGCAAGGACTCTGCGATAAATTGGCTCTGCCTCTGAGTATTTTTTCCAATCGTGATAAGTGGTGGCAAGGTAATGCAGAGTGTTTGCGAGATCCATGTGCTTCGAACCGAGCGCATCTTCCTGTATGACGATGGCTCGCTTGAGGAGCTCTTCTGCGCGTTCGTAGTCTTCTTTGTCTTTCAACAACGAACCCAAACGCGAGAGAATGTAGCTCACATGCAAATGGCGTTCACCGAGGGTTTGTTCGGCGACTTCCAGTGCCTGTTCCAAAAGTTGTTGAACGCGGGCACCGTTGCCTGCTTGCCCGTAGTGATTGGCCAAGCGCAAGAGAAACGCACACAAAATCTGGCGCGAACCACTTTCTTCTGCAAGCGTCCAAACCTCCTTATACAGTTTCTCTGCTTCATCGTATTGTTTGAGACCGTCATAGCAAACTGCAAGATCGATCATCGCATCGAGAATTACTGAGTGTCCAGAAGGGAATGCCCTGTTGCGTAACGACAAAACTGTCTTGCAGAGCTCAGCAGCTTCGTTGTAGCGACCTTGCTCTCTAAACAAAACTGCGAGGTGATGCATCACGCTTCCTGATAGCGGGTGATCGTTGCCGAGTTTTGTCTCGATGACTTCAAGTGCACTGCGGCATGTCTGCTCGGCTTCTGAGACACGTCCCTGCATTTGATAGTGACGACTCAGGCATGACAGAACATAGACATAACCGCCGCTTCCGACGTAGCGTTCCAAAATTGCAAGAGCGCGCAGGTAGAGTGGTTCGGACTCAGAATATCTGCTTTGAACATCGAAAAGTTGTCCCAGGGCGCAAAGGCAATCGGCATACTCCCAATGTTCCTCACCTACACATCGCTCTAAAATATCGATACGGCGTCGAGCGAGGATCTCCGCGTCTTGGTATCGCCCTTGGTGCTGATAAGCGGCAGAAAGTTTTTGCAAGACATTCGCGCTTCGCATGCTCTCCAAACCGTAGAATCTCTGAGCCAGAGCCAATGCGCGCTGATAGAGATATGCCGCCTCATCATAATCTTCCTCGAGGGAGCGAATGTCACCAATGCTCTCCAACAAACTAACGATGAACGGATTCTCTTTTCCAATCTCAAGCTCGAAAAGTTGGAGCGATCCTTCCAACAGTTTCAGCGCATCCGATTTCAGTTCGAGATTCTTGTACAGTTCAACAAGCGGTCCCAGAGCGGCTTGATAGACCTCGGGATCAAACTTGCTTTTCGCGACATCAACCGCCTTTTGGTAACACTTCTCCGCTTCGGTGAAGTTGCCCTCCACTTCTTTGAGTGCACCCATCAGCACCAGCACACCGACCCTGTCGAGTTGATTTGCGTTTTCGGCCGCCTCGAGAATCTTGTGCGCGCGATCGCACATGATTTGCGCTTCGTGATAGAGCTGGTCGACTATCAGTCGCGACGCAATGCACATTAACCCGCGGGCGTATGCCGGGTGCGATTCACCTAAAACCAGCTTGCGCGTCTCGACAACCTCTTTCCACAGCTTGAGCGCCTCATCGCTGTCCAGACTGCGACAAGCCAAAAGGTCGGCAAGTGCTTCTTTAAGTTCAGTCGATTCGAGAGTAATGCCCTGCTCAGCTTCTTCGAACTTTTCAATAGATGTTCTCAGCAAGTTCTCCGCTTCTTGCGGGCGGTCTTGAAACTGCAAAAGCTGCGCCAGTTCTACTATTGCAGATACATATTGTGGTTTGGCGTCCTGAGACCCTTCAGACTCGAAGTTCTCAATCAGGGCTAGAAGCAGTTCTTCTGCCTCTTTCCATTTCCCTTGATGCTTCAACTTGGCGGCAGTCGCCCTGGTTTCAGTCGAAGATGTCATCTCAGCCACCCGGATTTGCTTCAGGAATTATACTCCCCTTGCGGAGCGCCCAACCGCAAAAGACGGCTGCTAATCCTAAACTTAGGGCGGCAGCAATCATCCACTCGTTGGACGTGAGGGGGAACGCATAGATAGTCGCGAGGACGAGAATGCTATTGTGCAGTGCATGAAGCAGTATGCCCGGGAAGATCGAACGCGTCTTCAAAGCCACCCAGGTGAGCGCCATGCCAGCCATCGCAGTTGGAATGATTCTATAAATGCTCATGTGGAACAAGCCAAACATTAGCCCCACAACCAAGATGCAATATGGTTCTTTCATCTTTCGGCGCAGCAAACCAAGAATCGTTCCTCTAAAAAGAATTTCTTCGCAAACAGCGGGAAAGACCGCTAATGCAATCATGATTTCCCAAATCGGTCGATCTTTGGGAATGAGTTTATCCAGAATCATCTTGGAAAACGCCTCAGGCCCTGGCATGAAACCATTTTGAACTTGCAGCCAGAGTGTGGCGACGAACACGGTAACCGGCGCAAGCAATGCCGCGGCGACAAAGAATCGCCAGTCAGACCCATTGAATCGAATCGTTGAGGCAATGGGAAAGTTCATGAGACGAAGAAGGCTGAGAGCAGGCAGCAAAACAACGATCAACTGAGTGAGAATCATCCCGAATACGGCATCCCAAGCCTGAAGCAGTTGTCCAACGTAGAACATTAGAAAGAAGACAACCGCACCGAGACCTGCAAGTTCTGGGAAGAAATTGCCCTCTTGTTGCCGTCTCGCGGGTGATTTCTCAATACCGAACAGAAGATCCTCGCGTTCAAGCAATCGGGAGGCGAACTGCATCGCGTAGGCAGCAAAGACACATGACGACGTGACGGAAACAACAATCCAGGCCCACTGAAACTTGCCTTCGCACGCTTCTTTCAAGCACAGCGACAAGTTGGCGATAGGAACTAGAGCAATAAATGATGCGAGTTCTGTATCAGGAACAGACGCCACCAAAACAGGTATCAACGTGGCAAGCATGAATGGAAGGAAGAGAGCTTGCCCCTGCTGAAAAGTGCGTGCACAAGCTGCAACCAGCATAGAAAGCGAACTGAGCGTAACTACAAGTGGAATGGCAATGACCAACGCGAATAAAAAACCGACCGCCGACATGGTGGCATTGATTCCGGCAGAACCAGGCAGTGAGATCCACCCCAAGCACAAGCAGGTGTAAAGGCTGGTCAATCCCATGAGCACGGCTAGAAATCCGATCGTCACCACGACCATCAACTTGCCCATCATGATTCCCGATCTCGATGTTGGTGCCACCAAAAGCAGTTGCAAAGTTCCACGCTCTCTTTCTCCAGTGATCAGATCGAGAGACGGGTACAAGATGGCAATCAGAATCATGAAGATCTGTATGTAAGGCAGAACCGTAGCCAACATTGCATCAGTGCGATCAGCTCCGGTTTTCGACTTCACATATGAAAATGTTGGATCGTTGAGCAATCCCTCATCTGTGCCGAGCAACTTCAATCGTTCTCTCAGCAGCTTGTCGCGAAAAGTACTGAGTACGTTTTCGATTCTGCCAAGCGCCAAAACGCCGCCGGTCTGCCGACCATCATATCGAACCTGAATTGTGGGAAGTTGATCGTTATTCGTCTCGCCTTCCGACTGTGCTGGTGGAGACCCAATTCTAAGTTTGATGTCAGAACTGACCTTCTGCGAAAAATCAGGTGGAACAATCAAGACCAAGTCTGCTTTATTTGCACGGATTGCGCTGTCTGGCTCAAGATCACCTAAATCAAATGCCACGAGGTCGCTTCGCCCTTCCAGATATGACTTGAGAATTTGCCAGTCACCTTTAACCGCAACGCGCGGACTGTTGACTTTGACTCTCGTTTCCGTTGTTTCCAGCATCTTCTGTGGTCCCGCGAAGTACACGGGATAGAACACAACTGGAATTACGATCATGGCAAAAAGAGTTCTGACGTCCCGCAACACCTCCGTCATCTCTTTGAAAAAGACAGTGAAAATTTCAGATGAGTTCACCGACTTTCTCCTGCACCAGACTCACGAAGATGTCTTCTAGGTAGTGCTGCCCGCTTTCTTGGCGGAGTTCATCGAGGGTTCCGTTCGCTAGAATCTTTCCGTGGTGAATGATCCCGATGCGATCGCAAAGGCGTTCGGCCTCACTCATGATATGAGTCGAAAGCAAAATGCACTTCTGCTGTTCACGACAGGATGCTATGAATTTGTGCATCGCCTGCGTAGCAAGAACGTCTAATCCTGTGGTTGGTTCATCGAAAATCATCACAGGAGGGTCGTGCACGATCGCGCGCGCAATCGAGACTTTCTGCCGCGTTCCGGTTGAAAGTTTCTCACACCTAACAGATGCGAACTCCGTCATTCCGAGTAGCCCAATCAACTCATTTACTCGTGATTCAATTTTTGCCTCGGGATACTTGCTCAACTGCGCAAAATAGGTGAGCATCTCCCGTGGTGTCAGACGATCGTACAGCCCCGTTTCCGAAGAAAGAAATCCCAAGTTCGCACGTGCTTTTGCGTCTTGCTTGCAGATGTCGTGTCCATCGACTTCGGCAGTCCCGTGGCTAGGTTTGAGAATGGTGGCGATCATTCGAAGAGTTGTAGTTTTACCGGCACCATTTGGGCCGAGCAAGCCGAATATTTCCCCTTTCTTGCATTCGAATGAAACATTGTCGACAGCAAGAAAATCTCCCCTTTTTGGATCGTAAAACTGCTTAGATAAACCTCTGACGGAGAGAGTCATGAACGCTGTCTCCCGAGCCGACGAAACCAATCAAGATTCGGTCCCAGCACAAACATTTCGCTTGTAACAACGCGAGACAGACACCACAAAATCAAGAACGCTCCTAGCAGCGTCGTCGCCCAGACACAGAAGATCGGACCTTCGGTAGCGGTGCAATGAACGAGACCTTTGATAGCAAGCCCGATATTCAAAACTGGAATTACCGAGGTAGCGTAGCTAAGTTCGAAACCAGGAACGATGCAACACAGCGGCAACAACATGATGACGAGAATAGGCATGGTCAGAACGTTCTGCGCTTCTTTGAATGATCGGGTGAACACCGTAACCAACATGAACACCGCGGCAATCTGCGCCGTTCCCAAAATAAATGTTATGGCGATCTCAAGCACCGCAACTGGTGTCAAGAAAGACAGAGTTCCCAAAGGATCTTCCGCGCCTTTCATCTGAATCTGCGTAAAAATAAGCAGAAAAACCATCACCATGCTGAGGAAGTTGAGGGCACCAGCAGCGAGACTAACCAAGACAACGCAGAAGAACTTTCCGGTCACAAGTGCAAGGCGACCGACAGGAAGCAGAAAGGTCGTGTCGAGCGTCTTCTTTTCCCGTTCTTCGGCAAACACACAAATGGCAGGGTACATCGCACCCATTGCCACCATCAACAAACTGAACCCGAGCAATGCAACGAGAAGAGGACACAACACATCGGTCAAAGGAACAATATTTTGCGGCTTCACCGTGAAGATATTGATGAAGTCTTCGTTTAGCCCTCGAGCTTTGCAATCGGCAAGCAGTTTCTCCTTTCGAAAGTCAGAGAAAAATTTCTGCATCTTTTTCTTCGACAAACGCGATCTGTCGTAAGAGTCGTTCAACCAGATACGCATCGTCGAGTCCGGCGAACGCGAGATAACCGCATCAACCTTGCCTTCAGCAAGATCGGCTTGCGGCTCGCTCGACTGCATCAACTCGACGCTCTTCGAGTCCTTTAGCGCTTCCTTCAACTCATCGGATATCTGATTGACGGCAACGCGCACGGGTTGATGCTCCATCCGCCCTGCATACCAGAGCCCGCCTTCGAACAGAGAGATGACCATGAGCGGATAAAACAAAAGCGGCAGCGCAAGCGAATAAATGAGAACATGCGGGTCTCTATAGCAATGGGTCAACTCCTTTTTCAGGATGAGCCATGATTCTTTGGCTGATGACCTCATCGGGGTTGTGCGACTCCACGTCTTATCTATTCTCTATGACAAAAGGTTCTATACCCAGTTCATTCAAATTGATAATATGGCAATGGCATCTTATTGACTGTCACATAATCGATGGTGCTTGTGTCGATTCGTAATCAAATTCTTTGTGCATCGCTGGCAGGCATGTTGGCGGGCTGGATGCTCGCGGCACCGTGTGACGCACAAAACAGACCCGACACACTTGTGCTAAATCTCCCGCGCCAGCCAGCAGAGTTCGGCACGCTGATGAAGGTCGCGCCAAAAACCAGATATTGGGATGACCACATGCGCGGTGAAAAATTTGCCAGGCTCACTGGAAGAGTTGCTATTCAAGCTGACACACAACTCGCAGTGATTGTCGATGACACACTTAGCGACCCATTTCCGACCCTGCAGCAATTGCCGATTGAGAACGTTTACAGTGTTTCGTTGAGCGGATCGACATTCGTTACCGATCAGACAATTCAAAAGCTTTTGCGTTTCAAAAACCTGCGTCGCCTGCAAATCGACAGAACCGAACTATCGGACGCGGGGCTCATCCCATTGAAGGGGCTGACGCATCTAGAGTTTCTAGACGTCAGTCGCACGCGCGTCACTGGAAATACGTTGTCCTCGCTGACTGCTTTGAAAGAATTGCGACATATCAGGATGGACTCAAACGCGCTCGACGGCACCAAACTCAGTCCGCTTTCACGCCTTCCTCGATTGGAGTGGTTGAGTATCAGACACAGTCGGTTGCGTGATCCGCATCTGGAATTCATGCAACACTCCAAACAAATCAGGTTACTCGAACTCTGTGGCAATCATCTCTTAACAAATAAGTGCATGCGGTATCTGGCGAAGCTACCGAAACTGGATGTCATTATGGTTAACGGCACGAGCATAGGATTTGCCGGTCTGTGTGAACTCAAATCTTGCCCTCTAACATCTATCAAAGTCAGCGCAAACACTCTAACTGCAGCGGAATTCGCCAAACTCAAAGAGATTTTTCCAAGATCTAAAATCAGAGTCGACGACGGTCCCGCCAAAAGCTATCGATTGTTCAAGGAACTATTAGACTAGCTGACTGGTCATTTCGTTCTGCGCAAGAGTGCGTCGACGAATTTCTGAACCGCATCTTTGGAGAACGCAAGAAACAATGAGGGCTCGACAAGCTCCAGCTCGAGGATTACCGGTTTTCCATCATCGGTTCTAATTATGTCCACGCGACCATACAGCGGAGTAGTTTCGAGAGATGCGATTGTTCGTTTCGCCAATTCGAGTTCATCAGACTCAGCGGTAAGCGGATATTCTCCGGCTCCACCAGCCGGTTTCAAAGGTTGGAATGCAGTCTTGCGCGTCGCATGAGTGTATTGACCATCGATGAAAACCAAAGCCCGTTCGCCAAGTTTCTCATCAGTAACTGACTTAAGAAACGGTTGAATCATCACCGTTCCGGCCTTCAAAAGCAAGTTGCAATGCTCCTGCGCCTGTTCAATGGCATCTTTGGTGCGGCTGTCTACAGTCTTGACACCATATGTTGCAAGGCCGGTTACGGGTTTGATTACGAACTTTTCCCATCCTTGATCTTGGCTCACAGAGCCAACATCCACCGTTCCGTCAAAAAACATTGTGGGAACAATCGACAATCCCCGCTGCTCCAAATCGCGCAGATAGGTTTTGCGTGAATTCCAAAGCATGAGTTCAAGCGGGTTTAGCAAGGTGCACTGTGCGTCTATGCGCTTGAGCCAGGTCTGAAATTGATCGAACTTCAGATGGTAATTCCAAGTGGAGCGAATGACGCAGGCGGTTGCTTGCTTCCAATCGATGTGGCCGTGCTCGTCTTCGTGATCCCATATGAGGGGTTCGACTTTCTCGCCGCGCCTTTCTAACTCGTCAGATGCGAAACGATCGTCGGGATCAAGGTTGCTGAGCCCATCATATGTCGCGAAGTAATAAACCATTTGGAGAGTTTCTTGATTCAGATCTCAGAACTATAGCTGAATAGAAACAAAAACACCGTCCAGATCCCTCTGCGACGGTGTTTTCGCTACTGCCTGGCTGCCCATTGCGTTGGGCTCAGTATTTCTGCGTACTTCAGCCAATCCTTCGTACGCAGCGGGCTACTTGCTACTGTCTCCGGTTGACGCCAACCTGACGTTTCTACAAGGCCCCTCGGCTCATCGCACTCAACGTTTGCGTGTGTGCTCACCGATTACGCTTATAAGTTTATCGAATAGAACCGAGATGAGAAGTACCCCAAAGGACATTTAAGAGTTGCATTCTTTGCAATAGAAATCAGCACAACAGCAATAGTTTTGCGCTATGTGTAGTCGTTAACAAGTGCTTGAACCATAGTCACAGCAAGAGTAGTCAGACGAGCTTATACACCTGATTGCAAAAGGTATTCCAAAACAAATTCAAATAGAAATCCAAAGGATATACACAACCTCTGTAAGAACCAAATTGTGAAATAGTGAATCGGATCTCAAACAAATTAATTCGTAGTAGATAAGATCTGTACTTTCTATATATAGGATCTGTACATGGGGTACAACGACCTTCGCGACTATTTGGGGGCGCTCGAAAGAGCTGGTGAATTGCACAAAATCACCACTCCGGTTTCATGCGACCTGGAGATTGCAGAAATCACGGATCGGGTCAGCAAGAGCAAAGAACACAATAAGGCACTGCTGTTTACCAACGTCAAAGGCTACAACATGCCGGTTCTCATCAACGCATTCGGCTCGATGAAGCGAATGTGCTTGGCTCTGGAGACCGAAAAGCTTGATGACATCGCCGATAGAATACGGGCGTTGATCAAACCGAAGGTTCCTGAGAGCTTCCTAGATAAGCTGGCCATGCTGCCCATGCTCATGGAAGTTGGGAAGTTTCCACCGAAGATCACGCAGCTTCCGGCACCGTGCCAGGAAGTCGTTATCACCGACCCCAACTCTCCGATGTTGGACAAGCTGCCAATCATCAAGTGCTGGCCTGAAGATGCGGGCCCGTTCGTGACACTAGGAACAGTCATTACACGTGACCCCAAAACCAAGATTCGCAACGTGGGAGTGTATCGGCTGCAGCGCTACACGAACACGACAACAGGCATGCACTGGCATAAACACCATGATGGCGCGAGGCACTTCGAAGAGAATCGACTGAAAACGAAAGACGAGTCACAGCCGCAAGAGCCGCCAAACTACGGGACTTTCTTCGAGAAAAGCGAGTACGAGCGTCCAGGGAATCGCCTCGAAGTCGCTGTGGCAATTGGAGGTGATCCCGCTGTTACCTATGCCGCCACTGCCCCTCTGCCTCCAGACATCGATGAGTTCATCTTCGCCGGATTCTTGAGGCAAAGCCCGGTAAGGTTGGTCAAGTGCAAGACGATTGATCTTGAAGTTCCGGCCAATGCTGAGATCGTGATCGAAGGTTATGTTGATCAATCTGAGCTTAAAGAAGAAGGTCCATTTGGAGATCACACCGGCTTCTACAGTCTTGCCGGTCTTTTTCCCGTTTTTCATGTGACTGCCGTAACTCATAGGAAAGACCCGATCTATCAAACAACGATCGTAGGAAAGCCTCCTCAAGAAGATTGCTATCTGGGAAAAGCAACAGAAAGAATATTTCTTCCTATGGTTCAAATGCTTGTATCTGAGATCGTGGACATGAATCTTCCGTGGGAAGGTGTATTTCATAACTGCGTGATTGTGGCTATAGATAAGCGTTTTCCAGGTCACGCAAAGAAAGTGATGAGTGCGCTTTGGGGACTGGGACAGCTAATGTTCACCAAATTTGCAATCGTCGTAGACAAAGATGTGAACGTCCATGATTTGTCTGAGGTGGCTCTTCATGTGTTTGGAAACACCGATCCAAAGCGAGACATGATGTTTGCTGAAGGACCTCTCGATATTCTCGATCACGCATGTCCTATTCTTGGTTATGGATCGAAAGTAGGAATAGATGCGACTAGGAAGTGGAAATCTGAAGGGTTTGATCGCGAATGGCCGACCCCCATCGTCATGTCTGAAGATATGAAGAAGCTGGTCGAGTCTCGGTGGGCGGAGTATGGTTTTGCAGCAAGCACCCGAGCACGAGTCGGAGTCTAATTCGGCAGGAACGCTGTCATGCATCGGTGTCTAGTTGAGTTCGAAAACGGGCTCTGCTATTAGGTTTCGGCCAAACATATGCTAAGAGACGTAACGACCTAAACCTGTCGACATAGTCTCTGACCACTTTCTAGCGATCGGTAACCGTTCCGAACAGTAAAAAGTCTCGAAGATGCCAACAGATGGCAGGGTCAACGCTCTCCGAACTGGCCTGAGTTACCGACGGAAGTCAAGGAGTCTAGTTCCCGCCTAGATGTCAAGAGGAAACTATTTAATCTAAGGGCGTTGAAACTTCGATTTCTGTGGCATAACACAATTACGAGCCCTGCTCCGAACATACAGTTCACACTGCTTCCGAAGCGGGCGTTCCTTACACCATACATCGAGTCTGCATGCCAATGAATAACATCAAGCGCATGGGCAGCCTGTTTTTGGCCGTCCTAGCATTAGCAACTATGCTCTACCAACCTGCACAAGGACATCGTTCCGCTCCGCAGGAAAGCTACCACCGGGCATGGCAGCTAGTTCGCGATAATTACTATGATGCCAACTACAACGGCAAAGATTGGGCGGCGTACGAACACAAGTACGACGACAACATAAAGAACAGCAGCGATGCGTTCAAGTACATCAAGACAATGCTTGAAAGTCTCAACGATCCCTATACAAGATTCTTAGACCCCAGAGCATTCCAAGACGAAAACGATGCTATCGATGCGAGAATTGTCGGAATCGGAATCAACCTCCAACAGAGCAAAGAAAACGGTCGACTAATCGTCACCAGAACTATTGAAGACGGTCCTGCAGAGCGCGCCGGTGTTCGCTCCGGTGATGAAATCGTCGGCATCGACGGCGTCAACGCAGTCGGCATGACCCCAGAACAAGCCGCAGAACGCATTCGCGGAAAAGCCGGCACAGCCGTTCAACTCTCTCTTCGTCAAAGTTCAACCACAAAATCGGTGAATATCACTCGCCAAGAAATCATGATTCACGCAGTGACATCGAAGATGCTCGATAAGAACATCGGCTACATCAACCTCACAACATTTATCTCTAACGACACAGCCAAAGAATTCAGAGCAGCTCTTCAAAAACTCTCTGCAGCTGATGGCATCGTGCTCGACCTCAGAGATAACCCGGGCGGACTTCTCTCCAACGCACTCGAAATCGCTGACATGTTACTGGAAGGTGGAGCAATTGTTTCGACAATCAGCCGCCACGGCAAGCACACTGATGTAGCATCAGGCGACCCGCTCACTCACCAACCAATCGTCGTTCTCGTCGATGAAGAAAGCGCCAGCGCCAGCGAAATTTTGGCAAGCGCCATCAAAGACAACCAACGCGGCATCCTTGTCGGAACCAAAACCTACGGCAAAGGACTCGTGCAAGAAATCAATCGCCTTCCTGGCGGAGCCGCAGTACATATCACAGTTTCCAGATACCTCACTCCGAGCGGCAGCGACATCAACAAAGTCGGCGTAGTACCGGATTTGGTCGTCGCCTCCAAGGAAGAACAAATGAAAGTCGCAATGACATACATGAAGGAAAAGATCGCCTCCTTACGCAACAACGTAGCGAGCATGAGCTTCTCCAGATAACAGCAACTCCGTTTAGTTCGTTCGAAAGTTTGAATCTTAGATCGCAAGATTTTCCAAGGTCTTGCGATTTGAGTTTTTTTCGGCGAGCCAAAATTCAGGGAAATTCCCATTAAATTCAAAGCCGACCGTGCAAACAATGGGGGAGACCCCCAGATAATTCAGCGAAAAGCGGTCAAAATGCGCATCTGGTGGCATAATGGAGCTAAGCTGGATCTCTTTACTAACACACTTAAGGCTGGAGAAGCTGATCATGACTAGAGTGCTAAGAAGTCACATTGCCTATTCTTGGACTCTGGGCATTCTGACCACACTCGTTTTGAGCGGCGCGGCACAAGCGCAAGTAGGTCAGTCTGAGTGGCAGACTCCTGCCGGAGGTGGAGGCGGTGGAGATTTCCAAGACGCGCCTCCTGGCTCGTTTTTGCAATCTTCAAAGAAGTCACCACCAGCAAAAGCAAAGCCCGCACAACCAGCACAACAATCCACAGGTCAGTCCGGATGGACACAACCTTCGGGTTCGGGGCAAGCATCTACCGGTCAATCCGGTTGGGTTCAACCCAACGGCGGTCAGCAATCGACAGGACAATCCGGGTGGAACCAACCCAGTAGCGGCAACAGTGTCGGCCAATCCGGTTGGACGCAACCCGGCGGTGGCGGCGGTGGAAACAGCGTCGGTCAGTCCGGTTGGACACAACCAGGTGGCGGCGGTGGCGGCGGTGGCGGTCAATCGATCGGGCAGTCAGAATGGAATCAGCCTGGTGGCAATAGTGGTGGCGGTGGAAACAACAGCGTCGGTCAATCCGGTTGGACACAGCCTGGTGGCGGCGGCGGTGGCAACACCGTTGGGCAATCTAATTGGACACAACCCGGTGGCGGCGGTGGCGGCAACACCGTTGGGCAATCTAATTGGACACAACCTGGTGGCGGCGGTGGCGGCAACACCGTTGGGCAATCTAATTGGACACAACCAGGCGGCGGCGGTGGCGGCAACACCGTTGGGCAATCTAATTGGACACAACCAGGCGGCGGCGGTGGTAACGGTGTCGGACAATCAGGTTGGACACAACCAGGACAGTCGTCTGGTCAATCGGGACCATTTAAAGATCAAGTTCCTATGCCTCGCACCCCACTTCTTGGAGAAGTGCTCGAAGAAAATAACATGGGCAACATGAACAACATGGGCAACATGAACAACATGGGCAACATGAATAACATGGGTAACATGGGCGGCATGAACAACATGGGCAACATGGGTAACATGGGCGGCATGGGCAACATGAG
>CAYZJR010000144.1:0-10602 GCA_964478655.1 uncultured Candidatus Obscuribacterales bacterium
CTCCGCGCCACGCGCTCCGCGCCACGCGCTCCGCGCCACGCGCTCCGCGCCACGCCAAGTTAATAACCAGTACCCTTGATTCTAGACAGCAGCATACCTGCAGCCGGTCCGTCAGCGCCTTCGACCGCGACGAAGAGTTCGCTGATTCTGCGCAGTTCCTTCCCTAGCCCTGAAAGAACCGAAGAGTGGGGCAAATTCTCCCTCAAATGTTTTCCAACTTTCAAGCAGAATTCGGCGGTCAACAGCTTCCTCTGGTGCAACTCGGTGAGCACGTGGAAGGCCTCGCGCAATGGACCGTCTCCCTTTCGTTCACTCTTGCATGCCTTCTCAATCTGCGACATTGTTTGTTCTTCAAGGCACCACTGCAAGTCTTTCGACTTTGGTCCATCGAGCAACTCGAACAGTTCCTTTGCCGCATTGAACTTTCCTTGCCGCACCCATCGTTTAGCAATCTTGATTTGCACCGTCTTGAATGGTTTCTCTGCAATCGCCTGAGATGTTCGATACTTCTCAAGTTCTTTCTCTATTTCTTCGATGCGCGCAAAACCTGCAAAGCAATCGAGTTGTTGCACAGGCTTGGATTTGTTCGTGCGTTTGAAGAGGTCGTATGCCTGCCTGTATAACTTCGCAATTTGAGTGTCCGCATCTTTTGTGACTTCTTCTAAACGAGATGCAGCAAGATAGGCAAAGTCCGCCGCGTTTTCGACCTTTACTGTGAATCCCTGAGCGATCTCTTGCATCGCGCCGACTACATGATCGAGATGCTCGGACAAAGAGTCGATCTGCTCGAGTGCTCCAGGGTTGTCTTCCGTGAGGAACAGTGAGAGTGCAAGACCAAGCACGGCTTTGGTGTGCGCATGCGTGCTGGGATCGCAGTGTTTTTTCGCCTTGGTAAACGAGTCCTGTGCGGCTGCAATTCTGCGATTGTGAATTTGAAAGAGCCCTTGTCCGATAAGAGATTCTGCTAATGCCGAACGCTTGACTGACTTTTGTCTTCCACTTGTAGTATCACTGGTGGAGTCATCATCTAAATCGTTTGATTCTGGGGAAGGGCTTGTCGCGTCACTCGAGTCTGAATCTGAGTTCAGCTGCGACGTGTGGGAATCGCCTAGAAGTACAGCTGCTGCAGCGAACGGGTTCTTGCTCTGCTTCTGAGGCTCAGCAACCGCGCGCTTATCCGCGAGGCTCTTCTCATATGCTTGCAGTCGCTTTACACAATCACTGGCTGCTCCTTCGACAGTTGAAATGCAATCAGACAGACTCTCAATCCATCTCCTGAATGATCGACCACGAACGGTTCCCCAGCTGCACACGAGATTCGTGAGTTCAGTGATGAGTTCGGGTGAAAGTGAGTTACTCTTCGCCAACTCTTCGATGTGATCGAGTGCGATGCGAAGTTTTCCATAGTCGGAAATGATGTCGCCATGACCTTTTCCGAGTATCAGGAGTTCATTGATAAGTTTGTATCTGGTTGAAACGACGAGCTCGGATGTAGTAGATTCGAGCCGCAAGTACATATTTAAGGCGTCTTCGAAAGCCCCTTCGGAAACTAGTCGCTGGGCGGTATTTAGATCGTTCGTCCGAATTTGTCCTTTCAAGCGCTCGATTTCTGATTTGTAGTTGCCATCAAGACTCTCGTAAATTCTCTTTGCGTCTTTGTATTTGCCGTTGCTTTCAAGCTGTTGGGCCTTCTTAAGCTGCGCATCGCGGGCTGACGCTTTGATGCGTTTTACGTCCTCTCCGTCCGCGCCGTGTTGTATCTCAATCAACGCTAGTGCGCTATTAAAGTCGCCCACTGCCTCAAACGCAAGTGCCAATGAGCGTTCTAGCTTTCTGACGATGTCTTTGTGCTCCGCTGCAGTTATTTTCTTCAAGAGCCTCGCTGCTTCGACGAGTTCGTATTGGCCGATAAGGCACTCCACATACTTGAGTTGATAGGTGCCTGCAAATCCAGTTTTACTAGCCTTTTTGGAAGCTCTTGTGTTTCTGCCTTCAGGCAATGCGTGTTCGCGCGGGGGTGTCTTTCTGAAGTCGTGATACATCCAAGCGGCGCTTCCGTAGAATAGCTTTGCTTCTGCGTGCATGTCGCGGGCTGCGTACCTGGAGCCCATCTCGCGCAAGAACTCTGCCACCGAGAAGTAGGTTTTCATTGCACTTCGCATTTCGCTTTTCAGCGATTTTTCGAGAACGGTAAGTTGTGTTATGTTCTCGCTCAGTGTCGTGAAAGCTTTGTCGAAATCCCCGGACAGACTGTCGAAGAATGCTTGGAGAAACACGACGCGCGCTCTCGTATCAGAGCTCAAAAGTTGTTTGTCACGCCACAATCTTTCGCATTGATGATCGGCCGAACTAACCTGTTCGATACTGAGATGGCAGTGTATTCTGCGCAGTCGAACCTGTGCGATCGCTTCGTACTCTCCAACAGCGTGGTAGTCTGACAACTCATAGTGTGCTAGTGCCACCTCGCAGCAGGCGAGAGCGAGGTGCTGGTCGTCGACAGCATCGGCGTAGACCTCTGAAAGAACCGTCAGGAGTTTAGCCACCGACACGCGATTCTCATAGTAGCTGCCTTTCAACAGAGACGGAAATTCCAATAGCTTCATTTTGTCGCGAAAGTTTGTCCACATCACGCCGCGCGCTTCTTTGATCATGCCCTTCTCGAAACAAGTGATGGCGACGTGGGCGAGCGCCTTTTCGAAATATGGAGATTCCGGGTCGCAGTTATTTTTCAGGGCTTCTTTCAGGTGGTATGTAACTAGCGCTGGGCGATGATCTAGCATGCACGCGGTTGCAATCTTTGCCAGGATGAACGTTTGCAGTGCTGTGTCCATGGTGGTTCCCTTGGCGTTTTCAATTATTTGCAGTGCGCGTGTGTAACTTGCGATTGCTTTCGAGAATTCGGAGTGTTCGAGTTCGTTGTCACCATCTGCAATGGCGCGTTCTGCTGCGAATCGGGGTGATAGTTTGGGAACCACATAGTCCCACGCCTGATTGGCTGCATCCTTTAGTTTCTCGCTGGCTGCAGAGAAAACGCCGCTCTTGAATCTATTTGTTTTCGGTCTTGCGGAAGCTTTTCCCGTACCGCCTGCCCCCGTGACGTTGTCGTCGTATCTGGTCTTTTGATATATCTCACGCTCCAAGGTTGCTGAATTATTCTCCTTATCGTGTTCGCCTGGAACATAAATTGGAATGTCCAATATCTCTTCGCGGGTCGCACCAATGAAGGGAACATCAGAAGGGCGGCACTTGCACAGATGAGCGAGCGATGCTGCGGAAACCTGCACGTCTTTAGACTTGTGCGCGAGCAAATGATTGAACAATTCAGAACTGTCCGGTTGAATAAAGTCACGTTTTTTGAAGAGCAAACACTCGTCGCCGACGTGTGAATCGCTCCACAAAGACTGATCGTCAATTAGTGTGAGCAGAGATGTTCTGATAACGTGTGCGGAGAAGTTGTCCAGTGTCGGATCAAAGTCTGTGTCTGATCTCAGCGGGTGTTGATAGTTGCTGTGTCCAAGTTCAAGACTGCGCCAGCCGGCAAGTTTTGGAACATACATTCCATCATAGTCAACCAGTCTCAAATCGCCATTCACGACCATGATGTTTCCATGTTGTAAGTCACCATGGGCGATACCGGCAGCTCTCAGCTCTGCCATCATCTGATCGAACTTCCCAAGCAGTGACTTGACTTGTGAGCGGTTCCTCACATTCGATTCCAAATATTGATCGAGAGTCTCTCCCTCGACCCACTCCATCTTCAGCATTGGAAACCACTCGCCGCGCACTCGAATTCCCTTGCTCAAGTACTCGAAGTGAACGGTGTATTCGAGTTCGTCGAACATCACATATTGGCTGACTTTTTCGTACCGCTCTTGCTGATCTGGACGGAACTTTAGGAAGCATCGCACGGCCCAAGACCTATTGTTTTCAGTGACGCGATACACACTTGCAAACGCGCCTGTGATTGAACGCGGCAGACCGAGCGCATTCGATTCGACTTCTCCGCGCCTCAGCCCCTCATCGGCGAAACAAGTCGCGGGGTTCTGTATTGCTTCGTTGTAGTCTTGTGGGGTCGGCCAGGGCATCGTTTAGTTGGGGTTTGCTTGCAATATCGTTTTGAAAACTTGGTGCAATATGTTGTGATATCAATGCGGGTGCAACATTCGAAACTGGAGATAATCTCGCATTTTGAGCGCCTCTTCGCCTTCGGGTCCTTGAATTCGAAGCGCAAGGTCTAAGAACTCCTTGAGGTATCTTTCGACCTCTCTAGTGTATGCCCCTTTGAAAGAGACTATCAATGCCGCCACGTCAGCCATGAGTTTGGAGGAAAGGTGCTTGCTCGAATGCAGCTCGTCAAGCAGGTCTATTCCGGTTTTGAATGCATAGCCATCGAACAGAACTTGCGAGCCCATTGCTACTTCGAAACAACGAAGCGCCCACTGTTCGCGAATAATCGCAGCACCGTACTCGGAGTCTTCATGCCGCTCGAGCATATCGAGAGCTTGTCGAAACTTACGTTCTTGAACCAACTGCTGTGCGATAATCTGATCGGCTCGCAAGTTGGGAAGGTCGGCAAGAGACTCTGAATCGATTTGGCTGAGATAGAGAGTCAGTTCAGACTTAGCTGTGGTCGAGTGCGCTTGTAGAGGTTCCAGAATCAAAATCGCTTCCGAAAAATTTCCCTCTTTTACAAGTCGTCTTGCTGTTTCGATTTCGCGATCGATCAATTGTCGGCGCAGCAATTTGATGTCAGTTTCGAACGTATCATCATGTTTGCGCAGAAGCTCCATCGCTTCTTCGTAGCGTTGTTTGTCTCGCAGCGACTCTGCAATTGCCCGATCGCGCAATCTAAGCGCATCTCGCAATTGGCGCGGGTAGGCGGGCGCAATGTCCTCGTACTTTGCCGCAAGAAACAATGCCTCGTCAAGATGACCTTGCTGTTCCAAAATCCTCGCGCTTTGAAAAGCCGTTTCGCATTGCTGCTTTTTGATCTCGTTTGCGTTTAGACTGTTGGCGCCTTCCCAGCGCACGAACAATCCAAGTGCCGCCTCCAAGTGCCCTTGCCGCTTCAATTCGTGTGCGAACGTCAGTTGGCGACGACGCAACTCCGTCTCAAGCTGTGCCGATCGTGCACTTTTCGTTCCTTCGCAACGTTGAAACACCATCAGTGCCTCTTCCAACTCTCCTTTCTCAACCATAAGCGATGCATATTCGAGTTGCCGCTTCAATAGCCGATCCCAGAGAGGTCCTGCAACGCCTTGCAGATTCTCCAGTGTCCGAATTGCATCGACCGGCTTTTCCAGCAGGAAGAGACACTCTGCGATCTCGGCCGCGCTTTCGGTCGGCGACAAGGTGCGGTACATGTCCAGCGCTTTCTTGCACAAAACTTGCGGTAAATCCTTGCGCTCGCGTTTGCCCGAACTCGAACGTTCCGCTGCGGTTTTCCGCTCCTCATGGCTGATTGCGAGGTCATGAATCATGTGCGCGATACTTAAACGGCGTTTCGGCGTTAGGCGCAGCTCCGAGTCGAGAACGTACTTCAATTCGGTGGGTTTCAGCTCGTTGTCCAAGAGCAGAAATGCTTCTGCTGTGTCACCTTGCTCATAGTGTGCAGAGGCGAGAAAGAAGACTGCGCGCGCCGTCCAACTGTTTCGAGACTTGGAATCGATCGCTTTCTGAAAGCATCTACTTGCAGAGAAGAGATGTTCGCTGCGGTAGTAACTCAGCCCCATCAGCACCGTTGCTTTGTTAATTTGTTCCATCACTCGCGTCGTCGATGCTTCATGACTGCGCTCAAATGCTTCAATTGCCGCTTCGTAAACGCCACACAGTTGTTCATCGCTAAGGCTGATCGCAAGCGCCGATTCAACAGTCGGGTATTCTTCTGCCCATGCCAAAATCACGTCGCCGATTTCCGTGCAGCGCACCACCGGTAGTAGATCGCTTTTTACAATCGATGGGAGGAACAATTCAGGTGATTGGAAATTACGAGTGAGCAGAGCCAGTGAATCACCCTTTCGTCCCTGCCCGAAATAGGCGGCCGAAAGCGAGAGTGCGGCTACTTTGTGCTCCCAAAAATCACCGCTGGAATAATCCAATGCCTGCTTGAAATAGTGAGCGGCAACTCCTAGATTTTTGTTGAGCATGTGACTGTAGCCCAACCCCAACATGCAAGAGAGAAAGAGCCCTCCGGGCGTGAGTTCGGTCTTCTTCAGGAGTTCGACGGCTTTGTCGTAAAGTGTCGCCGCCTGAGCATACTCTCCGCGCTTAATCAAAGAGGTCGCGCGTTTTCTTAAGTCAGCTGCCGCCAGTCTCGGCGCCACCGATGTCATCATCTTTTCCGCCATGGAGTGACCGGCTTTTGATAGGTTTCGGGCGATATTGCCGAAGACGCCTTCGTTTAGTTTGATGGACGATTCACTTTCCGTATCGAGGTACAACGTCCAATCAGGAACACTCTGTTTCGGCTCCAGCTGCCGTTTTCTTCTTACCGGCTGAGAGGGGTCAGAAATGACTTTGCGCGGCGCGACTTCAAACGTTGTGGGAAGTGGCTGCCCCAGTGCTGGAATCGCATCAGGCGGAATATTCAGCAAGAGCCGCAGCGTTTTTGCAATTCTACGAATCTCTTCGTTGGGATGGTAGTCGATGATTTTGAACAGTTCCGATGCATCCGGATTGCACAGATCTTCTTTGCGGAAAAGCACACACTCATCACCACCAGGAACCAGTCTCCATAAGCGCGGTTCAATTGCCAGACAACTCAGTGACGCCTCGATTAGCCAAATCGAAAAATTGTCCAGGTACGGTCCGAAATGCAATGCGTCGCGCAGTGGGTGTTGATAATTGCGATGTCCAAGTTCAATCGCCTCACGACCCTCCAGGTTTGGAACGTACATGCCGTCATAATCAACAAGCCTAAGCTCATCAGAGACGACCATGATGTTGCCGTGCTGCAAATCGCCGTGCGCGATGCCTGCTTCATTGAGCTGTCGCGCCATGTCGCGAAAGCGGAAGAGCAACTCCTCCATGCGGTTTTTGTCATGAACGTGTTTGTTGATGTACGCGTCAAGCGTTTCGCCAGGAACCCACTGCATTTTGAGAATTGGATACCAGTCGCCGCGCACCATGATTCCTGATTTGAGATACTCGAAATGCACGGTGCAGTCGAGGGAATCGAACATGACGTAGTGCGCAATTTCTTCATAACGCTCTTCTTGGGTTGGTCGCTGCTCTAGGAAGCAACGCACGGCCCAAGTATTGCGTCGATTCGACATGCGGTAGACGCTGGCAAATCCTCCCGTAATCGCAATGGGAAGACCAAGATGATTCAATTCGGCCTGGCACGACCTCAGCTCTTCATCGGAAAAGCTAAAACGCGGGTTTTGTATCGCTTCGTTGAAATCTTGAGGGCTCGGCCAACTCATAAGTTTGCGCTATAAATGCTCAAGTGGTGACGGTTTTGGTGCAGGGCCTGTACTCTTATTTTCCCACCTGACCTTGACGACTAAACTAGTAGATAGCTAGAATGATCAACTGTGCAGCATAAGGAGAACTGACGGCTGTGTTAATGTTGACGACCAAAGGACGGAGAAAATCGCGCGCATAACTGCGACGTGATCTTTTCGCTTGCTCGTCGACTATTTGCTGTGTTCTCACCTTTTGGTTAGCTGCATCAATTTTGCCAACGAGCATTGAAAGAGAGCACGCGCAGTAGAATTTGTGCGCGAAGAACAACACCAATCACGATTTGCGGATGATTCCCAACCTGGATCTGAACTCCGGAACCAATGCACGCTCTCAAATTTGATTTGATGAGCGGTGTTTTTGCGCGCGCGAGGTGATACCATATTTAATACCATCAACTATTGACGCCGAGAGTGGCGGGTGCTATATTGAAGGTATGCCTGTGCCCCAACTGGTAGAGCATACAATCGCCTTCTAAGCGGGTAGTTATAGGTTCGAATCCTATCAAGGGCTCAATGCCCTTGTAGCTCAATGGTAGAGCACCAAAATCTCGCTCCATCGACTTGTACAGGCAGATTTTTTAAGAATGAATTTTCAATCGCTTGCTCGACCCGTATAGATTGAAAGGGTCACTGCATATGGTGCCTGAGAAAGAAAAATCCCTCAATGAGTCGATCTCATCGAGGGCTTTTTCTTGTTGCGTTGATGGTGGTGGGACAAAAAACCTTTTGTGCTGAGTTGCGAATTCGACTATTTGTGCGTGTCGATTGGAATGCGAATGGCAGCCAGAGCCGGTTGTGCGGCTTGATGCGCGAGCGCTTGAGGAATTGCTTGCGCTACTGGTTGTGGAATTGCAAGCGGGCCAATCGGGAGTTCGGATTGCAGTTCGACTTCACCTTTTGTCGCAGGCATGAAGAACGAAATCACGACTCCGATCAAGTAAACGCTTGCAACCGTCGCTCCTGCAAACGCGTAAGAACCACCAAACATCGCTATCAACTGCCCTCCACACAGTGCGGCAAGGGCGGCGAAAATTCTTCCCGAGTTGTAGCTGAAGCCGAAGCCTGTTCCTCTTATCCGTGTTTCGAACAATTCAGGAACGTAAATGAACAGCACCACAAACGGCATGATCGTCACGAAACCAGTTGCGAACGCCCAAGCCAACAGGGCTGGTCCGAAACTTTTCACGGTCAAAAACATCGCGACGCAACATGCAAATGATGCAAGCGACCCGATGCGAAACGCCATGCTTCGCCCGAGCACGCGTACGTACCAGCCGCCAATCATTGCCGAGGCGACCAACCCGAGATTCAGTGCAATTGTCGCCATGCTGCGCTCCTGCACCGCTGACGTTCCTACCAATTGATTGACCCATGCGGGAATCCAAGATAGAACCGCCCAGTAACCCATGATTGCGGAGCTGGCCATGGTGGCGATGACTGCTGTTTTTGGCAAATTCTCTTTTGTGAAGAGCGCCGGGAAGGTCGACTGCAAAAGCTTCTTCTCTTCCTCCGTGCGAGCTTCGACCGGTTTTTCTTTCGCACGTGCTTTACGCTTAGCCACAAACTCAAACTCTGCCGAGTCTTTCAGCTTCGCGCGCAGGTAGACCGTCATCAGCGCAGGCACCACGCCTGCCACGAAAAGCCAGCGCCAGCCGTAGCCGCCGAGGCACAAGTTCAGAACGGACGTTGCAAGGTAGCCGACGCCGAACGCCGAAACCATTGCTGCCGCTGCATGCAGCCGCGCGCGACCTTTCCAAGCCTCGGCGAGCAGCACGCCGCCGATTCCGATTTCGCCGCCGATGCCGCAACCCACGAGGAACCTATAGAACGCGAGCTCTTGCCATGTGTGCGCGGTGGCGCAGAGTCCGGTGCAGATTGCGTACAGAAGAATAGTGATTGTGAGTGTCTTGGCGCGTCCGATGTGATCGGCGACGATGCCGAAAACCGCGGCGCCGACCGCCCAGCCGACCATGAACACCGCCAAAACATACGAGCCGACCACTCCCATCTCTGTGTGGGACGTTGTTTTCAGCAGTTCCGTCAGAGCCGGCACCAAAACCATTACATAGATTGTGGCGTCGAGCCCGTCGAAAAATGCGCCGAGCCAGGTTGCTGCAAGTACGTGCCATGGGGAGACAGGCTTGTCAGAACTTATGTTCACTTTTATCACTCCCGTTTTTGCTCATAGCAAGCTGACTGGGAGTATGTCCCAGTGTTGAACTCGCAGAGCCGCCGTTCGAGTCGCCGCCCTCATAATACGGAGCTAATAGTTTTGGACAAGTTTTTGAGGGGGGTAATTACGGGGAACGGCTTAAAGAGTCGAAACAATCGTCTGTTATTATTCTGAATGCAAGTTTTGTGGAAGAGACCGAAATGCCATTGCTACCTGAAAACGCACAGCCCCAGACGGATGACTACCGCGCAAAGAGTCACGAGAATGCCAAGAATCTTTTGACCGATGACTTTTACTGGTCGTTCGGCGATGAGCTTGGCCCCCTCGGCAGCGAGATCGCTGTTGATGTATTCAAAGATTACTGGGATTGGAGACCGGAAAACGAAGGCGCGCCAGCCAGCGAATACTTGGTAGATTGGCTTGAGATGTTCGAGCTTGATCCGAAAATTACCCGGGCGCCCATTGATCTCACGAACGAAAAGACTGCGTCCGTATGCAACAAATTTGATGACATATTCATTGCAACTGCCTTTGCACAATTCATGTGTGAAGGCTTTCTCGATGAGGACATTAAGAACGGCGTGCTGAAATGCCTGCGTCGGCAAACCACACGTGACGTTGTTGAATTTCGCTGTGATCCAAGAGTTTCGAAAGAACGGCTTCGCAAGCTTCAGAAGATGACAGAAGCCGTGACGTTGATGGAAGCTAAGCCGGCGAAGAACTAGGGCTCTTCTTGATTTGCGGTCGGCTTTTGATTTGCTTGTTCGTCCGATTCGGGTGGCAGCAAAATCTCGACGCAAGGACGCTGCGAGCCTGATGGCGACTTGTCGTTCGAGTCCAATGGTCCGTAATCCGATACGTAACCCGATGCGTAATCTTTGGGTTTCTGTTCGGGTGCTTCGAATGCATCCGCTGCTCCAGGCGCATCCGCAGCTCCAGGTGCATTCGCTGCTCCAGGCGCAT
>CAYZJR010000144.1:10702-15153 GCA_964478655.1 uncultured Candidatus Obscuribacterales bacterium
GGCGCATTCGCTGCTCCAGGCGCATTCGCTGCTCCGGATACATCTGCTGCCGACTTCCACTCCGGTCGAACTGCGAATCGCGCCAGCAATGACATTCCGGCGATGAAATTGGCTGCCAGAAGCGCAATCCAGACGCCCATCGACTGCATGTGCAACATTACGGCTAGCAAGTAGGTAACAGGAATACTGATTGCCCAACTGCAAATAAATCCAATCAAAAGTGGAAACTTTGTGTCATCGCATGCCTGAAGCGAGCCTGTGAGAATCGTTTCCAGCCCAACGAACGACAGACCGAAAGCGGCGATGCGAAGGTATTGAGCGACGTAAGGTTGAGTGGATTCTGCATTGTTTCCTAATGCTGCGATTTGATTGGCAAAGACAAAAAGCACAATGCCTGCGACGAGCATCAATGCTGTTCCACATACAGTTGCAATTACCGATGCGCGCCAGGCTCTGCGCGTGCGATTGACGCTTATGTTTTGACCGGTGACGACCAGCGCGGCAGAGGCTAGTGCCGCCAGTGGTGCCTGCACCAACGCCTCGATTCTCTGACCTGTGTTGAGAGCAGCAACAACATCGGTGGATTGTGAGAGCGCGCCTAGCACCAGGTAGAGAACGAAGGCACTTGCCGCCCAGCCATTGTCTTGAAGAGTGGCTGGTATTGAGCGCTTTAGCATATCCCAGCCGGTTCCGATTCTGGGTGTAGACAGTGCGTTCCAGTTCAAATGTTTGGGCGACCTCGCGAGCATGCAGAATGCAACTAAGCACGCCAGCAAAGAACCGGTGAGTGTCGACAAGGCAATCGCGCCTATTGCGAGCGAATCGAATATTTGATACGTCACGAGAACATAGCTGAGAACCCCATCAATAATTGCCATGGTTGCAATCGTGATGAGCTGCGGAGAGCTGCGCCCCAAACCCAAAAAGAATGCGTTGATGACGCTGAACAAACTGATCGGAATTAGAGAAAGTGATGCGATCTTCAAATAGTTGGCGCCTTGGTTTAGGGTCAAGCCGCAGGTGTCGACACATCCCGAAAACGGAACCAACATCAGCGGACCACCAAAAAACACCAAACACGTGAGCACAACTGCAACGAGAAGACTAATTTTGATTGCATCTGCGAAGCCCGCCGATAAGGTCTTGTCGTCAGCGTTTGGAGCAAGGCGCGAAATGCTCGCAGTTATCGCAGTCGCCAATGATGCAAGCGCCATGATCGCCATCAGCATGATCTGGTCACATACGCCGATGATTGCTTGATCTTTGGTTCCGATGAGACCTGCACACTGAATGTGGACGAGGTCTACAGTCGCCGTGAAGATGCTGATAAGTAAAAGCGGAAAGGAAATTCGCCAGATGCTTTCCTTGAGACTTCCCGTGACAATCGTCTGCCCGGGCACACGTTGACGCCCCGAGAGAAAAATCTCGGAAGAAAGCCCCAGCGCTCTTTCTAGCTCGCGAGTCGGTCGAACGTGCACAAAGTTTCCTCGATTGTGTCTTAGTTTATACGATGAGCGCTTGAAGTCATACCTTTGGCGGGTAAGCTAAACTAGGCAGACCACTATGGAGAGCTTTCATGAAATCAGGTGCTAAGGGTGTAGTTGTCGCGGCAACACTTTTGCTTATCGCCGCAGCACCGGCATTCGCCGAAGCGTCGAAGTTCGATCGATATTGCGACCGCGCAGACAAATCCTTTACCCGCGCCGATTACAAGGGCGCCGAGACCAGTTGGAAGCGAGCCCTAGTTGAAGCTGACCTTTCGCAAGAAGAGACTGAGAAAAATACGCGCGCGCTGTTGTGCCTGAAACGGTTGGGCGAGTGCTGTATTAAGGCAGGCAAGTTTGTCGATGCCGGCGATTATTTCAAGCGAGCGCAAGAGGTGCTCAATCGCACCAGTGCTGAAGATGCTGAACTGCAAAAAGATTTGACGGAACTGTCAACGACTTTTAAACAAGTTCCTGTGACGGAGTTTGCAGACTTCCTCAATTCGGCGTTCAAAGAACTTGCGCCGGACACGCCGCCGGAGAAGGTTCCGAATTTTTTGAAGGTGCTGCAAGATGCCGGCGTTGAGCACGTCTCGCTCATTCGCACGCAAGAAGGAACACACGTAGAAGTCAATCTTGGAACTCGCGTAATCAAAGAAATCGACAACAAAGATGTGAGTCATGTCGGACTCGACAAAGCAGTGACCTTCAATATTGTTCAGCAAGATTCAGGCGGTGTCTCGATTTTGAACATCAAGGGACTGCATGTCAGAGCAAAGATCTGGGTAAACATCATTGGATCAGACATTCTTCAAGATCCGGAGAAAGGTCCTGTCGCGCTTGTGACAGGCGAAAAGTTTGGAGTGTCGCAAAAAGTGACGTGCAAACTGCCGCAGAATGCGCTGACACCGTTTGTGGCTTTTGTGCGCAAGATGACGACCTTTGGTGGAACGCCTGAAACAATGGTGGCGACAGATAAGAACGGCGCCACGACCACTGCCGGAACTGCAAGTGGAACCACCGCAGGAACCACCGCAGGAACCACCGCGGGAACCACCGCAGGAACCACCGCTACTACGACGGCAACCACCGCTACTACGACCACTAATGACACCGTTGATGGTACCATTGTTCCAGTCTCCAATCCACCGGTGTCGCAAGACGGTAGCGTTCAAACCCTTCCCGAAACAGTCACAGCGTCTCCACAAGCCGACTGAGCCTAACGGCATGATTCTTTTATCTGCAGAAGAAGGCCGTCCTTGAAGTTCCAAGGGTAAGTCGCATACTGCGTGCAAAACGACCAGACCCGCCAAACAGCCTGCGTCTCAGTTGTGTCGGCTAGTTTCTTGAATGCCAGACTATCGAACCGGACTTTGTCGCAAACCTCTAGTACGTCAGCGCTACTGAAATCTTCGTCTGTTAGAAACTTCCATCGCACGCTTAGCAAAAGGCGGTAGCATCGCGGTAGTCCGGCCCTGCGAAGTAGAAAATCTCGCTGCGCCATCGGTAGGCAAACGCAGAGATTTTGAATGAATTTAGTGGTGATAGGCAAGGTGAGACTGAACCAAGCAGGAACCTCCTGCCACTCCATAACGGGTTCTGGTTCGTTGTTTCCGAAGTTGTTGCAACCAACCGCAGTGATTACTCCGCCGCCACCACCACCACCACGCACTAATTCGAGCTTGAGCTTCGGTCTTTCCGGCTCGTTGTAGGGTTCTGCAAACATGCTGCGCCCCGCCTCTGTCTGAAATCCATCGTAGCAGATTTAATGAAAGGTTCGATTTGGCTCAATGGAGGTATGTTTAGATGGAACATAGAAGCGTCTGATGCTTTTGGAGAGTTTGCGATGACTATGAATCATCACGTGAAGCGCCGCGCCATTGTTTTTGCGATGGTTGCGATGGGCGTTCCGGTTCAGCCTGCTTACGCAGATGATCCGATGGTTATTAACGGCTCTGACGGCTCAATGTTTATGGAAGAGGTGGCGCCGCCTCCAAGCCTGAAGAAAGCTCCCGAAAAGCCGAAACCGGTAGTTGATTTGAGCACTCTAGGTGTGCCGGTCGATCAACAAGGTCGTATTGTGCCACTCATCGATCGTTCGTCACCGGTGCAGCAGCAATACAGTCGCACAACGACCTACAACGAGCCTTGGTACAACTTCTTGCCGCAGCAATACGTGAATCCATATGGCTATCGCTTTAACGCATTAGGACAAACTGTTGATGCATTCGGCAGACCCGTAACCGCGACTGGCCAGGCGCTTTATCCCAACAGTATGAGTCCCGGACTAAACGCCTACTTGCCACCAGTGGGAGTGCGCCCATCGTGGATAGCTCCCAATGGAATGCCATCAGGTGTACCGCTGATGAACGCACCCGGAACAAGCCCGAACTCTAATTTCCCGCAACCAATCACAACCGGCATTCCTGGTTTCTACGGAGGTTATCCCGGTTTCTATGGTGGTGGTTATCCCGGTTTCGGAGGCTATCCAGGGATAGGCGGTTATCCTGCGGGTCTTTCCGCGTACGGATATTCACCTTACGGTTCAATTGCTACTTCACCGTACGGTCTTGGCACCAATGTCGGTATCAACCTTGGAAAGAACTTTCAATTGAATCTCGGAACTGTAGGAACTCCATATGTTCCCAACGGATTGTTCGGCAATCCAGCAGCCGGGTTTTATCCTGGCGGTGGACTTTTCGGCGGAATCAGACAGTTTGAATCAACGAGCACAGTGACCCCTCTTTTCCCCTAACTACGGCTGTCTGCGGGAAACCCTGCGGGGAAAGTTTCGTTTACGATGTACTCGGTGTCAGTGTTAAAGGGTCGGAGACGAGATCCGTTTAGTGGTTTAGTCTTTAGAGCGTGCAAAAAAAGTTCGTCGAAAGCGTTATCTAAATCCCTTTTGATCCGCATGGATTCTCGTCGGAGATGCTTGGTAGTTGCTTAAAAATTGGTTGCTCGCAA
>CAYZJR010000145.1:0-14939 GCA_964478655.1 uncultured Candidatus Obscuribacterales bacterium
TTGAGAGGCATATTCTCTTTGACTGCATAGTCGAATGCTTGTTGATAATACGTCTGTGCTTTTTCGAAGTTCCACTCCGCATACCAACATTCGCCGGTGAGGCGCAGACACTCGAACTCATAATTCTTCGAGTTCACGCTGCGTGCAAAAGCGAGTGCCTCATCACAAACAGTACGCGCATTCTCAAAGCGCCTGGCATTGACCAGAGTCATGATCAAATGGCTATATGCATTAGCGACAAGATCCGATGCTTTGACGTCTTCTGAAGTGACGTTCATCCCTAAGTTCTGTACTTCAGAATCCTTAAGTGTTTTTCGAATCGCCAAACACTCTCTCAGCAGAACTTCGCCGGCCTTGTAGTCATGCCGATCGACATAAGCCAAGGCAATTTCTTCCAACAAGTCGGCTTCGCGACCGCGCATCTTCCCTTTGCGGGCAAGCTCCAAATCCGACTCGAGTTTGCCGAACTTTCCTGATGTCGTGAGCATTGTCGTGGTTCGAGCATCGGCATCAGACGACTGCGCCGGTTGGGTCGCCGGAGCCGCTGTGGTCTCTGCGCTGACACTCAAACTATGCGCTTGCAAAACAATAGTCGCTGCAAGAAAGATCGTGCTCGCCGTTGCTATGTGCCTGCGCCCAATCGCACCAGGCAACCAGCCAATTTTGCTCTGCAGGGAATCGACTCTAGTCTGCGTGTTGTGATCACGTTTGCCAGTCACGTCTTGTACCTCGGCTTATGCACGACAATCATGTATATAACATGTACATTATGGCGCATTCTGATGCACTATCCGACCTTTTTGGTCGTTGCTGAAGATCTACAAACTATGGCTGTTTTGACGTTTTGTAGCCATAGGTGCCATGCATATGGTTTAGCACTGCAGCCATCTTGGACATGTCACCAAGAATCTTGCGTTCCTTTGCGCCCGATTGTTTGGATGCAAGCTCCGCAATCAAGTCGTGATTGTTGAGCGCGCTTTCAACGGAGAACTGACAGACTGCCATTTTTCCGTCATTTATCACTTGGAAATGCCTTCTAGCCAAACCGTCTGCGGGGCGCATGTGCTCGTGACTGAGTTTGTCTTCGCCGATGGAGACTTCGTAGCCGCAAGCAAATGCCATTGTTACCGGCGTGCTTGCAACAGGTTCGGTCACTTCTTTTCCGTTAATGCGCGCGCTGACCGAACTTTCAGCGGTTTTGATAAGCACATTCTTGCCGAGTCCAGTCAAGTTGTTGATGCGAACCACACCGTCGGTGTAAGTCAAAAGTACGTCGCTGTCGGCGTTAATCGCGATTTCACCGAGCGGCGTGTTGACAATCGCAACGCTGGATGGACGTCTGACTGAAACGAGAATAGAGCCGTTGCTCAATTGAATTGTGTGAGGAGAAAGGCGTTGATAACCTTTGGGGTCTGTGCCGCGCACAACGATCCACTCGCCAGAGCCTTTCAAATCATCATCTTTAGGAAACAAGTCTGTAGGAACAAGCGCGACGCCATTCACAGGTGCCTTGGAAGCGTTCTCTCTGTCTTGAAAGTCCATGCGAATGTTGGTCACATCGGTAGGAACCAATGGAGCAATGAAGGCGCCTTGTGTTGGAAGTGTCGGTGGAATAAAAAACTGAGGTCCGGTAGGTGCTGCTTGCACTGCCTGCGGCGGAGGTGCAGCAGGTACTACTGGCGCGGTCATTGTCGGTCCGGTACTTGAACCAGGCGACCACATTTGGGCGTAGGCAGGAACGGCCGAACCAATGGACAAAATCGAAAGAATAAGGCTTGCCTTGACGTAGTAAGAGGTCTTGGAGAAGTCGATGTTCGTCGCCGCCGACTTTTTAGAACTGCTGCCCTGCCCAGTAAACCAAGACCAATAATCGCTAACCATAAATATGAGTTCCATTGGAGAGAATGAGCCTACTACTGGTCGGGTGCCTATTTTAGGGCGGATATATAGATTTTGGCAGAAAAGTGTTGCCCCAGACAGACTTTCCGGACGTCAAAATCAGTCCATACCGAATCTACCAGCGCTGGGTCTTACACTCTCACAGTTTAAACGGATAAGCCTTAGACATCCCCTGCTTGTCGAGCTTGCTTAGCCCACCATCAGAGCGAGTAAAGCACGGGCTCTTGCTTCCATCTTTGTAGAAAAACGCAGGGTGATGATATCGCATAATCGACTGCGGATCATCCGGGCCCATCTGAAACGCAGAGGAAAAGGGCATGCTCTTCATTTGTGCTTCGGCTCTGGCGCGAGACCAAAAGTTTGGTGCACCGGAAGACCAAGTATAGATGCCTGGTCGCCGTCCTTTGGAATCAGGCAAGTAGCAACCGTCAGCATCTCTTGTCGGTTCGTATCCGTCGTCATCATCCCATCGCATCTGCGCGTCACAATGTGTGGCAGGCCGCTGATGCTCGTGCTTGAAACCCAAGGCATGACCGAATTCGTGCAAGACCGCCGTGTAGAATTCAGACGCATCGAAACCGCGCAAACTGAGATTCATCGACTTCTCATCCGGGGCTGCCATACTGGGGTTCTGACAGTCGGTCCCAACCACAGACCAATAACCACGACCATCGAAACCAATTCGAATGTCTGCCGAATACTCCTTATCTGAAGTGCTCCAGGTGCGGTATTGCCTCGTTTTTGGGTTGTATCCGAAATCAAACAATATGTTTCCGTAATTCGTCCACTCGTCAGCCACCTGAGCAATAACCGCATGAGCACTGGGACTTCCGCCGTTGAAAGCCACCTTGATGGTATAACCGGACGGCCACAATTTGCTTTTCTCTAGAAAGTAACGAGTCTTGATCTTCGACACTTCCTCAGAGTTTTGAAGTTTCTCGAGTTTCTCCAAGATCTTCGGCGGCATGGTTTCAAGAACATGCGATCGGATCTCGTCTGGGTCTGGGTCTTTCGAGTCTTTCGAAGCATTTGGGTCTTTCAGATCTGTTGAGTCCTTCGTTACCTGAGAAGTCTTCGGGCCCGTCGCAGAAGCCTCATCATCGCAGAGTGCAAGCGGTGCAAACGCGCACGACCACATCAAGAAAACCGACAAGCTTAGCGGCATTCCAACTAACTTGCGCATAGCCGCAGTCACCTTTCGGCAGCTCCCTCTTTACGCTTCAAGAGAACTTTGCTCAGAGCTTGCTCTACGTCGAGTCTCAGTTCAGTTGCGGTTTGATATCTTTCGTCAGGATTCTTGTGCAAGCATTTCGAGACGATTTCGTCGAACGGCGTGGACTGTTTGTCTTCGCGACACTCAGCCATCGGCGGCGGTTCTTCCAATAAGTGCTTCATGAGAATTGCTTCTGCACTCTCACCTTCGAAGGGCACTCTGCCTGTCAGCATCTCAAACATCATGATGCCTAAAGAATAAATGTCCGTGCGAATATCGATTGGCTTGTCTTTCAATTGCTCCGGTGCAATGTACTCAGGCGTTCCCACCATCCGACCTGTTTTGGTCAAGCGTTTTGAGCCGTGCACGAGGTTTGAAATACCGAAATCCACAATCTTTACCCAGTCCGGGCGATCGGATTTATCTTGCAGCAAAACGTTGTCCGGCTTCAAATCACGGTGAATAATGCCGATGCTGTGCGCTTCTTGCAATCCGCGGCAGATTTGAATCATGATATTAGCGGCGGTGGCAACCGGCAATGCGCCCTGGCGACCGATTTTGTCTGCCAAAGCTTCGCCCTTGATATATTCCATCACCAGATAAGGTTCTTTGTTGTTGATGGCGCCAACGTCATATACAGTGATGATGTTGGGATGTGCGAGTTTTGCGGTAAGTTTGCACTCGCGCTCGAAACGCTCGACTGAATTGCGATTTGAAAGCAGCCATCCTTGCATGACTTTGATGACTACCGTTCTGTCCATCGCCTTGTGATATGCGCGATACACAACGGCCATGCCGCCTTCGCCGAGAACAGACTGAACTAGGTATTTGCCTTCAATCGTCTTGCCTATCAAGTTTGCGTAGGCCGAATCTTCTTCCTCCGGGTCCACGGCTTGATTCGCTGGTGGTGGCTGTTGGGGTTGTTGTTGCTGTTGTTGGGCCGCTGCTTGAACTGCCGCTTGTGGAGCGGTCTGAGCCGGCAAGCTGTTGTGCGACATTGTCGGGTTTTCAGACGAAACGGAAAGCAAAGCAGAACGATCGTGAGCGCAGAAGCTGGCATAAGGCGGGTAGATCTTCTTGCACAATGGACAAAGCTTTGCCGCGCCTACTGACGGCAAAGGCCCCGTGGGTGCTGCAATCGGCTTGAGGTTTGTACCGTCAAAACCGCAAAACCGTGCGTCAGCCGGCAGTACACGGCCACAGGTAGGGCAGTTGATTGTTCTATCCGAAGCTCCAGACGCCATTATTTTCCAAAGAGAAACGAGGGTAGGTCCCACACATCTAGATTAAAGCAAAACATGCCCGTTTGCAGGCGAATTCAACCGAAGTTTATATCTTTACTGTTCAAGGTTGACGGGGAGTTCTACCGGCTTAGGAAAGCCAAGAACCGTAGGACGCCCAGGTTCTACCGTTACAGGGGTGAGTTCGACAGATCGGCAGCCGGGCGCATCAATTTTGACGCGATAATTTCTCGTACCGGTTTCAGGCAAAGGAAGGTTTACAGAAGCTCTGTCCGTCCCAGCAGCAAGTTGCGACAAAATGTACTTTGAAACAGCCTTTTTGTCGTTGTCGGGCGGAATCAGATCTAAAGTGACGCTCAGCCTGTTTAAAACTTTTGCTCTGTCGTGCACCATCGGTGTCGCGTAGATAACTACACCTGGCTTCCAGGCAGAGCTCATCAGCAACTTCACTACTTCTGATTCGCCCATATTTGCCGCAGCCAAGGCACCAACTACAGCACCAACCGCACAACCGGCCAGAATGGTTGGTAAGGCCATAGCCTTGCCGCCTGTATGCTTCTTCTTGCTCTTAACGAGCGTGGTGCCCTTCTCAGAACGCAAATCCCAACTTAGGTGGGAGATATTAGTCTGAGTCGAAGATTGAAGCGTCTCAGAGCCGCAATGAACGCAAAACTTCGTGCTTAATGGGTCGAACTTGCCGCAGGTTTGGCACAAGCCACCGCCGGCCATGGTGCCGGTGCGCATCTTGTCAGCGTCGGGCAGCAAAGCCTTCCCACAGTAGAGGCAGAAAAGCATCGTCGACTCGTTTTGCCGCTCGCAGGAGGGGCAGTCAAGATATATAGTACCGGTGCTAGTGGTGGGCGAGTCCATGTGACGATTGTAACCCAAGAATCAGACGGTACTCGTAGTGCGTCTGATTCTTCGAGATTATCAATCAAGAACTTTTGTTCCGATTAGAGTTGTGCGAGTTCATTGTCGAGCTCTTTGACCTGCTCTGCGAGATCGCCGGCTTCAAGAAGTTGCAATGCTTCATTGATTGACTCAACACCTGAATCCGGGCTCTGGCTATGCGTTGCATATGCAGGTTGCAATGCCAGTTGTTGGAACGCACTGCCAATTTCCTCGGCAGTTGCTGCAACAAAACCCTCGACGCGATTGCGTTGACGTTTGATTTCAGCGGCGAGGTCGACAGCTACTTTGTTCTTGACGAAGCTCTTCACGGCATCCAGTGCGCTTCCGCCGGCAAGAACTTGCTCAACAACGTTTGCAACTTTCGATGCTGTCGCGCCTTGATACTGGCGTGCCAATTGAGCACGTGTCAGTTTGTCGAGAAGCGACTTGCGAAACTCAGGAGCATCAGGCTGTCCGCCCCATTGCTCGCCGAGATTGCGCACATGAGATTTGATCTCTTCGCGACTCAATGCAGGAAACTTCGGTGCAACTTTGTTGACCAAGCGTTCGACGCGTGCCGACCAAATCGAGGTGTCGACAAGGATTCGGCGCATCGTTTGCGTCGACATGCTGTCGCCTGCATCCGTTGCAATTTCATCTCTAACTTGTACGTTGTTGCAAATCGCAGTCACAATCTGCTTTTGACGAGCCATGATGAATTGATGTCTGTTTGTAAGGAACTTCGAAAGATCGGATTTTTCCGGAGTCGAAGCAGCCGAATTCAAGTTTACTTGCGGCTTTTGGCAGATATCATGCACTGCCGTGCCTATGCTGAATGAACCATTTTCTTTAGGCTGCACTTGAACCACATCAGAGTTCTTCGCCTGTTCTTCAGCTGCCAGCCACATTCCGGAGCTTATATAGCCAACGACCTCGCCAGAGTCCGTTCCATTCATCACCACGACGAGAGTGCCTGACGACAAGTAAGGGGTTCCAACCAATGCTTTGGCAACGCTTACGGTGCCTTCTTTATCGAGAGCGCGTACATCAATGCGCCGTCCGTTGACGACGATATCGTTGACGCCTACTGCACGAACTAATCCGTCATGCTGGCTCAGACTATCGCCGAAATCAACGAGCAGGTTGAGCTCGGGGTCGAGCTCATATATAGATTCCTCAACGACCGATCTGGCAAGCTCTTGCGCGACAGACTGCCCCGTAGCTCTAGCTCTCAGTTGAGCCAGTCTGGCCATTTCCGGTCTAATCTCTATCTGCTTACCCATAACCTTCTCTAACCTTCCCTGATCTAGGTCCAAAATGCTTTCGGACCAATTGCACACATTTGCTCTACGGAGCCCCTCAGAAAATTAGTCCGAAGAAATGCCCAAACAAAATTTTTGGCGAAGATTATTCCAAGTTGGCTGATCGCACGACAGATAATCTTCGAGCTCAGACCAGGTTGCAAAAGGTCGTCCCCGCAAAACCAGTGTGCCTATTGGCTTAGGAACGCCTTGGGCAACAATAGTATCCAAGTCCACTCGATTGAGGTCAGGACGCGCGGCAGCCTTGTTCTTGATGACAGCGCCACGAGCCATCAAAACATCGAGTTGAGGCTTGTCGATTACCTTTAAGATTTGGGCGAAACTTTCAAATGGCCGCGCTGCCACCAATTTTTGGGCAGCCACTTTGGAAGCGCCGAGTATGTCAATGACATCTCGAGTGGTGGCTGAGTTCAAATCAACAGGAACAAATGCAGCCACAGCGCCGTTCTTCTCAATTTCAGGAACTCGATTAGCCTTGAGCACCCCTCTGTCGACCAGCTGGTCAAGGGTGTAATACTGCCTGTTGGAAACAAGTCGCTCGACCTCACCCTCGGTCAAACCAAGTTGGTGAGACAATTCACGGCGAGAGGCACAATTGACGTTCATCTCAGACTGCCACGCTTCTGCAATGCCTGGCATCTTTTCGCGAATCACTTGGCGAATCATGTCCAGACCTTTGTCCAGAAGGACCTGGCATCGTGCAATTTTTCTAGCCTGCGTCTCACCCTGAATCTTGAGCACATCGCAGACTTCGCGCATTGTTAGCTCGTTTCCGGCTTTCGAATGCGGCGTCAGCCCCAGACCGAACATCAAATCGACCACCTGAAGCGGTTCCTGCTGATATCGGTTGTTGCCGAGCATTCCTTCGAGTTGACCGCGAAGCTGGTTAAGCTGGGTCACCTGCTCGCTTGAGATAATTTGATTTTCCGGCAGATATTTGACGTCGTCTGCTGTAGCCTGTCTTGGGTCTTCCTGGGTGGGGTCCAAGTTGAGGTCTTGAAGCGTTTCCTTCTCCCACTCCCACTCTTCGCGAATATGATCGACGACCGCGTTATGAACCGTGCGTTGAATGTAAGCAGGCAAGAGCACCTTGAAGCCATCTTCGCTCCTCTGAGCGATGTGGCGGCTCAAAACTCCGTCCATTTTCTGCGCTATTTCGACTGCCATTGAGAGCGCTTGCGACTTTTGAACGTCTACCGGAATTCGTCTTTGGCTCCAAAAGCGTCGCAGGTTCTGATTTGACGAAAGCATCTTCGTCAGAAGCGGTTGATAGAAGAAGTCGCGTACCAGCTTCTGGAACGGCGCTCGAGCGTCGTCGCTCAGCGATTCCGCTTTCTTATATATGGATTTTGCGCCGACGCGCTCAAAGAGCTCGTAAAGACCTGGCTGCGAAGAACTATTGCTGGCCAAGCTATCAGCGATAGCCCGCCAGTCAGGCGCGATTTGGAGAACCTCTTGTAATTCTGTCTTGCTAGATAGCACTTCTATAGTCTTTGAATGGCCTACATATAATATCGAATTCTCGTTCACCTTGAGAAGACAGCAGCTGGGCGATCGTTGATTTCAGAGTTTACTTGCACGACGCAAACTCCCGCTCCAAGCCAAGCAACCCACAAGAAGAAGCCCAGACACCAGACTACGAGCTTGACAGACTTTTCCTTTATTTCCCGGGGTTCTTTGCCTTTCTTGACACAAATGTAACGGTCAAGCTGCCAAAGAGCATAAACGCCAAGCGCAGCAGTCAGCCCAATAAACCCACAAGTCAAGGCACCTTCGGTTGCCCCATGGTCTTGATATTTACCGCCGGTCAACATCTTATATCTGATGAAGCACGGCACGGCGAAGGCAACGATCACCCACCAAAAGCCGAGTATCGATTTATAATTTACGGACCCCTTAGCGCTGCGAGAACCGCGAGCCATCGTAAGAAGTTTCGTCACCCAGAAGCCACCTTTCTCGCTCTAGACAAAAGGAAAATAAGCGTCTTGATTAGTGTATCAAACCGACAGTTGCTAAACTGGTAGCCAGCTTTAGCGACTTGAGAAACTCACCCTAGAAAGAACCAGTGGCCACCACAGCTGTCGCAAAAACTCTTGGTCTACCGAAAAACCCGGAAGAGTTCGGCCCGGCTCTTGCGCACGTACTCGTCGTTGAGTCGGGTAATGACATTCTTCTAGGTCAGGCTTGGCTGGCCGCCCCTAACAAATTAGTTACATGCGGTCACGTCGTCGAGCAGTTCGCCCATTCTCCAGCCGCACTGGTAGTCAAATTCCCGTCATCCGGAAATCGTTATGTCGTACGAGACGTAAGACTGCACCCGCGCTTTCAGCGCCAACCCGATCAATTGGTGCGTTTTGACTCCGCTGTGATCACCGTTGAATTGAGGGTTCCTGAAACTGAAGCTGCACCTTTGCCGTTCCAATTTGACAAAGAATTGCAGACACACCAATCACTCTCTGCGATTCGCTATCCGGTTCACCTAGGTCAGTTCAGCCCTGTAACCAATCCATTAGCCCAACTAGGTACTTTATTAGGAACATTGAGAAGAGATGACGATTACCATCTCCTCCACGATCTCGCGCTTGCACCGGGCGACTCAGGCTCCCCAATTTTCGACGGTGAGAGCGTAGTGGCAATTCACTGCGGAGATACTGCAACTCTGCCGGGTTTGAACTTGCCTACGACCTCTATAAGGATGGCATTGTGGATCGATGCGCTATCCGAACTAGATTTGCCAGAAACGTACAAACACCGTTCTGGTGCTGCTATTCAGACTTTGGCTATAACGATTGTTGCGTGTGCGATTTCATTTTTCATTGCGTTTGCAGCTGTCGGATTGTGCGTAGCCATGCCTAAGCAAGGCGCGTGGCAAATTCGCAAACCAACGCTGTCTTGGGTGGATATTCAATACAACAAACGCATTGATTCATACCAGTATTTAGAGCCATTTTCTTTCAGCATCCTGCCTCACACAGACTGCCGCGTCTACGTGGTCTATGAAGACGAAAACACGACTGCACTTGTGTTTCCGGCGCTGGTTCATGGTGAATTGCAAAAGGAACTGATTCTTTCAAGCCAGGAAAGAACTGCAGATGGTTTCGGCACTCACAGCTTCACCGTCGACAACAACAAAGGCAAGCTGCATGTGTTCCTTCTGACACCTGATGATGAGACCGTTTTGGTGTCGAAAGACGATTTCGTGCCTCAAACCGACAGCAACGAGGCAAAGCCGAATCTCAAGTCACTGCGCGCAAAAGACTTGATCGCCCGCATTGCAAACGATCCAAAAGCCATGCATACGGTCATTGACACTCCGGTTACGATTTTGCCCGGGCAGTTGGCTTTCAATGCTCCGGAAACACACAAGTTTAGGCTCGGCGATCCCTATCAAGTTTGGATGCAGGCAAACAGAGACTGTGAACTCTTTCTTGCGTACACGGAAGGCGATAAAAAGAATTTGTGCTTCCCTACCGTTGAATCTCCGACCTTCAAAGCAGGACAGACGAAAACATTTAATGCGAAAGTCTCAAATATTCCAGGAAAATTTTTCCTTTTCTGCCTAAATTCCTCGACCACACCGTCGAGTGAGGGTGATCCAAGTATCGAAGTCGAGAATTTGCGGACCTGGCTTGAAGGCAAACTCAATAAAAAGCTTCTATATTTAGATTATAAGGACACCCCCACCGCGCAATGATTACTAGAACATCGCCAGGCTGACGCCTGAAGAACCAGAGGATGTGGAGAAACATGGACAGAATTAGGTTGATGACATTGGGTGTGACGCTGGCGCTCACAGTTTGCATGCAGCCTGCGTTTTCAGCCCCGGAAGAAGGCAAGAAAGCCGAGAACAAACCTGCGGAAAAGACCGCCGACAAGAATGCAAATCCGGCTTTGGCAAAGCCCATTGAAGAGCCGACCGACGCTGATCTCAAAAACAAACACGATCGTCTGAGAATCAAGAATGTGAGAAGCTCGATTCCTCGTGTTGAGGTAACTCAGCCAACCGCACCGAGCAACAACATTGGCGGAAAACCCAACGTGAAATCAGCCGAGATCAAGGCAATTACGATTTCGCAGCCCACAGTGAAGAGCACGAAGACAGCGAAACCACTGAAGAAGAGCGCCGCTCCTGGTGAAGTGCTCTACGACAAAAAGAGTGGACGTGGCATGTTTATCGCCAAACCTGTTCAAGCATCTGCGGTGAGCACTCATAAAGTCGCAGTGAGACCAGTCTCCAACGTAGGCGGTGTTTTCTCTGCCTCTCTAAACAAGGGTGGAAACCAACCCAACTACAAAAATGGCGAGAAGCTACAAATCAACGTTACAGCAAACCAAGACTGCAACTTGAACATCTTCAATTTTGACGGCAAAAAGCTGGTGCAAATTTTCCCCAACGATTTCCAGAAGGATGCTTCTGTAAGAGCTGGCGAAACAATCGAGATCGGCGGACCTGACAGTGAATTCGACTATCAAGCTTCGCTTCCCAGAGGCGTCAAAAAGAGTGAAGAACGCATCTTTGTATACGCTTATCCAACGAACGATGCTCCAATTTCAGTGGCTCTAAACCACATGGAAAACGCGCCTTTCCGCGATGCTGAAATGTCGATTGAACAGTACAGAGATCTGATCAATCAAGCTAAAACAAAAGGCATGAAGCAGAGAGACATTCAAATCGTTGCGAAGAAGAAACACTCCTCCGGCGTGCAACTCACATCGGACAGCTCTTCTGCAGCACCAAACACAATCGAAATGCCATTCACAATCATTGAAAGATAGGCATTAAGGAACGACTGAAACTATCGAAAGAGGCCGATTGCTCGGCCTCTTCTTGTATTTGGAACTCTCGCGCGTTTGGAACTTTCGATCGCGACATTATCAGCACAAAGCGCAGATTCGCATCGGGCGCCTTTGTGGAACAATCAAATGGTGCCCAATCCCCGGTCACCGGTAGTTTTAGGTTAGTCGATTACTTCGTCTCAAATCGATCTTGGAAGAACAAAGTCAGACTGCAAATACAAATCCTGCATCAGTTGCTGAAAAATCTTCGCCGGACAGCGAAGATAAAGGACTGTTGCCTCTTCCCGACATAGGCGATCTTTACTTCGCATTGATACTTAACCTGGTCCTTTTCACAAGACCAACATACCTTTACTCCGACGGTTCAACCGGATGGCATCTCGCTGCCGGTGAGTACATCCTAAAGACCATGAGTGTTCCTCGCCAGGATCTCATGTCGTACACTTTTCCCGACAAACAATGGGTTGCGTATGAGTGGCTCTACGACGCTTTTCTGGCGTTACTTGTGCAACTTGGCGGTTTGAATCTTGCGGCAGTAGCAACCGCGATCATCATCGGCTACATTTTCATGCGGCTCTATGACACATGCAGAGCCAACGCCTGTCCATTGGCCTGGTCATGCGTTTTCACACTCCTAGGAGTGCTCGCGAGCGCAATGCATTGGCTCGTGCGCCCGCACATAGTGACCATGTTCGGCGTCTTTCTTTACTCATCACTTTTGGAAGACTTCTACGAGAATCGCATCAGCAAGCGGAAACTCATTCTCTGCTTGGCACTATTTATGGTGCTCTGGGTTAACTGCCATCCCGCGTTCTTGCTAGGTATAGCCATGACGGGACTCTACATGGTCATTTGCGCGGTGCAATCAGTTGCCAGAAAAGAAGCACCTTTGCGCCAAGCTGCCAAGACTAAAGCCATCGCACTTGCAATCGCAGTGGTTGTAGTTTTGCTCGCCACTCTGTTAAATCCATACGGATTTCAATTGTACGAATACATCGCGCACTATTTGAAAGGAAGCGCTGTTCTCGCCGAGACAGATGAGTTCTTGTCGCCAAACTTCAAAGCTAATATACATGCCATCTGTTTGGAGTTCCTCTTCTTGTTTCTCACCGTCGGTTTGGCGATCTCCAAAAACAGGCTCTCCGTGCCGCAGTTGTGCATGAGCATTGTGTTTGCGCATCTCTCTTTATCCGCGCAGCGAAACATTCCATTGTTCTCAATCATCGTGCTTCCTGTTTTGGGCAAACTCTTTGGTAAAGCGCCAACCGCTCAAGAGGAACTTGCCACAAACATTGACTCAACTGAAGACGAAGAGAAAAAGTTGGGTGTAATCGAGCGCTACAAAGCAGCATGGATAAAATTCGAAGAGCAAGAAGCGCGATGCAAGATGCACATCGTCGCTATCTGTTTTGCAGTAGGCATGATTGCTTTAGCGCTCGCCGGCGGAACATTCGCAGGAAAGACATATTTAAAATGCGAATTCGATCCTGCAAACAAACCAACAAAAACTCTCGACTATCTGAAAGAGCACAACCTGCTGACCGTTAATGGTTGCAACTTAGACAACTGGGGCGGCTACATCCGACACAAGCTCGGAATCAGGGTTTTCATCGATGACAGAGCCGATTTCTACGGCGAGCCGTTTTACTTTCAATACAAGCTCATTACTAACATGTTTCCAGGATGGAAAAACGTCGTAGACAAATACAAGGTTGGCTGGATTCTATTTCCTAGCAATAGCAAAACTGCTGGAGTCCTAAAAGAAGAACCCGACTGGAAGCTGGTTTCCGAAGACCCTGCCAGTAAACTGTATGTTCGCGCGAATATAGCAGGTACGCTGGATAACAGTACACCGCCAGCGCCGTCCCCATCTCCTTCCTCGAACACACCAGAGCCGGTGGTGCACTAACATGTCAGAGCCTTCCACCGAAAACACGCAAGCCAAGCCGCTGACAAAGGGTGAGCAGATAGCAGTCTGGTTTCTGCCGAATCTCGGGGATGTTCTCTTTATTCTGGTGATAGTTTTCTTGATGTGGCTGAAGCCCTCGTATCTTTTCGGCGACGGCTCGACCGGTTGGCATCTTGTCGTCGGTCAACACGTTCTGAAGTATGGAGTGCCGCACCAGGACATCATTTCGTCGACGTTTCCCAATCAACCGTGGGTTGCATACCAGTGGCTTTGGGATGCTTTTACTGCAGTCATTGTCGATCTCAATAACGGCGATTTGAATTTACTGGCCGTCTGTCTTAGCTCCATGATCGCAGCGCTGATGATGCTTCTTTATGGACGCTGCCGCAAAGAGGGCGCTAGTTTTCCGTTAGCACTACTTTTGATTCCTCTTGGATGCATCATTGCTGCTGTGCACTTTCTTGCTCGTCCTGTCATTTTCAATTTCTATGGTGTCTATTTTTTTGCAATTTGGCTTGAGGATTACTGGCGAGGCACTCTCACTTGGAAAAAGTTTGTCCTCAGAATGACACTGTTCATGCTTGTTTGGGTGAATGCGCATCCTGGCTTCATGGTCGGCATCGCAATGTGTGGACTCTATTTTGCATGCGCAACAGCAGCTTGGCTCGTGTCATTGAAAAGCGATTTGAGCATTGCCTATCTTTCCAGAATCAAGGTTCTGGGAGCCACTCTAGTCGCGCTTGTAGCCGAGTCTTTCGCCACTCCATACGGATACAAGCTGCACGTGTATATCAAAGAACACTGGTTCGGTAACTGGTCAATTTCGGGCTCCACTCATGAATACTTGCAGCCGAATTTCCGCGGAGAGTTTCAGCCTCTATGCCTGGAGATTCTGATTTTCATGTTCGTATTCGGGCTTGCTGTGAGCAAAGCGAGACTCTCAATACCCCGAATTTTGATGAGCATAATGTTTATTCATTTGTCACTAACAGCGGTGCGCAACATGCCGCTCGTAGTGGTGGTGTTGTTGCCGGTTATCGCGCAGCTGTATTCGAGCATTCGCATTGGTCCTTTCTCCACTACCTCGGAAAGGCGCTTCTGGTGGAGCGATACACTCGATAAGTGGAACAAAATGCATCGAGGCTACACCGAGAATGAATTTCTGTGCAGCAAACATGCATTGTCAATCATCGTGTTTCTAGTTCTCAGTGCCTTGGCATTGAACCATGGACAGTTCTTCAATTCTAAAGCATTCAACTGCACCTGGAGCCCTCAAGACAAGCCCACGAAGACTCTAGAGTACCTGGTCGATGAGGTCAAGGCGGGTCGACTAGATTCAAGTCGAGGATTCAACTACGACAACTGGGGTGGCTACATCAAATTCAAGACTGGTTATCCAGTCACCATTGATGATCGTGCAGATTTCTACGGCGAGCGGTTTATTCTGCGCTACACCATTGTTCTGTTCGGACAACCCGAATGGAAAAAAATGTTAGACGGAACCTTGTTTGAAAACACAGCGAAGCAAGGCTCGACGGTGCAATGGATACTTTTACCGAGAGGAACGAAGATTTCTCAACTCCTCAAGCAGGATGCAGACTGGGGAGCACCGGCAAAGGAAGATGAGGTTGCGGAACTGTTTGTTCGCAAGCAATGATTGCCTTCTA
>CAYZJR010000146.1:0-14827 GCA_964478655.1 uncultured Candidatus Obscuribacterales bacterium
GGTGGTTCTAACTTCACCATGCTGCCATCTGGAGCTTTCAATTCATCCTTCAATGGGTTGAACGATAAGCGTCCCGCAAGTGCCAATGCGGTTACGATTTCGGGGCTGCCGATGAATGCTAGTGTTTCGGCGTTGCCATCGTTGCGTTTTTGGAAGTTTCTGTTGAAAGACGTGATAATCGAATTCTTCTCGCCTTGCTGAATATCTTCGCGTTTCCATTGACCGATGCATGGTCCACAAGCGTTTGCCAAGACTGTTCCACCCAGGTTTTCCAATACTTTCAACTGACCGTCTCTTTCAATGGTCTCGTAGATTTGTTCGGAACCCGGTGTGATCAAGAATCCACAACTGGCTTTCATACCGTGCTCTACGCCTTGCTGGGCGATGTTCGCGGCGCGGCTCATATCTTCATAAGAAGAGTTTGTGCAACTGCCGATCAGAGCGAAACGCAAGTCGTCGGGATAGCCCTTCTCTTGCACTTCTGCTGCCAGTTTCGATATCGGTCGCGCAAGGTCCGGTGAGTGCGGTCCAACGACATATGGTTCGAGTGTCGTGAGATCAATTTCGACGATTTGATCGAAATATGGCTTGGGATCTTTGAGTACTTCAGGATCTGCAACGAGATACTCTTTGTATTTCTCTGCGAGATCGCCGACTTCTTTTCTTTCTGTGGAGCACAGGTACTTGTACATCCGCTCGTCATAAGGGAAGACAGATGTCGTTGCGCCGAGTTCTGCGCCCATGTTTGTGATAGTTGCTTTTCCTGTGCAGCTAATGGACTTGGTGCCGTCGCCGAAGTATTCGATGATTGCGCCTGTTCCTCCTGCTACAGTCAGGATTCCGGCAAGTTTCAAAATAACGTCTTTAGGCGATGTCCAACCATTGAGCGAGCCCTTAAGATGCACACCTATCAGCTTGGGCCAACGAACTCCCCATGCTTCGCCAACCATCACGTCGACTGCATCGGCGCCGCCGACGCCAATCGCTAACATGCCGAGACCGCCGGCGTTTGGAGTGTGTGAGTCTGTGCCGATCATCATTGTGCCCGGGCACGCGTAGTTTTCTAGAACCACTTGGTGGATGATCCCTGCGCCTGGCTTCCAGAAGCCGATTCCGTGCTTCTTGGAGGCGCTGCTCAAGAAGTCATAGACTTCTTTGTTGTCTTCGAGTGCTTGCGCGAGGTCTTTGTCGGCACCGACTTTGGCGAGAATCAGGTGGTCGCAGTGGACGGTGGAAGGAACCGCCACGGTTTTGATTTGCGCCTGCATGAATTGCAGAAGCGCCATCTGAGCCGTCGCGTCTTGCATCGCAACGCGGTCAGGACGCAGGAATGTGTACGACTCCCCGCGCACAGGCGTCGGACCCGGCTCGGGCCAGTGGTCAAGGTGTGACGTCAAGATCTTCTCAGCCAGCGTCAGCGGGCGGTTGTAGCGCTTCTTCGCTTCCTTGTACTTTTCCGGCAAGGATTCGTAGAGCTTTTTGACATCTTGAACATTTAAAAGCGTCGTCATTTCGACCTCAACCCCATTTCGTGGCAAACTCAACCTGGCTGTCAGGAACAACGCCAATACAAAAATGGCAGGCGCTTTGTGGGTTCCTGGCTTCAGACCCCAAATTCTACCGCCTTTTGACGGGTGCGTTACTTGCTCTTAAGCCTTTCTGCACGCTTGAGACGCCGCTCGAATGCATAAACCGCCCATTTGAAGTGCCGCATTCGCACTCTGTGGAAGCCACACGAGACCATCTCTGCATATGCTTGGTCAGCAGTCCAACCTTCTCTTGCCATGCGGTAAAACGCCATCAAAAGACCAGTGCGGTCTGAGCCGTGAAAGCAATGGACGAAGATCGGTCGCATGCTCTCGTCATCGACAATGCTGAAGAACTTGTCAATCTCTTTGCGTGTCGGGAACGCCCAATATGTAAGCGGCATACAAATGAAGTTGAGATCGCTTTTTCTTGCAGCAAGACGAGTTTCAACAATTGCCGACGTCGTCCAACGCAAACAAATGATTGTTTTGATTCCAGCTTCTTTGAGAATTGGAATCTGTTCGACTTCCGGCTGACCACCGCGATACAGCCAGTCTGTGACGCGGCGGCAGTTTTTTATTATTGAAAGTTTGTCGGAAATCACTTCCCGCCTCTCATCTTTTCCAAAAGCACTTCCTGTGCCTTCTCTAGCTGTTTGTCGTAGCCAGCTTGAGTCCTTTCGTTGTTGATGATTTCAATATCAGGAGCGACTCCAGTCCCTTCAAGTCTGACGCCGGCAACGTCACCATCGGCGACGGCAAGATAAAGTGAGCAGCGTTTGTCTATCGGCCAGAGTCGACCGGCAACGACGGCACCAGCAGTATTTTCACCGACCAATGTCGCGCGCTTAGTCCGCTTCAAGCTGAAGGATAAAAGTTCCTTCCCACTTCTGGAACCCTTATTGATCAGACAAACGATTGGTTTGTCATAAAAATCCTTGTTGATCTCCCAATCTTTTGATCTGCGGGTTTTAGTGCGGAAGATCGGGTATGCCAGTTCCGTCTTATAGAAACGATCCAAGTCATCTAGACTCGCTCCACCGTAACCGTCACGAAGATCAAAAATCAAACCGTCAGTGGGTTGAAATTTGTCGTTCATCAATTCGTCCAATGCGTCATGAGATGGCTTCCCACCAGACCAGTAGTGCACATAGCCGACTCGAAACTTCCCATCGCCTAGGGGCCAAATTTGCGCGCTGGCAGTAGTCGATTTGACGTACCCGTCTTTGTAATAATCCCTCAGCTCCACTGCTAGGGATCTTTGGAATTTCTGCTCTCCTCTCTGGATCATCAGCGATATCGAGCGCCTTCCATGCCCGGCAAAATTCGAAATGCCAACGTATGGCTGTCCATTTACCGTTAGAATTTTGTCACCAACTCTGATACCGGCGCGTGATGCAGGGCTCGCATCAAGCACGTAGCGAACCTGATTCTCGTCAAATCCGCAATCGCCTGTGACAAATCCCGTAAACTCTACTGGAGCGGTCTTCAGCTTTGGAGAAAAGGTGGCAAAAAGCGTGTGCAGGAAGTGAAACCGTTCATCATTTGCCGTCACGAATTCACAATGACTCGAGTTCAATTGATGCAATGCCTTGTTGATAGATCTATTCAGTTCCATCAACGTTTTGCTGCTCAAAATCTCAGCCTTGCAACTCGCAAGCGCTTTTGGCCAGACATTCTCGGCCACGTCCGCATTGTAAAAATCGCTGCGAACAATCTTGTCGACACTGCGCATAATCTTTTTGCAGTATGCACTGTCTGTAGTGACATCGATTGTGCCGAAAGTCTCTGCTTTGAACGTCTTCGCATCTTTCGTGAAGACGACGGCAGGAACTATCTTGCCGACTGAGTCAGATGCCGATGCGGGCGATAGCGCGGCGCCGATTGCGGCAAACATACACACAACCGAAACCGTGAATCGCCCAGTCGGCAAGAACAGATGCGCAGACGTAAGATATGAGCGCAATTTCAAGACAGCCGTTGACTCCATGCAACCCAATGCCGTTTCGCCCTAATATACTACCTGGGTGGAGCCGACTACGACGATTTCTAAGCCCAACGAACCCTGGCAAGAGCACCCGGCTCCACTTAATGTCGGTCCTGCGCTGTTCATTCCCACTCTCTATCTCTGCTCCGGGCTGCCATACACGATAGTCCAGCTGATGTCGGTCGTTTACTACAAGAATCTGGGCACGAGCAACGAACTCGTCGGGCTCGTCACTAGTTTGTATTACTTGCCGTGGACGATTAAAGGGTTGTGGAGTCCACTTGTCGAGTTTTACGGCACCCGCCGAACTTGGATTCTTGCGACGCAAGGCGCAATGGTTATTTGGATTGCCGCAATCTCGGCAGGCACCACACTGCCCAATGCTATCGAACTTTCACTGATACTGTTTTCGGTGCTCGCAGTTTTGTCTGCAACTCAAGACATTGCTATTGACGGATATTACTTGGATGTCTTAAGCAAAGACAGGCAAGCTCTTTTCGTTGGAATTCGGAATACATTTTATAGAATCGCGATGATCGCTGGTCAGGGCGGACTGATTTATCTTGCTGGTGTCAAGGCTAAGGAAATGGGCGTTCAGGGCGCCTGGGCATTGTCCTTTGCGATTTGCGTTGTGGCGATGTTGCTGCTGTCTGTGCTGCATGTGTTTACGCTGCCGGATGTCCCGCATGAGAAGAAAGCGGCTCCGGCAAATGTTGATTTGCGCGAGAAATTTTCCGGATTTATCGGCGTGTTCAAAACCTATTTGGATCAGCCGAAGATTTTGCATGTCATCACTTATATATTGATCTTCCGACTCGGTGATGCGCTGATGTTGAAGATGGCGCAACCGTTTCTGCTCGACCCTCGCGATAAGGGCGGCTTGAACATGGCGACGGAAACCGTTGGGCTGATCTATGGTTCCGTTGGTGTCGGTTTCTTGCTTGCAGGCGGCATCATCGGTGGTTGGCTCGTTTCACGGTTTGGTATCAAGAAGTGCCTTTTGCCCGCTGCATTCATTCAAAACTCTGCGATTTTGCTTTACTGGTGGCTTGCAAAAGCAAAGCCTGACGACATTATTTCCGTGGCGGTCTGCAATTCCATCGAGCAATTCTCATATGGACTCGGCGTTGCAGCCTATACAGTGTTCTTGCTGTCCACGATAAAACCAGAGTTCAAAGCGGCCCACTACGCGATTACGACAGGGTTCATGGCTCTCGGTGTGATGCTACCCGGAATGGCAAGTGGCTACATGCAGACAAGTCTCGGCTACGAGAACTTCTTCTTGCTGAGCTTCCTACTTTCTATACCTGGTATCATCATCATCTATTTTCTGCCTATGCCGGAGGATCAGCCCGGCAAATAGTTCAATTGGAGGAACGCCATGGAGTATCGCAAACTCGGAAAATGGGGAGTTCGCGTTAGTGAGGTGGGTCTCGGCAGTTGGTTGACTTATGGCGGAACGGTTGACGAGCGCAGTTCAGTCAAACAAGTTCATCATGCGTTTGAACACGGAGTCAATTTTTTCGATTGCGCAAATGTTTATGCACGCGGCGAAGCCGAAGTTGTCTACGGCAAAGCAATCAAGACGATGAGAAGAGAAGCCATCGTTCTTGCGACAAAGGTGTTCTTCCCGATGGGCGATGGTCCCAACGACCGAGGGCTTTCTCGCAAGCACATTTTTGAACAATGCAATGCAAGCCTGAAGCGATTTAACACCGAGTACATCGATCTCTATCAGTGTCATCGACATGATCCGGAAGTAACAATGTATGAGATCGTCCGAAGCATGGATGATCTCATCAGGCAAGGCAAGATCATGTACTGGGGCGTGAGCGAGTGGTCTGCACAGCAGATCGATGAAGCGGTGCACGTCGCGAAAGAGATTAACGCAATGCCACCGGTGTCAAATCAACCTTGCTACAACATGCTGGATCGCAAGATCGAATCTGAAGTGCTTCCAATGTGCAAAAGGCATGGGCTTGGTCAAGTGGTCTTCTCTCCGCTTGCTCAGGGCGTCTTGACTGGCAAGTACAAACCTGATGAGAAAGTTCCTCAAGATTCTCGCGCTGCGAATTCCAAAGTGAACATGTTCATGATTGGGCGCAACCTTTTATCAAAAGAAACGCTCGAAACAGTCGAACGTCTCAACAAGATTGCATCTGAACTAGGTCTTTCGATGTCTCAATTGGCCTTAGCTTGGTGTCTGCGTCTGCCTGAGATGAGCAGCGTGATTATAGGCGCCACTAAAACGACTCAAATCGACGAGAATGTCAAAGCATCAGGTGCGCGTTTGTCTGAAGATGTTGTTCAACAGATTGAGGATCTGTTGAGCGCTGAGCCTGCGAAGCGGTAGCTTTCGCTCTACTTCAATCGTTCGATCACAGTGGCAGTTGCCATGCCGTGACCGATGCACATTGTTTGCAGTCCATAGCGTGCATCTCGACGTTCCAACTCATTGAGCAAACTAGTCATGATGCGTGCGCCGCTTGCACCAAGTGGATGACCGAGTGCAATCGCGCCACCATTCGGATTGACGCGGTTCATGTCGATACCCAGTTCTTTCGACCATGCTAGAACCACTGATGCAAATGCTTCGTTAATTTCAAACAGATCAATGTCTTTGATCGTCAATCCGGCACGAGATAGAACTTTGCGAGTCGCAGGAATAACACCATCCAACATCAGGATTGGATCGCTTCCTACTACTGTGCGTGCAACTACCCTGGCTCGCGGCTTCAAGCCGAGTTCTTTTGCCTTGGTGTATGATGCCAGTAGCATAACGGCGGCACCATCGCTGATCTGACTGGAGTTGCCGGCGGTGACAACGCCATCTTCTTTAAATACTGTTTTCAGACCTGCAAGTTTTTCAAGTGATGTATCGGCGCGCGGTCCTTCATCGGTTGAGAACATGGGCGCACCGTTGGTGCCTGCTTTAAGTGGAACCACCTCTGGTGAGAACTTATTCTGCTTCACTGCTTCCAATGCTTTTCGGTGGCTGTTCAAAGAGAACTCGTCAAGCTCTTTTCGTGAGAGCTTCCACTTCTCAGCCATCATTTCTGCGGATGTGCCCTGCCACACGAGCTTGTACTTCTCCAAAAGCAGAGGGCTAAAATCTTTGCCATCTGATCCCATTTTGACGCGACTCATGCTTTCGACACCACCGGCGATGACAATGTCCATGTCGCCGGAAAGTATTGCCTGGGATGCGAAATGCACTGCTTGTTGACCGGAGCCGCACATTCTGTTGATAGAGGTGGCTGGAACGGTGCATGGAAAATCGGCAAGCAAAGTTGCAAGGCGTGCGATATTCCATCCTTGTTCTTCAACTTGAGTGACACAGCCGAGAATCACATCTTCAACAGATGCAGGGTCAAGCGAATTACGCTTCACTAGTTCTTTGAGAACCGTTGCTGCAAGCTCATCCGGTCGCACATCTTTCAAGGCGCCTTCGCGTCTTCCCAATGCAGTTCTGACTCCGTCAATTACGACAACATCTGTCATAAGTTCCTCACTTCATCTTTTCAATTGAATTCTTAATTCTGTCGACAATTTCTTGCGGCGACAACGCGACATCGACAGTTATCGCATCTTTGGGTTCTTCCAGTGCTTCAAATTGACTTTTCAATAATGTTTCGGGCATGAAATGTCCTTTTCGCTCTTTGAGGCGTGCGGCAATTAGTTCGAAATCGCCCTTCAAGTAGACGTAGACGACCTTTGAAGCATCAACACTGAGCCGTAGACGATACTCCTTTTTGAGCGCTGAGCAGGTGATAACGAGATGTCTATTGCGTTTCAGGGCATCTTCGATGAGTTCGCGTAGAGCATCAAGCCAAGGGAGCCGATCTTCATCGGTCAGAGGGGTTCCACTGCGCATTTTTTCGACATTGGCAGGCGGATGGAAATCGTCGCCCTCCAAGTATTCCCAGCCCAGCTCTTGCGCTAGTAGTTCTCCGACCGTACTCTTGCCGGAGCCTGAAACGCCCATGACTATTAAGACTTCTGGTTTTGCCATTCTTCGCCGCTGAAATTGGAGACTGAGCCTCCGTTTTGTCGGAGAGCTAGAATGGAAAGATATTAACGCACCCATTTAATATCGGCCCGAAATTTCGGAACAGAGGATTTATGCCTAGCCAGAAAACGTCCAGAAAAGTGTCAGCGCTATTGAGCGTGTCTTTGCTGATTGCAAGCACGTTGAATGGTCCGATTGCGATCGCGCAATCGAGCGATTCGAACTCTAGTTCGAGTTCCGCTGCTGGTGCAGCTGCGTCGCCGTCGACTCCGGCTGCGTCAGGTGGAGATACTGCGACGACGCAGAAGGACAAGCCGGATCTTTCTGTTCTCGACAGTTTTGACGATACCGGAAGCCAGGCGGGCGAAAAGAAACCCGCTGCGCAACCTGCAAAACAAGAGACTCCGGTGACAACGACTCCTCCGGCAGCTTCACAAGAGAATCAATCGGTTGAGCAAAAGCAGACTACTGCTGAGGTATCGACGGCTGGAGTGCCGCAACCTCACAAAGTCGGGCAACCTGCAGAAAAACCTCCGGCGACACAGAAACCGCCTGCCAAGCCACGAATGTTGTTTGGAAGAATCGAAGAAATTGCTGGTTCTGCAAACGCCAACTTGCCGATCGTTTTCAAAGCGATGAAGCCGATGCTGGACACTCGCAAAGTTACACCGCTCAAAGGACAGACTTCCGAATACTCCGGCGTGGTCACGCAATCATTTCCTGAAGACTATCGTGGCAATTGGGGCGGCACGCTGCAAGTCGTAAAAATGCAGCAAGACCCGCGCTGTTGGCAAATCGATTCTGCTGAAGCAAACAAGTTGCAACAGATCTTGATACCAAATCTTCAAGGCTCGACTAACTTTATTTTCAACACCGACCGGTTCGGAAAAATTGCTGTTGAGCCGGCGAAGGTCATGTTTATGGTTCCTGCAAAAGACACCAATACTGGTGATGAACTCAACAAGATGCTCGGCGGAATGGGCGCGATGGGTGGCATGGGACAGATGATGGGGCAGATGATGCAAAACATGAATGTTCCGATTCTTCTCACTTTCGGCGAGATAAAGGGTGGCGATGCCGTTACTGGTGTCTCAGGTAACAAGCTTGATGCCGACCTTCTCAAAAACACAATTCGAGAATTGGCACCAGGCGTTTTTGAACAGCAAATCGTTTCGCGCTTGCAAACCATCATGAAAGGCACAAATTCGATGCGATACAGCTTCGATGAATCCGTCATTCGGTTTCAAAAGCAAGCAAATCGTCCCGACCTATTGTGGGTAACTTGCGCATCGGTTACTTATGACAAAGACGGTAAGTTTTTGAGAAAAATGATTTTGCGTGGTTGGATGCAAAAAGGAAGAACCATGCAGAATGATCCGATGCAGGCGATGACCGGTGGTTTGGGTGGACTCGGTGGTGCTGCAGGCGCTGGCGGACTCGGTGGTCTCGGTGGATTGGGCGCTCTTGAAGGATTATTGAAAGGCCAGCCAGGAGGCGGTGGAATGCCGAATCTCCAAAACCTGCAGAACTTGCCAGGTTTGGGAGGGCAAGGTGCAGGCGGACTACAACAGCAGTTGGAGCAGATGTTCAACAACCACTAAATTCAAGCAGATATAATCACAGCTATGGACTTAGAGACTCTTGCTGATATCGTCGAAAAGATGGTGGTCGAACACGACTACCCGGGCTTCGAGCCGCGCTCTCTGAAGCTTGGTTTGCCTGAAGCGGCAACGCAAGCTCCATCGCGTTTGTTTGCACAAGCTCTAGGACATAAAAGCGTGTATGTGAAGCTCACAGCGTTGAGATGGTTTCAAGACCATCCAGGAATGATCAAACAATTCGTGAATGCAGTTACCGGTTTGTTTGACAATGAAGATGAGTGGGTTCGCATGGAAGCGGTGCAAACACTCGAACGTCTTCACAACCCCAGTGAGGAACACGCTTTGAAGCTAAGTAAACTTTTGAGCGATTCGAACCTCATGGTAAGAAAAGCCGCTGCGAAGGCGACTGGCAAGATATGTTTGAAAATTAATTGCAAGCAGCCTGAAATTATGGAGTCACTCAGGCATGCTGCAGAAGATGCTGATGATCAAGTGCGTTGGAAAGCCGAGAAAGCGCTGCGCAAGCTCGGTGCTTATCAGTAGCGCGACCTAATCTTTCTTCAGCGCTAAAATTACTGCGTCCATTCGTTCGACGTAACGCTTTTCGTACACGAGTCTGTCGTAGTAGTCGTGCTCGAAGTATTGCTCCAGAAAATTGAGATTGTAGTTGATGATTTTTAGTAGGTCTCGCAACGATTCCTTCGTTTCGAAAGCAAGCTCCTGCAACTCAGGAAGCGCATCGCAAGTCTGATTCTTTGTCCCGATGCTATTGAGGGCGTCAGTTGCGGCACGAGTCTTTGATGACAGCTCCTTAAAATAATTGACAATCATCTTTTCTTCAAGCGTCACACGTTTTGTCGCAAGTCCGGCAAAAACGTCATCTACCAGTTGAATGATTTCTTGCAGGTCTTCAATGCAGGTCAATGTTGAATTCTCTGAGCTGTTCACGGAATTACTCACGCGTATCTGATGGTTGCTTTCTGTTATATCAAAGGTTTTCGCGGTGGAGCGTTCCAAAACCCATTCATTTATATAGATGTGAGCAACGGTATGAATTTAGCGAGAACACAATAATAACGGCTTACAGGGCAAACCAACGCGCTCTAATGAATGTTTTGAACACATCAGGTGCTAGATTTTTTGTCAAGGCACCGTAAATGGTTCGTTTTCTAATCAAGAAGTGTTGCTGCACCAGTAAGTTCGGCAATTGGCAACGCGCGGTGTCTCGAAGCCCAATGAAACCGTCAAAAGAAAAATCCGCTGCGAGCTCTAGGCTTACAGCGGATTCAGTTTTTGTTCGGCGTGCGAAGTGTTTTTGTGGCTAAAGCTTCAATTTTTTATGTTGCACTTCGTTGCAATTATTTTGAGCTCAGCACCGCCAGTGATACCAGTGATACCAGGTCTCCGAAAGTCCCGTTATGAGAGGGTTGGAGTGAATTGTTCGGAAACTTCCATTGTGCTTACTGCAAGATGCTGGCCTTGAGTGCGGCGGAAGTTGTCCAAATAGCGGCGAAGCGCTTCTCTTATCAGGTCAGAGCGAGTTCTGTGTTCGCACTGAGCGATGAAGTCCACTTGTTCGAGCATTGCGGGAGGAAGAGCGATGAGTACCTTTTTTGGCATTTAGAGAAACCTCACGAAGACATTAGGGGGGCGCAGAAACCACTTCAGTGGAGACATCTGAGGCGGTCCCATAAACGACACGGTTTTAAGATTTGATAACCGCGGAGGTGGGAGTGGGATTAATCAACCACCTTCAACGTTTATCAATTTACAGTCTAATGCCGATATCGTAAAGGTCCAAAAGGGGCATAAATACCCATTTTTGTGCAAACGCACTTAAAACGTTTTTTTGAATGTCGTAAATCCAGTAAATACAAGACAGGCTTGCAACCTGTCGAAAACCGTATAGACACCGGAGATGCATGCGGACATACATTGCCCCTTGCAAAAGCAAAAGTGCTTATGGTAGACCGCGGCTCTCCATGCCACCTTTTGCAAGAAGCCTGATGAACTCAGGTCCTCACAGAATCACTCACAGCGGTTTTGATCGCGTGTGTAGTAGAAGTGATCGCCGGTTTTCATGCTGAACTCGCGCACATTATCAAGCTGCTATGTCAGTGTCGATCCTCAAGACTATGAAAGTGTGGTGCTCTGTAGAACTCTTGCATTTCATCGATATACGCAAGGGCTGTGCAGTTGGTTTGTATGAGAACTGCTGGTATCACTTATGGTGCCGCGCTCGGTATCACGAAACGCATACATCCCACGGGCTCACAGACGTGTGATCGATATGTTTCTGCGTATCACCAAGAATCCCGCCCAGCATACGAGTACAGGATCGTAATTTCGGCCGCATCCCGTCAGCACTCAGTACTTAACTCTCTCGGGTTGCACGTGCAACGAAAATGGCTTGGGCCCTGAGGTACAATCTACTAGATCACATTGCATGAGAAATGAAGGTTGAAAGGATGCTATTAGCTACTTGGAACGTCAACTCAATCAAAATCAGATTGCCTCAGTTGCTCAAATGGCTCGAAAGCACAAAACCGGATGTTGTGTGCTTACAAGAAACAAAGATCACTGATGATAAGTTTCCCAAGAAAGAGTTGGAAGCTGCGGGCTACAACCTCGCGTTTCATGGCGAGCGCACCTACAATGGAGTTGCCATCCTGTCTCGTTCTGCAATGACAGCAGTGCACCTGGGTTTGCCTGAGTCGCCTGCACCGGTGCAGCCGCGATTGATCAAAGCGGAAATAGACAATGTAGTAGTTGTGAATGTCTACATACCGAATGGATCATCAGTCGGTTCTGACAAATTCATATATAAGATGCGTTGGCTCGAAGCACTGCGCAATTTCCTGGCTACCGTTCATCAGCCTACAGAGCGCCTTGTCATATGTGGTGACTTCAATATTGCTCCTACGGATGAAGACGTTTTCAACGCAGACCTGGCTGATGGTCAAGTGATGTTTACAGACCAAGAAAAGGAAGCGCTAGCATCTATAAAAGAATGGGGACTCACCGACACTTTTAGAATGCATGTGTCCGGTGGAGGACACTACTCGTGGTGGGATTACCGACAAGGTGCATTTCGGCGCAACATGGGTTGGCGTATCGATCACATTTGGGCGACGGAATCATTAGCGAAGACGTGTAAGACCGCGTGGATTGATAAAGAACCGCGGAAACAAGAACAGCCTTCGGACCACACTCCTGTCCTTGCAGAATTCGTTATATAAGATTCTGGAGCGCGCAAACGCCGCATAAATTGAAATGCAAAACGGGCACCGTTTAGTTTCAAATCGGTGCCCGTCTTCTTTAGTTCGTAAGAACGTTAGGTTGCTTTGTTGTAGCCCAAGACGATTTCGTCTGTGGAGACATCGTCGAGAACTTTGTACTCACCCTTAATCACCATGTCAGCCAGCTTGCCGCAAGCCTTGAAGTAAGAATCCGACGGACGGCTGCCTGTCAGTTTGTTGGTCAAGTCTTGACAGAGAATGTCGGCAGCAGCGATTGTGCAAGGGTCGCCTTCTCCGTGAGCCCACATCGCTGTGACGAGCATGATGATCGTATCTTGCACGCGCTGAGACAGTTCTGCAATTCTGCATTGCCGATCTGTCAATTTGAGTTGATGCTTAACCATGTTTTGGCTAAGTTCAACGGGCAGATCGTGCAGCATGCCCATACAGAAATTGACGTGCTCTTGCAATCTTGGGTCCATGCCTTCGACGTCGTGATGATCGGCTGCTGTCATCAACTTGCCGGCGCGCCAGAATGCGTAAGGAACCAATTCATTTCTCAGCATCCAACCATGCATCGGGTTGAGAGGATTGAGAGTTTTCAGTTTGTGCTTTTGCAGCGCTTTGCCGACAGGCTCGAAGAACTTCTGTCCGTGATTTTTTGCCAAGGACTTGAAGAATGCCATTCCGAGCATTTCGCCTTCGCCCTCATAGATACAAGGAGCAAGGAAGTCGTGAATGTTGTCTCCGAGAATGTGACCGTGGACGAATGAACGTCCGCCGTGCGTCTTCATAAAGAGTTCGATGGCACATTCTTTCTCTGCTTCACTGCCAAAGATTTTGGCGATGATGCATTCCAATTCTCCACGATATCCCTGATCGAGGAGCCACGAGCCCCAAGCCACGAGTGCGTCGGCGCCGGCAATGAGACCTGCCGCTCTGGCGATTCTGCGCTTCACGAGTTCACGCGATTCAATTGCTTGCCCGTAGGTGACTCTGAAGTTTGCCCATGGAAGCATGTTCTTGAGCATTACGCGCATTACGCCTGACGCTGTCGAGCACAATGCCAAACGTCCCATGTTCAAGCCGTGGTAGGCAACCGTCAAACCGTCTCCAACAGCCGGTGTGAGGAGGTTTTCTTTGGGAACCTTAAAGTCTTTGAATTTCAAACCATTGTTGAAAGTTCTGCGTAGTGCATGCAATCCGTAGTGAACAACTTGGAAGTTCTCGTTTTCCTTCTCCGGAAGGTCAGCGACAAGCGCTGCCGGTTTGCCGTCAATCAAGCAAACGATGACGACGGTTCGTCCAGGAATTGCGTTTGTGATGAAGAGCTTGTCACCGTTAATGACATAGTGATCGCCCTGCAAAACGGCTGTCGTTCTCAATGCGGTCAAATCAGAACCAGCGCAAGGCTCCGTCAGAGCGAAGGCGGACAAAGCTTCGCCACTGGCCAACTTCGGCAGGTACTTTTGCTTTTGTTCTTCGTTGCCGAAACTTCTAACTGGGTCGACGGCGCCGATGCAGCCATGCACCGATGCAAGACCTGCAGCCACAGGCTCAATGGCTGCCACTTTGGCCAAGAACGACATGAATTGACGAACGGTCAATCCAGTTCCGCCAAACTTCGCATCGATGAGAAGACCCCAATAACCGGCGTCGGCAAGGTCTTTGATCAATTGCTTGGAAATTTTGCCTTTGTCGTCGTAGTTGGTGCCTGCATCGCGATGCTTGCGCAGAACTTCCAATGACTTGGTCATGGCCGCAACTTGCATCGAGTCCGCCGATTGTTTTGGCGTCTTGAAGAGATCGATAGGAACTTCTTCATCCCAAACCGCTCGGTGAATAGGGCTGTTCGCTGTCTTGTACTGAGCTGCAAACAGTGACTCCACTTGCTCATCAGCTCTGTCGACTGAGCCAATGCGCTTCGCTTCATCTTCAGTCTTGCCGCTCAACCGCATTGCGGTTTCAGCAAAGGTGACTTCGTTTTCTTGATCTTTTACGGTTGTCATAAGCTTTCCAATTGGTTGTAGCAGTGCTTTTCACTGCAATTGATCATATTACAGATATCCATTTTGGCACCCAGCGCTGGCTCTCATGCACGCCAGGCTCGGCAATGTAACGAAAAGCCTGATGGCGCCGTAGTGTTAGCGGTTTCAAGACACCCAAACCATGATGTTAAGGGCTTGCGGGTGAGATAATAACCTGTTCACCTGTCTTAATGTCGCGCCTCGGCGAGGTGCCGACTTTGGACCTTACTTTTGAACAGGGACCTTTCTAAAGACTATTGGACCTTTGAACTTGGTAGAACGCCAGAAGGAGAATGCGATGCCCAGGGAGAATACGACCAAGGAAAAACGCGCGACGACATCTTCTGCCCCACTGACCAAGGTAACTCTATACAAGCATGGAATGGGCTATTTTGAGCGGAAGACGCGATTCGCCGGGCCAGGAGAAATCGAACTTCA
>CAYZJR010000147.1:0-4421 GCA_964478655.1 uncultured Candidatus Obscuribacterales bacterium
AAAAGTGCTCTAGAAATGTACGGTGGATTCCTCAACTATTCCGGAGATAAGAAAAGAGCTGAAGCTGTCTACCAAGAGGCGAAGCAATATTCGAAGTAGGGTTGCTCCAAAATCACACCTAGAAATGAACACTAGATCCAAAATTAAATTAGTTTGCGTGTCTTGCCTAGCTGGAGTTTCGCTGGTACTTGCGTGCTGCGGCCCTTGCAGCGCCGAGAATAATGATACCTGTCCAGACTATCCACAGCACGATGCGGTTTTGAACAAAGGACTGGATGCATTGCAAAATGCGCCGAGGGGAAGGCATTTTGGACAGCCCGATATAAGCCCAGCAACAATGGAATTGTGGGCAGGTGCTCGATTCAGACCCCTCAGTATCAAACCGAGGTCCCTTGATGATGTTTTGTGCGACGAGCTAAAAGCCATTCAGAACGATGTAGCATTCTCACCTGTCTCGACTTTAGATACCTCGGCGCGGAATCGTGTAGACCAGGCAATATCCTCAGTTCGTATGGCTGTCTTAGCCGCTGCCGGAAAAGGAGACGCCATATTTCTTGGCGACAGCTTGCGGTTCAATAGTCCCAAAGTACTTGCCTCCAGTGCAGCAAATTCGATTCTTGGGTTTATGCGAAACTCAAGCACGATCAATCCCGCTCGGAAAGACATAATTAAAGACGCTCGCATGGCAATGGAGAGATTGAGTGGCTGCGCAGGAAGTACCTTTTCGGAAGACGATTTGCTCATACTTGCAGGGCTGCGAGACTTGACGGACGATCACAAGGCGGCTGTCCTTATCTATGAGACCTTGCTTCCAATACGAGAAGGAGCCAACAAGTATTCAGACAGACAATTGATTACGCTAGAGCATGTGCTAGCAAGCTTCGCGATGGCAAGTGATTGGTCGAAAGTGTTGCAATTTGAGGCTGTTGCTACTAAGACCTCAGACGCTCAAGTTGCTCGCGCAATTCTTGAAACGTATGTTGCATATGAGCGAGTTGCAGACACGATGCGTATGTTCAGAAGCGACCAAAGCAGCTTATGTTATTCGACAACTGCTACTCGCCTCATCATTCGCAACGCAGCAGCCGATGATCGACCAAAGTTGGCGCAGAAGCTAGATTATGCTAGAAGGCTATCTGAGCCCATCTTCACTGAATTGGTTGCGAAGAAGTGGAACAAGGAGGCATTGTGCATGTGTTTGGGTTCAGCAACTGCTTCCGCTTCTGATAATCCGCGAGAAACCGTTCGAAGATTGGCTCGCGATTTCGAGCAAAGTGAAGTGATTCCTCGAGTTATGTGTGCTGCCAGAGTAAGTATTGCGACGAACTTCGATCAGTTTGCGAGTCAGTTGCTTTCGGAACTCGTCGAGAGGCTAATCTCTAGCGATTACATAAGCGCAGTCAGTCAGGGAAAAAGAGACTTAGCAAAAGTTGCCGAGTTACGTAGTGCCATTCGATCAATCGGCGGTCCGCAGACCGACGAGTCTCTGGAACAGCTAAACAGAAAGGAAGAACCAATACGAAAACGCGTCGAGATACTTGAATGTTTGCAGCTGGCCTTCAAGCTACATGAAACTGGAGACGAGCTTTTGCGAAGAGGAGCGATGACTGAGGCCCGTGATCAATATACATCAGCACTGGATATTCGACGGAAAAATTTAGACGCTAGCGATCCACTGATTGCCACTACATTATTGGATTTGGCTCTTACTGATGCACTACTGAAGCGGGACGGGGAAGCTGAGCGTGAGTTTCAAGAAAGCATTGAACTGCTTAAAAAGCACGGAAATAGTGCTCCACGATTGAAGGAGGCTCTCGAGAACTATGGCTGCTTACTCAGCAAAGTTGGAAAATCTAGAGAGGCTGACTTAATCTATGAGGAATCAAAACATCTGAATACGGACTGAAGTATCGTTCGAAAGTCTCCGCTGCTACAAACCCAGCAGTAGCTTGAATCCAAGAATTGCTCCGACAACAATGAAGAGCGTTTTTACAAATCGCGCGCCTTGTTTGCGCCCGATTCGCGAACCCAGCGCGGCACCACCGATGGAGCCTAGCGTCGATGGAACCATTAAGGACAAGTCCCAATTGCCGCCGCTGATGTAGATGAAGGCGGAGAACCCGCACCAGGCAAATGCCATTACATAGTAGTAACCGAGCGCCTCGAGCATTTTAAAACCTCTGGTTGAGGTCAAAACCGCAGACGTGAAAATTCCATTGCCCGATCCGAAAAATGCTTCGTAGAAACCCAATGGAAGTCCGAAAAATGCTGTCGCAATGCGGTTAGTCTTCGGTGGTTTCGATTCGAGTCCAAAGTCTTTTCGAAAAAATGCGAATGAAACAAGCGAAAGAATGATCAATCCAATGATGCGCTGAATGATCTTGCTGTCACCACCGACGATGACTTGCGTTCCTAAGAATGCACCTAGCAGTCCGAAAGCCACAAGTCCGCCCATGAGCCGCCAATCGACTTCGTGACCTCGAAGGTAGTTTCTACCTGCGATGAGGGTCCAAGTTGTTCCATTCACAACATTTGAAGCGATTGCTACCGGCAGCGGAAAACCAAGGGTCAACCATACAGGCGTCATGATCATGCTAGAACCACCACCACTCATCGAGCTGACAAGCGTCGCAGTAAATGCCACTGAACCTATAAGCGCAACTTTCTCTGCTGGGGTCATGAGTGTCTCAATCTGTCATAAGCTCAGTGAAAACATTTTGTACTTCGCCCTGCTTTACGACGATATCGTTTTCTTTTGCAAGTTTGTATCCCTTCAGCGATAAGTTTGGAAAGGAAGTTTTTTGTTTCTTTATGTCGCTGGTATCAAGCAGTGTTTGACGCGTCTCCTTTCTGTTGTACTTCAACCCAAATCCGAAGCTTTGCGTGTTTCCAGTTTTCGCAAACCGAAGAGGAATTCCTGAATTGGGTGGCAAATCAAAGACCGCTTGCACAAACTGTTCTACTTGTTTTGGAGCCTTGGTGACTCTGGTCGTCACATAGGTTCCCACGTTTCCCATTTTTAGATTGACGGTGCCACCATGCTCATACTTGTATGGAAACGCATAAAGCTCTGCATCCACATCATTTACTTTGATCTTTCGATCAAACTTCAAAGGCCAATGGTAAAAGTCATCGTTCGTCTGAATACTAAGTGCCGTTCTAATGCCGTTCTTCGACCAGTCTGCGTATGTGCGCTTGTTGTACAACTTGCGCTTCTCGCTATAAAGAATTGCGTCCCAATTAGGTGCACAGCAGGAAAATGCATAGTCATTCTCCTTGCATAGGATTCGCACGCCCGATTGCCCAAGGTATACTTCAACATTCCCGTACAGAATCTGTTTTTGTTTAACTAGCCAATCGCAGTCGAGCGCCGAGGCTGGGGGAGTAAAGATGAAAATTGAAAGTGAGACCAACCCAATTCGCAAAAATGAAAATAACCATATATGGTGCATCATTTCTCGTTCCAGAATGCCTGCAGTGAAAAGATCAGGATAATACTATTGCCTTCATACAGATCTATTTGTACCCAGATCTATCTTAAAGGCCCACGGGTGGCACGTTCTGTCTAAGCCATATGCGATGGGAATTTACGCACTGAGAGCGGCAAGTTTCACTTGCTAATTGGCATGGGGAGCCGATAATAGCCAATACCGCTGGAAACCGCTAGTATTGGCGTGGCTCTCAGTGTAATTGCATAAACTTCGTCACCCCGAAGACCAGCTTGCTAGCGGTGTTTGGAGCGCAAGTACGAATTCGTGCGCGCTCGTTTCTAAAAACCTGGAGATCGCTATGATGATGTCTCGCCATTGCTTTAGACCGACTGTGCGCACGTGCACCGGTCTTTTTGTTTTGGCGATCTTCGCGATGCTTGTAGCAATCAGTTGGCACACGTGCACAGCGCTCTTTTCCTTGGGAGAGTCTTCGGGGACAAGAGAAAAAGAGTGCGTTATCAATAATTGGAACAGTGCAACTTCTGAATCACAGCACGGCGATTCGGAGTCTCTGGAGGCACGTTCGAAAGATGGCAAGGTTCTGGGTAGCTGTTCGCTGCAACGAACAGAGGTGTCGGCGCGGGTTTCCGGGTATCTCGCGAAGGCTTCCATTATCCAGAACTTTGTCAATCTACATAGTACTAGCAAGGGTGATGTATGTGAACAGTCCCTGAGCAACACATTTTCGTATCTCACAAATTGGATACGAGATGCTTGTATTGCGCCTAACCCTCTGCTTGGGTTTGACGCACCGGGATTGAACTGGACATATGTACTGCCTTCGAAGCAATCGAATCTGATGTCTTTCGCCGACGCGCTTTGTTGGACTTTCATCGCGGTGTCTCTAGGATTAGGCGTTCGAAAATTGTTCCGAACTGCTTCGCTGGTTGCAGTTTGTCTTTCTTTCAATTCAGTTTTTCAGTGCTCCTT
>CAYZJR010000147.1:4521-14752 GCA_964478655.1 uncultured Candidatus Obscuribacterales bacterium
CTGCTTCGCTGGTTGCAGTTTGTCTTTCTTTCAATTCAGTTTTTCAGTGCTCCTTTGTTCTTTTCACTTTTCGCATCCCTCGAAAAGCAGGAGCTCGCAATCGATTTCGCTTGGTGGTCTGGTGAGCTCTCATTGTGGAGCATGTTCGCATTGGGGACGTTCAAGATGCTTTGCCAAATATCCATTTTGTCTATGGATCCTGGGCTGAAAGTCATGGCGTTGTTTGGACTTTATGCACTACTAGATGCTATCTTCATCTTCCGGGGACGCACGCTGATTCTGCGATACTGCGAACTCTTACGTTCTGCTCTCGCCTTCTCTTCTCAAAATCTCTTGCCGTTTCCAACTAATTGCGCAATCGATAACCGATTCGTGCGATAGTCTCAATAATTGATTGAGAAAGGTCTTCGCTGTCATCGAGAGCTTTTCTGATTCTTCTAATTGCTGAGCGCAGCCCCTCAGCAGAAGCCTCGGAGTCGTTGTGCCAAACGCGAGAGATCAATGCGTCTGCAGAAAACACATCATCACGATTGCGCATCAGAAACTCTAACAATGCGAAATCACGAGGCAAGATATGAACCTCGGTGTCGCCCTTCATCACTCTGTGCTTGCCAGGGTCGAGCTTGATGTTGCGCACGCGAAGCACGTTGGAGGGCTCTACAGAGCCGCGTCGCAGCAGCGCTCGCACGCGAACCACCAACTCGCGCATATGAAATGGTTTTGTGAGATAGTCATCAGCGCCGGTATCAAATCCTTTTTCCTTATCTTCAATTTCAGATTTGCCTGTGAGCATCAGAACCGGTGTCTTGCCACCATTTGCACGAAACTGTCTCAGCACCTCAATTCCCGTGGCGCCTGGTAAGTTCCAGTCAAGAATGATCGTGTCGTACTCGGCAACGCGCAGGAGTTCGATAGCATCTGTACCGGTCGGTGAATGTTCGACTGTAAAACGCTCGAGGGTCAAACCATCGACAAGGGTCATGGCGAATTCCGGATCATCTTCAACTACAAGGATCTTGGTCATGTTCCAGTTTCAAAAGACTGTGCCACGAGGCAAACTATACCACCGTTCCCTTTAAATTAAGCCGTGAGATAATCGCGGTATGCGTCTACGGTTGTCACTTTCAGCTCAAATTCTCATTCTTGTTACGCTGCCGCTGATCTTTCAGCTCGCGTCACTAGTTTTGCTTGCGTCGCTGCAAGGCGAAGCGGAGCAAGAACTCGGACGAGCCAACAGAGCTGCAAAAATATCAGACGAAATCAACAAGCTCAACAAAGAGGTCTACGATTACCTCACCACTCACCAGGCGCGGCAGAAGGACGCATCGCCCGATATAGAGGCGGTTGACAGTCTCGATGAAAGACTTCGAGACCATTTTGGAAAACTGGCTGAACTAACCAGAGATAACCCGGAGATGAGTGGAATAGTTCGGCGTTCTCAAAATGCCGGTATGGCGGCGATTGCATCGCTTCGACGAATCAAAGCTTCTTATGACAGAGACAATGGAGAGTCGGCGAATCTTGAACGCAAACCGATGTGGAAACAGTTGCAGAAGGAATGCAGAGGTGTCATCAACGAGGACATCCTCAATTTGCGCAGAAATCAAAAGGAATTCGCCGACGCGAGCACAGAGCTGCAGGCGAAATTGCGCAAGCAAATGCAAACAATCATGCTCGTCGCCGGCGTCATGAACTTGCTTCTGACTTTGGTGGCGGCGATTTATTTGACGCGTGGAATTGCAACCAAGGTCAAACGGCTGAACGACAACACCTACAGACTCGCGAGCGATATGCCACTTAACCCGCCACTTCCTGGCTCTGATGAGCTGGCGAAGCTTGATAGTGTGTTTCACAAAATGGCTGCGGAGTTGAAAGAAGCAGCGCGTAAGCAACGTGCACTTGTAGATGGTGCGCACGACTTGATTTGTTCAATCGATTCAGCAGGGCGATTTACCGCCGCAAATCCAGCTTGTGAAAAGCTTCTCGCCTATCAGGCGGATGAAATTTTAGGCAAGCATCTAATCGATCTTATTGTTCCTTCTGATGTGAATAAGACTCTTACATATCTGGATCAGATCAAGGACAGTGATACCATAGCGTCGCTTGAAACCCGGATGAAGGGAAAGGGCGGAATCGTGCGTGATGTGCTGTTTTCGGCGCAATATTCGAAGGAAGAAGGCTCGACATTTTGCATAGTCTATGACATTAGCCAAAGAAAAGAGGCAGAACGATTGCGTCAAGAAGTAGTTGCGATGGTCACGCACGACTTGCGAACGCCACTCTCGACTGTGTGCAATGTTCTTGATTTTCTTGGGCGCGGAGTCTTCGGAACCCTCGATGAAAAGGGCATGCGCTACGTCGAGTCCGGTCAGAGAAACGTTGAGAGAATGATGACGCTCATCAATGATCTGCTCGATATCGAGAGAATTAAATCAGGCAGGATGGAACTGACTTTGTCTATTGTAAGTTTGCAGAAATGCTTTGATGATTGTCGAGACCTGCACACTAGACTCGCTGAAGAAGCCGGTGTCGAGATTGAAGTGGAACCCAGTGATGTTTCCATAAAAGCCGACGCCGAGAAGCTCCAGCGATTACTTTCCAATCTCGTATCGAACTCCATAAAGTTTTCTCCAGATGGTGGAAAGGTGACGATGTCGGCAAGCCAGAATCACGAATTTGTAGTAATCAGTGTTTCTGATGAGGGTTCCGGAATCCCTGCGGAAAAGCTTGACCACGTTTTTGAGCGTTTTCTTCAAGCCGATAGAAGCAATCAAAAGACCGGTTCGGGACTGGGGTTGGCAATTTGCAAGGCCATTGCCGAAGTGCACGGCGGCAAAATCTGGGTCGAAAGTGAGAAGGGAAAAGGAAGCATCTTTTCTGTTGAGCTGCCGCTGAAGTAATCGCGCCCAGCAGCATTTTGGGTTAGTCACAGTTCCGTCACTCTTCTGTCACCGTTCAATCATTCAACCGCCGTAGTCTGAGGGCATCTGCACCCCCGTACTACTGGAGAAAACACATGGACATTAAAGGACATGAAGCGCAAGAAGTGAAAGCACCAAAATGCGGCAACTTTGGCCCCATCGTGCAGGAAGCATGGCAAAGTTCGAACTCGGTAGTATTCAAAAAGGCAAACCACGAATCAAAATGCCAAACAATTGAATTGACAGATCCCTACTTCGTGAAGCCCGAAAAACCTCACTTCAAGCCTGATGAGAAGCCCGATTTCAAACCTCACAAAATAACCGAGGAAGAACAAAGAAAGATTGAGGCCCAGAAGAAGGAAATCGCCAAAAAGATGGAGAAGCATGTTTTTACTCCTGAAGAGCTCAAGAATATCGAACGCAAAAAGGAGCTGATTGCGCAGCAAGAAAAGCTCGACAAGGTTGTGAAGCCAGAAAAGTTGACGTGGCAAGAGCGCGAGATTGTTCAGCTCAAGAACGAGGTAATGGCTCTGAAGAAGGAACTTGCAGAAGCCAGAAAGCCTGAGAAGTGCCCAAAACCCGAGAAATATCCGAAACCCTATGCACCGAAAGGAACGAAAGATATGGTTTATTGAGCGACTGATTTCAGTCGGCGAGGCGCGGAAATGGGGGCTTCCTTCGGGGGAAGCCTTCATTTGTTGCTAGCTCTTCTCTGCTAACGTGCGAGTCCATTTGCCGTGAACCCAAACCCAAACTCTTCTAAACCACGACTTGCGGTTTTCTGCTTCTGCGCGCACGCGTGCGAGCCGATAGCGTTCTAGCTCGAACTTAACTTTAGTCAAGTCTGCGCGGAAATCTTCAGTGTGAATTGCAACTGCCATTGCGCGATCAGCTTGAGCTTGAAGATCTGGAAGCAACTTGATTTGTGTTTCCAGTGAGGCGATTTTCGCGCGATCTTCAACTCTGTCTGTTAGCAACTTGATGATCGTCTCTTGGGCCTCGACGATGACTTTGCGCATGTTCTCGATTTCCTGAGTTCTGTCATCGACGGTCGCTTCCGCATATCTGCCACCATTTGCGGTGAGGTCATAGTTGACCTCTGCAGGCAGATTCGATTTCGAGTCGGTACGCAGGATTTTCACAAACCCTTCAAGAAGGTGTACGAGATCTGTACGTGACACTCGGTCGTCGGACATTACAAACTTGCCGGCTTCAGCTAACTGCGAAACAGCTGCGTGATTCGGAAAGTCATTGTTCGTCCAAGTCTTTGGACCCTCAGGCTGAGACATTTGCGGGAAAGTATCTTTCGCGACTTCAACGTTCGAAGCTGCAACGTCTGCCGGTTTCGGTGTTTCGACGATCTGTTCGACGATGGGCTCGACAGTGGGTGCTTGCGCGACTCCAGGGATTTCCGCTGATTGTTCTACAACTGGCTCGGGTTGAGTCTCTGCTGCAGGTATCTCGGCCGTTAACTCTTCGACTTTCGGCTCTTCGACCTTGGGTTCTTCAACCTTCGATTCTTCGACCTTCGCCTCTTCAGTCGACGGCTGAACCGGGCGTTGAATGACCGAAGCCGGTTCAGACGCCTTTACCTTGAAAATCTTTGCTGGTGCCGGTCTCTTGTCTTGGTCAAGCGGCTGCAACAAATCGTCAGAAGAAAAACGTGGACGCGGAGCCACGGGACGCACGGCACTTGCAATAGCATCGAGTTGAGCCGTTTTGAAGGCAGGCATGTCATCGTCGCCGAGACCAGCCAGAAGATCTTTCAAATGCACACCGGACATTTGCGCCGTCTCTTCAATTTGAGAGCAGGCGGCTGCTGACGCAACCGCCCTGGCTTGCTCGTCGTTTTCCAGTGGAACTGTTTGCGATGGCTGAGGCGCATCGCATGATGCCTCTGGAGAATTTTGTTCAAGAACTGACTCTTCCAAAGCGCGGTCGAGTAGCGCTTCTAGTGACAGTTCCGCTCGTTCGGATGGCTTTTTGATCGAGGGGCGAGATCTCGCGGCAGCATTTTGCTCCTTGCCCGTAGCTTGTACGCCAGACAAATCACTCGCTGCTGAAACGCTTCCAGAATCCAATGGCGCGCTGCTCATCTATATCTCCCGTGCCAACCCTAAAGTATTATGACTTAGCACTTTGGTCATGTCCAGCGGAGATGCCTCTATCGGTGGTGCCAAGGCATTGACTGTTTTGTTGTAAGAGTGGTGTGATTGCGTATTTGATTCGTATGTATCGGATGTCCGATCGGCTGCTCTTGATCGGCTTGTTGTCGCGTAGTTATCTATCGCATCCAGCAGCCATCGAATTTGACCCGCACACTTAAAACTGTGGTAATGATTCGAAATTTTTAGGTTGGAACAGTGTGGATTCCAAGCGACTAGTGTCGTCTCGGTTTTGTAGTTGAAGCCGGTTTGCTGTGCAACTTTGCAAGAGCATTGGCGGCTTGGTTGGCATCGCCGATGTTGAAGAACTTTTGCAGAACGACCTTCGCAACAGGTGCTGCAGCAGAGCCCCCGTGACCACCGTGTTCGACGAAAACGCCAATTGCAATGCGAGGTTTTTCGGCTGGTGCATAGCAACCAAACCACGCGTGAGTCTTGCTTCCTGCAGGCGGGGCCTCTGCAGATCCTGTTTTGCCTGCCACTTCCACTTCCGCGAGCTTGATGTTACTGGCGGTGCCGCTTGCAACCACCGCTTTCAAACCGTCGAGAACAACCTTCAAATACTTAGGATTGGTTTTGACCATCTCGGGGCGAGGAATAGGAATTTGTCGGTCGCCGATCTTGGTCACGAAATGCATCATAGGGACTTGCCCTTTCATTCCAAATGCGCCGTACATCCTAGCTGCTTGCGCGGGAGTCACTTGCACGAACGTTTGTCCGATGGACATGTGCAGTGTGTTGCCCGGATACCACTTTTCGTGCATTACGCGTTCTTTCCACTTTGAGTCAGGCACCAATCCACTGCTTTCGCCGCGCAGTTCGAGACCAGTTGGTCTTCCCGCTCCCATTTTTACTCCATAGTCTTTGATCATCTCAGGCGTCATCTTGAGCGCCATTTGATAGAAAGCCGAGTCCCGCGACCATGCGAGGCACTTTACCAAGTCGAAAACACCGCTAGAGCCTGTCCAGTCTCCGAAGAAGAAGCCACCGAGGCTGATACCACCAGATACGTGCAGTTTCGTGTCTGGCTTCACTGCTTTATATTCGAGTGCAGCAAGAAGAGTTACTGGCTTCCAAATAGAGCCTGGTGGAAAGCCTGACAGTGCGCGGTTATGCAGAGGGTGAGTCGGTGCGTTGATCTTTTTGAGATCGGCAGTAGTCATCCTTCTTGTAAAAACGTTTGGATCGTAACTGGGGCGTGACACCATCGCTAGTATCTCACCTGTCTGCGGGTCGATTGCCACGACTGCGCCAGAACGTTCTCCCAAGGCTTGATAGGCGGCTCTTTGCAGTTCCAAATCCAAAGAGAGCACAACAGGTTGCCCAGCTTGCGCCTCCTTCGTGATGACCGGCTTCGAGGTTTCTGCCGATAGGCTTTGTCCCATTGCGTTTACGCGGACGCGTTGTTCTCCGTCGACACCGCGCAACTGTTCATCATATGTGCGCTCTACGCCTGTCTGTCCGACGACATCACCCATCTTGCGTTCGGGAGTCTTTTTCAAGCGAACAGGCGAAATTTCACCGCAATATCCGAGGACGTGTGCAGTTATCTCTGCGTGCGGATAGCTGCGGCTGATATCTGGAAGAATGTCGATGCCGGGAAGGAATAGTTTCTGCTCGTAGAATCTGCTGACGATGCTGATGTCGAGGTCGCGTTCAATGACTACGGGCAGTACTGATGCTGACGCCTTCGCCTTCATCAAAGCGGTCAGTACCTTAGGCATAGGCACTTCCAAAATTCTCGCCAATCGATATGCGAGATCTCGCACATCGTCCAATTGATTCGGAATCGCGATCATCGATAGCGACTGCTTGTTGGTGGCAAGCAAAACCCCGTTGCGGTCGTAGATGCTTCCTCTGGGGGCTCGCAGAAACGTAACGCGCGTGGAGTTCTCCACCGCCTGACCCTTGTAGTACTTGCTTTGAAGAATCTGCAACCAACCCAATCTTGCAATCAACAAAACCATCGCAAGCAGAACCACCGAGCCGAGAATAACGGCTTTGAATGTGAATTCTCCATGTGGTGTTTGCTGGCTCATCGATTGAGTGAGTTCCTCTCAGTTAGCGCTCTGCAGCCATATCGCGAAACTTCTGAAATTGATACCAACCTCTCATCGGAAAGAAAATGAATGGTGCGATCAGCGAATTGACGACCGCCTCTGGAAGCGCGATTCGCGCAAGATTATCGAGCACGTCGGGGCGCCCGAGAATGAGCAAATGCACCGCCGTAATTGCTTCTGCAAGAAACGAAAGTAAAAGTACGATTGGGAGGCAGAAGATTGCAGCTTGATTGAATCGTCTCAAGCTGAAATAGCCGGCCGTCCATCCTATTATTGGATAGGCAATCGGATAAACGGGTAGCACCGTGGAGTAGAGTGAGCCAAACGCAGCGCCTATCAGCAAGCCTGATGTAGAGCCGGAAAGGAGCTGCCGCAAAACAACGGTTTGAAACGAACTCGTACGCAGCTCATCGGGAGTAGGCGCATCAAGCGGCGAACCGAAGGTTTGACCCCAGACGATTGTGATGGCGAGTGGCAAACTGCACAGGACGGAACTGATAGAGAGTTTGCTCAAAACCGCGAGTTGAATCAGCCAGGCAAGCCCAATGATGAGCGCGCCAACTGAAATTTCGCCAAGGCGTCTTCTTGCTCTTGCTGAAACAAACGACATACCAACCCTCAGTCTTCCAATGGTGGAACGATCAAGACCTGGTTCAAATCGTAGCAATTCTCAGCCAGCTTCACCTCAATCTGCATCGAAGCGCCATTTGTGTCGCGGCGAATTGCTGCGACTGTTCCTACTGGATGGTTTTCGGGAAAGGCACCACCCTTGCTGCCGAGACACACGATTTTGTCGCCGATGTCTACATTTGTTCCAACCGGAATCCAATCAATCTTTGCGAGATTCTGCATATTGCCTGACAGAATGCCGGTTAAGCCGAGTCGCTGAATGTTGACGCCGAGTTTTAAGTCCGGGTCTGTTATCAGTTTGATGACGCTTGAATGAGCCTCGCAGCTCACGACCTGACCCACAACGCCGGCGCTCGTGATAACGCCGGAACCTTTGCGAACCAGATCGGCAGTGCCTTTGTCGACGACAATCTGCTCAAACCAATTATCCGGGTTGCGCGCAATTACATCTCCTGCGACGGTGACACGCGCAGATTTTTGTTTGAGACCAAGAAGAGCTCGCAGCTGATTGGTGTCGCGCGACTGTTGCTTGAGCCGTGTCAGCTCAAGCTCTTGCTGCGCCACTTTCTTTTCGAGAACGCGGATTTTTTCAGTTCGCTCGAGCACCTGGCTTGCCAAATTCTTGGTCGATTCGAACTGTGTCGCACCTTTTGTGAGAACCGAAGATGCTGATGTGTAGAGACCGAGAACCGCACCACTCAACGGTCCCGACATGAGGATGATGAGGATTAACAAGAACACGAACTCTGCCACCGTCTGCGACTGCTCGTGCAATCGTGTGTCAGAAGGTAGAGGCACGGCGCCCTTCTCCTCTTACTTGTGGTAGGCGCACTGTTCCAAAACGCGACGATATGTCGGTTCGGTCAGCATCTTGCCAGTACCGATGGCTACACAGGAGAGAGGATCTTCAGAGACGAAGACAGGAACTTCCGTCTCGTTGGAAATCAACTCATCCAGACCTTGCAGCAACGCACCGCCGCCTGTGAGGAAGATTCCGCGATTGAAGATATCAGCGGCCAGTTCCGGAGGAGTGCGTTCGAGGGTTCGCTTCACCGCATCAACGATTGTTCTGAGCGGTTCCTGCATGGCTTCGCGCACTTCGCCCCGGCTTATCGTGACCGTCCTGGGAAGACCATTTATCAGGTTGAGCCCACGCACGTCGAACTTGTCGTTCTCGTGACACTTGTAGGCGGAGCCGATGCGGAATTTGATTTCTTCCGCAGTGCGATCTCCGATCGCCAGGCTGTGGACTTTCTTCAGATAGCTGATGATTGACTCGTTCAACTCGTCGCCGGCTATGCGAATCGACTCGTTGACGACGATGCCTGAGAGGCTGATGACCGCAACTTCGGTGGTACCACCTCCGATATCAACGATCATTGAACCTGTCGGCTCGACTACTGGAAGAGACGCACCGATTGCAGCAGCCATCGGCTCTTCCGGCAAATAAATTGCGTTCGCTTTTGCATTCTCGGCTGCGTTTTTGATTGCGATCTTCTCGACGCTCGTCACTCCCGACGGCACGCCAATCGCCATATCCGGGTTCTTGATGCCGTTGTTGGCGCCGACCCGTTCTACAAACTTGCGCAGCATCGCTTTTGCATTGTCTAAATCGGCAATCACGCCATCGCGCAGCGGGCGCGTCACTCGGATGCCGATCGGATTGCGACCGATCATCGCTCTCGCCTCTTCACCCACAGCGTAGGTCGATTGCGTGTTTTCGTCGATTGCTATAACTGAGGGTTCCCTGAGTACAATCCCTTGATTGTGGACATAGATGAGAGTATTGGCGGTACCCAGGTCAACGCCAATCCCATGCCAGAACATTCCCCTGAACCAACTCACCAACTTTTCAACTCCGGAAAAAGTGCATAAACGGCGCCACCATTGCCATTTAGTCTAACATCTTTGGTTCAAGAATACATTTTTCTTAGTCTGCGTGCGGAAAGAAGCACTGAAAAAGTACTGATGCATATACAAAACGCACATGCCCACTCATTTTGAAATGGGTCTATATCCCGCAACTGCTGCCCGCAGAAGCGTTAGCGGCTGGCCCTCATCTTTGCGATCGGTCTCGAGCGAAAACGCATGCTCGTCAAACCACCGCAGCCGCCCCGTGTACGAGTCGCCGTTATTCATCAGGAATTCAAGCCTAACCCTTTCCCTTACATATTCCTGCAGCTCTGCAATGCTAGGCCCCTTCTGGTTTTGGCTTGCGATCACAATCAACCTCCTACTCACTCGACACAATTGAGGGTAAACCCCATGTGCGCCAATAAATATTAGCCTGACAATAATCTCATCAGCCTAATTTTTCCGGCACAACTTGTCGTCGACTAGTACCCCAACCGCTCCGAGTTACTATGGAATCAACAAGAACCACACACCGGACGGACGCCGCTCGCTGCTTCAACCAGGCGATCGAGTATGTGGAGAGTCTTTTCAACGGCAGCTT
>CAYZJR010000148.1:0-14746 GCA_964478655.1 uncultured Candidatus Obscuribacterales bacterium
TGCAGTGGTCAAGTCTCACTCGCGCTGAAGAACCGGCTGAAGGTTCAAACTGAAGATTGGCTATTGATGCGCCGAGGAAAGAAGAGTTAGTGACTTGCAAATTACCGCTTACGAAATCGATGTGGCGATTCATGTACGGGCCAAACACGCAGCGATCCATGAAGATTCTCGAGGATGCTCCAGCATTCGCTTCTCTTGCGCCGTAGAGAGCAGTTCCGAAGTTGCCCCACCACCCGTAGCCGTGACCGCCGAAGGTGCAACCACGAAATACAGTGAGGTTGTGTCCACCGGCAACCGGAGTCTCTTTGGTGTTAGGTGCGTTGTTAAATCGGAAGTCGCAGTTGATCACATGGTTGTTTAGTCCACCAAACGTGAGACCCGCGACTTGTCCGCCGCCGTATGGAGGAACGCCTGTCAACGTCTCAAGCGCAATGTTGCGCAGCGAGCAGTTGCTGCTCACCATGCGGATGCATTCGCCAGCAAATGTTGTGATCTTAATGCCGCCGCGCCTGAGGGCTACGAGATGAGCGTTCTTTCCTGTGAAAGTAACGCCAACTGGAATTGGAGCCGGATACGCATAGCCGCCGAAGATTGTGATGTTTCCGCTGTGACCGCGTTCATTGCTTTGTCTGACTACGACGTGACTCTTAGGAATGGTAAATCCAGCGCCGGAATATGTGATACCGGCGGTACCACCATCAAGAATGATTTGATCGCCGGGTCTTACTTTGTTCCAATCAATCTTTGCTGGATGCGGAAACGCCGTGCGCCACGAAAGACCGTTTCGTCCGTTTCCATCAGGAGATACATAAAAGTTGCGAGCCAATGCATCTGTCTGAGCTGCGATTGTCGCCGCAACTGCCGCCACAAAGCTCAGCGCTATCTTCGACTTCATCTGTAATCCGTTTCTCATGATCTGCTCCATTGGGCTGGGGAGTTCGGGGTTGCGCCATGCAAGTCGACGATTTATGGACGCACCCTTACTGTATGCATCCACCGTGAATTGATCGTGAGGGGTAAGTGAAACTAACGTGCGCAGTTCGTGAAACCTGCGTGAAGTTGGGATATTTTGGATATCAAAAGAAGCACTAAAGCCCGAGGGGGTTGTTCAGCCCATAAGCGACTCTATGTCCGTCCGGACTTTTAAGATCGAGCAGTACTGATCTTGGTTACAGCGCCATCACTTTGAGAATGTACGACTCTAAATCCCGCTTGCTGGAAGAAGTGCGGACGGAAGTGAAACCTCGCCCAAGGCGTCGCCTCATCCCCGACACTGACGAATGAACCACCCATGATCATTTGATGTTCACCGTCATAACATGGTGTACTGAAATCAGCATAATATGGATGTATTTTGAAACCTTCGAGTGGATTGAAGTGATCTTCACACCACTGCCAAACGTTCCCAAAAACATCACATAGCTTTTTGGCGCCAACCACAGCCTCCGCTACATCACTTTCTGATCCATAGCGTAAATTGGAATTGAATGGGGGCGGAACAATCAATGATTCTCGATCGCCATTTTGCAGGTTGGAGGCCAATCTCATTGCTTGATGTTCGGCTTCGGTTGGCAGTCTGTATTGCTTACCTTCAATGCTCGATTTCCACTCGCAAAATGCTTTCGCTTCGTGGTAATTGACGATGACAGGCCAGTTCCACTGCATGGAGACAACTTCAAAACACAACCGGAGATCGTATTCGTGACTTCCGGCTTCACCAGTTGGTATCCAGAAAGTAGGATGTTTGATGTCTCTGTAAGAGCGCCACTTCCATCCGGTTTCAGTCCAGAATTCCGGACGGCTATATCCACCTTCGGTAACGAACTGCCAATACTCGCCATTGCTTATCAATTGCTTTGACACTTCAAATTCGCCGAGTTTCTGAGATCGTGCGCCATATTCGTTGTCCCAGCCGTAAGTTGGCCAGTCGGCAGGTTTTCCGAATGCAACTTCGCATGCCTCGATTTTTGCAATCGAGTTTTCGTGGTAGTTTTGATCGGAAACCGGCATTGAGCCAATTAACTCATTTTTTAGCGGCGCATTGCTCGGCCATTCAGCTGGTCGCGCAACTAATTCGAGAGGAAACTCGCGAATCAAAACTGAGGATGTTTCCAAATGAATTCGCTCATGCTCGAAGCCCATGAACAGCGCCCATAGCGGGTGCTCAGAAAGAATCGGCGCATGTCCATCCGCTAGATCGGGATGGGTCTCAATGATGCTGAGAACTAAATTGTAGACTTGCTTTCTGTACTCCAAAACTTCATCGAGCGCCGGCCACTCCATGTCGTTTTTCGACATATCGTCCCAACTCATTTCATCGACACCGATTTCAAAAATGCGTTCGAAGTATTCGTTGATGCCAGTTTGAATTAGTCCCGCCAGTTTTAGTTTCTGAACATAGAGGACCGCCGGATGTCCGTAATAGAAAATGAACGGATGGCGCAGGGAGTGATATGGCGGTCGATAAAATGCTTCGTCGCCGATGAGCGATGAGAAGATCACTTCCGTCAGGGTCCAACCATTATTGAAATAATCACGAACTTCATCTCGCGTGCTCGTCGCCAAACTCACAACCGGAAGCGCATGCAATTTTTCATTTGCATAGCCGGGACATTTGCTCGGCTCAACACCAGTCCACCACTGCGCGGTTCGCGGCGCAGTCAATGCGATTTTGGTTCGGTTAAGATTCCGGCGCCAAGGTTCAGCAACGGTATTCTCGATGATACCGTCAATAACTGCTGCATTTTGATCTTTCAAAACTGCCATTGCTGTCACCGTTACCTATACATGGTTCCTTCAAGAGTGCCGACAATCTTTCTTGCGACTTCCGAATCGGAAAACGGAATTCGCTTCTCCCCTATAACTTGATGAGTTTCATGCCCCATCCCTGCTATCAATAACGTGTCGTCCCGACCGAGAAGTTTAATACCGTATTCGATGGCGCTAGCACGATCGGCAATTTCCTTCGCATTCGGTGCGCCTTCCAAAACTTGCTTGCGGATGCCTGATGGTTCTTCAGTTCTCGGCTGTCCGTCCGTGATGATAACCACATCTGCATGATTTGAAGCCATCTCACCCATCTGCCCTCTTTTGCCCGGGTCGCGCTCGCCGTTGGCGCCGAACACGATAACCAGCTTTCCATCGGTGAAACTGCGACATGCTTCCAACGCAGCACGAATCGCATCCGGAGAGTGCGCGTAGTCGACTACTACTCTGCCGCCCGTTGGCGTCGTCGCGACGGTGTTCAATCTGCCTTCCACTGGTTCTAAAAACCCTATCAATTTGACAGCCTCTTCAGCGGGTGTGCCTGATGCAATCATTACACCGAGACTGCACAAGACATTGCTAACCTGAAAATCGCCCATCAACCTAAGCTGAGTCTCGCAGCGACGACCCATAACATCGAGTGTCAAAAGTTGTCCGTGTTCATTCCTTTGTGTTTGTTTGAGCTGGATGTCCGCACCCTTCCAACCATAACTTATAACTCTGTGTCCGCGCTCTTCGCAAATTTTGTGTGCACGTTCATACCAATCGCCATCGGCGCACAAAATCGCAAAACTGCCTGGCGGCAGCACTTCCGTAAACAGAGTCATCTTAACGCGGAAGTATTCTTCCATATTGTGATGGAAATCTAAATGGTCGCGGGTAAGGTTTGTGAATGCACCAATCTTGGATTGAACACCGTGTAAACGATAATCAAAAAGCGCATGGCTCGTCGTTTCCATCGCGACATAATCAAAACCTCTTGCAGCAATTTCATGCAGCATGCGATGCAAATAAACAGTTTCAGGCACCGACAGAGTCGGGTCGCGATCCCAAACCAAGGTTCCGTCACTGCAGACGCCACCGAGGTTTCCGACTGAACAACTCTTCAGACCCGCCGCCGTCCACAACATGCGGCAGAAATTCACAGTAGAAGTTTTGCCATTCGTGCCGGTGATCAACGCGACGTGCTGAGGACGTGGTTCTCCAAAGAATCGAGAGGAGATGTAACCGAGCAATAAAAGAGGCGTGTCGTGCTTCACCAACGCCACTTTACCTTCGAACTTTGCAGGAAGCGACACTTCAGGCGTTGTAACGACTGCGAGTGCACCACGGTTTAGCGCAGCTTCAATGAACTCTCTTCCGTCCAGGCGTGTTCCAAACCGCGTGCTGTCAACGGTTTCGGATTCGGCTGCAAGATACAAAAAACCAGGACGACATAAATTGGGGTCGGCAGTGACTCCTGTGATGTCCAAATCACCTAGAGAGGCAGGTACATTTTGGATACCAGGAAGGTCTTCAAGAAGTGTTTTGAGTTGCATAGCAGGTACCACGACTCGTGTCGTAAATCGACAACAGAGCAGCCATTCAACCGACGCCGGTACGCCACGGACACGCAGATAAAAACGGAACAGCACCGACAAGTGTTATTCTCTCAGATTCGTGGCAAAATTTGCCGTAATTCGGGTTTTTGTGCAAAGTTTCTCTATTTTTGGAGTGCCCGAAGCGATTGGAGGAATTGTGGTAACCGGCCAAACCACCAAACGATCTCAGAAGCTCAATGCCAGAGCCCTGGCGAAACACAGGAAGCGATGGCTCAAATTTTTTCCGAAATCATTCAAAGACCAGCAGTACATTGCTTGGGAACGCACTTATAAATGGGAAGCTCACAAGCTGTTCACTCAATTGCTTGGCAAAAAACAATTTTCCGATTTGATGCGGTCGCGGGACTATTCAGAAATTGCCACACGCGCTCTGCAAGTCGAGTCCCGATGCAACTTTCTCTTTTCCTTCGAAAAGATGGCTTTGCGAGATGCGTTGCGCACCACTATTGGTGCCCGCCTGTTTGCCGAAGGACTTTATCAACTTCTTTATGAAGATGGTCCTATGAAGAATCGATTCGTCGCGTGGATCGTCGCCGTGTCTGAATTACCGCGAAAAAAGTCACGCGTTTTGTCATGGCCGATCGTGACGTTCTTTCCGTTTATTGCTCAGCCGGCGAATTTCATAATAATGAAACCGACGGCGATGAAGGTTGCAGCGGCGGAACTTGGTTATGACCTTGAATATACATCCACTCCGTCTTACGCGACGTACGAGCGATTGATGAAACTGGCCGACTTGGTCGGTGAGGCAATATCAGACCTTAAACCGCAGGACTACCACGATTTGCAGTCATTCTTGTGGGTTATCGGTTCGGCGGAGTACGAACGCCTTGAAGAAGAAATTGATGCTTGACACTTCCGGGATTCGGATCTACCATAAGTTTGTATGGTGCAAGATTGCCTGATGCACAGGCGCCCAACTTAACAGTTTAGAACCATCATGACGGTAGTAGCTTCAGGCTTTGTGCCTGATGGTGCAACTTCTGGCATGGAACAAATCGGAGTCCGACATCGGCCACTTGCATCAAATTTTTTGGTCAATTGCTGGGATTTGTTCTCAGAAGGAACGAATCAGAATGGAAGAGTCAGCCCATGAATCTGACAGTTGATGAAATGAAGATTGTGCACGAAGCGTTGGAGTGTGCGTGCAAATCAAAACTGAAAGAGTTCGAGCAAAATAAAGATCGCTGCGACATCGAAGCAAAGCAAAAAGCAGTGAGAGCAGCGAGTGACATTAAACGGTATCAGCGATTGATATCTGAGCTCCGACAACAGATATCTCGCGGCGCTTAAGTTTGTTCCGCTGCCGAGCGCTTTTCGTGTGCGATGTTATCGCTGAGGAACGCCAACCTGCTAACTAGGCGTTCACTTAGCGCTTTCCTGATTTCGCGAACTCTTTGAATTTGTACTTTTGAAGGTACTCATCGTAGGTGCCTTGAAAATCAATCACGTCGCCGTTGACAAAGGAGATAATCCTCGTCGCTACGTCCGAGATCAAGTCGCGGTCGTGCGAAACAACAAATACCGTGCCTGGAAATGCCGAAAGACCTTCGGCAAGTGCAGACACTGCCTCTAAATCGAGGTGGTTAGTCGGCTCGTCAAAGACAAGAATGGGATTTTTCTGCATCATCATTCTTGCCATGAGAAGGCGAGCAGCTTCGCCTCCGGACAGCGATTCAGTTGCTTTCAAACTCTCATCGCCAGAAAAGAGCATTCGTCCCAGCAAACCGCGAACGATCTGATCGTCTTCTTCCACACGGTATTGCATCAACCAATCGAGCGCAGTCGAACCTGGTTTGATTTCGCTGTGATAATCCTGTGGGTAGTAGCTCCAAGAGGCGCTATCACCCCATTTGATTGTCCCTGCATCGGGTTCCAATTCACCTATCAAACACCTAAGCAACGTTGTCTTTCCCACACCGTTTGATCCGATAATGGCAATTCGATCTCCGCGCCAGATATCAAGTCTAAGGTCCTTAAAAAGCTTCTTGCCGTCGAAGGACTTGGATATATCCTTGACTTGAAGAACTTCCCGACCTATCGGTTTCTCTTGCACGAACCGAATATAGGGTCGCTGAATGTTCGACTTCTTCAACTCTTGTGGAGTTAATCTGGCAATCTCTTTCTTGCGCGATTGAACTTGACTCGATCTTTGACCGGCACCGAAACGGTTGACGAACTCTTGCAACTGAGCGATTTTTTTCGCTTTGTCTCTATTTTCTGCTTCGATGGATTGGCGCGCTTGCGTCTTCTGCGCGACCATGTCGTCGTAGTTGCCGGTGTACGTGATGATGGTGTCGTAGTCGATATCTGCAATGTGCGTGCAGACTGAGTTCAGGAAATGGCGATCGTGTGAAATCACAACAAGAACGCCTTCATACTCTTGCAAGAAATCTTCCAGCCAATGAATAGACTCCAGGTCAAGGTGGTTCGTAGGTTCATCAAGCAGAAGCGCTTCAGGACCGGCAAAGAGTGCTTGAGCAAGCAACACTCTGAACTTGTAGTCAGTTGCCAGCGTGCTCATGAGATTCTCATGCTTATCGTCTGGAATTCCTATGCCTCGCAAAATCTCCGCAGCTTCAAACTCAGCGTTGTAGCCGTCCTCATCAGCGATGATCGATTCGAGATCGCCGAGACGCGTCATTTGCTCCATGGTCAAGTCAGGCACTTCACAGAGTTCGTCGCGCTCTTTGAACGCGCTCCACAACGTCTCGTTGCCCATTACGACAGTATCGATGATTCGCTCCTTGTCGTAAGCAAATTGGTCCTGCTTCAGCACGCCGACACGTCTGGGGCGATTGATCGTGCCCCTATTGCTTGGCTCAATCTCGCCCGTCAAAATCTTCATAAAGGTGGATTTGCCCGAGCCGTTTGGACCGGTTAGACCGTACCTGTATCCAGGGCTAAACTTCACCGAGACGCTGTCAAACAGCGTTCTTGCGCCAAATGCCTTGGTGACTTCGTTGACTGTAATCATGGTTTCCTTCGATTAGCACACAAAAACGACGCGCTCCGCACGTCCAGAGCGGAATTATATAATATGCCTCCCAATAGTGCACGCGATGTGTCAAGCAATATTGCTAGGTCCTTCGCAACACCGGGTGCGACGACTTCCATTGCTTCTTTTGCGGTGGTTCTGGTGGCGAAAACAAAGTAAGCTGCGTGACACTATCTGCGATATCACTCTCAGCTTCCGCCAATTCTTTCTCGCTGTGAACCTCACCGTTTCCACGGATGTGCAAAACATCAATGCCATGTTCCCCTAGAACCTGACCTATCAACAATCTCCGGTGACACTCAGCCGGGTTTTCCTCGCCGCACATTAACACAATTCGATACGATTCCACGCCTTTCAATAAGCGCTCAATACCACCCTTGAACTTCGAAGACTCAGCAATCCGCTCGTACAGAATGTAGCCGCCAGCATCATAGAACTCCTCTTCCTTGGGCTTGCCCCCGAGTTCTTTGCCGAGAAAGAGATACTTCAACCCGGCATTCTGAATGGAAACCTTCAGCGGGTCATGATTGAAGTGCAAAGAATACCGCGTGAAAGGGTTACTCCGGACGTCGACCAGTACATTAATTCCAAAACGCTCCAGCAGGTCGAAAAAAGCAGTCATAGAGTGATTCGAGTGCCCAATAGTGTAAATTACCCGTTGAGTCTCATATCCCACGCCAGTGCTCACTTTTGCCGTTCCTGTTATTGCCTGCCGACTCCATAGAATTGTAGAGCAAACCGGGGCTAACTGAGGTTTCCGATAAGAAATCTGGGTACAGATAAATTGTGGGCATGGATGAGACAGACGAAAGACTCTTAGCTGAGCTGCTGGGTTCAGCTGACGCTATGTTCGCCGCCGGCGACTTCATAGCGGCTGAGCGCGCGTACAAATCAGTCCTCAGCATGGTATCCAGTTTTACCGACGAAGACAGCCTTGAGCGCCGTTACTGCATGGGTCGCATTGCAGACAGCTCCATGCGCATGGACAAGTTCGCGGACGGCCTTCGCATGTACAATCAGTTGCTCGCCCTTCAACTTAAAATCGCGCCTTTTGCGCCTGACACAATCGGTGTCTTGCTCAAGGTGGTCAATGCCATGCGCCTTTCCGTCGGCGTGAGCGCCAAAATGATTTTTGCGTCTGCAGGCGCGGTTCTCTTGATTGGAACAGCTGTGATGGGCGCCTCAATGTGGATTCCAGGCGCTACCCAAAACACACCACCAAAAGCTAAAGCATCAGCAAGCACGCCGCCAAAGAATGCGAAAGCAAGCAAGACCGCAAACAAGCAAGCGAAGAAGAAGAAAAAGAAAAGACGTTCGAGCCAGCAAAGCTAGCACACAGACCAACCTCGCCACATGGCTTAATCCATAGGCGAGACTACTTATCTTCTGCGATAACCGAATCTCTAAGCGAATAGGAAGTACCGCGGAACTGGGCGATCATCTCGCCGGAATCTCGTTTGATTAGGATGTCATAGATCCCGGTTTTTCCCTTCAAGGCAACCTCGATTGCCTCGGCGACAAGCACGTCGCCTTCTTTCGAAGGCAATAGAAAGTTGATTACACAGCTCAGCGCAACGGTTTTAACATTACGAGAATTGCAGGCATAAGCAAAAGCTGTGTCGGCAAATGCGAATATCATGCCACCATGGCAGATACCATGTCCGTTTAACATGTTTCGAGTAACCGGCATGGTCATGGTGGCGCGCCCTTCTTCAATGCTGTCCAGCCGTGCACCCAACCACTGTGCCGCATGATCGTTTTCGTACATTTTCGCAGCGACATCTTGCGGAGTCACGCTCTTATTGCATTGAGATTTCATGTTCATCCGATTTATTAGGGACAGCAGCATACTCTAACAAGAATCAGAGGCGAATCAAACATTAAGCGTCTAAAGATCGCTTAGAATTGATATAGCCCTGGCTTATGAATCGAGGTCTATGAACCACACGCCGACATGGCATGCAAGAAGGTCCATTTGTGCACTATTGTGCGCAAGCTTGCTCATGGTTAGCGTATCGATTCCGACCCCGGCGGCTCCAAAGAAGACAGGCGTCAAGCCAGCCGCTAAGTCCGCAGCCAAACCCAAAGCTCAGCCAAAACTCACAGCCAAGCCTGCGGGCGCGCCAGCCAGTGCAACAGGAACAAACGCCTCAGCCCCAGCCTCCCAGCAGACCAACCAAAGTTCCACCTCAGAGCAATCTCAAGGGTCCGGTCAGACCCTTTCCCAAGACGTGCCTGAGCCCACGGCGGTCATTCCCCAGGGCGAGCAAGGCTCGATTGGTCCCAACGGCGAAATTCACCTGCCTCCTCCGCCGAAAGCAAAACTGCTGCCAGGCGGGATACATCCGGGTCCGATGCTGAAGTGGCGCCAGCAACTTCACGCTCAGATTACCGAGGCCGGTAAGCGCGGAGTCGGTGTAACCGGATATAAAACCGCCTTTGAAGACCTGGAAAAAATGGTCGAAACCGGCGCAGCCGAGGCAGACATTCGCGCCAAAATCATTGCAATTTTGACACCGCTTCATCAGCAGATGCGCAATGGCATGTATCTCAAGCAGTTTGTTCCGGAAAAACCGATCAACCCAGCCGATACACAGCTAATCGCACCGGCAGGAGAGGCGGAAAAAGCATTTAGACTCACTGCGGTTCAACCGCCCGTTTCGCAGCTAGAACAATCCATGTTCAGCTATCTCAACCAAGATCGCTCGCAAAATAACTTGCCTCCCCTGACTTTTAGCAGTCAACTTTCCGGTGTTGCCCGACAACATTCGGAAGACATGTGTAAACGGAACTTTTTCCAGCACGTAAATCCAGATGGCTTAGATCCATCTGGGCGCGCCAGGACTCACGGAATCATGGTACCCGTAGCAGAGAACATCGCCTTGGTATCAGACCGCGGCAACCCTAAAGCGATGATTCAACAAGCAGAAATCAACTTGATGAATTCGCCTGGTCACAGAGCGAACATCCTCAATACCGGCTATCGAAGCGTCGGCATTGGTGTCGCATATGATACCGCAGGCGCGATTAGAGTAACTCAGCTATTCTCGTCCGAAAATATTTAAACTGTCTCGTCGGAAACCCCAAGTGGAGAATTTCCAATGCAGAAATGGAAACTGTTAGCGATCATATCCACGTGTTGCTCCTCGCTGTTCGGTCTCACCCACATTGGCGTACAGTCAGCATTCTGTGCACCAGAAAGCGAGAAACAAGAACCCGTGAAGCAAGAAGCACCAGCAGCGAACGCAAGCCCAGAAGAACAACTTGCGCAGCTGGAAATCGCAAGGAAAAAATTGGATGCATCTCGCCACGAACTCGAAGAGAAACGCCGCGTGGTCGAGGAGAAGCGACTCAAGCTGGATGAGCCAAGACATAAACTGGATCAGCAAAGATTAGGTCTACAGGAACAAAGGCTGAAACTGGAAGAACAATCCCACAAGTTGCATGAAGAGTTTCGAAAAATCGATGAGCAAAAGCTTCCACTAGACAAACAGAGATTGGAACTGGAAGAAGAAGATCGAAAGTTACAGTTACAGCGAATAGAACTAGACAGAAATCGACATGCATTTGAAGAGCAACGGAAACAATTGGAAGAAGCGAAGAGAAATGCCGGGAAGAAGTGATGGCACAAGTTGCAAATCGGCGATCTATAACCGCGATCTATGCAAGTTTAGTTGCATGGTTCTCGACTTGCGCGTTTGCAACTGAGGCGATCTGCGCAACACCAAAGAGCGCGGACTGGAAGGTAATTCAAAAGAGCCGAACCTTCGGCATTCACACTGTTCTTATCTCGCCAAATGCGTTTCGCATTTCAAATAAGAAAAGTGGCATTACTTATCTGGCTAAGGCACCGAATTGGGATGTCTACATAACAAACGACATTACCAAGGTTTATCACGTTCAGAAATTCGACAAGTTTCAACGATTAGGCACGCGAGCGATGGTTCTTTTTGGAGAACCAGTGTTTACATCATTGAAGATGAAGCCAACAACCGAAAAGGTCTCGTCAGCTGGTCAAGACTGCGTTGCATACGTCACTACACCGGAATCGGAACGATTTCAAATCCGCGAAGTGGAAGAAAAACGACAGAACAAGCGCGCTGCTATTTCTGCACATCTCAAACTCTCCCACAAAATATCGAGTGGCGATCGAGCTGGAATTATTCTTGAGCGAATCTATGGTTTGCCAGAGCTGAAGGGCATTCCAATGGAGTTTATGTACAAGACTCTGATTGGAAAGCAGAAACTTGAGCTTTCAACCGAGAAGGCAGAGCAAGTCAAATTCAAGCCGTCAGATTTTGCAATGCAGTCATCTTATCGGAAAGTCGCCAAACAAGAAGATGTGTTCCAAGACGGCATGGGCACTGCAAGCATGGACAACATGATTCGAAATATGGAACGCGGTGGTGAATTCAACTACGATCTGGAATCAGGTTTCGGGCATGCACAGAAGTAGTCGTGCGTTAGTACTTAGTAGTTTCGCGAACGTTGCGTTTCGAGAATCCTACGATTGAACCCTCTCATCGCTTCGCTGAGTGGAACTGCCTCAACGTCCTTCCCTTCTTCAACGATTCGCCACACTGCAGGTCTATTCTTCGATGGGTCTTCATGCTTCGGACCGCGTAGCTCATACGCTTCGATGTTCCCCCCCTTTTTGGTCGGGAAATGAATCGAGTATCCATCAGTAAGTCCGCTCGAATATGTGAAAACGCAGAATCCTTCTTTCTCGTCATAGCTTGCATGAAGTCCGACAACTTCGAGCCTATTGTTTAACTGTTCTGCTAAAGCGATTTTCGCACCCTCCGTTTCTGCTGCTCGCACAGCGCGCAGCAAGGGAGAAAACCGTTTTTCAAGAAGCGCAGTTGCAAGAGGAGTGATTTGATCTACCCCTTCTGGTTTCTTATTGAATCCACCAGCGTGTTCGATTGCTCCATACAGTTTCACAGACTCAATTGCTTCCTTGATACCTTTTCGTTGTTCCGCGAGCGCATTCGCTGCGGTCTTGCCGAGATCGGCTGCTACTGCATCAGGAGTACTTGTCGATGGCTTGTAATCGTACGGCTCTTCCGGCACCAGTGCCATCGGCTTTGGTGCGCGTCTTTCAATCTTGAATGTTTCGGCATTACCCTGAGCCGGAATGTGCAATGCGACTCCCTCAGGTCCTTTAACGAACGCAGACGGATATCGCGACAACATCAAATGCAGTTTGTCATCACTCCAATCCAAGTGAACACCAGTTTCTGCAAGTGCATCCTTTGCTATATCGAGCGCATCATCGAGTGCATCCTTGCCCAGATTCTCCTTTAATAGCTTTTGCATCGCCTTTATGTCGCCGCGCACGGCGTTTTGCGCAAAGCCTTTGGCCAGATCGACAGAACCAGGCTCTACGAGATCCGTTTGCAATCGAGTTATTGATTCACTGAGTTCCTTCTCGGCTTCCTGAACATCCTTCGCGGGCTTAGCGTCAGGTGACTTCGGACTTGCCGCTTTATCACCAGTCAGGGACAGGAGATTCAAATTGCCGTCACCGCTTCGAGGCGCTGATTTATCGCCTCGAGCATCTACTGGTCTGGGCTGTTGCGCCCAATCTAGCTGTGGACTCACTGGCTAGCTCCTATAGAAAAAGCACGCATCGGGTTGGTGCTTGAACGTTTCTATACGGAGCATCCAACTTCTGGACAGCCAGACGCAGAATATCGGCGCTGCGTGAGGCTTTTCCGGTCAATATCAAAAGTTTTCAGCGTGCTAGAGCTCAGTTGATGGCGGTTATGTTTTTCCGGTGGTATTGTGCAACATGTTCATCGCGCCTGCTACAACTTTCCAACCCTCCGGTTTCTTCACCCACACGCGCATGAATTCCATACCAAATTTTCCAGCTGGACCTTCATACTCGCCTTTGCATGTAACAATGGCGGCGCCGCCTTGGTCGCGGATCTTCATTTCGCTCATCTCAACTTTATCGAATTTCTGTCCTTTTCCAGGCTTGTGATTTTCGACAATCATAGGTTTAGGTGAGCACAACTTTCCGTCGGCCATCAACACCATATCGTCGTCAAGATGTGTTTGAAAAAACTCTGGGTCTGGTCCCAACTCCGCTTCGCACAGATGTTCTTCAAGTTGCAGAATTTCCTTTTCAATCGAACTCATCACTACTCACCATCGAAGGGGCATTGATTATAGCGCTACCTTTTTGTGTTTTTCGATTGCAGCATTGACGTCAAATTTCTCGAGCCATCCAATAGCTGCTCGAACACACGGATCTTTCGTATCACCCAGCCGAACATCACCTTGTTCCACTACCTCATCCGGTGCTACCCCTGAATCGTAGACAACATGGTTACGGTCAGCTTCTGTGCATGTAGTCAGGTAGAGGGTTGCTCCGTCTGGCAATGGAATGGTCTGGTTTGCAGTCGACAGTCCTCCAGAATGTTGTCCAAACAATCTTGTATTCTTCCTTCCCTTGAAAGAGATTGTTACCGCTTCTCCAGAGCTGACGGTTCGACTATCAATGAGAACGGCAACCGGCGCACTTTCCGCACAGTCACTAATCGAATTGGAAAGTTGAAAGTTCACGGTTCGTCCTGATTTGGAGTTCTGTCCTGCCTGCCCACGTTCATAAAACCATGGGACCGACATGTCCGGGTACACAAAGTAACCCAGTTTTCCAGCACCAAGTACGGGTCCAATACCAACGAGCATCGGCCACATGTTGCCGCCAACGTTTCCTCTCAGATCAACAATCCAGCCAGAGACCTTTTGCCCTAAAGCATCTGCAATCTGCTGTTGAATTGTTGCCGCATACTTAGTCGCTTCTTCTCCGTCACCTACGAACTCTCCAACTACTATGAATCCAAACTTCTTTTTACCGATGGTTAATACATTTTTCGAACTCACTCTCTCAGGCTCCGAAAAAGTTTCTTCCGTCTGTTTGTCAGATTTCTGCACCTTTGGTTCGAGAAAACTGTGATTATCTCTGAGCTGGGAAAGCGCATAGTTAATTGCAGGATAGGTGTCTTGAGTGCTTCTAGCGTGTTGGGCCATTTCAGTGCATTTCAAACGCACCGAGCCCCAATTCACATTGTTTCGCCTTAGAGCTTTAGTTTGGATAATGTTCAGGACATGATTCAAATACACGTCCTGACTGGAATGGCGACAATCACTAAGCAAAACAATCGATGCGAAGAGAGCAATCAACTGGAATGAAACGGATTGAATTTGCATCAGGAGTTTCCGTAGATTACAACCTAATCTTGACTATACACTCTAATTATCGCTCAAACTATCGTGACAAATACTGATAAACTCTGATCTCCATTATTGCGAGAAACCCAATGCCTCTCCGAAAAGCGTTGCCGTATGTTGTGACATCATTGCTTGTTGC